>JANYAV010000021.1 GCA_025361145.1 Dehalococcoidia bacterium | reverse complement strand
TGCAACTACCACTGTTAAGCCCACAACCACGACTGTTGTGCCAACAACGACAGCAGCAGAAGTACCTACCGTTACCTGGGAACAAGCTAGAGATCCGAAATACGTCAATCAAAAAATAACTGTCACTGGTCCGATTGTTCAGATTGTCCCTGGTTGGACTACCCACTGGCTAATTTCTCTAGGTAAGCCATTCCCAAATGGGTTTGATATCGAGATTTATGATCAATCCCAATTCCCTGCAGACTTTCAAACCGCTTGGCTGAATAAAACGGCGACTGCAACCGGTAAAGTTCAGGTTGGCCAAATGTTAGCTAATAAAGGACTCCAAATCTTTAATATCACAGCCGCGTCACAGCTTTTGATAGATGGAAAGCCGTCAGGTGCAACTGTTGCTCCCACCACTACTGCAGTTTCTACTACCACTGTTGCGCCGACGACTACGGCTGCATCAACAACCCCCATTGCCGCTGATACGACTGTCGTTACACTTTCACATGTTGATGTTCCGAATCCCAAAGGCCTGGCTACTATGACTAATGACAGCATGGTAATGGATCAGGCAAGCCATTTACTCTATATAACCGTCTTGAATGCTCCAGGGATCGAAGTATTTGATGTTTCAACACCGACAGCAGTCTTCGTCAAAGAAATAACTCTATCAGCTGGATCGCCTGTTATTGAGATTGTACCTTCTCTCAAAAAGATGTTTGCCCCTGAGATTAACGGGAAAGTGGAAGTCATTGACATGGACCAAACTTCAGCGACTTTTAATACCGTTATTGACAGTATTGATACTGCCAATAAACCCTTAGACGCGGCTACTTATGTCCCCGGGGTCAACAAACTCTATTGTAATAGTAATCGCTCAGGAAAGCTTTCTGTTGTAGATCTCGGAACTAAAACGGTTATTAAAACCTTCGAGTTGGGTACTGGTCTTGAACCGGCTATTTATAACCCAAATGATAAAATGGTTTATCTGCCTGGTCAAGACACCAATAAAATCTACAAATTCGACCCGACAACCGATACCCAGATATCGACGACAGATATTGTTGATCCCCTCGGCCCCCTCGATCCGGCTCATGTCGGGCTTAAACTGGGATCTGATTTAGCGGTAATAACCGGTGAGAATGCCAAAGCTGAACATTTAGTGATCTGGGATTTTAAGCTGATGAAAGTTGCCTCAGTTATTACTAATGTTGGCCAATGCGATTTCATAACCTACGATCCTGTGGTGGATCTCTTCTTTACCGCTTCAACCAAGTTTTCCCGTGGAACTTGTATAACGATCCTCGATGGGAACGGCAAGTTTCTGACCAATGTACCCTCGGGAATAAAGGGAGGTAAAAGCGTAGTATACGACGAAACCAATAAGATCGTGTATACCACGGATTTAGATGCTGCCCCAACGACCCCTATCCAGGTATGTTCTTTCCCGCTTCCAGCCAAGTTTATTACTAAATAGTGCTAGATCAAGGGGAAGGCAGGTAACGTTGCTCTTCCCCGTTGCTACAAGAACGGAGTTCTTGTAAATAGTAATTATAAGCAAAATGGGAGGTTAAAATATGCCGAAGTTCCTTAGTCTGAGGTTTTTGTTTCTTTGCGTCATTCTCATCGTCGCCTTGGTTTTGGGCGGCTGCACTGGCACAGTTACCCCCTCTAAAACCACGGCACCCTCTGGAGTTGTCACCACTACCACTAGCGCTCCAGTTTTTGACAAGACGACTGTTGTGCCTTTGACTCGAACTCCAATTTCGCCATTAATAGGAAAGACTCTTAAGGCGGATATTATGGACATCGACCAGCAGGCTCACCGGCTCTATCTAGCTGACACCACCTTAACGGGTGTGGATGTTTTTGATATTACTACGAAACAAGCAGTCTACGTCACTACTATACCCACTGGCAGCGCACCCAGCGGAGTAAGCGTGGCGAAGAACGTGAATAGACTATACGCAGGCCTCGAAAATAGCTCAATTGCGATTATTGACATTAACCCTGCATCCGCAAAATTCAATTCAGTAATCACGACGATTGCCACCGGAGGCAGGACACGTTGTGACGAAATGGACTACGACCCGGTGGATAAAAAAGCCTACGTTGCTAATGGTGATAATATTGTTACGGTCGTTGATGGGACAACGGATAAAATGATTACACAAATCAAAGACCTTGGCCTTGGCCTTCAGCAATTTCGTTACAATTCCAAAGACGGGTTCATGTATCTGGCCTCAAGTGCCCAGAATATGATCTTACAGTTCGACCCGAAGACCGATGTACTCGTCAAGAAAATGGATATTGTAGACGATTCTAATCCGACCGGTCTCGCCATCAACCCAAAGACAAACGTGGGTTTATTGGGGGTTCATAGTACGCCCCAACACCTCACGTTCTGGGATTTTAGCTCGCAGAAAGTGAAATCCACCAGTGATGTAGCTGGTTCCCCTGACATGGTAACCTACGACCCAGTTGCGGATCTGTTTTTTGCCGCTTGCCTTGCTGATCAGGGACCGGTGATGGCAATCTTCAATGGAAGCGATGAGAAGTTCATCACTCTGGTGCCGACTACGCCAGGTGCCAATAAAGTAGCGTATGATCAGACCAATAAGATGGTGTATACAGCAGACACCTCAAAAGCCGAGCTGGTCGGTTTTCCCTGGCCCTATAATAAATAAAACTTAAACAACCGGTAGTCTAGAACAAAGGGGGAAAGGACAGCCCGCAAGGGTTCTTCTTTCCCCCTATATATATGATATTATAGCTTATCTCAAATAAATTGGAGGTTAAGTAGATGCGGAGGTTGCTTAGACTGAGTTTCTTGTTTCTTTGCGCTATTCTGATTATGGCCCTGTTTTTGGTGGCCTGCGCAGCCCCTGCTGTACCCTCTAAAACCAAGGAAGCCTCTTTAACCGTTACAACTACTTCTAGCACTCCAGTTTTTGAAAAGACGACAGTTGTGCCGCTGACTCGCACTCCCATTTTACCAGATACCGGAAAGGTACTGGCTCCCGGGGTAATGGACATAGACCAGCAAGCCCACCGACTCTATCTAGCGGACAAGACCGCCGAAGGGGTTGATGTGTTTGATATAACTACGAAACAGGCAGTTTTCATCACTACTATACTCACTGGTAGTGCGCCGAGCGGGGTTGCCGTGGCCAAGAAGGTCAACAAACTATACGCCAGTCTTGCGAATCACACAATTGTTATCATTGATATTAACCCGTCCTCTGCCAAGTTCAATTCGATTATCGCGACGGTCACTGCCGGAGGTGCATCAAAATCCGCCGAAATGGACTACGACCCGGTGGACAATAAGCTGTACGTAGCCAACAGCGATGCGCTTGTGACGGTCATTGACGGGGCAACTGACAAAATGATCAAACAATTCACGGGACTTGGGCCTAGCCTTGTGCAAAGTCGTTACAATGCCAAAGACGGGTTTATGTATATGTGTTCTGGGGCTCAGAATTTGCTCTTTCAGTTCGACCCGAAGACCGATGTTCTGGTCAAGAAGATGGATATTATAGACGATGCTGAACCGCATGGCCTGGCCATTAACCCAAAGACCAACGTGGGACTACTCGGGAATACCACTTCCCCCTTGCACTTGACCTTCTGGGATTTTAGCTCGCAGAAAGTGAAATCCACCAGCGAGGTTGCAGGTGGCGCCGATATGGTGGCATACGATCTTGTTGCGGATCTGTACTTTGCTGCCTGTGCTACCGATAGCGGCCCGGTGATGGCAATCTTTAATGGCAGCGATGAGAAGTTTATCACCTGCGTGCCAACCGCTACAGGTGCTAAAAAAGTTGCTTATGACGAGACCAATGGGATGGTGTATACAGTGGATAACACGAATGCTGCTCTGGTGGGTTTTCCCTGGCCGTACCAGAAATAATGCTTTAACACCTGGTAGCCTGGGACTTTTTAAAAAGCAAAAAATAAACTAAGCGCCACATCATCTGTTAAACTAATAATTAAGAAAAATAAGTTTTTTCTAACCAATGGAATCGATAAGTTGAATTATGTATAAAGTCGTATTACTTTTCTCACGCCAGAATACGGGTATCTTTGTCCGGCATGGCGAAGATAAATGGAATAGTTAGCAAGGCTATTACACCGGTGGATATAAAAACGATAGCAAAACCGAGTGACATATCGCCAACAAACTGAAGTATCAAGGTTGTGACTGCGATACTGATTGCCCCCCCGCTTTGACGAAACATCCCCCTGACGCCGGACATGGTGGAAGCCCTGTGAGGCATCAACCCCAGGCAGGCGTTGGCAGAGGCCTGGCTGGCAACTCCCATTCCAAGTCCAATCGCAAGGGCGATAGTGGAAACCAGCGCTACTGAACTGATGTCTATCTCTAATATTTTTACCCGAGAAAACTCACAAGCGAAGAATAAAAGACTAGCGGACACAATTATCGACCCAACAAGCATCGGCTTGTGGTAACCCCATTTCACCAGCAAAAACCCGCCTGCCATTGAAGCCATCACAAAACCGATTGACCTTGCCATCAAAACATAACCGCTCTGGATAGTGGTCATACCGTAAACGGAAACCGCGTAGAGAGGGATTAAAGAAGTGAATCCGAAGACACAGGAACCATATATAAAATTATAGATATTTGCTGCTGCAAAGGGTTTTAATCGCAGCAATGCCAGGTCAATAATGGGGTCGCTGGTTTTGAGTTCATGCCTTATAAACATGACGAGAAAAACTATGCTGGCCACAAATAAAAGCCCAGTGATCAACCAGCCAGGGCCGTTCCCGCTGTGAACAATCTGAGACAGTCCGATCATAAATGTAAAAAGAAAGGCGCTTAATAATCCAGCTCCTGAAAAATCGATATGGACTTTTTTCCCTTGCGTGGATTTTAGAATAAAGAAGAGAGGAATAACGGCCAGGATTACGATGGGTACGTTAAACCAGAATATGGATTGCCAGCCAAAGCTGGTAACTAACCAGCTGCCAATATTGGGCCCTATGATTCCTCCGAGGCTGTTGATGCTCATGTTTACTCCGATAAGTTGCTGCCGATGACGAGGAAACATCTCCACTGTAATACCCACCATAGTGGGCATAAAGCCTCCTCCTCCTATGCTCTGGATAAAACGGGCGGCTATCAATAGTTGAATGTTGGGCGCTAGAGCTGCCAAGAGGGATCCTATAACAAAGAGACCCGAACAAATCAAAAAAATGTTTTTATGTCCCAGGACATCACCTATCTTTCCCATTAAAACCATGGAACAGGCGGCAACTAATTGATAGATGCTTAATACCCAGCCGGCCAAAACCAGCGAGGTGTTATAATGAGCGGTGATATTGGGGAAGGCTACCGCGACTGCGGTGCTGCTTATCGAAGAAAGCAGCACGACCACCTGGACCGCGGTAAACGCTAAAATCGCTTGCATATTTTGTAATTGTAAACGTTATATTACATCCGTGTAAACTAAATTGAGATTAAAGGTTGTGGGTATTTAACCACTTTCTATATGTTCATTCGATATAATCGACAATTTGGATTAAATTTATCTATAATATGATCATATTTGGAGGTTCACTAGATTATTGAGAGGGAATAAATGGTCTTCAGTAGAGAAGCATACCCATCTTTAAGGTTAGTTAATTTAACAGAGAGACCAAACATAAATTATTTTCTTTTTAATGTTTTTATCAGATTAAAACCATTAAATCGAAAGATCCAAGAATGGCATTTAGAACATAGAGATTAATAGAGGTATTATTGATAAATATTATAGTCTGTGTGAAACAGACCACTGATCCAGAAGCTCCCCCTTGCAGCTTTAAGATTGATTCATCTGCCAATCGAGTCATTTTTCCTGCTGGTATCCCTCCGGTAATAAGCACCTTTGACGAGTATGCCATGGAGGCTGCTCTAAGGATTAAAGATAAAGTAGGTGGGAAGATTACAGCTTTAAGCCTGGGAGTAAACTTGCTCCGGGATGTAGTGAAGAAAACCCTTTCGATGGGGGCTGATGAGTTAGTCTTACTGGAAGACCCTGCTTTTGCAGATGGGGATAGCTGGTCTACGGCATATGCTCTTTCTATGGCTATTAAAAAGATCGGAGATTATGATTTGATCCTGTGTGGCAGACAGGCTGTGGATTGGGATTCAGGACAGGTGGGATCCGGTATTGCCGAGATACTGGGTTTACCCAGTGTCACCGTTGCTCGCAAAGTAGAGATAGTTGAGGGTAAAGCCAGGGTCGAAAGGGTGATTCCTGATGGTTATGAACTTATTGAGATGAGTTTACCTGGAGTCGTCACTTTAGGTAATGAGCATGCTGCCCCTCGTTATCCGAATGTTAGAAGCATAATGGCGGCCAAGCGCAAAGAACCCATCGTATGGAAACCGGCGGATATTGGAGTCGACCCAGCCATGATTGGATCGCGGGGAAGACGGGTCAAGCTAACCAGGCTTTTTCAATCGGCTAGATATACTAAGTGTGAAATGGTGAGTGCCGATACACCTGAAGAAGCTGCCCGTAAACTGGTGGCTAAATTAAGAGCGAATAAAGTAATTTAAGAGCTTTATGGAGAGTAGAAGAGATCAGACCATGGAACGATATCAGGGAATCTTAGCCTACTGTGAGACAGCTAATGGCAAATTATCCCCTTTAGATACAGAATTGCTTGGAACGGGTAGCCAGCTAGCCACAGAACTCGGGCAGAGTTTAAGTGCCCTCTTAATCGGGACGGATGTTGGTGCCATAGCTTCTGAACCTCTAGCTTATGGCGCCAGCAAAGTGTATGTGGTGGAAGGCCCTTTATTTAAAGATTATATCACCGAAATTTATCTAGTAGGTCTGGCTAAAGTAATCAGCGAAACTTCCCCAGAAATAGTCTTGCTTGGGCAGACCCAAATTGGCCGGGACTTAGCTCCTAGGCTGGCTTTTAGACTGAAAACAGCGGCAACTCTGGATTGTACAGCCTTAACCATTGATCCAGCCACAAAAAGAATGTTAATGACAAAGCCGGTCTTCGGCGGGAATGCTATGGCTATTCAAATGTGTGAGGTTAGTCCCCAGATCGTTACCCTGAGGAGTAAAGCTTTTTCACCTCCTGTTAAAGATTCAAGTCGGCAAGGGGAAATAATAAAAATATCGGTAGCTATTGATCCTGCCTCTACCCGGACCAAGTTCCTGGAGAGAAAGACCGAAGCGGTATCCGGGATTAAGTTGGAAGAAGCTAAAGTAATAGTGACTGGCGGAAGAGGCATTGGAGGCCCAGAAGGGTTTAAACAATTGGAAGAATTAGCTCAAATCCTGAAGGGAGCAGTTGGTGCTTCTAGGCCACCCTGCGATAATAAATGGGTTTCAGATAATCTTCAGGTAGGCTTAACCGGTAAGATTGTTAGTCCGAAGATGTGTATTGCCGTGGCTGTCTCCGGTTCAAGCCAGCACTTAAGCGGTTACTCGGGAGCTAAGGTAATAGTAGCCATTAACAAGGATGCAGAAGCTAATATCTTTAAAGTAGCCCACTATGGGGTAGTGGGAGACTGGAAGAAAGTATTACCCGTCTTTTTGGCTGAAGTGAAGAAGCTAGTTTCCTGATCCGTCCCGAGTGCTAATGGTAATTCCATCGCCAAAGATCGTATGGAATATTGTAGTGGCAGATCAAGATGATATAACATATTGATAAAAGCCATTTCTTTGAAAATACAACTTATTAAACAGGTATTTTCTGAAACATATCAATATCCATATTTATAAAGGGAGTAAAAAGATGAGTATCAAGCAAGTCGGAGTAATCGGCTGTGGAGTTATGGGAGCCGGTATCGTTCAGCTCTGCGCTCAAAACGGTTATCAAGTTATTGTGTCGGATGTCAGTCAAGCCTTTTTGGATAAAGGCTTAGCTTCACTCAATTCTTCCTTAAACAAAGCCGTTGAAAAAGGAAAAATAACCTCAGAACTAATGGATTCTACATTAAAGCGTATTAGAGGCACCATCAATATGGTGGATTTGCATGATTGTGATTTGATTATTGAAGCAGCTACCGAAAATATAGCTGCTAAAAAAGCGATTTTCGGTAATCTTGCCAAAATAGACCACGATGACATGATATTAGCGACCAACACCTCTTGTCTATCGATTATTGATATCGCCAAAGCTACTAATAGGCCGGAAAGAGTACTGGGTATGCATTTCTTTAACCCTGTGCCGGTTATGGCCTTAGTAGAAGTAGTTCCTACCCTGATGACCAGCCCGGATATTATCCAGCAGGTCCAAACCTTCGGCACTTCTCTAGGTAAAACTGTGATTATGGTTAAAGATGCTCCTGGATTCATAGTTAATAGATTGATGATACCCTATCTTTTAAGTGCCATTCGTTTAGTTGAAAATGGAGTAGCTAATAAAGACGAAATAGATACAGCTATGAAACTTGGAGGTAATCATCCTATAGGTCCGCTGGCTTTGACTGATCTGATTGGATTGGATGTTGTGAATTTTATTGCTATCGCTTGCTACGAGGAATTGAAGGATCCCCAGTTTATAACTCCGGTATTAGTTAAAAAAATGATATCGGCGGGATGGCTGGGTAGAAAAACCGGTAAAGGTTTTTACGAATATAAATAAGACTTAGTTGAGTTTAGTTAAGGTTCCGCCTTAAGATTATAAAGAGTAATGGCCAAAGGAGATAAGTGAGAAGTGTCTAAAGTAATGATCATCGATATCACCAAATGTAACGGTTGTTACAACTGCCAGATCGCCTGCAAAGACGAACATGTGGGTAATGATTGGACCCCCATAGCGAAACCTCAGCCGGATACCGGACAGTTCTGGACGAAGGTTGAGGAGCATGTCAGAGGGCAGGTGCCCCGGGTTAAGGTAGCCTACATGCATCACATGTGCCAGCACTGTAAAGATGCGCCCTGCCTGACGGCTTGTAACAGCAAAGCTATCTATAAGCGAGAAGATGGCGCAGTCATCATCGATCCCACCAAGTGTACAGGGCAGAAGCTATGTCTGGATGCCTGCCCTTACGGAGTTATCTATTTTAATCAAGACCTGCATTTAGCTCAGAAATGCACCTGGTGCGCTCATCTGCTGGATAAAGGCTGGAAAGAACCCCGCTGTGTGGATGCCTGTCCTACCGGGGCTTTGAAATTCGGAGAAGAAGCAGAGTTTAAGGATTTGATTGCCAAAGCGGAGATTCTAAAACCGGAAAATAAGGCCAATCCGAGGACGTATTACATCGGCATACCCAGGAGGTTTGTGGCCGGTGGAGTTTATGACCCTCAAGCGGATGAATGCCTGGAAGATGTTACTGTAACATTAAAGGATGCTAAGGGGAAGAAGGTCGCTTCGGTAAAGACGGACAACTTTGGAGACTTCTGGTTCGATGGGTTAGCTGTGGGTATTTATTCCTTAGAGATAGTGAAGGCAGGCCACCTGTCCCAGACGATGGAAAAAATAAACACCGAGAAAGATATCAATGTCGGTGATATCGCACTTAACAAGAAAGTCTAAAAATAATTGTAATAAAAATCCTGGCGGAATATTCAGGTATACTGTTATCAATCAGTGTAATGGGGAATTGTATTTGCTAGATGGTTTATTAGATATTGTAATGCTATAATTACGATTAAAGTTAGAAGGTGAGGGAGAAAATGGTAAAAAGAAATATCAATTTTAATCCTGGTCCAGCAGCTATTCCGCTTGATGTCCTCAAAATTGTACAGGATGAATTGCTTGATTACAAAGGCACAGGAATGTCAATTATTGAGAGCTCCCATCGCGGCAAAGAGTTTGAAGCGATCAACGATCAGACGATAGCTTTAATCCGTGAGGTGCTCGGCCTTGGTCCGGAATACCATGTTCTGTTCCTGGGTGGCGGCGCCTCAACCCAATTTGATCTTATACCCATGAACTTTATTGGAGCTGGCCAGACTGCCGCATACGTTGATACAGGAGATTTTGCCGCCAGGGCGCTCAAAGAATGCCAGATCGTGGCTAAAGCCCATGTAGCCTTTTCATCTAAAGAGGAAAAATATCGCCGGGTTCCTAAGATGAATGAGATCAAATATCCAGAGGACGTAGCCTATCTCCATGTTTGCTCCAATAACACTATCGAGGGATCTCAGTTTAGTGAGTATCCGGAGACGGGTAAGATTCCGCTGATCGCTGATATGTCTTCAGATATCGCCTCTCGGCGGCGTGATTTTAAAAAGTTTTCCTTGATTTATGCTGGAGCTCAGAAAAACCTCGGTCCCGCAGGTGTGACTCTGGTAGTTATTCGTGATGAGTTCCTGGCTAAGGCCAACAAAGGTCTTCCTACCCTATTAAGTTACAAGACTCACGCTGATAACAAATCACTTTATAATACACCCCCGGCCTTCGGTATTTACATCATGAAACTGGTACTTGAATGGATCAAGAGCAAGGGTGGTCTGGAGGGAGTAGAAAAAATCAATGAGGCCAAGAAAAATTTACTCTACGGCGCGATCGATTCCGCAGCAGATTTCTATAAAAATCCTGTTGATAAGGACAGCCGGAGCTGGATGAACGTTACTATGCGTTTGCCTACCGAAGAATTAGAGAATAGATTTATCGCTGAAGCGCAGAAGGAAGGTTTGATAGGTCTTAAAGGCCATCGTTCTGTTGGAGGTATCCGCTTCTCAATTTATAATGCGGTCTCTCTTGAGGATATTCAAAGGACCGTCGATTTCATGACTCGCTTCCGTAAATCAGCTTAGGCAAGATCATGATATAGCTAAAACATGGGGGGGTGTGTCAACCATACCCCCCTTTCGATTTTAATTTTCAACTTGGGTCTATTCTACTTTAATAATGCAGGAGTTGGCCTGGGCCAGTCCACCACCCAGAGAACCGATGGCGTAGCCTCCACCTCTTCTTTGCAGCTCGTACATAAGGTTCATAATTATGCGGGCTCCTGAAGCGGTAGTGGGATTTCCGATAGCGATTGCTGAACCGTTAACATTAGTCTTATCTTTTAGCTTAGCGAGTTCGGCTTTCTCGTTGTCGCCGCCGGCTAGAATTCTCAGAGATACCAGCGGTATACAGGCGAGATCCTCATTGATTTCCATAACTTTCATATCATCCAGAGACAAACCGGCTTTCTTAAGGGCCATCAACATGCAGTACCCGGGAGCCTCCGGTATATGGCTGGGTTTCATCGCATAATGGACACTGGCGATGATAGTGGCCAAAGGTTTGAGTCCCATATCCATTGCTTTCTCACGAGTCATCAATAAAATAGCGGTAGCTCCGTCATTCAAGCCGGAGGCGTTACCGGTGGTAATGGTCCTGGTATTATAAACAGTCTTTAATTCGGCAAGAGATTCTATCGTAGACTTTGGGTGGTATTGCTCGTCGATATCCAAAATTTTAGGTATGCCTTTATCTTGCGGAATAGCGATTGGGAAAATTTCATCTTTAAATTTACCTGCTTGCCAAGATTCGCCGTACATGGCGTGAGAACGGCCAGCCCATTCATCTTGTTCCGCCCTTTCAACACCATGCTGCAGGGCGATAATATCACTATCCACAGACACTGGATTAAAGTCTTTGTAACCCAGAGCATAAAGTGGGTCTTCCATCTTGACATCGCCAATGTGAAAGCCCTTGAATCTCATATTTCTAGCTATAAATGGCTCACGACTGAAAGAAGTGCAACCTCCGGCGATGGCGCAATCGATTTCACCAGCCTTCATTTCCAGAGCAGCCAGTTTCACAGCATGCATTGCTGAAACACAAGCCATATCTAAGGAGATAGAAGTAGTCTCATGAGGCAGACCGGCTTTAATCAGGGTTTGGCGAGCAGCGACCGGAGTAAAAACATCTTTACAGACTGAGGTATCGCCGACGCCCCAGAAAACTTCAGCAACGCTATTGGGAGCAACGTTAACCCTTTTCAGGACTTCCCGGATAGGGATGGCACCCAGATCGAAATAATCGATATTCTGGAGAGAACCGCCGTATCTGCCGAAGGGGGTTCTGAGCGCGCTTACGATAACAACATCGCTATTCTTATTGACCACTGCTCACCTCCATGAATTCAATTGTTTTGAAAACAGCTAACAAGTTGGTGGGCTAAAAACTGTAAATTATTTACTTGTTTTTAATCTCTGGTTTTCTTTTCTCCATGAAGGCTTTCATAGATTCTTTCTGATCTTCTGTGGCAAAGCACTGTGAGAAACATTCTATCTCAATATTTATTCCTGTGTTCAGATCAACATTCATACCGTTGTTAATGGCGGACTTGGCTAGTTTCAAAATGACACTGCTCTTTTCCGACAGGTTGGCAGCTAGGGCTTTAGCTTCTTTCATCAGTTCAGCAGGAGCGACCACTTTACTTAACAGGCCCATGCTGAGAGCTGTTTTAGCGTCAATTATGCCCCCGCTATAAATCAGTTCTTTGGCGCGACTGATACCGATCAGGCGGGGTAAGCGTTGTGTGCCGCTTGAGCCGGGAATAATCCCGAGGTTGATTTCGGGCTGGCCGAATTTAGCGTTTTCAGAGGCGATGATAATATCGGCGCACATAGCTAGTTCGGCCCCGCCACCAAGAGCGAAGCCGTTGATGGCCGCGATGACCGGTTTTGGCAGATTCCAGATTAAATCACAGGTCTTTTTCATCGTGGCCGAGAAGGTACGCGCTTCGTCTGTGTTGAATTTTGACATATAGGTGATATCTGTACCAGCGACGAAGGCTTTTTCGCCGCTACCGGTGATGATGACCACTTTTACTTCGCGGTCCTTTTCAATTTCCTGGAATAACTGGTAGATTTCGGCGTAAGCCAGGTCGTTAAGGGCGTTCATAACCTGAGGACGATTAATCGTGACGATACCGATACCGTGGTCTTTTTCGAAAAGGATAGTTTGATAAGCCAAATATTTCCCCCTTTTGCCCTGTGAGGCTGTTTATTGAGTGTTCAAAAAATGCAGTAAATAACGATGATACGAACATTACATATTATAGTTTACCTTATAGGTGATTTCAATTAACTTCAAGCGTAATAAAATCCTTCTTCTTTGTAGGTGACGTGTAGCCTCCTTATCCTTTTGACCAACTTATTTAACCCGGTAGCTTTCACCTATTTGTCTATTAATACACTTTTTAATATAACTTTTGACCTTTGCCTTTTAACTTTTGATTTCTTATACTATTCTTATCCATGAAACAAAACATTTATGACATACCCGGTTTTTTTGAAAGTTACCAACGAATGCGAGACAAGCAGCATGGCTTGAATGCAGTATTGGAACAGCCCGCCATTCTAGCGCTCTTGCCAGAGGTTCAAGGGATGTCTGTTCTGGATCTGGGTTGTGGCGCCGGAGAGCTTTGCCGCAGGATTAGCGCGCTGGGTGCAAAAAACGTTATTGGTGTGGACATATCCAGTAAAATGCTTGAGTTAGCAGCATCCGATATTCCAGCCGGTGTTAGCTTCCAGCACAGCGCCATGGAAGACCTAAAATTTCCGGTGGCAACCTTCGACCTGGTGGTAAGTTCACTAGCCTTTCACTATGTTAAAGATCTCAAGGATTTAGCGAATAATATTTACGATTGGTTGAAACCTGGAGGGTTTTTACTTTTTTCCACTGAACATCCTGTCTCCACCTGTTCACAGGGTATTCATCACGGCTGGATTAAAGATAGCGCGGGCAAGAAACTTTACTGGCCGCTGGATGAGTATCACCTAGAAGGGATTCGGGAAAGCCACTGGTTTGTAAAGGGAGTGATAAAGTATCACCGAGGTATTTCTACCATTTTGAATAGCTTGTTGGAAGCAGGATTCATCATAAAGGCTGTTGAGGAGCCGGTGGCCTCGGAAGAAGATGAAAAAATCTGGCCGGAGCTCAAAGAAGCCCGACGGCGCCCTCCTTTTTTTATTGTAAAAGTTTCTAAATAACTTACTTCTTTCTCTATTATCCCGACTATTTGTTTTGGTATACGTTATAATAACCTTTTCAAAACGAATACCTAGAAAAAGACAACTAATATTCTTGATTTTCTTTGCACAGGCGGGATACTATATATGGCTTGGTAGAAGAGAGAGTCAGCTTATTGTTGAACTAAATCTTTGATGACACTCCAGGCTTTAAGTTTCTCGGACTGGTTGATACCGGGGTTAGCGGGGCTGGTTGATGGCAAAGTAATAAATTGAATATCGGATTCGGATAATTTGTTCGGATGAGTTTTGAATAATTGCGCCGCTTTTTTACCATTGAAGGAAATTTACTGAATACCGGAATATTTGGTAAATAAACTGGCAAAATCATTGATACTGGGGTTGATGATTTCGGAATCGGAGCTGCCAGATCTTTCACAATCTTTAATCACATCCCAAAGAGCAATATGCCTGGACTTCAATGATAATTGTTTGGCCGTATAAGTAGTATCCGGTTGAAGTTTAAAAATAGAGTAAATGAAAGTCCAGAATTGATTAAACGGATGACTGTAATATTGTCCTTTTCCCAGCGAAGTCTTACCGGGCATCGAACCCAGAATCAATACCCGGGAATCCTGGTTTATAATCGGGGCAAATGAATGAATATAGGGCACTTCTTTTCTTCTCTACCTAAATCTTTATGTGATTTAAAAATAATTATTGGTATATTCATATTAGTGTTAACCTTGAGTTCAATCTTATCAGAAGGGTAAGTCTATAAGCTAGGTTTTGGTTGTTAATTGAATTTTTTGGGTTTTATGTGACTGATAAATAACTATTAATTATTGATTAAATTTATCTGACTACATTTGGCGGTACACGTGTTCTAATGTTAGAATGGAGAGGTCAGGAAGGGGAGAAATTTCATGCCGCTAGATTCAATAATTGTCCGGGGAGCCCGAGAGCACAACCTCAAAAACATCGATGTCACAATTCCGCGCGATAAACTGGTGGTAATTACGGGGGCCTCAGGATCGGGTAAGAGTTCACTGGCTTTCGATACGATCTATGCCGAGGGGCAAAGGCGCTATGTAGAGTCGCTTTCCGCTTACGCCCGCCAGTTTTTAGGCAAAATGGAAAAGCCGGAAGTGGATTACATTGAGGGCTTGAGCCCGGCGATTGCCATTGACCAGAAGGGAACTAGCAGAAACCCCCGTTCAACCGTGGGCACCATTACCGAAATCTACGACTACCTGCGTTTGCTTTTTGCCCGGGTGGGGCATCCCCACTGCCCGCAGTGCGGACGGGAAATCACTGTGCAAACAGTGCAGCAGATAGTGGACGCTATTCAGAAGATCCCTGCCGGTTCCAAAATCATGATACTGGCCCCGCTGGTTAAAGACCGCAAGGGCGAATATACGGCTATTTTTAACGATTTGCGCAAAGGCGGCTATTCCCGGGTGCGGGTAGATAAGAAAATACACGACCTGAGTGACGACTTCCAGCTTAAAAAGACCTTAAAACATACGATTGAAGTTGTGGTGGACAGGGTGGTGACCGGGGAAGACGGAAGCAGCGGCAGGATCGCCGATTCGGTGGAGACAGCTTTAAAACTGGGGTCTGGTGTCGTGCTAGTATCCATTATTGACGGGGAAGAGATGCTGTTTTCCGAGCATTTTGCCTGCGTGAACTGCGGCATCAGTCTGGGGGAAATAGCGCCACGCACCTTCAGCTTTAATAATCCTCACGGCGCCTGTCCTGAGTGTACCGGGCTGGGAATCAAACTAGAAATAGATCCAGACTTAGTTATCCCTGATAGAGATTTGTCCCTTAACCAGGGTGCTATACGGCCGTGGCAATTTCAGAACTGGTATTTATATTCGCTGGAAAATCTGGCCGGTCAGTACGGTTTCAGCATGAACATGCCCATAAAAGACTTGACGGAAGACCAGCTTAAAGTTTTATTATACGGTGAGGGTGGCAAAGTTAATCACTACCACCGCTTCGGCAAGGTGCGGGAACACCGGGAAGGTTTTGAGGGGGTAGTACCCCGCATGGAAAGGTTGCACCGTGACACCGAGTCAGAAAGTTCCAAAGCCGATATAGAGCGCTATATGATCGCCAGGTCCTGTGTGGTCTGCGAGGGCAAAAGATTGCGACCAGAAGCACTGGCAGTGACAGTTGGCGACCGCAATATTATCCAGGTCACCGGGGTGCCGGTGAGGCAGGGCATCAAATGGATAGAACAGCTCAATAAGGGTGATAAACCGATTCTCTCCGAGCGAGAGCAGCTGATTGCCCATCAGATAGTCAAAGAATTGCAGAGCAGAATGGGCTTCTTAAATGACGTTGGCCTGGACTACCTTTCCTTAGATCGTGCCGCCGCGACGCTCTCCGGAGGCGAAGGTCAGCGCATCCGCCTGGCGACACAAATCGGCAGCGGGCTGATGGGAGTGCTGTATATCTGCGATGAGCCTACCATCGGGCTGCATCCAGCCGACGATTCACGCCTGATCGCTACACTCAAGAGGCTGCGCGATCTGGGGAACACGATACTGGTGGTAGAGCACGATGAGGCCATGATGCGCGCGGCCGACCATGTGATAGATATGGGCCCGGGGGCGGGAGAACATGGCGGTTGGGTGGTTGCCACCGGAACGATAATAGACATAATGGATACGGAAAAATCGATAACCGGTCAATACCTGAGCGGCAGGAAGTGGATTCCTTTACCAGCCAAACGTCGTACGGGTAATGGCAAACACATAACGATCAAGGGAGCTCGGCAAAATAATTTAAAGAACATAGATGTAGAGATACCGTTGGGCAAATTTGTATGCGTGACCGGAGTTTCAGGCAGCGGAAAGAGCACGCTGATCTCAGATATTTTACATAAAAAGTTAGCTCAGATATTTTACCGATCTAAAGACCGTCCGGGCTTGTGCGACGAGATTACAGGCATTGAACAGATAGATAAAGTGATCGATATTGACCAATCGCCAATCGGGCGCACTCCACGTAGTAACGCCGCAACTTATACCGGTATGTTTGGTCCAATTCGTGAGCTTTTTGCTACAGTCCCAGAAGCTCGTCTGCGCGGCTATGGTCCGGGACGCTTCTCTTTCAACGTTAAAGGCGGACGTTGCGAAGCTTGCGGCGGAGAGGGCTTTATCGAGATAGAAATGCAGTTTTTGCCCGATGTGACGGTGCCGTGCGAGGTCTGCAAAGGCAAGCGGTATAATCGCGAAGCCCTGGAGATCAAATTCAAGGGCAAGAACATCGCGGAAGTACTGGATATGACAGTTGAGCAGGCGCTGGAATTTTTTGAATATTTCCCGGGGATAAGACGCAAACTGGAAACCCTAAGGGATGTGGGGCTGGGATATTTACACCTCGGGCAGAGTGCCACGACTCTTTCCGGCGGAGAGGCGCAGCGCATCAAGCTGGCTACAGAGCTGTCACGGAGGTCGACGGGTAGGACGCTGTATATTCTGGATGAACCGACCACTGGACTGGCTTTCGGCGACGTGGCAGCCTTACTGACTGTATTACAGCGGCTGGCGGACGCGGGCAACAGCGTGGTAGTGATAGAACACAACATCGACGTGATGAAGAACGCAGATCATATTATAGATCTGGGGCCGGGGGCGGGAGACAGCGGGGGATATGTTATCGCAACGGGGACGCCGGAGGAAGTGGCGGGTAAGAAAGGATCGCCGACAGGACAATATTTAGCTGCGAGTTTCGATCTAAGAGCTGAGAGAATAAAAATCCTAAATCCTAATATTAAATATTAAACAAATTCAAATTACAAAATCCTAATAAATAAACAATAAACCGCATGAATAATTTGAAAGAAGATGATCTACCCAATGGGAAAAACACCGGAAGCCGGAGTTTATTTTATGGATACGTGATAGCTCTGGCGGCTTTCCTGATGTTGATGATGGGATGGGGCATCTTCTATATCTACGGGGTCTTTTTTAATCCGCTTTCTCAGGACTTCGGTTGGACCCGGGCCATGACCTCAGGGGCATTTTCTATCTCCATCCTAGTTTCCGGCATTTTGGGGATAGTCGCTGGACGTTTGAGCGACCGCTTAGGGCCCAGGATAGTGCTGGTCTTTTGCACGGTGATTTTAGCTCTGGGATACGTAATGATGTCCGTTATCCAGGATCTGTGGCAGTTTTATCTGGTTTACGGTGTCATAGTGGCGGCGGGGTTGTCCGGATACTGGGCGCCACTGGTAGCGGCAATTTCCCGCTGGTTTGTGAAACGCAGGGGCATGATGACTGGCATTGTCAGCGGCGGTATCAGCTTCGGCACACTGGTTCTGCCTCCGCTGGTAGCGCATCTTATAAATGCAGTGGACTGGAGAATGACCTATATCATCATCGGGGTGTTAGTACTGGTGATAGATCTGGTGGTATTATGGTTTTTCCGTTCTGATCCGCACACTATGGGGTTGACTCCTCTAGGCGCGTCCATCACCACTAAACCGCATCTTTTAAGAGGTTTGTCCATGGCGCAATCCATGAAGACACGCCAGTTCTGGATGGTCTGCCTGATTTATCTATGTTTCGGCCTTTTTCAGACAGCGGTGGTGGTGCACATTGTACCTTACGCTCAGGATCTGAAAATAAGCGCTGTCAACGCAGCCGGAATCCTGTCTATTATAGGAGGAGTGAGCCTGGCCGCTCGCATTATCATGGGCGCAATGGTGGACAAGCTCAAGGTCAGGATTACAACCATTATCTCACTGATTATTCTGACTGGGGCACTGATCTGGTTGCAATTCGCTGACAGCCTGTGGAAACTATATCTCTTTGCAGGGATCATGGGGTTCGGCTACGGCGGTTTGTCCTGTCTGCAATCATTAATCGCGGTGGAATTGTTCGGGCTGATTTCAATGGGGGTGATTACCGCCCTTTTCAGTTTCAGTTACAACATCGGAGGGGCGGTCGGACCAGTCATGGCGGGTTTTCTCTTCGATACTGGTGGAAGCTACCGGTGGGCGTTTTTAATCTGTGCCCTTGCGGCAATTATTGCTTTAAGTTTTAGTTTCTTTGTACACCAGCCGGATAAACCTAATTCAGATAAACCATAGAACCGTCCGCGGTTTTCACGACCTCGATTTGCTGTGGGAAGGCGTCTTTAAAATCGCTGATATGGGTGATGACCAGGATCTTTTCAAAATCGTCCCGAATAGAAGTGATGGCCTCTTTGATTTTCTCAATACCATTAGTGTCCTGAGTACCGAAACCTTCGTCGATAATCAGAGTAGGCAGGGGAGCGCCGGCGCGGCGGGCCAGTAAGCGGGAAAGAGCGATGCGGATAGCAAAATCGATTCTAAAGGCTTCTCCGCCGCTAAACATTTCATAGTTACGTGTTCCCAGTTCGTCGGAAATATTGATATCCAGCGTCTCCTGGATTTCGCCTTTTTTGGTAAGCTTCTGAGGTTCCATTTTGATAGTCATGCGGTTGTCCGTCATGCGCATTAAAAGCCGGTTGGCCTCCGATTCAATCTCAGGAATGGCCATTTCAATCAACATAGCCTGAAGGCCTTTCTTGCCAAAGGCCTGCGCCAAATCTTTATAAACCTGGTCCTGTTTGACAGCCTGGTCCAATTGGGCTTTTCGGTCTTTGAGACGTTTTTCGAGGTCGGCTAACCTCTCTAAACGGGCCTTAGCACCACCCATCAGCTCACGGAGGTGTCTTTGCTCAGACAAGCGGGACTGATAGTCGCTTTCCGCTTGCTGCAACTCGACAGTTATTCTTGCCAGGCCTTCCAATTCAAGCGTCAATCCCTGCTTGCGCTGATTGTCAGTTTCGATCTTAAGGCGCAGTTCTTCCAGGGTGCGGCAGGCTTGTTCTTCGCTGGTTTTTCCCTCAACAATCAAACGATCGGCTTCCTGCAATTTGCGCATCAGGTTATCATATTGTTTTAGCTCACCAGCGAGCGATTTAAGCTGTTCATGCAATTGAGGGTCATAAGCCAGGTCAATCATTTCTTTCTGGATAGTGACCAGTGAAGCTTGTTCGACTGGCGCGAATTCCAGGGACTTCAGGCGGCGTTCGATTTCTGCCAAAGCTTTTCTTTCAGCCTGGCATTTTTGGTCGGCATCGACGGCGTCCGCGGCGGCTTTCTCCAGACGTCCCTGTTTAGTCTGGCTGGCCAGACGAGCCCGTTTTATTTTATCATCCGTTTGCTGTATTTCGCTGTCCAGAGCGAGTGCTTCTGTATTGAGCACTTTAATTTCTATCAGGTTCTTTTGTAGATCTTCTGAAATAGCAGTTTTCTGAGCTTGATATTTTCCTTCGAGGCGCGCCTGTCCCGCATGTCCCAACCCCGTCTCACAAAGGGGACAGGTAGCTCCTTCGCGGTGAGCCAACATTTTTAGTTTCTCTTCAATCTCCTGGAGTTCAGTTTTCAGGCGGGCTTGCTCAATAGTTAACCACTGCAAACGCGATTTTATTTCCTGGCTCTTTTGCCGTTTTAACAGGGTCTGTTTTTCGGCCTCATCGACTTTTTTAACATATTCTGCTAATTGCTGGAGTTCGAGCTGGAGCGAGGGCAGTTTTTCAGCAGTTTTCATAATCTCTTTAAGGTTGTTTTGGGCAATGGCATGGACGCTGTTTAACTCCGCTCCGGCTTTAACTATGGCCATATCCAAGTTGTGTTTTGCTTCGTTGAGGGTATTAAATTGTTTTAATTTACCATCGGCAACCTCCATCGCCTGTCTGGTTTCAATTAATTTGCTGGATTCCCGTTCTATACTCTCTCTCTGAGCCAATATCTCAGCGTAAGACTGAATACGGATACGGCATTGCTGGGCTTGCTCCTGCCACTTCTGATAATTCGCTTGTGTGTCCTGAAGGTGTCCCGTGATCTCGGTTAATAGGGCTTTTTTATTCTCCAGAAGCCCCTTGTCTTCCCGCAGCAAGACCAGACGAGCTACAAAATCGGCAGTTATGGATTCCTGCTGCTGTAATTCCAGGCTATATTTGGAATATTCAGCCTCGTATTCCGGCCTATTGGCCAGTTCTTCCTGTATCCCGCCAAGAACCACTTCAATTTGCTCTATGTTGTGCTGCTGCTCCCTGGAGAGGGCTTTGGCACTTTCTTCCAGAGCGTCATAAACCGACAACTGTAAAATATTGCCTAAGACTTGTTTACGCTCAGCGGGTCGCTTGCGGGTGAATTCATTGGCGTGACCTTGCCGGATAAATGCGCTGTTAATGAAGGTATCGTAGTCCATATGCAGGACCTGAATGATTTTTTGCTGAGTCTGGATGACGGTATCTCCAGTCAGAACTTTAAGACCTTCCGGGGTGACCATATGGAATTCCAGGATGGTCTGCCCAGAAAATTTCTGACTTTTAGGTTTAGCGTGTTTGCGGACGATCTGATAACGCTGATCGCCAATTCCAAATTCAAAATCAACCTCGGCTTCCAGTTGTCCAGTGTGGATCAGGTCGTCGTCACCGGTAGCCCGAGTCTGTCCCCAGAGTGCCCAGGTCATAGCGTCTATTAAAGCCGACTTGCCGTGGCCGTTAGACCCGCTTATACAGGCGGTGTGGATGCTCTCAAAGTTGATCAGCGGCACATTGTCGCGGTAGCACATAAAATTGCGTAAGGTTAACTTGAGTGGGATCATCTTATACGCCTTAAACGTGAGTAATTTATATTGATTATTTTAGCATTTAAAAACTACTGATGGAAATTACAGGTACCCCCGCGTGGTTTTCGTAATATTGCGCAAAATTAAAATGCCTATTGACATGTATGATATCAAGTGATATCATACGTTATCAGAGACTGTACTGTAAACAAAAAGAGTTAACTTAGGAAGCTAGAACGGAAGGAAGTTAAAGACCTTCCGACTGGAAAATATAATATTTTAAGGAGTAATGATGGGAACCGCTATTGATTTCAAAAAACAGATGACAGAGACCGTATACATTAACATTCCGGGACCAGGTGAACCAACACCAGGTATGAGCGGCGGAGAATTACTTCATGGTTTTCTGGCTGAATTAAAGAAGCAGCATTCCCCGGAAGCTCAGCAGTGGTTTGAAGACCTTTGTGCTAAGTGGAATGTCCATTATCGTTCCGGGACCTAAAATTTAGGAAGCAGGAAGAGAAATGAAGAAAAAAATAGCAGCCATTGACATTGGGACGACTAAGGTTTGTACGATTATGGGTGTTCTGGACAGTACCTCAGGGTTGAGAGTCCTCGGTGTAGGTATCGCCCCGTCTCACGGTATAGAGAAAGCTTTGGTGGCGGATGCGACTAAAGCTAAAGAGTCCATAAAGGAGTCCATCCGTAAGGCTGAGGTTATGGCCGGTTATAAGCTGGATTCTGCTTATATCGGTGTAACAGGTCGGCATATGGGCTCTACAAACAGCAAAGGTACCGTGGCTATTACCGGAGCAGGGGTGGTGCGGGATGAGGACATGAAGCGGGCACTGAATGTTGCTTTAAACATTAAGATAAATGAAGAACAGAAGATCTTGCATGTCATTCCCCGTTCTTATAGATTGGACGGCCAGGAAGTGAAGAATCCGGTTGGCATGAATGGCTCTGAACTGGAAATTGAAGTCCATATCATTACTGCATCCACCGCTTCTGTACAAAATCTGACCGGTATTATCAAAGGACTGAACGTTAGCATCGAAGACCTTATTCTGGAACCGCTGGCTTCAGCTGAAGCTGTACTGGCTGAAGAAGAGAAGTTGGCCGGTGTTCTGATCGCCGATATCGGCGGCGGGACTACCGACATTGCTATTGTCAAAGATGGCAGTATTTACCACTCGTCTGTGATACCAGCAGCCGGACAACAAATCACCAATGATCTGGTGGTTGGCCTAGGTTTGAATTTCGATCTGGCTGAGGAAATGAAGAAGAGATACGGTACACTCGTTCCTACCGGTGAGAACGCGGACCAGGACCGAACGGTAGGAGAAAACGGCAAAAACGTAAACTTCAGTGCGCTTTGCGAAATAATGCAGGCCAGAGTTGAAGAAATCATCCGTTTGATCATCCTGGATATTCCAGGCGAGAGAGCAGGTGGTCTTATTCCGGCTGGTATCGTATTGACTGGAGGCTGCGCCAACATTCCAGGTATAGCTCAGGTAGCTGAAAAGCTGACCAGGTTGCCGGTTAGAATCGGCACTCCCATCACACTTAGTGGCGTATCCATAGATGCACTCAGTGATCCGGCTTACGCGACCAGCGTGGGGTTGATCCTTTACAGTATGAAAAACAAAGGCACCTCCAATTGGTTTACTAAGCGCAAGGGGTTTATGGGTTTTCTCGATCAGGTGTTGGCTATTTTTAGATAGGATATCAGGACTGTCATTAGTAAGATAAATTAGAGAGGCAGGAGCTCGAATACTCCTGCCTTTTTTTATTGTCCTAGTGTTTTCAGGTAAGGTGATTTGACTTATGCTAGGGTAGACATATATTATAATTTTCAGTATATTTCATCAAAAGGATGAATTGCCTCTCAGACTATTTTGTTGATCCATTTTTCTGCATTAATTCGGACTAAGTTAAACATTATTTTAATGGTTGAGTTTATATTTTTAACGTGCCTTTTTTAGTTTGTCATAATTATATAAGCGAATAACAAATTATAAATAGAGTCGCTTCACAGATACCAAAAGGAGAAAAATATGAGAAAGCGCCTTGAGAATTTGGACGCTTTGGCCGAGGCCCTTGAAGACCAGCGTAATAATATCCGTATTGATACCTCTTTTGAATTACTCAGGGCCGCCGGTTTGATGGATAGGTACCTGGATTTAGGTTTCCGAAAGTTGCAGTTAAAAAGGAACCAGGTTATGGTTCTTAGTTTTATTCTGGCCAACGGCGGTACAATAACCCCCACGGAATTAAGAAATAAAGTCTTTAGATCCGATAACGCCATTTCTATGACTTTAAACACTCTCGATAAAATTGGACTTACCAGAAGTTCAAGAACCACAGTAGACCGCCGACTAAGACGGGTCACACTAACCGAGATGGGTCTCCAAGCATTAGAAAAGATTGTTCCTATACGGCATGATATTTTTGAGGAAGCCACTAGTACTTTAACTCAAGAAGAATCACGGGAATTGAAAATATTATTAGAAAAAATAATGGATCATCTGTTTGATCTTACGGGAAAAAAGAGCAAGGAAATATATCCTGTTAAGAATAGCGCAATGTAAGAACAATTCGATGATAGCAATGACTTCTCATACTCCCCTGCTACACTTAATACGTGATTGAAATTATTTTGTTGGTATATTTAAAATCGAGATATATTTGAAAGATATCGTAGAATTTTAAATTAAGGAGGAATAAGCTATTCTTGCATCAAGGCTATCTGCCTTGACATCTTGTTCAATAAATGTATATAATTTTACTTGAAGTTCCCACCTGTTAATAAACTTCAATTAACATTAATTTTTACGAACACACGTTTGGTTAATTTAAGCACTTCTGCAACTAAACCCATGGTAAATTTGAAAGATAAACAAATATTTTTAATATGGAGGAATAAGCGCTAATGGAAATGAACTTTTCTTACACTTCAGCCACACCCAAATTAGAGGACTATTCAAAGAAATTTGCCGAAGTCCTGAAGTTCGAGAGAAAGAATGGCATTCTGGTGGCCCGCATGCATACCAATGATGGTCCCTTTTTCTGGTCACCGCAGGCCCATCATATGCTGCTGGAAGCCTGGGTTACGATCGGTCTGGATCCTGATAATGAAGTATTAATTCTGACCTCCACAGGTAAATCTTGGATATCCAACTTTGATAGGGAATCTTTCAAGGAATGGGATGCTGTTACTGATCCTGATCTGCGTTTTAATGGCCTTTATCGTCCTTTGAAATCAGTTGAGAATTTCCTCTGGGGTATCGATATTCCAACTATTGGTGCTATCAATGGTCCTGGTAGCGTTCATTTCAATTTTGGTATGCTATGCGATGTCACTATTTGTACTCCTGATTTTGTCTTCCATGATGAGCACTTCAGAGGCGGACATATCCCTGGAGATAGCGGGGGTTTAATTTTGCAGGGTTTGATCGGTTCAAAAAGGGCAGCTGGTACCATGTACAATCTGACTAAAGCCATTGATGCGAAAGGTGCTCTGGAATTAGGATTGGTTAATGAAGTTGTGCCCAACGATCAGATAATGGCAAAAGCCATGGAATATGCTGAGAAAATCATCAAGCAGCCCCGCGCCACCCGCAGAATGACCCATCAGCTTATTGTTAGACCTTTGAAGAAATTATTTACTGAGGATTACATGTTCCACATTACCTCCGAAATGTACGGCTTCGCTCTGGAGAAAAGCAAACACGATTTCGATCTGGTAAAGAAAGCCTGGGAAGACAGCAAAAATAAAGCATAAATTAAACGTTAATCAGTATCCATCAGGATTTGGCTACCAACAGAGGAAAACAACGTGATTGCAACTGATAAATTAATAATCTGTGTAGCTCCGTGCGGGAGCTTTCTAACCAAGGAAGCTAATCCAGCCATTCCTATGCAGCCTGATGAGATCGCAGAGGAAGTCTATCGTTCCTGGAATGAGGGAGCTTCTATCGCTCACATTCATGCGCGAGGCAAAGATGGCAAGGCTACTACCGATCCCCGTGTCTTTAAGGAAATTAAACGTATTATTAGGGAAAAAGGTTGTGATATCATACTCAACTTCTCAACTTCTCCGGGGCGAGAGCCTTCTTCTAGCGTTGAGGATGGTTTTAAGGTACTTGAAGCTGGGCCGGAGATGGCCACCGTTGACGTTGGGGTTATGGTTTTTATGGATGAGGGAAAGGAAAAGGTAACTCTTTGGACTCGTTCCTTTTGTGAAAAACTTACTAAAACTCTAACTGAAAAAGGAATTAAACCGGAGTTTGAGGTATATGGCGTAGGGGGAATAGGGCAAGTCACCTATCTAATAGAAAAGATTCCTAATCTCGCTAAACCTTACTGGTTTGATTTCCCTCTGGGTATGCAAAGAACTGCCCAGAATGTAACACCTTTTTCTCCTAAGAATTTCCTTCATTTGGTAGAGCAGCTACCGTCAGACTCGATGTTCATGGCTCTGGGGGTTGGGGCTCTAGAAACCGCCACAGTACTACAGAGTATGTTACTGGGAGGGCATGCCAGAGTAGGTTTTGAAGATAATTATTATTATCAAAAAGGCATTCTGGCAAAAAGTAATGCTCAATTGGTTGCGAGGGTAGCAAAACTTGGCGAAGAATTAGGGAGAACATTAGCTACACCTGATGAAACCCGGACTTTACTGGGTATACCGTTGCTAAATAATAGTAAATAAACGCAGATAAGTAGAAAAGGAGATTAGTTATGAATAGCAAAGAAGAGTTATTTTTAACACAATACAACGATGTTCCAGAAGTACGCAGTCAGTTCACCTTACCCAAAAAAGTTTTAATACATGACGTCACTATCCGGGAGGTAATGCAGAGCCCCCGTTTATGTCTGAGACCTGAGGAAAAAATAAGGGTGGCAAAAGCCCTCGACAAGTTGGGTGTTTACAGTATTGAAAATGGCGCCTATATGACACCAACCGAAAAGGAAGTAACCACCGAGCTGGTCAAGATGCATAAAAAGGGGGAGATAAAAGCCAAGATCGTGCCTCTGGCCCACTGGGTAGAAAAAGATATCGATATTGCCCTGGAAACCGGAGCTGATAGAGTATTGATGTCAGCTAATGGTAATCCTGTGACCCTGGAAGAGAATGACGGTGTATCCCCAGATGAAGCAGTGAAACGATTAACCAGAATTAGCTCCTATGCTAAAAAGAACGGGCTCTATTTTACTGCTCAGATTTATGATACTTACCGCATGCCTTTAGATTATATGGAGCGAGTATTTAAGAGCCTGGTTTACGAAGGAGGTACCGATTCCATAGCCTTAAGCGATACCTTTGCCAATGTTTTACCATGGACTGCCGCCTGGATGGTACGTAAGGTAAAAAGCTGGGTTCCTAACACCAGAATCGAACATCATGGGCATAATGATTTCGGTATGTCTACAGCAATGATGATTGGCGCAATAACGGGGGGAGCTGAAGTAGTTCATACTTCGATCAATAACATCGGTGAAAGGGTAGGTAATGCCGCCACAGAAGAAGTGGCCATGGTACTGGAACTTCTTATGCATATTGACACCGGTATTGACCTTACTCAAATCTATCCTACTGCTGAATTGGTTTCAAGACTAACCAAGTTGCCGATATCCCCCAATAAAGCAGTCATCGGAGAAAATGTGTTCCTCCAAGGCTCAGGAATGATAGCCTGGCACCAGTTTAGATGGGAAAAAATGGGAAAACCGTGGTATAACATGCCCTTCGCTCCTCAGACTATTGGTAAGGATGAGATGGAAGTCATTTTAGGCGTGGGCTGCGGCAAGGGCATCGTAGAACACGAGCTCGAGAAAATGGGTATTCCAGCTACAAAAGAGCAAATGGGAAAGATTGCTGACAAAGTCAAAGAAGAAGCTTACATTTGCAAATGGTCATTATCGAAAATACAATTCAGACAAATTTTGACCGAAGTGCTTGGGAAAGAGGCTCTTTTAAAAGCGGCGGTTGAGAAAGCAGAGGCTGGGAAATAGTTTTTATCCACGGGATAAACTTATAAATAAAGGAGGGTACATTCTTTCCACTATCGAAGAGAATGTACCCTCTCAGCACCATGTTCCATTGTGGGCAAGGAATGCAAATAAAAGTTAGTGATAAGAAATAGGTTTTGATTGGGTAAATAACACGGGAGAAATGAGATAATGGTTGATAATCTTTCTCAGTTAATCCAGAAACAGGAAACAATTTATTCTTTTCTGCAGGGAATTTATGAAAAAGAGGTAAATAAGCAGTGTCTCGCAGAGATGCCAGAAAAGATGAAACCACTGGCCGCAGTAGCAGAGTTGCTCTCCGATAAAAAATCAAAAATATTGGTTGAAGAATTTATTAAATTTTGTAGTTCTATTCCTTCACAGCAGCTGGATACTGTTGAGACTCAATTGGCTGCTGATTACGCCAGGTTGTTTCTTAGTCTGAACAAAGTGCCGGCTCATCCTTCGGAATCCACTTACCGCGAAGGCACCATGATGATGCATCACCGGGATGAAGTTCTGGAGGTTTACTGGAGTTTTGGAATGACTGCCGGGCAAGAATTTACTGAACCCGAGGACCATATCGCTACGGAACTAAGTTTTATGGCTTTCTTGTGTAAAAAAACCAACCAGGCATTCAAAAAAGGTGATATTAAAAAAGCTAAGGAATATGCCGAGGCCCAAAAGAACTTTCTGGCCAATCATTTAATCAAATGGGTACCCAAACTGGTCAAAGATGTCCTTCAATATTCCCACACTCCCTTTTATAAAGGCATCGCTGTCTTGACCGATGAATTTTTAAAGATAAGCCTGTCTTCGGCTGACGATATTCTCAAAGGGATAGGAGGGTAATAACATGGCTGGCGTCGTTCCTATTGTTCCTCCACGCACTGGCACTATGGGTGGAAAATTACAAGTTGAAACTCAAAGGTTTATAACCTTTGATGAGTTATGTTCCCATGTTCCCAACATTAAAGTTTTCTTTGACGAGTTGGATAAAAAAGATTTTAAATACCTTTTGATAGACAGTCATGGAAGAGCAGTCATGGAGATTGATATTGAGGCCGCATCTTATATTTGGCAGAGCTACGAAGCTCCTCGCGGCGGTTTTGCTTATAAATTGGATTTTGACTTTGGCCGTCGTTTACCCAGGATGAATCTAAAAAGTATTATCAGTCTTGAAAATTGCATTATAAATATTAGGACAAAAGACTTTCCGCGCGGCGCGACAGTAGACCTCATTAAAAACGAGGTTACCTATGTACATGACTCTCTCTGGGTTTTAAAAGGAGAAGGATGTGCCAAAGAAGCTAAAGAAGTCCAGCGCGTTTTGAACTGGTTAGTAAATGATAAGAAACTAAAGATCACGGCCCCTGGCGGCGAAAAACATTATAAAGAGCTGGCAGCTCTAATTGGGGGTAAATAATGGCTACGGTAAAGAATACCAACCTAAAATTAATCGATTTGCTGGGTGGTGTGTTTAGCTCCTTCTCTGCAAGTGAAAGCCTGATGAAAAGCATCACCCATAGTGAGATAGAAGAGATTAAAAAAGAAAAATCCTTTGTGGCTTGCACACTGGGTGGGGCGGCTTCTGTTCGTGTAAAAAACGGCCGGGTTATAGGCCTTGAGAATCTGACTATCCCTGAAGAGGTTCGTCACTTTAAAATCGAAGCCCATGGTAAAGTCTTTGAGCCACCCCGAAAGTATCTTACTGACATGGTGGGCCACAGCTACCGGAGATGGGTTTATGATCCCAGCCGCTTGAGGTACCCCATGAAAAGAGTGGGGTGGGAGCCTGGAGGAAAAGGCACCTACGATAATCGCGGAAAGGGCGAATTTGTCCGCATGAGCTGGGACGAAGCTCTTGAACAGGTCAGCCGTGAAATAAAAAGAGTTAGGGATGATTATGGCCCCTCTGCCCTATGCTTTCAGGATACCTTTCATCAAACTTGGGGCACCATCCATGGTATGGGAACCTGTTATACCATAGCTCCTCGTTTCTTCAATCTTCTGGGAGGTTTTACCGAGTATGTACCAGGGACCTGCAGTTGGGCAGGATGGGTAACCGGTGCTACCTTCATGTATGGTTACTGGTGGACAAACGGGACATCAGAGGGTACCGACAGTCTTGCAGATACACTACAAAATTCTCGCATGGTGGTCTTCTGGGCCCTGGATGCGACCAAATCGACGCGGATGTACATAGGACATGAGTCAGAGGTTTGGAGACATTGGGTAAATGAAGCTGGCATCAAGACCGTCAGCATTTCACCTGAATTGCATGATACCGCAGTCACACATTGCGATAAATGGGTTGCAGTATACCCTGGGACCGACGCCGCTCTGGCAGCATCGCTGATGAACGTCTGGATTAACGAAGGAACCTATGATAAGGAATACATCAAAACTCATACAGTAGGGTTTGAGCCGTTGAAGAACTACATCCTGGGCAAAGATGACGGCATTCCCAAGACACCTGAGTGGGCAGAAAAGATTTGCGGCGTCAAAGCCGAAGACATTTATAATTTAGCTCGTGAATGGGCAGCAGGCCCAGTCAGCATTAACTGCCATGTAGCAGCTGCCAACCGTGGTTGGTATGGTCATGAATTTACCCGCATGATGGTAGCTTTGCAAACTCTCCAAGGGTTGGGAAAACCGGGTGTAAATCTAACCTCTTGGGGACAGGTAGGAGCGGCTCCGTTTGATAAGAACATCCGTATGCCTGGCTACGCCACGGGTGTCAATCCAGCAGCCAAAAATCTGTATTCTAATCCCATACCCCAAAAAATTCACACCCTGGAATTCGCTGAAGGCATTTTAAACCCGCCTGTGAAATGGACGGGTGGCACTACCGGCGCTGCCTACTGGCAAGATGAATCAGCCTTTAAATACAACTACCCGATGAAAGGTTATTCTGAAATAAAGCTTTCATTCAGGTGTGGTGGTGGGCATTTTGTTTCCTACTCTAATACCAACAAGAGGGCTGAAGCTTTCATGTCTCCTAAGCTGGAAACCACGATAGCCACAACCCTTTTCATGGAACCGTTGATGAACTGTTTTGATGTTGTGCTGCCAGCCTGCACCGACTTAGAGCGTAATGATATCAGCATGCCGTGCACAGGAGGATTGTATATCCCTTACTTGGGAAACTGCAATCACCAAATGTCTATCTATCAGGAGCAATGCGTCAAACCTCTGGGACAGTCTATGCCGGATATGATGATATTCTATAACCTAGCAAAAAAGCTGGGTATTTACGAAGAGTTATCAGAAGGAAATACCGAAGAGGATTGGATCAGAAAATTGTTCCAGGTTTCCTCTCTTCCTGAATTTGTTTCTTTTGAAGAATTCAAAAAGAAAGGTGTTCATTTCTTCCCCGTGCCGGAAAAATATGAAGCGACTCCTCCATTGAGCTGGTTTTACAAGGATCGCACCGGGTTAGCCACACCGTCAGGTAAGATAGAACTCTATTCCCAGGTACTAGCTGACCGTTGGGGCGAGAATAACCCTGATATAGGGCCTGTACCCAAGTACCGTGAGCCTCAGGATGGCCGCAATAGCCCGTTGGCTAAAAAATATCCTCTGGTGGGTTTTTTCTCTCACCCCAAGTTTAGAATTCATTCTATGATGGAGAATGTAACCTGGATACGGGATCTGCACAAAGTGCCTGGTGACAGCGGTCATCAATATGAACCTATTTGGATAAGTGCAGTGGATGCAGAAGCTCGCGGAATAAAGCACGGTGACATATTGCGAGTCTTTAATGATGTAGGGCAGATACTGGCAGGGGCTTATGTGACCGAAAGGATTATGCCAGGGACCATCAGAATGTATTACGGCGCGTTCTGGGAGCCTGAAGATCCGACTAAGCCAGGGAGTCTTGATAGGGGCGGTTCAGCCAATGTACTGACAACTAACAAGCCAATGTCCTGTCATTCCCATTTACATAGGATTGAACACATGATGGTGGAAGTTATAAAGCAGGAGGGAGAGAATTGAAATACGCGATGCTTATAGACGTCAGCCGTTGCAGCATCTGTTATTCTTGCGAGATGGCCTGTAAAGACGAATACGTGGGCAATGTATATCCGCCTTTTAGCTACTCTCAGACTGATAGGCAACCGGCCTGGATAAGTGTTTCCGAGATAGAGAAAGGTAAATATCCGCACGTTAAGGTTTATGCGGTTCCCAAGTTATGTATGCAGTGTGAGGATGCACCCTGTATCAAGGTTTGCCCAGTTCCTGGTTGTGCCTATAAAACCGACACGGGAGCGGTTATTCTGGATCCGGAAAAATGTACTGGATGTAAGGCTTGTATGAAAGCTTGCCCCTATGATGCCATTAATTTTAATGATGACAAGAATATCTGCCAGAAATGTACCCTTTGCCAGCATAAGCTCAAGGAAGGTAAGCTGCCTGCCTGTGTCGACGCCTGCCCATCTGGAGTTTTCTTTCTGGATGAAGAGTCAAAGGTCAAGGAAATGGCCAAAAAAAGAGGCGCCAGACAGATGAATCCAGAATATAAAACTGGACCCAAAATTTATTACGTGGGCCTGCCCTCAATATCTCTGGCCGGACACATAATTGATGCCCATAGTCTGATGGATGTCGCCGATGCCGATGTGGCAATCACCAATTCAAAGACTGGTGAGAAGGTAGCTCTTAAAAGTAATCAATCTGGGAACATTTTAGCTACTTACTTGAAACAAGACGAAAAATATTCCCTCGAGATTAAATGTAAGGGTTATCGTTCCAAAACCATAGCTGATATCCGTCTTGATATTGAGTACAACCATTTAGGGAATATAAAACTGGATAAAGTTGCCTAAACCTTAAAGGAAGGTGTCGAATTGCCTAACCAAAAAGAAGAATCTCAACCTAGTCAGGGAACTGAAAGAACATATATGCGGTCGCTTGGGCTTGGTGGTGTGTTGGGAGGGGGTAATCCAGCGGCTGTTGATGTTGAGAACGGGAAAATAGTCCGGATTAGACCTTTACACTACGACTGGAAGTATGAGAAAGAGCAATTCAATGCATGGAAATTTTCCAGAAATGGAGTAACCCTTGAGCCAAATTGGAAAACCTTGCTTGCTCCGTTCTCATTAGCTTATAAAAAGCGAGCTTATTCTCCCAACCGCATCCTGTATCCTTTGAAGAGAGTAGATTGGGATCCAGAAGGGGACAGGCACACCGAGAATAGAGGGAAAAGTAAGTTCAAAAGGATCTCTTGGGACGAAGCCTCACGTTTAGTTGCGGGTGAAATCCGCAGAGTACATAAAGCTTATGGTCCTTATGGTCTCCTTTATCAGGGTGACGGACATGGTGAATGCAAGAGTATTAATCCACCTCACGGTTGCGCTAGTTTACTTCTGGACAGATTAGGTGGATTTACCCTGCAACAGCGTAATCCGGATAGCTGGGAAGGGTGGTATTGGGGGTCAAAACACGTCTGGGGAGAAGGTTCAGTAGGCATGATGGCTCCCGGGGACAACACAGTTAAAGACATGACTGATCACTGCGATATGGTTTTGTTTTGGGGTTGTGATCCGGAAACCACTCCCTGGGGATTCGTAGGTCAATTCCCCAGCCGTCTCAGCTTTTTCTGGACAGAAGCTGGCATAAAACAGATCTATATTTGTCCAGACCTGAATTACGGGGCTGCTATACATGCCGACAAATGGATTCCCATACTTCCCAATACCGATGCTGCTATGCAGTTGGCTATTATCTATACCTGGATTAAAGAAGGAACTTACGATAAACAATACATTGAAACCCATTCTATAGGTTTCGACAAGGTTAAAGCTTATGTCATGGGTGAAGATAAAGATGGCATCGCTAAAACTCCAGCCTGGGCTTCTGCGAAATGCGGCGTACCGTCAAGAACTATTAAAGCCTTGGCCAGGGATTGGGCAAAAAAGATTGTTTCTATCGCTCATTACTTCGGCGGTTCTTACATCCGCGGAGCGTATTCTCATGAGCCGGCCAGACTGGAATGCATCTTACTGGGTATGCAGGGGCTCGGGAAACCCGGAGTTCATCAATGCCAGATCACCTACCGTGGCATGCCCCGGAGTGCAGGCATTAAAGAACGTTCATGCTTTAACCCGATCTTAAGTGATCGAATACGCAAACCTGCTAATGTAACAGCTACTAATGGATCAAGGCAAATCATTCCAAAAACGCTACTTCATAAGGTTATCCCGAATCCACCCGTGACCTTTTATGGAAGCGGGGCTATTATGACCACAGTTGAAGACCAATTTAAAAAATATCAGTATCCTATCCCTAAGGAAGAGGGCGGGACCGAGATACATATGATCTGGACTGATTCTCCTTGTCGCACTACTTGTTGGAATGGCGGGTTTGAAACAGTGGAAGCCATGAAAAATTCGAAGGTTGAATGCATCGTTGTCCAGCATCCCTGGATGGAGAATGATTGCGTGTTGGCCGATATTATTTTGCCAGTAAGCACTACCTTTGAAGTGGAAGATATAGTGACTAATACTAGAGAGGGCGTTCAGTTTCAGAGTGTACAGCTGCAAAAACAAGCAATACCAGCTATCGGAGAATCGAAGAGTGACTTTGAGGTTGTCTGTGAAATCGCTAAACAATTCGACCTTTTAGAAGAGGTCACTGAAGGCGAAACTACTGAGGATTTAGAGAAATCTGTGTTTAACGTGATGGGTTTGGGGGATTTTACCACCTGGGAACAGTTCAAAGAAAAGGAATACTTTGTTTTTCCTATTGATAAAGATTGGGAGAGTGATCCCGCGGGTCTGATAAAATTCTATAAAGATCCTGTGGCTAATCCGTTATCCACCCCATCGGGTAAACTGGAATTCTACTCTGAACGATTGGCTAAATACTTCCCGGATGATCAAGAAAGGCCACCGATACCTCACTGGGTAGAAAATAGCGAAACGCATTCCGAAAGGCTTTCCAGTGAAAGGTCGAAGGAATATCCTTTGCTGATGATGTCCAATCACGGCAGGTGGAGAGTACACGCTCAGTGCGATGATATCTCCTGGACTAGGGAAGTCATGACTTGCAAGGTTAAAGGCTGGGATGGTTACCTTTATGAGCCTTTGTGGATACATCCTTCTGACGCTTCCAAGAGGAATATCAAGAACGGTGATATTGTTAAAACCTACAACCAACGGGGCATAGTTTTATGTGGGGCTATTGTTTGGGAAAGAATTATGCCTGGTGTGGTATATGTCGATCATGGCTCCAGGTGCGATTTCATCATTCCTGAGAAGTTGGATCGGGGTGGAGCTATCGATTTGATTTCACCGGACGGGATTATCTCAAAAAATTGTGTTGGAGAAGCTACCAGCGGATTCTTGGTAGAAGTGCAACAACTAACTGAGTCTGAGATGCAGTCATGGCAGGAAAAGTATCCGGAGCCTTTTCAGAGAAAATATGATCCCGCTTCAGGGTTAGATTTTAACGGCTGGGTCATAGAATAATCTTGTTCAAATTTTTGATTTTGTCGTAGATCTATTCTAAAATATTAGAGTCAAACAATTATAATTTAGATTCTTTTTGAGTAGATAAATTGAATAAAAGCCAGTGAATAAAATAAGGAGCAATATTTATGAGGGAAGTAGTAATTGTTGGCGCAGTGCGGACTCCTATTGGCCGTTTTGGGGGAACTTTACGAGATATCCCAGCCTATAATTTGGGGGCTTTGGTTCTGAATGAAGTTGTTAAAAGAGCAGGCGTAAAACCTGCTAGTGTTGATGACGTGATTATGGGTCAAGCTTACCAAAGTGGGGAATATGTTAATATCGCTCGAATGTCTTTGTTGCAAGCTGGATGGCCGGTTGAAATCCCGGGAGTAACCCTAGACCGGCGTTGCTGTTCTGGGTTAGACTCAATCTGCTTCGCTGCCATGAAAATAATGAGTGAAAATGCCGATATTGTGGTTGCCGGAGGCATTGACACTATGAGCAACGCCGAGTTTTACCTCCCCGGACAAATAAGGTGGGGTATCGGTGGTCAAAACGACCCCAAGTGGGGATTTATGCCCAGAGGACACGGCAGCCTTTCGATGTGGGGTATGCCTATTTTTGACCGCATTCAAAGAGCCAGGGTAATGTCTCAACCTATTGATAGATTCGGCGAATTGAACTCTATGATGAGCTGGGCGGAAGCTGCAGCGAAAAAGGAAGGTATTACAAGACAGGAAGCCGATCAATGGTCAGTACGCAGTCACCAGAAAGCTATTAAAGCCATGGATTCCGGTATATTTAAGGAAGAGATTGTTCCAGTAGAGATGCCGCAGAAAGGCAAAGAGACTTTAGTATTCGACGCAGATGAGACACCCAGAAGAGATACTTCACTCCAGGGACTGGCTAAATTAGCCACAGTATACAAGGATGGCATTTGTACTGCTGGTAATTCATCGACCGAGAATGATGGTGCAGCCGCCGTAGTGATTACAACTCCTGCCAAAGCTAAGGAACTGAATCTTCAGCCTATGGCTTATATCAGATCTTTTGCAGTAGCCGGGTCTGATCCGACTCTAACCTATCCGTCTGTTCCTGCCGCTGTGAATAAAGCCCTTGGAAAGGTAGGTTTGACTATCAAGGATATGGAGCTTATAGAAATTCAGGAAGCATTTGCTTGTCAGATGTTGGCTGATGCCAGGTTGATGGGGATTGCGGAAGCTGAATATGATGCCAAATTAAATGTAAACGGATCGGGGATTTCTCTGGGTCATCCTATTGCAGCTACTGGTACCATGCGTATGGTTACTTTGCTGCATGAAATGCGACGACGCAAAGCCAAATTCGGTTTGGAGACCATCTGCGGAGGTGGAGGCCTAGGTATCGCGGCTGTTGTGGAAAAATATTAATCGTGATGTCAACAACTCAAAATATTTTGAGTTGTTGACAGTGTTTTATTGAAGATAGTTACAAAATAGATCGGTTAAAGTATTGGTCGTGTCATTCCAGGGGAGGTTTGTGTGTCAATAAATAAAGTTGTTCAAAGTTTCGAAGAAGCGGTAGCAGATGTTTTCGATGGAGCTACTATAATGTTTGGCGGTTTTATCGGTAAACCGGGATCGCCAACTAATCTTATTAGGGCTTTGCGAGATAAAGGCGTAAAGAATCTAACAGTGGTAACCAATAGATGTGGTGGTGTAGATCTGGACATGTTATTTGAAGCCAGACAAGTACGGAAAGCCATAGCTTCTGCCCCAGTACCTGCGTCACGAAAACCGATGAGTCCTTTTGAAGCACAATATCTAGCAGGAGAGGTTGAACTTGAAATAGTCCCTCAGGGAACTTTAATGGAAAGAATGCGCTGTGCTGGAGGAGGAATCGGGGGATTTTATACTCGTACTGGTGTGGGAACAGCTATAGCAGAAGGAAAAGAAGCGAAAAGGATTGGAGATAAGGATTATATTTTGGAATTACCCTTAAAGGCTGATTTTTCTTTTATAAGAGCTCATAAAGCTGATAAAATGGGCAATCTAACTTATTGGAGATCGCAGAGAAACTTTAACCCCGTTATGGCAATTGCCGGTAAGACGGTGTTAGTTGAAGTAGATGAGATTGTCGAAATCGGAGCATTGGACCCAGAGGCTATTGTAACCTCAGCAATTTACGTGGATCGAGTAGTTAAGATTCCAAGGAAAGAAAGCTAATGAGATTAACCGATGAACAAATAGCTAAAAGGATAGCTCAAGAATTTCCGGATAACTCTTTTGTCAACTTGGGCATTGGATTGCCGACTTTGACTTCAAACTATATTCCTGCGGGTAGAACAGTCATTTTCCAAAGTGAAAATGGGCTTTTAGGTTATGGACCCCGTGCTAAGCCAGGAGAGGAAGACTCTCAGCTTGTTAATAGCGGAGGGGAGTTTGTAACCCTCTTGCCTGGTGCTGCCATTGTTGATCAAGCTGAAGCCTTTGTCATGCTCAGAGGTGGGCATATCGCCATTGGGGTACTGGGAGCTCTCGAGGTCTCCGAACAAGGCGATGTTGCTAATTGGATGGTGCCTGAGAGAGGAGTGGGGAGGATTGGAGGAGCAATGGATGTGGCCACTGGAGTTGAGAAATTGTTCATTGCCATGTCTCACACTACCAAGGACGGAAAACCCAAAATAGTGAAAAATTGCTCTTATCCGATTACTGCTTCCAAAGTAGTTCATACTATCTTTACTGATATGGCAGTTATTGAAGTCACACCGCAAGGACTTTTATTGAAAGAGGTAGCCCCAGGTCTAACCCCTGTAGAGGTCCAAGCATCCACAGAACCCAAATTGATAATTGCCAAAGATCTTAAAGAAATAGAGTTGTAAAGATAACTACAAAATAAATAATAGTAACTAAGTAGCTAAAACAGTACAAGATTGTTAATGTTATCTTGGTTATAGGATTGTGTCAGGGATTATAAAATATATCTTGCTGGATCTTTATCAGGTATAGGAGGAAATACATGGCTAATTTAAAAATAAAAGCTATCACAGGTGGCAGACTCATCGATGGAAATGGAGGGGCAGTTGTTGAAAATGCTACCATAATAATTGAAAACAACAAAATCAAAGCCGTAGGTAAGAATATCCCAATTCCCCCTGAGGCAGAAATTATTGATGCAACCGGTAAAACGGTGATGCCTGGGATGATTGATTCTCACGCGCATTTTTTTGGATCTAAATTTGAGCATGGAGTGATGGATCGTCTGACTCATCCTCGAGAAGTTGGGTTAATTAAAGCGGTTTTTGATGCACAATACTTTCTGTCTTGCGGTTTTACTACAGTAAAAGATTGCGGTGGAATGAATGGATTATATATAAAGCAGTCAGCTGCTGAGGGTACTTTAAATAATGTGCCTCGTATTATCGGTTCCGGTTTAATGATTCAAAATTCTCTGGGTACTCCGTTCAATTTCATGCCCCAGGAATATGTTGATGGCCGTACCAGTGATATTATTGGTGAAGCCGGAGGCCAGGCTCTTATTTGCGATGGGGTTGATCAATGTATCAGAGGCACTCGCTATGTCTTAAATCGCGGAGCTGATTTTATCAAACTCTGGACTCGCCGGAATTCCTACTTCCATCCGGATGAATTACAGGCGATTATCCAAACTGCCGCTCAAAATGATAAATTTGTTACAATCCATTGTGATTGCGCTAAGGTTTCCAAATCGGCAATTACCGCCGGCGTCAAAACCGTTGACCATGCTGTTGGTGTTGATGAAGAAATGACGGAAATGGCCAATAAGAAGGGCATTATTTTTGTATCAACTCTAACTGTCTATAAATCCCCCACTGATTTTGGCGCTGAAACCGGTAGAGCAAATGAAATTGAACGCGGCAAGATGCAGCTCGAACTTTCATCTAAAGCCTTTAAAAAGATTCGCAAAGCCGGGGGTATTGTCGCCACGGGTACTGATAGCGGAGGCGAAAGTCTGGTTCAAAAATATGGGGGTTCCGCCGTTGAGCTCGAGTTGCTGGTTAATTATGCTGATTTTACGCCCATGGAGGCTATTGTTGCGGCTACCAAAAACGGAGGTTTAGCCTGCTTTATGGGTGATAAAATAGGCACTATAGAGCCCGGCAAATTAGCAGACATTCTCGTCGTAGACGGAGATCCTCTGGCTGATATCAAGATCTTGCGAAATCCGGAAAAGATCAAGATAGTGATGATGGAAGGTCAGGTTAAGATAGATCGTAGGAATTCTTAATCCATCTAAATCTTGGCATTGTTTTTTAGTACTAAAAATTAACTAATATTTAATTTTATAGGAGGCAAATATTGGCAGTATCAAAATACGAACAGTATATCGTTAGAGAACCTACACGCTCTAAACACAATGTAGCTGTGTCCGCCTGGTCCACAGTCGAAAATAGCCGCACTGCTCCGCCTTTTATGTGGATGGAGAATAGCAAGCCTATCGCTGGGGTCACTCACATGGTGGAACACTTGTGGATATGGAAAGACACCGCCATGGGTGCTACCGTAGAAAAACCGCCGCACAAACATGATTTGGAGGAGATATTTCTCTTCTTAGGCACTAATAAGGACGATCCAAATGACCTGGGAGCCGATGTTGAATTATGGATGGGAGAAGGTAAGGATGCCGATAAGATCAGTTTCAACACCTCTTCCTTGATCTGGATACCCCCGGGGATCCCTCATATGCCATTGATCTACCGGAATGTTAAAAAACCTTTATTACTGGTAATCTTTGCTTTGGAAGCTGGCGAAATGCGACCGAAAACGGTAGATTGCCCTCAATGTTTGGCTAATCCATCTATTCAAGGTATCCAGGGATAAATTTAATATTAATTAGTGTGAAAATAAAAATAGAGGAGTTTTAGTATGATTATCGATTTAAACAACATGTGGATGCCCGAAAATTTCTTCAGGGACGAGGCTTTGATGAATTCTTTTTTCCGTTCGTGCCCTCGCATCTTCGGAGAAAATATTTCGGTGGTAAACATCCCCGGCAAAACAGAGAAACAGGTCGTTCTGGCTAAACCAAAGGGCTATGACATTTTGAACTTTGATGAGCTGATGTGTGATCCCGATGCCCGCCTGGAATACATGGACAAAGCCGGTGTAGATATCTCTGTTTTAAGCTTACCTATCTGGGAAGAATGGCTCGATCTGGAAACCTGTAAAAAAGTTAACAACATGTTGCATGAAGTTGTTAAGAAGCATCCGGATCGTTACGTAGCATTGGCCATTGTTCCTCCATATGGGGATAAGGAATGTCTTAAAGAATTGGAAAGATGCGTTAAAGAACTGGGATGCTGCGGTGTTGAAATGGCCGCTCATTACGGCACTCTTTATCATGATAATGAACTTTTCCGCCCCCATTTTAAGAAAATCAGCCAATTGAATATCCCCGTACGTGTGCATCATACTCCCATGCCGGTTGATTACCAGCATATCTACGAATACACCAACTTAAGAAGATCTTTCGGTAGATGCGTTGATGTAATGACCTCATTAGGAAGAGTAATCTTCTCTGACCTTCTGGAACAATTCCCCAATCTGACCTTTACATATACCCATATTGGCGGAGGTTTCTTTGCCTATACTAATATGTTTGCTCCTCCCCAGCAGGGAGTAACCGAGAACGTAGATCGTGTTGAAATCATTGGTGATAAGATCAGAGGCTACATGAAGAATAATATTTACCATGATATTACTTCACCTCTGCGCTGGACCAAGGGTCAGCTGGAGCTGGCCATTAAAGAATTGGGCGCTGATCATGTCTTTTACTCAAGCTGCTATCCTGTCAGGATGGGAGGCATCACCAAGGGTATTGAGTACATGAAGGAATTGAATATCAGTAAGAAAGAACTTGATTTGGTTATGGGTGGAGCTGCGGCTAAACTCTACAATATCAAGGTCAAGAAATCGAAATCAAAGTAAATTAAATCAAGGGTTTACACAGATGCCCGGGAATGAGATTCCCGGGCATCTTGTTTTTAGCAGAATGTTTTTTGTTTAAATACTTTAATCAGATAGTAATATAGAGCCATCCCGTTCACATTCGGTGATATCAACCCTTTTTCTTGAAGGTTAAACAAAATGCGAAGCCACTCAAAGCGACAAGGATATGTTGTAAATAAAACGCTTATCAAATGATTTTACTTCATTTGAAGCGGTTTTTGGTGGGTCCGATTTGAGGTTAAAAATGGTCGGGATGGGCGGATTTGAACCGCCGACCACTTGTACCCCATACAAGTGCGCTACCAGGCTGCGCTACATCCCGACTATCCTTTGATATGTTATCATACTTTAGCTGTATCGGCAACCTATTGTAAGCGTCCATAACATATCGGACTTTTGTTTGGGCTTAAAGAAATTATTTAGATAATATTTTAAAGGTGGTAATTTCCCGATACCGCGATGAGGCTTTTCCGTATTATACCAGATTAGATATTCCATCAGGTTACGATT
>JANYAV010000025.1 GCA_025361145.1 Dehalococcoidia bacterium | reverse complement strand
CAGGCATAGCGTGTCATTGAAATTTTGCGGTATTAGCTTTTTCAATTTGTCCCATCCGTTGTCATTTGGTTATTGTCTCTTGTATCTTGTTTCTTCGTCATGGTCCCCAGTCCGTCACTTTCGATTCTGCCGGGTAGTATGACTTGTACAGCTGCCTTATTCTCACCTTGTTATTGCCGCCGATTTTTTTAAGGCTCAGATCAAATCTGGTGAATAATTTCGCGGCTAATTCAAGCATCCTTATCACGGTCTCATTTCCTCCATTGTTAACCTGGTCGTTCGCATAAAGCGCCCATTCTACCGCCGCGTAGCCGCAGGCCCCGCAGGCAATCATATCTTCATGGATTGAGGGTATGGTGGAAGTGGTACTCAGGGTGTGCAGCTGGCCGTAGTAAATGTAGCAGTTTGAGCCGTCCGGAATATCTTGGCCGTGGATGGTTAAAGTATCCCCCCAAATGGAGAAACGAACGTAGCATGCCGGGTATTGTCCCGCCGGGTATTCCACCGCGTCTATCGCAACCTTATTGCTCAGGCTAGCCAAAGAAATTTCACGCGAGCCGCTGGTGGTGGCCAGTGTCGCTTTTTGTTGGTAGGGCAGAGCTAGTGAGAATGTTTTAATAGCTTGAGCGATGTGCCGGTCTATCTCATTGTCCGTCCACCGGTAGTTCAAAGCGTCCTCGTCATGCAAATCTCTTCTAACTATTCCCCTCATCTCGTGCATACTCAAGATTAGCATTTTATTGCCACAGCCTAGTGTCGTTATTCTGTCGCAATTAGAAAGAATTGAGAGCATATTTACGCACAAGTTTTCAATGTGTTTTGACAATATAAACTTTGGTAACTATAATGCAGCCAGGTTAGCTTTTGGAGGAATATATGGTTGACCGGCTAGTAAGGTCGATCATGGATCAAAAAAAGTTACTAACAAATTGGAAGAAGAAAGCCAGTCAGCTTAAATATGAGATAGGGGCTCTTTATTGGGCTTACAGGGATACTAGAACACCCTGGTATGCCAGGGTATTTATGGCGATTGTTATTGGGTATGCTCTCAGTCCCATAGATTTAATTCCGGATTTCATTCCAATCCTGGGTTATTTGGATGATTTAATCATAGTCCCAACCGGAATATTTTTAGCTATCAAGATGATACCTGAAGGCGTCTTTAACGAATGCAGAGAAAAAGCCAAAAAAGAGAGAATCGATAGTAAAACCAAATGGATAGTGGCTGGAATTATCATCTTAATCTGGCTGCTAATAATATTTCTTATCATTCGCTTTATCCGCCAGTTTTTTATTTAATTAAAAATAAAATTTCCTTCATCTTATCTTGAAAGATAGCGAAAAGGTTCTGCCTAATGAACACGGTAGCCCACTATTAGCCTCACTTTTCAGCTTTATTGGTTAGTTTAGACACAGAATAACGGTTGTTGACCACAGAATTTCCAGAGTCGTGAGCCTAGAAGACCACAAAACGGGAAGCCTGCCCTCCGTCACCAGAATACCTTCTAAACCTTGAGCCAGTTTATCCCTGTTTCTATTTAGAAGTTAGTAAAAAGAAACTCCCCGGCTCTCTTAAGTTAGAAAGTCGGGGAGTTAGATATTCTTTGTATATTCTCTGGTCTTCTGGTTGTTAACCTTCCCACTTTGAAATTTCGATAAGACACGAATTAGGAGCCATTCCAGCAACATTTTTAGACATTAAACGAGAAGGTGTTAACAGATTGACACACCCACCCTTATCCACGCTCCCGGGTGTCCCTGGCTCCAGGGGGTCATAAAGGGCTGAGGATTCATATGAATGAATTAATCCGGGCCTGACCCTTTCTGTTAATTCAGCAATACCCAGTACTGCGCCCCGGTCGTTATATAGCTTCACGATGTCGCTTTGCTTGATTCCTCGTTTGGCTGCGTCTTCAGAATTGATGCGGATGACCTGCCAGCCGTAATTGTCTTTTAACTGGCGGTGTCCGGGTATTTCATTCAGCCACTCCACTTTATGATCATTGTGTGAATGATAGGAATGTCTCGGATGGGGTGAAATAAACTGCAAAGGATATTTCTTAGCCAGTTCTGACTTATGTCCCTCCCAGCTGTCAATATAATGCGGCAGAGGGGCTCGTTCTGTATCATCCGGGGTAAACTTCTTCAAACTCTCGGAAACAAATTCAATCTTGCCGCTAAAAGTACCCAACTCCTTAAACTTACCAGCCGTTTTCTTGGGATTGCTCTCCGGGGTATCGGCATCGCGTCCTTCATAAAACCATCTGAGAGATGGAGTCGATTTATGGTCTTTAAGCTGAGGGGCTATCCAGTAACCCTTTTTCCTGAATTCTTCAAAGGAAATATACTTGGGTAAATCAGAAGCCATAAACAGCTTCTCGATCCAATCTTCTTCGGTATTACCTTCGGTATAGGCTTCATAATAACCGAGGCGTTTGGCTAATTCGCTGAATATCTTGTAATCTGATTTGGATTCCCACAGGGGTTCAATGCATTTCTGCTGATAAACGAAAACCCTGTGATTGCACAAAATAGAAAGATGCTCGGAATAACCGCCGGCATTCCCCCATTCGGAGATATCGTTTCTTTCCAGATTGGTGCAGGCAGGCAGGATAACATCAGCAAATTTAGTCTCAGTAGACCACCAGCAGTCCTGGTTGACTACGAATTCCAGCTTCGGGCTCTGGTACATTTTTACCCAGCGATTGGTGTCACACATCGTTCCGATGAAGGCCCCGCCGTAGCGGTAAAACATCCTGATCTCATTGTATCCCGGCATCGGATAGGTATGGGGATTAAATTGCTGCTCCAGTGAAGAGCCGCAAAAACCATCTCCCAGCCAGGAAATGGGAGGATTCATGACAGCTTCAGGGAAAATCGGCCGATATAATTTTTGCTTGACAGGATTCACAGCCGCTTTTTTAGCTAATTTATTGATGCCCCACTCCGCATAACCCGGGAAATGAATGGTATGGTTAAAAGGTACCCCGGTTGTAGTGCCCCAGATGTTTACACCCGGTTTGCCCAATCCCTGCATTGCCTGTAATAAAACCATGAAGCGTGCCCATTCGTGTGCATAGGCTGCTTTGCAGGCGCCGCCCATGCCTCCGCGTGTTCCGGCTGCTAACATGGTGCGTTTGGCCGCCCACTCTCGCGCTAAAGCGCGAATAGTTCTGGCAGGAATATTGCTCAGTTCCGCTGCCCATTCAGGCGTCTTGGGCACTCCGTCATCTTCACCCAGAACATTTTTCTTGAACTCCTCAAACCCAATCGTCTTCTCTGCGACGTACTTCTTATCGTAGGTGCCTTCCTCAATCCAGACATAAGCAATGCCCAGAGCTAACGCGGAATCGGTGCCCGGCCGGGGAGCCAGCCATTTATCGGCATGTACTGCCGCGGTATAGTTGAGGAAAGGATCAATAAAAATTTGTTTTACGCCCAGTTTCTTGAGCCATAATCTCCAATCAGCAGCTTCATTACCGCCGTAGTTGCCTCGTGTAGTATCCGGGTCGTTGCCCCAGTGTACAATCAATTCAGTATACTTGAGAGCTTCTTCAAGCATATCGTAATGCTCGGGATTTCCCAATCTCCAGAAAAAACCGTAAGCATGAGTAGCGCCCCAATGCCAGCCTTCCCAGCTGTCCGGGTTATCCCACATCTCAGTGAAACCGATAGTGTTAAAAAAGCGGGACCAGGTATTTGTGCGGTACCCGATATTCCCCCAGTTATGGTGGGAAGAAGGACGAGATGTGATGGCTTCCACCCCGTATTTGGCGCGGATTCTCTTCATTTCCCCCGCTACTAAATCCAGGGCTTCATCCCAGCTGATTCGGACGTAATTGGACTTGCCGCGGTTCTCGGGATGGCGCTCTCCATTCGGATCGAAATCTACCCTTTTCAGAGGGTATTTAATGCGGTCTTCGGAATAAACCTTCACTCTTTCGGTAAGTGTATAGGAAGAAATGCAGGCTTTCCGCCGGGGTGCGAAGGTCTCGCCTTTGATTTCTAGTTTCCAGGAAGGCGCGTCCACCTTGTCATCAAAAATTAAAGGTCTAACTCTGATGATTTTGCCGTCCTGCACATGCACGAAGATGGGTCCTCCGCTGGTGCAATTTACGAATACTTTTTCATTTTCAATCATGCTGATGCCTTCACTTTCGTTAATATTTTACTGACTCTGGATTTTCGCCCAAGTGGATACGGAAAATTAAATCTCTGATATATACATTTTTGACCAAAAATACTATTCTGTCAATTTTTATCCGGTTTCGTTTGGATACTCGCAGGGGTCGATAAAATTACCGCTCATTTTTACTCTCTATGTTGCATTTGATTTATCATGCTGAAAGCCTGATGGCATTTAGAATGTCTTAATTTAGATATTGGCAGGTGTCAATGGAGACATCGGTCTTGATAAGTGGAATTTCGTTTTTTGAAAGACCCCTGGAACTAACAAAATCGCTGTGATATACTGGCTGCAAGAATCATAAATTAATAGAAGGAGGTTAACATAATGCCCAACTTTTGTAGCCAGTGCGGTGCATCAATTGATACTGGAGCCAGGTTTTGCGGTAGTTGCGGAAAACCAACACAACAGGCTGCCTCACCACCTGTTCAGCCCCCTCCGTCGCAATATGCTCCTCCTCCGCAGTATGCTGCCCCGCCTCCACCCCCTCAATATGCCCAACCCCCTCAGTACGTTCCACCTGTTCCCCAATATAATGCGCCTCCTGTTTCTCAGTCATCGTCTATGCCTGTGACTTCCTCCAAATCTAAGGTTACCGCGGCTTTATTAGCCTTCTTTCTTGGGCAACTGGGGATCCACAGGTTCTATCTAGGGCGGGTAGGGACCGGCGTCTTGCAGATTATACTGGCCATCGTAGGCTATGCTACCATAGTCGTTGGCGTGGGTGTCTTCGTACTTTGGGCCCTCGGTATCTGGATTTTGATAGATTTCATCATGATCCTGGTTGGCAAATTTAAGGATAAAAATGGGTTGCCCCTCAAATAAATATCTGGTTAACTAAACAAATTATCCCCATTATTTTACAGAAATTAATCTGCCCCGGCTTAAAGTGTGCTGGGGCAGATTTGCATGAGTTAATTAATCTGTTTACAAAGTTGTGCTGGTAACTACACCCTCTGGTATATAACGATTATAATTCAGACCCACTCTGAATTTGCAGATTGTAGCAATGACAAGCCTTATAAATTGGCCGTCTACACCCCTGGGTATATAATATTTATATTAATTCTTTCTGAGGAGATCAGTAATGAAAACAGTCACAGAGTATCTGTGGTTCAATACTCGGCAGCGCCGTGAGTTTATCAACATTACGGATAAGATCAAGGAGATGGTGGAAAGGAGCGGCATTCAGGAGGGTTTTGTTCTGGTGTCCGCTATGCACATCACAGCCGGAGTATATGTTAATGATGCCGAGGAAGGCCTGATTGAAGACATCCAGACCTGGCTGGAAAAGCTGGCGCCTTACGATCCAAACTATAAGCACCATGCTACTGGTGAAACCAATGCGGATGCCCATCTGAAAAGTATGCTGGTAAATCACGAAGTGATTGTGCCGGTTACGCATGGTTTTCTGGACTTCGGTCCCTGGCAGCAGGTCTATTATGCTGAGTTTGACGGCCAGCGCAGAAAACGAGTCATTTTAAAGCTAATGGGTGAGTAGTTTATTGGAAAGCCGTCGCTTTGTAAGCCATGGTTGAGTTTTTCTGTCATTGTATTATAATAATCTAAGACTATATGGATGAATTTGGTACCTCGAACTCTCCGTATCTCCACCGGCCGGGAGACAAGATGTTCCGTGTACCCCGAACGAAACCTCTGCGTATCCCCGTACCTCAAATTCCCATTATCAGACCCAGAACCGTCTCTTTAATCTCCTTTGTATATGGTTTTGCCGTCATGATACTTCTCGGCGCTGTTCTCTTGTTATTCCCCTTTTCCAGCAAAGCGGGTATTTGGACTGCTCCAGTGGATTGTCTTTTTACTGCGACCTCCGCGGTCTGTGTGACCGGTCTGGTTGTGGTAGATACTCTGGATCATTGGAGCCTGATTGGCCAGTTTATTATTATGCTTCTCATTCAATTGGGTGGCTTAGGTTTTATGACCACCACCATAATCTTAATGATGGCCGCCGGCCGTCGCATCGGCTTACGGGATAGAATCTTGATCGGGGAATCTATCGGTGTCTCACGTATTGGCGGGCTGGTTAGGTTGACCCGCCATATCTTGCTTTTTACTCTGGCTGCTGAGTTTCTCGGGGCCGTTGTGTTTTATATTCGCTTTTCCGCCGATTACGGCTGGTTAGAAGGTATCTGGAAAGCCGTTTTTCAGTCCGTATCTGCCTTTAACAATGCTGGTTTTGATTTATTTGGGGGGTTCCGCAGTTTGACCAGCTACAACGGTGATTTTCTAGTACTTCTTACTACTTGTGCTCTGATTATTCTGGGCGGTCTGGGTTTTCTGGTAATCGATAATATTTACCGGGCAAAAGGCATAAAGAGAAGCACAGCGGATACCAAATTGGTATTAGTCGTCACTGGCCTGCTTTTAGCCGTTGGTACCCTGGTTGTACTGGCCGCCGAATATACCAATCCCAAAACTATGGGAGATATGCCCATTCAACTTAAATTGTTGAATTCCTTCTTTCAATCGGTCACTGCCAGGACTGCTGGCTTGAACTCTATCGATACAGGTTCATTGACCGTCTTTTCTCTGTTTTTTGTGATGATGCTGATGTTTATCGGCGGCGCTTCAGGTTCAACCGCCGGTGGTATCAAGGTCAATACCGTGGGCATAATTCTAACGACTATTTGGAGCACCTTAAGGGGTAAAGAGTTTCCGGGGGCTTATGGCAGAGAGTTTCCTGCTCAACAAATATATCGTGCTTTGGCCTTGTTGGTTATCTCCTTGGTGTTAATAGTGGGTAGCTTTCTGTTATTGACTTATACTGAAAATTTCTCAATGATCAGGGTTTTATTTGAGACTGTCTCAGCTTTTGGGACGGTGGGTTTAAGCACCGGGATTACTCCCGATTTGTCGGTAGCTGGCAGGGTTGTACTAATAGTAGTGATGTTTATCGGCAGGTTAGGACCCTTGACTTTGATTATGGCCCTGGCCAGGGTACAAAGGACCACAGAATACCGCTTCCCCCAGGAATCTGTACGCATAGGTTAGGAGAGATAAAATGAGAAAACAGGTTGTAGTTGTCGGCTTAGGCCGCTTAGGTGTCAGTTTAGCCAAAACACTGATGACCATCGGGCATGAAGTTCTGGCTCTGGATAGCGATGAAAAACTGGTACAGGCCATCTCTCCCTTTGTTACTCAGGCCGTCCAGGTCGATACCGATAACGAATCGGCTCTAAGGGAACTGGGTGTGGGCAACTTCGATATTGGTATAGTGGTTATGCCTGAGATTGAGGTTAGCGTTCTTTCAACTATTGTGCTGCAAAAGCTGGGTGTTCGGTATGTTATCGCCCGGGCTTCTAGCGAATTACATGGTACTATTCTGGAGAAATTGGGTGTTAACAAGGTTTTCTATCCGGATAGAGATATGGGCTCAGGTATCGCCTATGTGCTGACTCTGGGTGATGTTATTGACTACATTCCTGTCACCTCGGGATATGGCGTGGTTAAGATGACAGTCCCCACTGGTTTTGTTGGTCAGTCGCTATCTGACATTGGATTCGGTCATCATGGCACTCTAAGTGTAATTCCCTTGCTGCTTCAGCGCAAAGAGGAAATATTGATAAATCCCTCGGGTGGTGAATCAATTAAAGCTGAGGACGTCCTGATTGTATCCGGTAATTGGGATAAATTGGAAGATTTATTTGCCCACGTTAAAAAAGCAGCCTGACGTTTATTCGATAATAATATCCAGACTATTCAGCAGAAGCAGGGCTTCGGGAAGAGAGAAGCGAGTTTTTTTCAGAATATTAACTTTAATATCGATTGAATAGTTTTTGGCGCCTCTGAAATCAACTGAGGTTAGATTGGTTTTGAAGAACCGGCTGTTCTCGAAATCGGTCTGGCGGAAGTCGCCCCTGCGGAAATCAGCTTCAATAAAATCTACCTCTTTGGCCTCACATTTAACCATTTTTATGCCCGGCAGTTTAAGCAGTTTGAAATTGGAGTAATTCAGCTGGCACTCCTGAAAATCTGGTTCACTTAGATCCAGGGTCCGCGTCCAATCCATGCCCATTAATTTACAGCGCAAAAAGCGGGGTTCCTGAAAGCGGCAGTTGACCAGGGTTACCCCACTCAAAATGGACGACTCGAAGCGGCAATTGATAAATTTGCACCTCTCCATTTTGCAGTTGTTGAAACTGCAATGATCGAAGTGGCACTCTTCAAAAACCCTGGTATTCAGGTTTTCGTCAGAGATGGTTACTTTGCTAAAAGTCTCTTTTATGTATGTATCCGCGGTAAAGTACATGATCTTATTATAGCAATATCCCTTTGTCATACAATACGAAAAAGGGGATTCCACTCAGTGGAATCCCCTTTTTATAATTTTGAAGAACCAGATTAGCTAGTCGCCGTAGGGATTGTTTTCTTCCGGCAGTTTATCGTCCAGGACGATATCAGCCGGCAACAGCTCTGCGGTCAACGTCGCTGCAACGGCCACGGGTTCGGCTACCGCTTCGATGGGTTTAAGAGCAGGTGGATTATGGGCCGGAATCAGTTTACCGATGATGACGTTCTCTTTCAATCCGATTAGTTTATCGATCTTGCCATAGACAGCGGCTTCAGTCAAGACACGGGTGGTCTCCTGGAAGGATGCAGCAGCCAGCCAGCTATCTGTATTTAAGGAGGCGCGGGTGATGCCCAGCAGGATCGGCAGTGCCGTTGACGGTTCGCCGCCCTCGGACAGTATCTTGGCGTTGGAGTCCTCATAGTGGTAGCGGTCGACTATCTCTCCGGGAACCAGTTTGGTATCACCGGAGGAAGTGATGCGCACCATGGTTAACATCTGGCGTGAGATGGTCTCAATGTGCTTATCGTTGATGTTAACGCCCTGTGAGCGGTATACCTTTTGTACCTCTTCTACCAGGTACTGCTGGACGGCGTGGCGGCCGAGAATGCGCATGAGGTCCTGAGGATTCAAAGAACCTTCAGTGAGCTGCATACCGGTCTCAACTTTATCGCCGTTCTTGATACGCATCTGAGCGGTAACAGGGACAACGTATTCTCGCTCTTCTTTTTCTACATATTTAATACAAATCTTGCCTTCTTTAAGGATAACTTCACCGCCCCTTTGTGCGGAGATAGAAGGTAATGTGACTTCGGTAGTTTCAGTAACTTCGGCAGTTTCAGCGACTTTGCTGGCCTTCGCGGTTTTCGTGGTTTTCGCCACTTTCTTTTTATGAGCGGGGACCTGGCTGGCCAGAATAGTGTCACCTTCAACTACCTGTCCCTCGTCCACCATTACCTGCCAGTTATCGGGTAACTTATATTCATCGGTTAATACTTCGGTATTGGTCACCTTGATGCGGCGGCCTTCTTCATCTTGAGTGACCTCAGCAATGCCGCTGATTTCTGAAATCAAGGCCTGGGCCTTAGGAGTCCTGGCTTCGAATAGTTCTTCTACCCTGGGTAAACCGGTGGTGATATCCAGACCGATGATACCACCGGTATGGAAGGTACGCAGAGTTAACTGGGTACCAGGCTCACCGATACTTTGGGCAGCAATGATGCCAACGGCCGTGTTAGGATCAACCAGTTTGCCACGCGACAAATCTCTGCCGTAGCACATACGGCAGACGCCCCAGCGGGATTGGCAGCTAAGAGGCGAACGCACGTAGACTTTGGGAATCTTGGCGATTACGATCTCCGCGGCCCTCTTCTCGTCTATTTCCTGATTGCGCTCGACAATAATGGCGCCGGTTTCAGGATGGACCACTTGAGCGGCGGCCATACGGCCGATGATACGCTTGGCCAATGGAGGCAGCAGGGTTTTTTCTGGTGAATCGATGATCCAGGAGCCTTCGATAGTGCCGCAATCGTCTTCACGGGTAATGACATCCTGGGCCACATCGATCAAACGGCGGGTCAGGTAACCTGAACCGGAAGTTCTCAGTGCGGTATCGGCCAGACCTTTTCTGGCGCCATGGGTTGAAATGAAGTACTCCAGAACGCTCAGACCTTCGCGCAGCGAGGACTTGATCGGGAAGTCGATAATTCTACCGGAAGGATTGGTCATCAGACCTCTCATACCGGCCATTTGTTTAATCTGTGAAATGTTACCTTTGGCGCCGGAGGTGGACATCATGTAGATACCACCGGTGCGGTCCATGCTTTGCTGTAATGCATCGGTCAGCCTGTCCGCGATTTCAGTCCAGACTTCTACCACGCCGCTGTAACGTTCGTCTTCGGTGATCAGTTTCTTGCGGAACTGGATTTCTATTTCAAGCGCTTTAGCTTCAGCTTCTTTGATCAGGGCGCTCTTGGCTTTGGGAACCTGGATATCATTGGCGGCAATCGTGATGCCGGAAATCGTGGCATAATGGAAACCCATCTTCTTGATGGCATCCAGCACTACCGCGGTGTTTTCATTGGTCAATATCTTGTAGCAGTCGGCCACGATCTGTTTCAGCGTGCCCTTATCTACTACTTTGTTAACAAAACCCAGTTCTTTGGGCAGGGCTTCGTTGAAGATAATGCGTCCAATAGAGGTCTTGATTTTCTGTCCGCCTCTATCCATATCTCTGACAATGATCTCGGCACGCAGATTGATGATGCCCATGTCATAGGCCATGCGGGCATCTTCAAAACTGCCTAACATCTTGCCCTCACCCTTAGCACCGGGGCGGAGGGTGGTCAGGTAGTATGAACCGAGCACCATGTCCAGGGTAGGCGTGACCACAGGATCACCTGAGCTGGGCAGCAGCATATTATGGATGCTTAACATTAATTCCCGGGCTTCGGCCACAGCTTCTTTGGAAAGAGGTACATGGACAGCCATTTGATCGCCGTCGAAGTCAGCGTTGAAGGCTGAGCAGACCAGCGGATGCAGCTGGATAGCTGAACCGTCGATAGGCACGGCCTCAAAGGCCTGCACGCTCAGGCGGTGCAGGGTAGGAGCTCGGTTGAGCATGACGGGTCGTTCCTTAATGACCTCTTCCAGAATATCGTAGACCTCGGGTCTGGCTCTTTCGACCAGGCGGCGGGCGCTCTTAATATTATGGGCCAGGTCTTTCTGTACCAGGTAGCGCATCACGAAGGGTTTGAAGAGCTCCAGTGCCATACGGCGGGGCAGACCGCACTGATGCAGTTTTAATTCAGGGCCTACCACGATAACGGAACGGCCTGAATAGTCGACGCGTTTACCCAGCAGGTTCTGGCGGAAGCGGCCTTGCTTACCGCGCAGCATATCGGAAAGGGATTTCAATTTATGATTACCGCTAATGGAAACCGCGCGGCCGCGGCGGCCGTTATCAATCAGGGAATCCACGGCTTCCTGCAGCATACGCTTTTCGTTACGGATGATGATTTCAGGAGCGCCGATATCCATCAGGTGATGTAAGCGGTTGTTGCGGTTGATCACCCGGCGGTATAAATCATTCAAATCGGAGGTGGCAAATCTGCCGCCGTCCAGCTGCACCATGGGGCGCAGATCTGGGGGCAGCACAGGCAGTATAGTGAGGATCATCCACTCGGGTTTGTTGCCGCTCCGGCGGAAAGCCTCAACCACCTGTAGTTGTTTGCTGGCCTTTTTACGACGTTGACCGGAAAGGGAGAAGGTTTCCTGTATCAACTCGTTGCGCATCTCGTCCAAATTGGTTGCTTTGGTAATTTTCAGTATGGCCTCAGCGCCCATGCCGGCTTCAAAAACATCGCCGTATTTGTCTTTTAATTCATAGTATTGGTTCTCAGCCAGCAGTTCTTTAACATGCAGGTCCTTGATCTGCTCGATGCTGGTGGCTGTTGCGTCTTTCAGTTTGGTTTCTTCTTCGACGAAGTTGGAGCGAAGCTGGTTGATTACTTCTACTGAGCCTTCGTTGCCTTCAATTTCAACGACCTTGGTGTCTAGCTCTGTCTGCTTTTTGACGATTTCAGCCGCCAGAGTATCTTCTAGCGTCTTGACGGCAGCTTGCACAGCAGCCTGGTTAATGCTGGTGACAATATAATGTGAAAAATAGAGAACACGGTCCAGACTGCGGGGAGAAAGGTCCAGCAGCAAACCTAAACGGCTGGGTACGCCTTTGGCGAACCAGATGTGACTGACCGCGCAAGCCAGGTCAATATGTCCCATCCGCTCTCTGCGCACCTTGGCGCGGGCTACTTCTACTCCGCACTTATCGCAGATAATGCCCTTGTAGCGGATTTTCTTATATTTGCCGCAAAAGCACTCGAAGTCCTTGGTAGGGCCAAAGATCCTTTCGCAGAAGAGGCCGTCCCTCTCCGGTTTCAGTGTGCGGTAATTGATGGTCTCCGGCTTGAGAACTTCACCGTAAGACCAGCTCTTTATCTGTTCGGGAGATGCCAGTGATATACGAATTGCATCAAAATCATTAACTTCTAGCATTTGTCTCCTCAACCTTATCAGGATTTTCCTGAGCGGCTTCGCCTTCGACTTTGTTTTCGACTACGCTTTCGGTTTCACCTTCGGCGGCGGCGGGCAGTTCTGCAGGTTCTCTGGATTCTTCTTCATTTATTACTTCAATAGACAGGCCCAGGCTTTGCAGCTCTTTCACTAGAACCTTGAAGGATTCGGGCACGCCGGGCTGCACGATATCCTCATTCTTGACGATTGCTTCATAAGTCTTGGCGCGGCCGGTGACATCATCAGACTTGATGGTGAGCATCTCTTGCAGGTTATGGGCAGCACCGTAGGCTTCCAGGGTCCACACTTCCATTTCTCCGAAACGCTGGCCGCCGAACTGGGCTTTACCGCCCAAAGGCTGCTGAGCAATCAGGGAGTAGGGGCCGGTAGACCGGGCGTGGACCTTGTCCTCCACCAGGTGGATCAGCTTTAGCATATAGATCGTGCCGATAGTCACAGGATTCTCGAAGGTATCGCCGGTGCGGCCGTCGCGCAGGATGACCTTGCCGGTGATGGGTGAAGGCAGGGTCTTATCAGAGCTGATTTTTTTAGCCAGAGCATCGATTTCGGCCAGTTCCATGCCCTCGGTGCTGATGCCAATTTCATCCAGCCAGACCGAGAGACAAATTTTCTTAGCTGAGATCAAATCAGAGGCATCAAAAACCTTATCCGCATCATAACCACGATCGGTCAGCCACTGCTGAGCTTTTTCCATATCCAGCTTCGGTTTGTCGTCAACAGGGTCCAGTTCTACGGCCTGAGCTTTCTGAACCAGCCAGGCACGGGCCAGGCCGTTTTCAATATCTGCATCGGTAGCGCCGTCAAAAACGGGGGTCAGCATTTTCATGCCCAGGACCTGTCCCACCCAGCCCAGGTGGGTTTCCAGGATTTGACCGATGTTCATACGGGAAGGTACGCCGATAGGATTCAAAACGATATCCACGGGCGTGCCGTCCGGCAAGAAAGGCATATCTTCTTTAGGCATGATGATCGAGACTACACCTTTGTTGCCATGCCGTCCGGCGATTTTATCACCGACGGAGATTTTTCTCTTCTGGGCTACCCAGACCTGTACCCACTGATTAACACCGGCGGGAATTTCGTCTGAGTTTTCGCGAGAGAAGACCTTAACGTTAATCACCTTGCCCCACTCACCATGAGGGACGCGCAAGGATGTGTCTTTAACTTCACGGGCTTTTTCACCGAAGATGGCTCGCAGCAGTTTTTCCTCGGCAGATAGTTCGGTTTCACCTTTAGGGCTGATCTTGCCCACCAGGATATCGCCGGGATTGACTTCAGCGCCGATGCGGATGATGCCGTATTCATCCAATTCGCGCAGGCTTTCTTCACCTACGTTGGGGATGTCACGGGTGATCTCTTCCGGTCCCAGTTTGGTATCCCGGGCTTCTACCTCGTGCTTTTCAATATGAATAGAAGTAAATTTGTCGCCTTCCAGCAGGCGGTTGCTCATGACCACAGCATCCTCATAGTTATAGCCTTCCCAGCAGGCAAAGGCGCAGATGACGTTATGGCCCAGGGCCAGTTCACCCTGTTCAATGGCTGAACTATCCGCGATAATGCAGCCGGCATCCACTACATCGCCCTTGCTGACGATGGCTTTTTGGGTGATGCAGGTGCCCTGGTTGGTGCGCACGAATTTCATTAACTTGTACTCGTCCTGGTTGCCGTCTTCACGGGCAATCACGATGCGGGCTCCAGTAACCGAAGAAACCGTTCCGGCATTAAGCGCGAATAGCAGTTGGCCGCTATGCCTGGCAGCTTCAGCTTCCATGCCGGTAGCTACCACAGGCGCTTCAGCTCTGAGTAGAGGTACGGCCTGGCGTTGCATATTCGCTCCCATCAGAGCACGGTTGGCATCATCATGCTCCAGGAAGGGGATCAAAGCTGTAGCCACGCTGACGATCTGCTTGGGTGATACATCCATCAGGTCGATGGCGTCGGGTTTAACAAAGACGTAATTTTCAGCTTGACGAGCTTCAACGGTATCGCCCACAAATTGGCTGTGTTCGTCCAGTTCGGAGTTGGCCTGGGCTACGGTGAATGCATCTTCTTTATCAGCTGAATAATAGTGTACTTCATCAGAGACGAAGGGCACTACCTTGATTTTGAAAGGGTCCAATTTGGCCAGCTTGGCTAAAATTTTAGAAGTTATTACACCACCTTTCTTAACCAGGACTTTGTCTTCCTCGTCCTTGATTACCTCGGTGACGGTGCGGTCGATTAACCTTTTATCGGTGTTCTTCAATTCTTTGATCACGGTGCGGTAGGGGGTTTCGATAAAGCCGTATTCATTGATCTTGCTATAGGTGGCCAGTGAACCGATCAAACCGATGTTAGGGCCTTCAGGAGTCTCGATGGGGCAGATGCGGCCGTAATGGGTGTAATGCACATCACGCACATCGAATCCAGCTCTTTCACGGGACAGGCCGCCGGGGCCCATGGCGGAAAGACGTCTTTTATGAGTAACTTCAGCCAGAGGATTGGTCTGGTCCATGAATTGGGATAACTGAGAGCCGCCGAAGAATTCTCTCACGGCAGCCACTACCGGTCTGATATTAACCAGGGCGGCGGAGGTCACCGCTTCGGTGGGGATGATGCTCATGCGCTCTTTAACCACTCTTTCTAGGCGCAGCAGGCCGATGCGGAACTGGTTCTGCAGCAGCTCACCTACCGTGCGCACGCGGCGGTTGCCCAGGTGATCGATGTCATCGCCATGGTCCTTGTCGTTGTTAATCAGGATGATGTGGCGGATAATGGCCACGATGTCCTCACGGGTCAGGCAGCGGATGCTCTCGTTAACGCCAACGCCCATGCGGGTATTCAGTTTATAACGTCCCACATTGCCCAGATCGTAGCGGGACTCGTCAAAAAATAGGTTATTGATTAATTTGCGGGCGTTTTCCAGGTTTGGAGGATCACCCGGCCTTAACTTGCGGTAGATATCGATCAGGGCTTCGGCCTCATCTTTGACGCCGGTATCGCGCTCAATAGTGGTGCGCATATACTGGTGGTCCGGGTTGTTATCGACATCAGCCACCAGCGCTAAAAGCTGTTCATCGGTACTGTAGCCGATGGCGCGCAGCATGGTGCTCATGGGAATTTTACGTTTGCCGTCGATCTTGCCGGCAATGATATCGCGGTTGGAGGTTTCAAATTCCAGCCAGGCGCCGCGGGTGGGAATGACCTTGCCGGAGCATAACGTTCTGCCGCTGGTGGGGTCTTCCTTAGCGGTAAAATAAACGCCGGGAGAACGCAGCAGCTGGCTGACCACGATACGCTCTGCGCCGCTGGTGATAAAAGTGCCCTTGGCGGTCATCATTGGAATATCGCCGAAGAAAAGGTCCTGTTCCTTAATTTCGCCGGTTTCTTTCACCAGAAGGCGGGTGCGAACATATAAAGGAGCGGAGTAGGTCATGTCTTTCTGGCGGCAGGCTTGTTCGTTATTACGCGGCTCGCGGAACTCGTAGCCTACAAAACCAAGCTCCAGACGGTTCCCCGTGAAGTCTTTTATTGGGGAGACTTCCTGGAAGAGCGCCCTCAGGCCCTTTTCCTGGAACCAGCGAAAGGAGTTGAGCTGGACTTCTATGAGATTGGGGACATCCAGAATCTGGGGCAGATGGGAGAATGATTTACGGCCTTCAGATTTGCCGGGCCCTACACACATTGATACCATAAAAACTCCTCAAACTTATTTCGTTAATCGCAAATAATCGAAAAAATGCGGGTTTAAAAGGCAAACGGGGGTAGTGCAGAAACTATTTTGGAATGAAATTTATTAAGAGGCTTATTCACGATCTTCAAATATATCATCAAACACAAAAAATGTCAAGCCCACCCCTCCACCTACTTTAGAAATCAGCTTGGGAGAGGCAGGCAACCGTATTTTCCTATTATTTTCCTGAGTCTACTTATATATTTTGTACTACCGGTATTAATTATACCACAACTCTCAGGCTTTACAATAACCCTGTGGGGGCTAAGCTTAGAGCTTTAAGTTCACTTTTGCCCTTTGCCCCTAAAGGTCAGACCTCGCAGTCCTCTTATTCTGATGCAGGTCTGACCTTCTAAAACCCTTGGTCTCCTTTCTCGCCCGGTAACTAGTAACTAATTACTAATTACTAATTTCATCTTTTCTTGGCACCCCCCTTTTGCGTGTTATAATATTAATCCATAAGGTGTATGGGTGTATGCGTGAATATAGAATTCTCAAACAACCATTTATCTGAAGCCAGTCTCAGTCTTTCAACCGCCAGTCGCCAGTTTGGGGTTCCAATAGGCCGGAAATATATTCAACGAATACTTATCATCAGAGCGGCCGATAAATTCACCCAACTGTTCAGTTTTCAAGCTTTACGTTTACATCCTTTAAAAGGTGATCGTGCCGGGCAACACGCTATAACGCTCACTGGTAATTATCGGCTTATCATTCAAAAAATCGCGGAAGACACCGTCCGCATCGTGGACGTGGAGGATTACTATGGTAACTAAAACTGCAGCTTATCCGGATATAGCTATGCCCCCCGGGGAATTTTTAGCGGAAGAGATCCAGGCGCGTGAGCTCTCTCAGAAGGAATTAGCTAAAAGAATGGGAAGGCCCATTAATACCATCAATGAAATTATCAAAGGTAAGAAAGCCATTACCGCTGAGACAGCTATACAATTGGAAGAAGTCATGCCGGAGATTCCCGCTCGCTTCTGGTTAAATCTGGAAACCGACTATCAGCTCACCAAAGCTTTAATTAACAAACATAATCAAGCCTGAAAAGTGTCAAACTCGCAGCTATTCTCCCCCCTTTCCTTCTCTAGAAGCTCGAAGCTCGTCCAAGCTCGTCCAAGCTCGTCTAAGCATATCCTGAACAACTTCGATTCATAAAAAGGACGGGCCTGTATGCTAATTCAATTTCAAAATAGTTGCGGTGGTTTCAATAAAATTTTCTGCAGCTTTGATGACCGCTTCTGCGCCTTCTTTAGAAAACTCGGCCTGATAGTCCGCTGCTTCGCGTAAATTCATAGCGTTTAATAAATCCCGCACGAAACGGATGTCCAGGATTTTTTCTTCAACAAATAGGGCCTTTAATGCCACGGTAACAGCATAATGGCTTTTTTCACGATAATTTCTAGAATAAATCAGTGCTCTTGATGCATGAAACATCAAGTAATAGCCTTCGATCGTAGACCATTTATATCGTCCGGCGTCGAAACCATCCCTGGCGTCCACCAGGTCGCTTTTAGCTACCGCTAGTTCTTTCGCCACCATTTCATGTGCCCCGGGATAGGCGATCAATTTTCCGCTTTCAATAAATTTAGTAAACTCAGGATTCACGTGCGCTGCTCTCCCATAAAACAATCCCTTTTTCTACCTCATTTAAAAACACTTGCTCGGATTCCCCGGCTTTTAAAACTTCGGCGGGGTTTTTAATGACGGCCTGAATGTGAATATTCTCGAATCCCTCTGGAAAAGAGCAATTCCCGACAGCGCTCAACGCCCTTGCTCGATCGGAGGTGACGACAAAAATATCCATATCGCTTTTTGAGTTATCTGAACCTTGAGCACAACTACCATAGAGAATGATTCGAGCTGAGATAGGTTTTAGCTTTTCTACCAGGGGTTCAATAAGCAAAATATTGACCAGCTTTTTGAATTCACGCATAGCCGGGTTAGAAGAATCCACGGAGTAGAACAGCCTTCTAAATTCATGTCTGCGCTTGACAGCTCCGGAGGTAAAAAGCTCGTTAAGAGCACGGTTAGCTGACCCGGAGGCTATGCCAATTCGTCTAGCTATTTCTCGCTCGTGGAATTCTTTGTCAGAATATTTAGCTAGAAAGCGTAATATTTTTTGATCGGTTCTTGCAATTATTATTTCATTTAGCATACTTGCTCCATTGTGTGAGCGATATGCTCATTATAATGAGCACCAAATTAGAAGTCAATAAGAAGGGATTGCCTTGTTTTCGCCCTCGTTTGTTTTTTGTAATTTGTAATTTGTTATTTGTTTGTAATTTGTCTCTTGTATCTTGGAGCTTATATATCTTGTATCTTTACTGAAAGCTTTTAGCTTTAAGCTTTAAGCTGATTTGTCTCTTGTTAGCGCTATTCAAGCAGTGTATAATTGGCGTAATTGTAAAAATGGATCAAACATCAAAATTGCTGAAGGATAAACAAAATGCCCGATACATCTGATCCCAGCTCTTTTATTACCAATAGCCCAGAAAAAGTCCTGAAATCCAGAATTTCTGATTTGATTTCAGTTAGCCAGGAATTAAAGTTTCTGGTAGGTTTTTTCTACTATTCCGGTATCAGTCAGCTCTACGAGGCTTTGAAAAACAACACTGCCGTAAAATTCAAGGTTCTGGTTGGTTTGAATGTTGATAAGACTGCCTTCGGCTTGATGGAATACGGAGCCACTGAAAAACTAGATGGGAATCAGCAGCAATCTCTGTTTAAAGATTCTATTATCAAATCAATTAATTCAGATCGGTTTGATACCCAGGAGTTTTACGAACAGGCGTCATTCTTCATCCAGGCCATTATCGATGGTAGATTAATAATTAAAAAAACTCGCGATCCTAACCACGCTAAACTCTATATCTTCAAATTTGATGGCGACCATTGTATTCCTAAACCCTGCGTCTTTATCACCGGCAGCAGTAATCTCACCAGCGCAGGCCTATCCCATCAGAATGAATTTAATGTTGAGTTAAGCGACTTTGGCACTGCTGAGGCTGAAGCCTATTTTGACGATTTATGGAATTACGGCTCGGTTGAAATTACTGAAGACAACGTCTTTAAAAAGGAACTGATCCGAGTCCTTACCGAATGCACCCTTATTGCTAAGGTCACCCCCTATGAGGCTTACGCATTCATCTTGAAAACCTATCTGGAAACCCGTCGCCCCAAAAACTTTCAGGAATATATTTTCCAGCTTCTGGAAAATAAGGGTTATAAAAAATATCAGTATCAGGTTGATGCCGTCGCTCAGGCTCTCAGCATTATTGAACAAGAAAATGGAGTTATCATCTCCGACGTTGTAGGTTTGGGTAAAAGCATTATTGCTTCGATGGTCGCCAAATTCTTAGGAAAACGCGGTATTATTATTTGTCCTCCGGCTCTTAAGGGTGAACCGGGAGTTGATGGCGTTCGTTCCGGCTGGAGTAAATATGTTCATGATTTTGAGCTATTATCCTGGGAAATAAGATCCTGCGGTGAAGAAACCCTCGAAAAGACACTCTCATTGGTCCAGAATGAACCGGATTTTGGCGTTATCATTGTAGATGAAGCCCACCGATTCCGCAATCAGGATACTGAGGCCTATCAAACTCTCAGCAACATTTGCCGTGGCAAAGTAGTAATTCTGCTTACCGCCACCCCTTTTAATAACACCCCTGCCGATATTTTTTCATTGCTTAAACTTTTTGTCGTTCCCGGTAAATCAAATCTGACTCTATCTAATAATCTGGATGCTCAATTCCGTCATTATTCTGAAATATTCAGACGTCTTTCCAACATAAAAAAGAATTACCAGTCTTCCAACCCTGTTAAAAAAGATAAAGCCCAAAAAGACTATAAAGTTCTTTTCGATTCCAATCACGTTGATATTAAAAAGGTCACAGCCCGTGCTCGTTCTTTATCGCTGGAGATACGCCAGGTAATTTCCAAGGTCACAATTCGCCGTAACCGCATCGACTTGAGGACTGATCCCGAATATTCAAAGGAAATTTATGAGCTTTCCAATATTAAAGATCCGCAAGAGGCTTTCTTTGAGCTTACCCATGATCAGTCCAGTTTCTATGACCGGGTTGTGTCTGAGTATTTTGCTGAAGACGGACTCTTTACCGGAGCTATTTACCAGCCGTTTTTATATGAAACAGGCGATATCGTCATTTTGAATGAGGCCCAGAACATTGAAAAACTCACTCAAACCAACCTGTTTGAATTTATGCGGCGTCTGCTGGTTAAGCGCTTTGAAAGTTCCTTCGGAGCTTTCAAAGAAAGTATTACCAATTTCCAAAGAGTAAGTATAAAAGTGCTTAAGTTCATTGAAACCAGCGGCCAATATATCCTCGATCGTAAGATCGTCGAACAATTGGCGGATTCAGATGAAGATGATATTGAATTGGCATTACAGGATTATGCCCAGAAATTGGTAAATGGCAGTTTTCCCAAGAATTATAAAGTCTATAAATTGAGTCAATTTGTGGCTGGAGAAAAATTCCTCGCAGATATCCGATCCGATATAAAGCTGCTCGATAAGATTCTGAAAGAGTTGGATGATCTTCATCTTGTAGCTGATAATGATCCCAAATTAGCTAAATTATGCACCTTCATGAAGGACGTTCTCAATAAAAAAGAAAAAAACACCGAGCCAGTCCGGAAGGTAATTATCTTCTCAGAATATCTTGACACCGTTAAATACGTAGAGTCTCATCTTGAGAAGCAATTTCCTGGCCAGATTATTACTATCAAAGGCGACTTCAATAAAATTAAAGAAGCCGCAGTTCTGAGTAATTTTGATACCACTTATAAGAATCAAGCGAACCAATACCAGATCATGCTGGCGACCGATAGAATGTCGGAAGGTTTTAATCTTAACCGCGCAGGAGCGGTGATTAATTTGGATATTCCCTGGAATCCTACCCGTGTTATCCAGCGTGTTGGCAGAATCAACCGTATCAGCAAAAAGGTCTTCGATAACCTCTATATTTATAACTTCTTTCCAACCGAGAAAGGCGCAACTTACGTGAAAAGCCGACAGATAGCTAGAGAAAAAATGTTTCTTATCCATAATACGCTTGGCGAAGATGCCAAGATCTTTGAGCCGGATGAGGAACCTTCAGCTTCTAAACTTTTCGATAAAATCCAGCAGAATCCCGAGCAGCAGGAGCAGGAAAGTTTCCAGACCACTTTGCGCCGTCTCTATGCGGAAATCGATCCTATGGTTAAACAAAAGATTAGCCGGTTACCCCCTCGTATCAAGGTAGCCAAGCAGTATTCCTCATACGCTCTGACCGTTTTTATAAAAAAAGGTTCAGGGTTGTTTATCAGTAATCTGAACGGGGATGATAAAAAACCAACCGAAATGCTTTTTGAAGAAGCTTTGCCGTTAATTCAATGCACTAAAGAAGAACCGGCGTTAGCTTTAAGTGATAAATTCTGGACTAATTACCAGCTAATCAAAGAGCAGAAAGAGCGTGTCATCATCCAATCCAGTGAATTAAGCCTGGAAAAGAAAGCTTATGCTAATATTTTGACCTTATTGGCTGATAGAACCGGATCTTATCAGGAATATCAGGACTTTCTGCTTATTCTACGTGAAGATATTGAAGATTATAAGACTCTACCGGATTATACTCTGCGGCGTATTTCGGTTTTAAAAGCTGGTTTAAAAGATGAAACGAATATCGCCAATATAAAAGCCTTTTTAGACGATCTCATCCGGGAAATGGGACGCTTCTATCTTGAGGCCGTTAAGCAAAAAACTACATCCACTGTTAAAGAGGTTATTGTAGCTGTAGAAAATCATGAGGTTGTGAATGAGTAAAGAACTTCTCCAGAAAGTCATTGACCGTTGTGATAAAAGAAATCTCAATATTTTTTTTCATACCGTTAGCAAATCTTACCGAGAGATCGATGATGATCTCTCCCCGTACGATGAGATTGGTAAATTTTCTAACTTTCATACTCTTGGTGAAATTAGTTTCGGCCAGGCTGAAAAGATGCTGATCGCAACAGCGGAAGTAGAATCTGACTTAACTGAACGCAGCGGCAAAAAAGCCCAGTATGAAAAAGCCAAGAAAATACTCAAAGGCTACATGAAATATGATGCGGGAATTTTTGTCTTTTTTGATACTGCTGGTTCTTTTCGTTTTAGTCTGGTTTACGGACAGGCTGAAGGCCCTAAAAAATCTTATAGCAATTTCCGCCGTTTCACTTATTTTGTGAAGCCGGAACAAACTAATAAAACGTTTAAAGAAAGGATAGGTACATGTGACTTCGCTTCATTAACAAGCATTAAGGACGCCTTCTCAGTAGAAAAGGTAACTAAAGATTTCTACAGACAAATTGCCGATTGGTATTTTTGGGCTGTGAAGAATGTATCTTTTCCTGAGGGTGCGGAGCAAGAAACAAATGGGCGCAACATTTCTGTAATCCGCATGATTACCCGGCTTATCTTTATCTGGTTTATGAAAGAGCGTGGACTTGTTTCAGGGCTATTATTCGATCAAAACAAAATAGCTTCTTTATTAAAAAGTCTGAAGCTCAACGAGACCACTTATTATAAGGCGATTTTACAGAACCTTTTCTTTGCTACTTTGAATACCAAAATAGAAGACCGTAAATTCCGTTTTAAAACTTCTTATAACAAAGGCTGGAATCAGGATTATATGGATCACGGTATCTACCGCTATGAAACATATTTTAAGAATCAGGATGATATGCTTGAAATATTCAAGGATATACCTTTTCTAAACGGCGGTTTGTTTGACTGTTTAGATAGGCGTTATGCTACAGATGGTAAAAATGTCGAATTTCGGGTGGATGGCTTCACTGATAAAGAGGTTGGGTTGAGTGTGCCCAATTTACTTTTTTTCGCTGACCCAGTAAACGCAGATTTGAATAATGATTATGGTACCAATAATAAAGTTTACAGTGTTCAAGGATTGCTTAATATTCTTTCAGCCTATAATTTTACTATTGATGAAAATGATCCGAATGATCAGGAAGTAGCTCTGGATCCGGAACTGTTGGGTAATGTATTTGAAAACTTGCTGGCGAGCTTCAATCCGGAGACCGCCACGACCGCCCGCAAAGCCACCGGCAGCTATTATACCCCGCGTGAAATCGTGGACTATATGGTTGGACAATCCCTAAAACGGTACTATAAAACTTACCTTGGACAGATTGATGGAGTTGAGAATAAACTGGATATTCTCTTTTCCAATGCCGAAGACACTCAAAATAATCCGTTTTCGGAGGTTGACACTAAGAAAGTTGTTCAACTTACAGATGATTTACGGATTGTCGATCCTGCGGTTGGGTCGGGTGCCTTCCCGATGGGCATCCTGAACAAGCTCGTGCTCGCTCTTTTCAAACTCGACCCAGATAACAAATTGTGGAAAGAAACTCAAATGAAAGCCGTTGAAGGGGTTCCCGACCCTATTATTAAACAGCAACTTAAAGAGCAAATCAGGATTAGATTCACTGAGAAGAATTCAAACTATGGCAGGAAACTCTACCTCATTGAAAAATGTATTTATGGTGTAGATATTCAGCAGATTGCTATAGAGATATCTAAACTGAGATTTTTTATCGCTCTTCTGGTAGATGAGAAGATAGATAAATCCAAATCTAACTGGGGCGTTGAGCCGCTCCCCAATCTTGATTTTAAGCTGATGCAGGGTAACAGCTTAATTTCAGAGTTCATGGGAATTGATTTTGATGCTGAGGATCCAAAATCCTACGGAAAGCTAATGAAAGATGATTTGGATATTTTGATACAGGTTTTTCAGAAAAACAAAAGTGAATACCAGAATACAGCCGACCGAAGTAAAAAAGCTGAGCTGAAAACTGAAATTGAAAAACTAATCAATCAGATATTTGAGGGAAAATTAAAATATCAGAAAACGGAATACTATAACAAATTAAAGAAAATTGAAGATAAATACTCCATTGTTCCCGATGCCCAACAGAGAAATGAAAGCATTAAAAAAGATATCCAGGCGTTGAACAAAAACTATCATTTCGATCTGGGTTTAATTGAAAAACAACTTTTAGAATTCACCAGAGGTTTCCAGGACAAGCCTTTCTTTGCCTGGAAGCTTTACTTTGCTGAAGTATTTCGTGAGAAAGGGGGCTTCGATATCGTGATTGCCAACCCGCCGTATATTCAGCTACAAAAAGATAGCGGGAAATTAGCCAACCTTTATGAAAATAAAGGATTTGTAACCTTTGAACGTGCAGGTGATATTTATACTCTCTTTTATGAGCGTGGAATAACTTTATTGCGACATGGTGGTCATCTTTGCTATATCACCAGCAATAAATGGATGCGCGCTGGATATGGCGAAAGTCTGCGAAGTTATCTTTTAACTAAAAATACTTGCCTGATTGTTGATTTAGGACCTGGTGTCTTTGAGAATGCCACTGTAGATACTAATATTTTGATTGTACAGAATGCCGAAAGCAATTGTTCTTTGCGTGGTTTAACTTTAACAACTGATGCAAAGGGTAAAGATCTGGCAGAATATATTAATAAGAATGCCATCAAGCTTCCGCAAATGACCCCAGACGCTTGGTTTATTGGTAACGATGCCCAACAAAAACTCAAGGAGAAGATAGAACACCTTGGTAAACCTCTCAAGGATTGGGATGTATCGATTTACTACGGGATTAAAACAGGTCTCAACGAAGCATTTATAGTCGACACTGCGACCAAAGATCTCCTTTGCAACGAAGACCCCAAAAGCGCTGAAATCTTGAAGCCAATTTTACGTGGCAGGGATATAAAGCGTTACAGCTATGATTGGGCAGGATTGTATGTTATTGCCACCTTCCCATCATTAAATGTGAACATAGTTGAATATCCTGCTGTGAAAAAGCATTTACTTTCTTTTGGGAAGGATAAACTGGAACAATCTGGTAAAATACTACCAGACGGTTCTAAGTCCAGAAAACTAACTGGGAATAAATGGTTTGAAACTCAAGATCCTATTGCTTATTATTCCGAGTTCGAAAAAGAAAAAGTGGTTTGGAGTGATATTTCACGGGAGCCCACTTTTACCGTTCTTCCACAGAGTTTCTACTTTAATAATACCGCATATATGGTTTTGAGTAATAAAAACAATTTGGCTCTTTGCGGCATATTAAACTCCAAAATTAACAGTTGGTATTTTCCCAAAATATCTACGGATTTGGGCGAAAATGGCATGAGGTATTTTAAACAATTCGTAGAATGTATCCCTATTCCACCTTTCACTAATCAAAATCTACCCTTTGTGAACAAAATCGAATCGTTAGTTACACAAATCATTGCCGTTAAGAAACAAGCTTCCAAAGACAATACCAGGGCGTTGGAAGCTCAGATTGACCAGTTGGTCTACCAGCTTTATGAGCTCACCTCGGAGGAGATAGCGGTGGTGGAAGGAAACAAGTAGATGAGGAATCACCCAAAACTTAGCCCTTCCGAAAAAAGGAAGCTCCTTAATGCTTTGTAAGTTAAAGATGGTTATAATAGTTATAATAATAGCTAGATCGCGTTGAAGGTTGGATAGTAATCAGTGGAAGCACCAGAAAAGACCACCGCCAAAACTATATATACCATTGGCCATTCAAACCAGAGTCTGGATAGCTTTTTAAAACTCTTGCTAGACAACGGCATCCAGGTCCTGGTAGATGTCCGGTCTATTCCCCGCTCGAAATATGCCAGCCAATTTGATTCTGCACGTTTGAAAGAAGCAATAACCAAAGCAGGTTTGAGCTATCTCTATTTCGGCAAGGAAATTGGCGGCAAACCCAGCAACCCGGCTTTTTACGATACAGAGGGATATGTATTATATGATCGTATTGCCCAATCCCCTGATTTTATTAAAACCATCGATCGATTAATTGAGGGAATAGCCAAATATAAAGTGGCCATCATGTGTAGCGAAGAAGACCCCACTGAATGTCATCGCCGGCTTTTAATCGGTAAAGTCTTATCCAACCTGGGCATCGAGGGACTGCACATCAGAGCGGATGGACGCATTCAATCTGAACAAGAATTATCCAGTAAAACGACCTACAGCCAAAATCAACTCTCATTAGGCTTGTTTGTTCGTGAAAAGGAGGAGCCATGGAAATCCGCAAAGCCTATTCAATTGGATTCACCAAACGGACCGCAGAAGGATTCTTCGAAACCTTAAAGAAGACTGAAATCAAACAACTTATAGACATCCGACTTAACAATGTCTCTCAACTGGCGGGTTTTACCAAACAGGAAGACCTGAAATATTTCCTTAAAAATATCTGCGGTATCGTCTACCGCCATGAAGTAATATTAGCGCCAACCAAGGAAATCCTGGATGCTTATAAAAAGGAAAAAGGCAACTGGTTCAACTATGAGAAAGCCTTTTTAGCCTTAATGACCACCCGACAGGTTGAAAATAAAATTCCCCGTTCTACCTTTGAGTTGCCTACCGTCGTATTGTGCAGTGAACCAACTCCACAAAAATGCCATAGAAGATTAGTCCTGGAATATTTGAAAAGCAAATGGGGTGATATCGAAATAGTCCATCTTTAAAGTCGGGAGAAAGACATGCTCAAGACGTTTATATGCCTGGCTAACTCAAGAAAGGAAGGTGGAAGGTGTGTGGCTGGTATTACCCTGCATGATCTTTGCTGGTTCCGGCCAGTCAGCAGTAAAGAACATGGCGAGTTAGAGCTAAATGACTACACTCTGGATGATGGCACCGAGGCTTCTATTCTGGATATTATTCGAGTCGATGTTTTGGAATCTGTGCCTGAACCACATCAACCGGAAAATTGGCTTTTCAATGAGGATTACCAATGGGAATTGATTGAGCGAGTATTGCCAGAGAGAGCATATTTATTTCTTCAAAGTTTGATCACTACCGATCAATATATATTTGGCGATTCTTCTGATAGCATATCATGTTCAAAAATTGAGGAAGAACATTTGGTAAGTTCCCTGTGTTTGATTGAACCGTCTGATATTACCTGGGAAATCAAAAAATCAAGATATGGTAGACGGCAAACTCGGGCTCACTTTACCTATAACGATGTTGAATATAATTTGTCTGTAACTGATCCAAAATGGGAGGAACTGCTTGGCAATTTGGATTATGGGACATATCTTCACAATGAATTACTATTTGGCGATGAAAAACGCCCAGGTTCTGAAGATACAATCTTGTATACAACTAGTCTAGGATTGTATGAGAAGATGCACAAGTGTTACAAGTTTGTAGCAGGGGTTATCGTTTTACCCAAAGTGGAAGACTCCGAACTTCCCTTTTAAATAAGGAGACCGGTGAGAAATATACCAGATTCAAGTAGCAGGGAACAAGAAACAACTATCAATTCCCAGCGCTTCCTAAAAGCGTTCAGCGATATCGAACATTTGCTGCGTAAATCTACTCACGAAACTAACGTCACTACTTTTGCCGGATTGATTATAAAAGCATCAACTAAAATTGATCAGGTTAAATGGTACTTGGATGACTTAAGAGAGTTTGCTGATCTAAGGAATGCTATTGTTCATGAGAGATCAGATGGGCATACGATAGCTGAACCTCATATGGCTGTCGTTAATAAAATAGAATTTATTGCCGATAAAATAATCTCTCCTCCTCTTATTGAAAAAATAGCCAATAATAAGGTTAATATTTTACAACTTGATTCAACACTTGATGAGGCAGTCAAATTAATTTATAGTCGATCATTTTCGCAGTTTCCCATATTCGAAAACGGTACATGTGTTGCTTTGCTTACTTCTGACACCGTGTCTCGTTGGTTAGGGGCAAAAGTTGGTACAGATGTTTTTAGTCTTAAAGAGACCAAATTACGGGAAGTTTTAGAATACACAGAAGATGTTGATAATTTTATCCTGCTAAAAAGGGCAGAAAATATTTTTACGATACTCTTTAAATTTCAGGAATATCAAGAAAAAGGCAAGAGGCTAAACGCAATTATAATTTCCCAAAATGGTTTTAAAAAAGATCCAGTGCTTGGTATTTTTACAATCTGGGACCTGCCCAAGATTTATGAATTACTGCGAAACTAATTTTTAGTTGTTGACAAAGATAATCTATAGGCTATAATAGGATTACACAGGTTAATAATAGAATAAATTGCTATCGAGAGTGGCGGTCAGGGAAATGGCCCGATGACCCGCCCGGCAACCTTTATGATCTTTCTTAAAGGTGCCAAAGCCAGCCCGCAAGGGCAACGATAGGCGCGGATATCCGTGAAAAGGAAGGCAGTGAGCCTCCTTCGGGAGGTTTTTTGTTATCCGTAATAGCCGCTTCCTTGATAGCTAACAACTGAAAAGGAGGTGGCTATTTTTTTATAAATAAGCCTTAGTTTAAAGAAATCAATGATAGTAAAAATAACCAGAATGGAGGGGCAACAATGTCACGTGGTAAAGCAGCCAATGATAATGATGTTTCAACTGAAGAAATTAATAAATGCTTCCAGGAATCCGATATTAAGAAAATTAGACAAGAAGAAAAACGTTACCCATACCTGGTAAGACATATTTACTCTGGAGTCTACAAGCAATATCATGTCGAATTTACCAGCGATGAAGGCCAACCCCCAGTTAAATCAGCTTTAACAATAGTCTGTCCGGAGGCTTATCAATCAGGTACCTTAACTAATAAAGCCCGAAATATGGTGATTGGATCAGCAGACTATTTGGTCAAACGAGACAATGTCAGGCTTTGCGTCATATTCAGTGAGAATGATTGCGTATTCTGTGAGGTGAATGAGCCTCCTAAACCGTCCGATAATCCACCTTCCGGGGGTATTAATGCCGATCTTTTATGGCAATGAATAAACATTATGACGATTTTAAATCAGAATTAGATAGAAAAAGGAGAGATATGGAAAAGGGATATTTATTTACATCCGAATCAGTTTTTGAAGGACATCCGGATAAGGTGGCTGACCAGATTTCAGATGCTGTACTCGACGCTTATCTTGCGATTGATCCTGAGGCGCGGGTTGCCTGTAATATTCTCGTAGCCAAGAATCTGGTAGCAGTGGCCGGAGAGGTGACCGCGAGTGACGAGATACCCTATGAAGAGGTTGTCCGCCGCAAACTGCGGCAAATCGGTTATGATGATCCATCCTGCGGCTTGGACGGAGGAGTCTGCCAGATATTAACTTCTATGAGTCATCAGTCGGCTAACATCGCCGGTGCGGTTGATCATCATAATGACGGTGAGTTAGGCGCTGGTGACCAGGGAATGATGTTTGGGTATGCCACAGACGAAACTCCAGAGTTAATGCCCTTAGGGATTACTTTAGCCCATCGATTAGCCCAAAAACAATCCGAGTTGAGGCATTCAGGACGGTTTCCCTGGTTAAAACCGGACGGAAAAACTCAGGTCACAATACGCTATGAGGGACGCAAACCGGTTTTAGTTGAAAGTGTGGTGTTTTCAACCCACAATTCTGGTGTTACGCCAGAAACCCTGGTGGAAACAGTAATGAACGAGATAATCTGTAAAGTTATTTCCCCGGATCTGAGAAATAAAAGCACCCAGTATCTGATCAACCCTGGCGGTAACTTTGAAATAGGCGGTCCTCAAGCCGATACTGGCTTAACCGGCCGCAAAATAGTGGTTGATACTTACGGCGGCTATTGCCCACACGGCGGCGGAGCTTTTTCAGGGAAAGACCCTACTAAAGTAGATAGGTCAGCCGCTTATTACGCTCGTTATATCGCCAAAAATATTGTTGCAGCCAAATTGGCATCAACTTGTACCGTTCAACTCTCTTACGCTATTGGACAGGTTCTACCCATTTCTTTGATGATCAATCTTCACGAAACCGGCCAGGTTAATGCTTCAAAATTAGAACAAGCAGTAATGCAAATTTTCTATCCGACGCCAAAAAACATCATCAATACCCTTAAGTTGAGAAGACCCATCTATCAAAAAACTGCCACATTCGGTCATTTCGGCAGAAAATTACCTGAATTTACCTGGGAAAATACTGACAAAATCAATGAATTAAGGAATTATTTTAATTTAGCGCCTTGATCGCTAACAGGAAGTGATTATGATTTTACATATTCCTCATTCATCCAGGGTAATACCTGCCGACCTTCGCGGACAGCTTCTGCTTTCAGATGCTGACCTGACGGCTGAAATCATCACGATGACGGATAGCTATACTGACGAGTTGTTTGCCTGCAAAAAAGCGACGAGTGTTGTCTTCCCGGTTAGCCGGTTGGTCCTTGATCCTGAGCGCTTGCTGGATGATGAACAGGAACCCATGTCTCAGGTTGGTATGGGCGTGGTTTACTCTAAAACCTCGCAGGGTTTCGCCCTGCGAGCCCCCCTTCCCTCAGGTGAAAAACAGCGGCTGATTGATAAGTACTACCATCCTCACCACGACCATTTGACCCAGTCGGTTCAAACCGAGTTGGCCGTCAATCAACACTGCCTCATCATCGATTGCCACAGCTTCCCTTCGGCTCGTTTACCTTCCGACCTGGATCAATCCCCCCGACGCCCCGATATCTGCCTGGGCACAGACGAATTTCATACCCCGACATGGCTGAGTGATGCTGCCGACGGTTTATTCAACAAACAAGGCTTTACCACCCAATTCAACAGCCCTTACCAGGGAACTATCGTTCCCCTCTCTTATTACCACAAAGATCCCGCCGTCTCTTCCCTTATGATCGAAATCAACCGAAAACTTTATATGGACCAATCTACCGGCTTAAAAACCCCTTCTTTCGCTCCCCTTCGTCTCCAGCTCACCAATATATTGAACTCCCTCAACTCCCTATTCTCTTAACCCCTAGCCTCATTCTCTTAATTCCCAACCTCCATTCCCCGTTGTCCACATTTATTGTCCAGTTGTACACAAATTATGATCGTTTTACGCCTGCTAGGTCCGTCCTTGCAGGCGCATAAGGAGAGTCCTCGTACAACCTCATAGACTTTCCTCATTTGATCAGCTACCCTGAATTATTCTTCTTAAATCATGAATCAGTTGATATTTTGACTTTTTATTTTCATAAGTGTATCCTCATTGTATATACATTGAACTGAGGTGTGTTTATGAGAAGTCATATCCAAAAATGGGGCAATAGTCTGGCTTTGCGAATTCCTAAAAGTGTTGCTGCTGAAGCAGGCTTGCAGAAAGAATCAGCAGTGGACATCTCCCTTGCAGATGGTAAAGTCGTGGTCTCACCTATCATAAAACCCGCTTACACCCTTAAAAAGCTGCTTGCCGGGATCTCCACTGATAATCTGCATGGTGAAGTAGATGCCGGCACGGCTCGCGGAAATGAAATATGGTAGATTCAAATACCTATGTGCCTGATCGCGGGGATGCGGTTTGGATTACTTTAAATCCGCAGGCAGGTCATGAACAAGCTGGCAGGCGACCCGCCGTGGTACTTTCTCCTGCAAGTTACAATGACAGGGTTGGCCTGGCCATTCTTTGCCCGGTTACCAGCCAGGTTAAAGCCTATCCCTTCGAAGTTCTTATCCCTGCCGGTCTACCCCTCAAAGGGGCGATTTTATCCGATCAGGTGAAAAATCTGGACTGGCGGATTCGTAACGCCGAATTGATATGTTCACTGCCTGATGCCACTATCTCCGAAGTACTGCAAAAACTTGAGACCTTACTAACCAGATAATCGCCTCACCCACCAGTAGTAACCTAGGGGACGTTGTGTCTGAATGATACTTACAGCCTTGTTGTGACTAATTAGAGTTAAACCTTTTACCATTGGCTTGGGGATTGTCAGAGCCGAAACTGCGCCTGCATCTAAATAAAAGAGTGTTTTAGGAGTTAATAATCAGGTATGACGTGGCAAGTTGAGTTCTATGTAGATTCTGACGGTAATGAGCCGGTTAAGGATTTTATTCTGGTTCAATCCAAAGATACCATTGCTGAAGTTATCCATGTCTTTAAGCTCTTAAGAGAGTTTAATATCTAACTCGGCATGCCCTATGCAAAAAAGATCGATAAATCCGGTCTACGAGAACTCAGGGTAAAACATAGTTCCAACATCTACCGCATTTTCTACTTTGCCTATATCGATCAAAAATTCGTCCTCTTACACGCCATTTTAAAAAAGCAAGATTCAACTCCTGAGGGAGATATAAGATTAGCCCTGGAAAGAATGAAGGAGCATAAGTCTCGCAACCCTGGTTCGAATGCTTCTTGATTTGTAAATATACCTTATAAGTTATAATATAAATATAGGTTTGGATAAAGCCATTGAATCTAACCAGGCAGGAAGTGAACTTTGAATAAGAAGAAACCTACTAATTTCGATGAGTTAGAAAGCCAGTTGCTTCAGGACCCGGAAATCCGCCAGGAATATGAGGATCTCAAACCCAAGTATGAGATAATCCAGCGTCTTATCAAACGCAGGAACCAACTCCGAATGAGTCAATCTCAACTTGCCATGACGGTCGGCACCCGACAACCAGCCATATCCAGACTTGAGTGCGGTGAATTTAACGATGTTACTCTCAGTACCTTGATTAAGGTAGCTAACGCTCTCGATCTGGATTTGGATTTTACCCTGAAAACTCGTCGTTCTAAAGTAACTACTTGAGTCAATTATATATTATAGCCTCACAGGGTGACACCTTATAAGGTGTCACCTTTTCTATTGTCCAAGTTAAGGTCTCCTTATTGTCCATATCCTTCTTACCACCACCGCCTTACGTCTGCAAGGTCTGTCCTTGCAGTTACGCAAGGAGAGTCCTTGTGCAACCTCATAAATCCTTAATCTTAAATCATGAATCTCACTGGTTATCTCTCAGTTTGATACCGGCAGCGCTGCTGTCATTCTGGAGTCCGCCTCTGGAGGACGAAGAATCTCAGGGTGGGGTGGAGAAACTCTCAGCTCGAAGCTAAATGTTGATTCGTTATCCTCCGTTTCTCCCCTTTTTCCCTTAATATTCTTCAAAATTCCCTCTATTTTAGGCTATTTACCCTTTGTTTTGGTTCGTTATTTCGCCCCTCTTTCAAAATTGCACTTTACTAATAAATTCTAATATCCAAATCCAAATCCAAATCCAACTAAGCTGTGGCCTATAAGCTTAAGCGGTTCAATGGAAATAGGCTCAAAATCTTGACAATTGCCTGTATTTTATGCTATACTTATAAGGTACACTAGAAGCTGTCAAGAGGGATTCATCCCGCGGCCAGCTTCTTTTTTTTATCCCTTATTGAATCCAGGTTAGAGGAGTCCGAATGCCGGTATTTGCCAGGAAGACTAGTATCAGACGCCAGTTTGGTGACAGAAGGGCTCCAGGCGGGGTAATTCTCTGCACCGGCTGTAATTGTAACCTGGCTGACCGCGCCGTTAATCCCTCCAGCATGATCACCGTGATTTACGCCGATAAAATTCAACTTAAGATTAATCGCCAGTTCGACGTTTATTGCCGCGAGTGTGCCACCCGCGATTTTCCCAAAGCGGTTGTGCTTTAACCTTCAGGATACAAAATACCAATAGAATCCGAGGCTTAAACTCGAAATTAGATTTTATGTTAAAATAATAATAGCCACGTAAATCAAGGATATGCACTTCAGATATACCGCCTGCCCTTCCTACGAGGGATGCGGTTTTTTATTGTCATAGTAGACTAATAAGGTAGCAAACCAGGAGAACCATGCCAATCGAATTTTCCGAGTTAGGCCTGAAACCCCAAATAGTACAGAACGTCGCTGAGCTGGGCTACGTTAATCCGACGCCGATCCAGGCGAAGGTCATTCCCATCATATTGGAAGGGCATGACGTTATCGCGCAATCCCAGACCGGTACGGGTAAAACCGCTGCTTTTATCTTGCCCATTATTCAAAACCTGAAACAAGGACAGAGAAAAGTCCAGGCCCTGGTGCTGGCTCCCACTCGGGAACTGGCTCAGCAGGTGGCGAAGGCCTCCGAGGAATACGGCAGCGGACTGCTGGTGCGCGTTCTGGCCGTTTACGGCGGTTCACCCTACAGCCGTCAGATCAGCGCTCTTAGACAGGGAGTGGAAATTGTGGCAGGCACACCCGGCCGCTTACTGGATCTGATCGAAAAGAAGGAACTTGATCTGAGCAGCGTCAGTACGGTGGTGCTGGATGAAGCTGATGAAATGCTCAGTATGGGTTTTATTGATGATATTAAAGAAATCCTGAGTAAAATGCCGGCAGAACGCCAGACCGCCCTCTTTTCCGCCACGATCTCACCTGAAATCAGCGGCATAGCCAAAAAATACATGCGTACTCCGCAGTCGGTGGTGATTAAGAGCCAGCACCTCACCGTGGACGCGATCGATCACCGCTACTGCCTGGTCAATAACAGGGACAAACTGGCCGTTCTCACCCGGCTTTTTGAGATACAGGATATCACCAGCGCGCTGATCTTCGTTAAAACGCGCATCGGCACCAGCGAATTAGTGAACGAACTGATGGCGCGCGGTTTTCCTGCCGAGGCTTTGAATGGAGATCTCAGACAGGAGACGCGCGAACAGGTATTGAATCGCTTCCGCAACAATCAGACCACTGTCCTGGTGGCCACCGATATGGCAGCCCGTGGGCTGGATATTGATGATATTTCACACGTTTTCAACTATGATTTGCCCGAGGACCCGGAATTGTATGTGCACCGGGTGGGCCGGACGGCTCGAGCCGGAAAAACCGGTATTGCTATTTCACTGCTGGCGGCTAACGAATTGTGGCGTATGCGCCGGATAGAAGGTTTTACCAAACAGCCGATTACCCGCATGCAGGTGCCCACTGTTGAGGAAATAGAGAAACACCGGGAAATCCAGTTGCAGGAAAAAGTGCTGAGCTGGTTGCAGAGCAGCGATTATGCGGCGGAAAAGCAGTTGGTCAGCCGGCTGATGGCAATGGGACACGAGCCGCTGCAGATTGCCGCGGCGGCTATTAATATGGCCCGGGGAAATGAGAAATTGCGGCCGATCGCCCAGATCAGCGTCGTTAAGGAAGAGCAGTCTAGCAAAAACTCGCGTGACAGACGCAGTCCGGTTTATAATCGCCGTAGCGGTACAGAGACCAGGGGAGAGGATAGACCGCGCACGAGAGCTGCCGGCAGTTCGCTTAGAGCAGAACAGACTGGCAAAGATGCGGGTGAGGCGAAACGCGACCCGAGCAGCAATCGCGCCAGGGGTTCCCGGGATTTTTCTGAGAAGGGCATGGTGCGCTGCACTCTTAATGCTGGCAGAGCCCAGGGCGTGCAGCCAGCGGATATCGTGGGTACTATCGCCTTCCATGCTAATATACCCGGTGATGCCATTGGTAAAATCACCATTCAGGATAAAGTGACCCTGGTGGATCTGCCGGAAAAGTACGTGGCTCAGGCCTTGGCCAAAAACGGCAAGTACAAGATACGCAAGAGCCCGATCACCTTATCGGCCGAAACGCGCCCACAAGGTGAGACCCTGCGCGGGCACGCGGACAATGCAGGGTGAGACCCTGTGAGGGCAGCGACTGGTATTTGTACCTGATTAGATGCAGCGATGGCAGTCTATACACGGGCATTTCTACCGATGTTGAGCGTAGATTTGCCCAGCACCAGCAAGTCGGGGAGGGCGGTTCCAGGTATTTGCGGGGTAGGGCACCGCTGGAGCTGGTTTTTCAGTCCAGAGTGGGCGACCATAGTCTGGCCCTTAAAGTTGAGTATAGAGTCAAGAAGTTGTCTAAGGCACAGAAGCTGCTTCTAATAACTAACCCTTTATATCTGGAAGAAGCGATAATAAGAGCGAAAGGCAATGAGCTTTAAGCTATGTGATTACCTCTCCCACTCTACCTTACCATCGATAACTGTCATCTCAACCTGAATATCCTTGATCTGCTCAGGCGCGCAGGTGAGAGGATTATCATTTAGTAGAACTAAATCAGCCAGTTTCCCTGGAGCCAATGACCCCTTGATCTTTTCCTCAAAGGTGGCATAAGCGGCATTAAGGTTGAACATTTTAAGAGCTTGTTCTGCGCTGACACATTCGGCGGGCAGGACAGTCTGCCCAGATTCCGCCCGCCGGGTTACCGCCGCATAGATTCCCATTAAGGGATTGGCTGGGACGACGGGAGAATCCGAACTGCCGGCCGTCATCAGTCCGCTTTCCAGCCATGATTTAAAAGTATACAGCCAGGGTTGGGCTTCCGGCCTGACTTGGGCCAGATAACGCTCTCCACTGTAATACAAAAAAGAGGGTTGGCTGACAATCACGGCCTTGAGCTTGGCGAGCCTTTGTCTGATCTCCGGATGGCATTCGGAGCAGTGCTCCAGTCGGAAGCGGGGTTCGATTTGTCTATGGACGCGCTGGGCGTATTCAAGGGCTTTAACCCCCGCTTCAACAGTTGATATTTCCACGGCGTGGATAGCCACTTGAAAACCAGCATTGCCGGCTTCTAACACCATTTCATTTAAATCGGCTTGAGTGGGGCGGAGGCTGCCGGTGGCCTCATTCAAAATGATTTTGAGTGGTCCCACTCTTAGCTGATTGGTGCCTGATCCTGAGATCAGTCCGGCTTCCTTGAATTCATTCATATGATTAATGCCGGGCATCATATTGACGCGGCTGCGCAATTGGCCGGTTAGCTTTAAATTTTGATAGGTGTCCCACTGGCCCAGATCATTGGTGACCGTGGCTTCCCCGATAGAGGTAATTCCCAGGGAAAGGTAATAGCGATTGGCCGCCCCGATAGCCTGTTCCATCTTATCAGGAGGAGTTTTAATATTCATCCTGTCCTGAACCCATTCCAGCATTTCGAAAAGGATACCGTTAGGTTCTCCGCTTTCCAGATCGCGGTCGATCATCCCGCCTTGGGGTTCCTCAGTATCATTGTTGATACCTACTAATCGCAGCGCAATGCTATTCAGAACGCAGGCGTGCATGGAGCGGTGAACGATCATAACGGGATGGTTGGGAGCGGCTGCGTCCAGGTCCTGGCGCAGGGGATGGCGTTTTTCCGTCAGATAAAATTCGTTATAGTCCGTGCCGGTGATCCAGCTGCCGGGGGGAAGGTCCAAAGCCTGACGGTGCAAAATGGCCTGGATATCCGCGATAGAATGGGCTCTTGAGGGACTCAAATCCAGGCTCAGGAATTTGCGCACCGAGGCAAAGAAATGGCAGTGTGCATCAATGAAACCCGGGACCAGCGTCTTATGCTGACAGTCTAGCACCCGCGTGTGCCGACCTTTTAATTCGTCAGCCTCTTCACGACTTCCTACCAACAGGATGCGCCCGTTACGTGTAGCCACCGCCTCAGCCCGAGGTCTCAACCCATCGCAGGTAATGACCTCAGCGTTTTCAAAAATCAGATCGGCGTACTCAGACATTAGCTATATTGTAAGCGTATCAAGGAAAAGTTAAAAGGCAGAATAGGTCTAAGTTCCAAGCGCAGGATGCGGTTTACAAACAAGCTATAAAATTGGAAACTTTATATCCTGTGTTTGTTTAGTATTTCGATATTAGTATTTAGGCTTTAACCATAGGCGTGCAGGCCGGAGAAGATAAAGTTGCCGAAAAAGGTAAACAGCACAGCCGCGAATCCTATAATTAATAAAATCGCCGCCCGCGACCCCTTCCAACCTCGCATCAACCGGGAATGCATATAAGCTATGTAGAAAAGCCAGGTTACCAGGCTGGCAGTTTCCTTGGGGTCCCAGCCCCAGTACCTGCCCCAGGCAATATTAGCCCACAAAGCGCCCAGAATAATTAAAAGCGTTAAAAAGGGGAAGCCCACTAACACCGCGCGGTAACTCATATCGTCCAGTTGTTCCGCTTTGGGCATCCAGCTATAATGCTTTTTATTTTGAATTAAATATAACAGCGCTGCAGCGAAACCTGAAGTAAAAGTGCCGTAAGCTATGATGGCAGCCGCGACGTGAGCAGTTAGTAAATAGCTTTGCTGTAAAGCTGGTACCAGAGGGACTACCCGGGAAGGCTGCGAGGCGGCAAAGAGCAGAAGGGCTATGGCAATGATCATGCTGATTACCTTAAGAAATGAGGCTTTATATTTCCACTGGAAAATCAGACCGATCAGCATCACCCCCCACGCGAACCCCACCGCGAACTCATACATATTAGAGAAAGGCCCATGGCCGGCAACCATCCATCTTACGATCACCGAAATGGTAAGAGCAATAAAAGCCAGCGCCATTAAAACAATCGAGCCAGCATCAATAGTCGGATTCACCGAACGCTGGTGACCCTTTGCATCTGTCTGACCACCTCTCGCAATTAAAGCAATTACTCCGACTACCACGGAGACGGCCAGCAAGATGATGGTTAAATTTAAAGCGGTTGATTCAACACCAGACATGCTCCTTCCCCCTTAACTGTTTTTCTTATTTTTAAGGTCGTGATACTCGATTTCTTTTACCAGGCGATTTAAATCGTTAACAGTGCTAGAAGCTCGCGAAGTGTTCGTGCGCAATAAGACCCGGCTGCCTTGCGCTCCGGCAGGGATAACCACTGCCCATAATTGCCTTACTGGGAAATAAAAGACCAGAACCAGTCCGGCCAACAGGAAAATTGAGGCTGCCCAGATAAAATTTGCCCCTGGATCCCTGGTTACTTGAAAACCGGAATATTGGCTGTCTCCCAGATAATTAATTTCTAGATCATTTAAAACAGTCGGGGTGCCCTGAACAACCTTGCCCATATTGATAATTTTCTGGGTAGACTGCTCAATGATTTGGATTACCAATTCTCCCTCATTTATCATCGAGCCTCCCCCGCCCTGGTTGGCCTTATATGCCCAGAGTTCATAACTGGATTGGGGTAGCAGGAGACCCCCCGACATCAAATTCAAACCCTCTAGCTGGACCGGATAATTCATCTGGATGTCGCCATTGACTATAGTTTGCCCTGACGAATCTTTAATCAGGACTAAAACCGTTGGGCCAAAGGAGGATTGAAAGAACTTGTAGTTCTTATAGCTCAGGGGGTGATTAACCCGGATAGTCGCCTGTTTAACTTCTTGCCCGGAGTCATATAGCACAACTTCGCTGCGAAAATCTTTGGGTGAGCCGTCCGGGTAATATTCATCCGTAAAACTGAGGAGTTTTAATGAGAGTCTGGAGTTGTCTCCTACGTTCTCCACCCCTCCTACCCCCACCGTGAATGCTTCGTTCCTATATCCCAGAACAGCTGAAACTAAAAAGCCTAAAATAAATAAAATTAGACTGAAATGTGTCAGATATGTCCCTAGTCTGGAATAACGGTTTTTATCAGCTGCGAAATGGAAGTTATCGCCCGCTTTCTCCACACGCACCCGGTATCCCCGCGTCTGCAGCTTTTCTTTCATTAAATTCGACACCGCTTCCGCGGAATCCGACTTCAGGCTTACTTCTACTCCACTCCCACCGGACTGATAATAGCTTTCAGTCTGGACTATGTGCCCGCCCCGTATCACCTGCGTAATACTCTTCAATCTGGCAAGACTGCAAACCAGAATGTTGATGACTAGCAGAGTTCCCGCTCCTAGAAACCAGATCGAATGAAAGATTCTAAATAATTGTAGGAGAGCCATGATAGGGGTCCACAGTCCAAACTTGGACTGAGCAACATTCTCTAACCAGGTTTGATAAGAGTCCGGGGCCCCTGTATATTGCATTATCAAAGCCCCTGAAAGGCTCAGCAAGGCAATAACGATGATTAAAATAAAGGCTAGTTTGATAGAACTGAAGAAATGCCAAACCCGATCGATAATATCGGAGTTGCTCTTTGAGGTCTGGATTTTATTTTCTTCCATATATTCCTCACCCAATATTGTTTTAGAATAAGCAGAAACTTTATTATATTATAGGCAATTTCAAAGATAGAGAAATACTTATAGCTAATTGTAACAAAATTGCCGGCGAGTTGTTTGAACAATAAAGCAGGCAAATAGAAGGTCATCATGCTTCTTTAGCATTTTCCTTGATGATTGAATATAATGGTATTGAAATGAGATCATCCAATCCAACCAAACATTTTAGTTACATACGAGAAATGTTTAATGATCTGCCCACCCGGGCAGCCGCGGCGGTGCTCATTTTGATCATTGTACTGGTCATCTTTAACATCGTGTCAGATATTCCTTCCCAACACCCCTTGATCGCAATATTTACCTTTTCGCTCGTTCCCATACTGTTTATTCTTGGTGGTATCTTTTTTACCATGGCAATCCTGAAAAATAGGTGTAAATAAACATGCAGAGAGACCCCGGATTCGGTCGATTGATTTTTTTGATTTTCGCTGGCGCATTCAGCTTATTATTGCTGGTAGTGGGCGCATATCAACTTTACGACTTTACTGAGTCCACGGTCTTTTGTGGAAAACTATGTCATAACGTGATGTCCCCGGAATATACGACTTATCAGCAATCACCCCACTCCCGCGTCAGATGCGCTGACTGTCATGTGGGTCCGGGGGCAAATTATCTCATTAAATCCAAAATATTAGGCATTCCCATGATCTGGGGCACTCTTACCGGAACCTATCCGAAACCCATACAATCCCCGGTCGAAAATCTGCGTCCGGCCAGAGAAACTTGTGAAGCCTGCCATTGGCCCGAGATTTTTTCCGGTGATTTACTAATCCAAAAAATCATTTTGCCCCGGATGAAAACAATACTGAAACTAGTACAACCCATGTTCTCAATATCGGCGGTGGTCAATCTGATATAGCTAAAGGTATTCACTGGCACGTTACCGCTGAGATTGACTATGCATCACTGGATACGCAACGTACTGATATCATCTGGGTCCAAACCAAAGATAAAAGTGGCACGATTGTAACCTATGTTAACCCGGCCAAACCCCAACAGATTACGCCGGATTTAATTAAAGAAAAAAGATTGATGGATTGTGTGGATTGCCACAACCGTGCTACTCATATCTTTCAGTCACCCAATGACTTGCTTGATAAAGCCATGGGGGAAGGCAAGATTGATAAAACACTGCCCTTCGTAAAAAGAGAAGCTTTGAAGATACTGGACCCGCCTAACACCAGTCTGGCTGTCGCCGACACAAAAATCGAGGCCATCAGGAATTTCTACCAGACAAATTATCCTGCGGTGTCTGTCAATAAGCAACCTCAGATAAACACCACCGTCGATCAATTGAAACAAATCGCCGTATTGACGACTTTTCCCGATATGAACGTCGATTATAATACCCATCTGGATTTCTCCAACCATCAAAACGGGTCGGGTTGCTTCAGGTGCCACGGAAAACTGGTGGCATCTTCCGGACCCAATACTGGAAAAATAATCAGCGCAGATTGTAATTTATGCCATACTTCGGTTAATCCTGGAGATATATCTGCGAAAGCTATTCCGCATTCACTGGAAGGCCGCCGGAACTGTTTGGCCTGTCATGGACTGGACAGTAAAATCAAACCGTTTCCAGCTGACCACTTGGCATACCCCCTTTCTTCCTGTACTTCCTGTCATGCCGTGGCCCCGAGCACCACTCCCCCTATCACAAAAACAGCTCCTGCTATTACGCATGGGATTCAAAATATCGTTAATTGTTTAGACTGCCACAGCATCGATAAAATCGTGCCCTTCCCAGTCGATCATTCTGGCTACGATAGCAGCACTTGCACCAGTTGTCACGCAGTCCAGGCAGTTGCCGCCTCCAGCGTACCGCATTCGGTTACCAATCTTACCGATTGCACCACTTGTCACGGGGCATCCGCGAAAAATAATTTACCCGTGAGTCACCTGACTTGGCCGGATTCTACCTGTACACTGTGTCATTCTGCGCAACCCGTTACTGTTCCTGCTGTTCTCCACCCGATTTCAGGACTTGGAGCTAATTGTTTGAATTGTCATTCCAGCGGTAATCTTGTTATTCCGCAGAATCATCAGGGTTTAAAAGTCACCATCTGTACTCGTTGCCATAGCGTTAATTTTCAATCAGCGAGGAGCATACCTCATTCACTGACCGGCCGCTCAGATTGTCTGTCCTGTCATTCCAGCGGCTCCCAGGTTGTGCCAGCTAGCCATAATTCCTATGTAAATAATTTTTGCACTCTTTGCCATTCCGTAAATATTCAGTCCGGACCCTCGATTCCGCATCTAACCAGTGGCGCAGGCAGTAGCTGTCTTAGTTGCCATGGAATAACCCAGACCATAGGTTCTGCTCATTCGAGCTATAGTAATAGCGATTGCGCGTCCTGTCATACTGTCTCCTTGATATCCGCCCCTCGTCTTCCTCATTCAATCAGGGATGACTGTCTTGGATGCCATTCCGGCAATGTTCCGGGCAGTCACTCCAGTTATACCAACAACAGTTGTGCCTTGTGTCATACACGCTGATAAAATTTTACAGAGCCTTGGCGATTCGTGATGTTTTTAGGTTTACATCATCTGCATCAGTGCAAAAATCTTCAAAGCGCTAGCTGTTTAGAAATCAATTTTTATTCGAATAATCTAAGAATAATGGTCCTGATAGCTTCTTCAGACTGTAATTTATCTCTGTCAGTACCACCTACCGTTTCCGAACCAGCTTCTTTTACTTTCCCATTAAACCATGAGCCTAGGAGGTTGCGATGGTGACGTACAATCATTACCAGAGCGAGGTGAACGACGAGCATTATTATAAACAAGGCCGAGATGAGATCATGTAGCGAGGTAGCAATATTGAGAGTAACAGGTGGAATGCTCCAGAAATGCCCAGCCACTTTTAAAGAACCAGTGAGAAGGATTCCCACCCCCAGAAAAGCGAAAGCCAAAATCGCGGATTTTTGAGAGGAAAGGTATTTTCCCCGATCAACCCACTTTGCACGGAATAAATATTTTTTGATAGTCCCATCTGTGATGTCGGTTATATTTGGTAGAAGATCATGATATTTTTGCGAAACCAAGAAATCAGCCATAAAATAACTACCGAAAACTAAAGTATAAACCAGCCCCACAAAATGCAGGTTCATCGGGAAAAGTTGCCCCGGCTGGAATCGTATCTGAAACCCTGAGTAGATCAGGATAAAGATACCTATTCCGGTGCCCCAGTGTTCCAGAAAAGAATCCACCGTATGTCTCTCGTTCTTTTCTACCGCATTAGGGGTTATTTTAACACCTTTGAATATAGCTCTGATAACTCCTGATAACGTCCCGGCGATGATAGCCCCTGCTAGGATCCAGGCACCATTCTGTAAAATAAGGGAGTTTAGACGACTCACCCCCCAAATAATCAGAGCTAAAACTGCCGCCAGGATTATGGCCAAGAATATCACCTTTTTTAGCATAGACGCCTCCCGACAAAGAATATCCTTTAACTAGTTATTAAGCGCACCCTGATTGATCCAACTCGCCAGGGATTGAGTTTGGGAGGTAGAAAGGGAACCCATTTTAGATAACCCGTTAGTACCATTTACCGATTGATAAAGAATACTACCCGCTGCATTCCCCGGGATAACGACCAGCGTGTTATTATATCTAGAAGCCATGGTAGTGGCATAACTGGTAAAAGTCCCTCCCGGTGAAGTTCCGTGGCAAGAAATACAATACTGATTCCAGATGGGTTGAATGGTGGAAGAGTAGCTAACCAGGGTGCCGGTTGCGGTAGCTGTGGGAGAGGGTGAAGTAGAAACCACCGGTGATGCGTTGACATTGAAAGTAAAAGTTACAGGGCCCACCGCAGCGCTGGAGGCAACATTCATTGTCCCGACCACTTTTGAGACTGCGTTAGCAGTTAGGTTTGCTTGAGGTTGCCCGTCGAAGGTCAGTGTTAAAGTGCCTACACTTGAGGGAATGGCAATAGATCCGGTCGAAAGGGTTTCAGTAACAAGGCTGGTATTTTTAGCATACACGGTAAAAGTAGAGGTATTGCCAGGTGACGCATCAGGCAGGCTAACCTGCGTAATAAGATGCGTAGCCGCTTGGTCGGAGTAGAAGGAGAAGTCACCGTTACCCACAATATTGATCGAGGCGCCTAGGGATTTACTGAATACTCCGGCGCCATAAGTGCCGATTCCGATCATTACCCAGATAAGTATTACTGCTGTTATAGGCAGCCAAATCTTGTTTTTAATCCATTTTTGCATTTCCATTTACCTCCGAAATATATTACATTTTCTAATTCCGTGGCAACAGGGATGCCACGACGATTATTGTGAGTTTAACACACTAGAATGAACCGCCCATTAATCCAAAATGAACGCCAGATGAATGGAAAGAGCATAAATTTTAGCTTTCATTCATAATATATTCAGGAGACCAGATAAGAAAGAGAAAAATTTATTAGTACGGGGGTACGGAATGCGGGTGCTGGTGGTAGAAGATGAGCGGCGTCTGGCAAACATCGTTAAACGTGGACTGGTGGAGGAGGGTTATGCGGTAGACAATGCTTTCGACGGTGAAGAAGGGGCGTTTATGGCGGAAACTACTGCTTTCGACTTGATCATTCTCGACATAATGCTGCCCAAGAAAGATGGTGTTATGGTCTGCCAGGAATTAAGAGAAAAAAAGATCAATGTACCAATATTGATACTCACTGCCAGAGACAGCATAGAAGACAGAGTTAAAGGTTTGGACGCAGGCGCGGATGACTATCTGGTTAAACCGTTTGCTTTTAGAGAACTGATGGCGCGCATACGGGCGTTATTGAGACGTGAGGTTTCATCCAAAAGCGCCGATTTGGAGGTTGGTGATTTGATCATGAATACTGTGAACCGGGAAGTGAAAAAAGGGGATAAACCCATAGAATTGACGGCAAAAGAATATGCTATATTGGAATATCTTATGCGTCATCCCACTATGCTTGTTACACGAGCTATGATCGAGGAGAATATCTGGAACTATGAGTTTGAAGGTAGCTCCAATATTATCGAGGTTTTTGTGGGAAGGCTACGAAATAAGATCGATAAAGAAGGAGAGAATAGTTTTATTCAAACCGTTAGAGGGGCCGGGTACAGGCTAAAAAGCGCATGAAATACTACAAGACAATTAAATTTCGTCTTACCATAACCTATCTGGTTGGGGTGGTGATATTATTGTTGATATTTAATCTCACTACTTACTTTATGCTTTCCAATAATTTATACAAGAATCTGGATGACTCTTTAAGAACACGTATGGTCGACATTCAATTTGATCTGAAAACAGACTCCAACGGATTTACCTTTGATGAGACACCAAACGAATTGGTCTTAATATATGACTCCAATGGGAATTCGCAGCTAACCATTGGTCCTAATGTCACGTATAAAGATATTGAAGGGTTGGTGAGCCGAGCCCTTTTTGGTCAAAGTTCTTTCATCACGTCGGTCGTATTGAATGATCAGAAAGTGAGGTTATATGCTGCGCCATATACCACCAATTCCAATACACGGCTAGCGGTAGTGTTGGGGAGACTCACTTCAGACGTGACGGACGTTCTGGGCAAATACATGACTATTTTGGGCATATCCACTTTTCTTATCATTTTCCTAGCCGTATTGGGTGGTGTTTTGCTTGCGAATAGGGCGCTTAAACCTGTTGAGAGGATAACCACCGCGGCGAAAAAGATCGGTGAAACCGATTTAAGCCAGAGAATAGAAGTTGATTCTGACGATGAGCTAGGTAGATTAGCTACCACTTTCAACACTATGGTTGAGAAACTGGAAGCATCTTTTTCCCGTCAACAAAGATTTACCGCTGATGCCTCCCATGAACTACGGACTCCTTTATCAGTGATTCAAGCCGAATCTACGTTGGCTATTGATAAGGAAAGAAGTCAGGCGGAATACCGGAAATCTCTGGAATTGATATCTCATGAGGTAAATTACATGTCAGATATCATTAGCAAGATGCTCGTATTGGCTCGCAGCGATACGGGAAAAGAAATACTAAAGTTAGACCCAGTTAATTTGAAAGATTTCTTCATTGACCTTTCTGAAGAGGTTGAAGTTCTGGCAAGTCAGAAAGGACTACACTACCTTCAAGGTCCGGTAGAAAACCTTAGCGTATTTGGAGATGATGTAAAACTTCGGGAACTGTTTCTTTGCATCCTGGAAAATGCCATAAAATACACACCAACTGGTGGTGATATTACAGTGTGGGTCATTGCTAAGAATAATAAGGCTGTAATCACGGTAAGCGATACAGGTATTGGGATTCCCGCAGAAAATTTACCCTTTATTTTCCAGCGGTTTTATCGTGTAGACAGAGCCCGCTCCCGGGCAGAGGGCGGTGCGGGGCTTGGTCTATCCATTGCCAAGCATATCGCGGAAGCACACGGTGGAACTATTGAGGTTGAAAGCCAGGTTAACAAAGGGAGCACGTTCAAAGTGTTATTGCCGCTGATTGACACAGACTGGAATGAACCTGAGGTAATGCCTGGTTGACATCACCAGCAACTATTACTAAAATAGTAAAGTACAATACTGATTTACATGCTTGACTCTGATTTTTTTCTGATGGTTATCATGGTTCTTGGCGTGGTTGTACAAAGGATGGTGATATTAATTGGCCGATGTAGTCTCACAAGAGAACGAGAGTTTTGAAAGTCTCTTAAGGCGCTTCAACAAGCGCGTCCAGCAGGAAGGCGTCCTGTCTGAACTGCGCCGCCGCGAGTTCTTCGAGAAGCCCAGTATTAAGCGCAAAAGAAAAGACGCTGCTAAGATGCGTAAGAGCACCAGACCTGCGAAGAAATAAATCTATGATTGTTAATAGCACATTAGCATAGGCGATCCTGCCAGGCTAGTGTGCTATTTTTATTATCAGTTTTCCGGGCTTTTGTTGCTCCCCGAGTAATAAATGGAAAGGTGAAAAAATGGAAGCCAGCTTATTAACCAAATTGAATGAAGACCTCAAACAATCCATGCGGGACAAGACCGAACTTAGAACCTCTACTATACGCCTCTTAATCTCAGCCATCCGCTACGCTGAGATGAAAAAACAGGACGCTGAATTTAATAAAAATCCTAATGCGGACCTTAAGCAAATTACTGTCAGCGACCCCGATATCCTGGGTGTTATTGCCAAAGAAATCAAGCAGCGTGAAGATAGTATTGCTGCCTATAAGGCCGGCAACCGACAGGACCTGGCGGATAAAGAAGCGGCTGAAATGGACATTTTAAAGATTTATATGCCTAAGCAAATGAGCCAGGCGGAAGTTCTGGTTGAAGCCAAAGCCGTGATCGCCGAGGTGGGCGCTAAAGGCCCCGGAGATAAGGGCAAGGTCATGGGCAAGCTGGTAGGTAAACTCAAGGGCAAGGCCGAGGGCAAGATGATTAACGACGTCGTCAACGAATTGTTGAACTCGATATAGGACCGTTGACACTACACAGTGATAAGTAAACTCAAAGCAAACTTAAATGAAGGTGTTGAGCCATGCATAAAATAGAAGTACGCTTGAAATTGCATTTGCCAGACCCGGCTGGCCGTGGTCTGGTTAAAGATATTCAAGATCTGGGCATAAACTCGGTAAGCGACGTTCGGGTGGTGGATGTTTACTGGATAGACGCCTACCTGGCCCCGGAGAAAGCGGAATCGATAGCCCGCGAATTGTTGGCTGATGCCGTTACTCAGGACTACCAGATTGACACCAATACTACCGCACAAGATACCACCAGGGGCTATAAGATCGTTGAAGTGGCCTATAACGCTGGGGTAACTGATCCTGTGCGTGATTCTGTTATGAAAGCCATCCGTGATATGGGCATTATTAACGTGCGCGCCGTGGCCATCGCCAAACGCTATTTAATCCGCGGAGATGTTACTCAGGAAGAACTGGATAAATTATCCACCCGCCTGCTGATGAATCCCATCGTGCAGCATGTGGTGGATGAGGAACTTAACCAGTTCCCGGAAAATCCGCAATATGTCTTCGAATATGTCAAAGTTCCTTTCCTGAATGCCTCTTTAGACGAGCTGGAGAAGGCCAGAAAACAATTCGGCTTTTCCACCCAGGAACTGGAGGTAATACTGGATTATTTCCGCAAAGTCGGTCGTGATCCCATTGATATCGAACTGGAAACCTTGGCCCAGACCTGGTCCGAGCATTGCGTGCATAAGACCTTCAAAGGCAAGTTCAACTATGATGGCACCGTTGTAGATAATCTATTGAAAAGTACCATCATCAAGGCCACTAATGAGTTGAATAAACCCTGGTGTCTCTCTGTATTTGAGGACAATGCTGGGGTTATTGAGTTCGATAGTCATTGGGCTCTCTGTTTTAAGGTGGAAACCCACAATCACCCATCAGCAGTAGAGCCTTATGGTGGAGCTTCCACCGGTATCGGCGGCGTTATACGTGATCCGATGGGTACCGGACTGGGTGCTAAGCCTATTATGAATACTGATGTTTTCTGCTTTGGTCTACCCGACTTTCCTAACGCTGATTTACCTAGGGGCGTGCTCCATCCTCGCCGTATTTTCAAGGGGGTAAGGGCTGGAGTGGCTGACTATGCTAACCGTATGGGTATTCCTACTCCCAACGGAGCTATACTTTTCGATAACCGTTATCTGGGCAATCCGCTGGTTTTTTGCGGAACGGTGGGTTTGATGCCCAAGCCAATGGCCAAAAAGGGTAGCCATAAGCCGGGCGATCTGGTTGTTGTAGTGGGTGGTAAGACGGGACGTGACGGTATTCACGGTGCGACCTTCTCGTCTGTCCAGTTGGATGATAAATCGCACGAGGTTTCCTACAGCGCGGTACAGATAGGTAATCCCATCGTGGAAAAGAAAATGCTGGATGTGCTGCTGCAAGCCCGCGATCTCGGGCTTTACACTCAAATTACTGATTGTGGCGCGGGAGGTCTTTCTTCCGCGGTAGGTGAGATGGGTGAGGAAACCGGGGCCAGGGTCAATTTGGACAAAGTACCTTTGAAATATGCCGGCTTAACTTATTCTGAAATCTGGATTTCTGAGGCGCAGGAGCGTATGGTCTTGGCTGTGCCGCCGGAAAACATCGCTCACCTCCTTAAACTTTTTGCTAATGAAGATGTTGAAGCCGCGGTTATCGGTGAATTTACCGACACCAAGAGCTTGCAATTGGAATATAAGAATGCCATGGTCTGCGATCTCGAGATGAATTTCCTGCACAAGGGAGTTCCGCAGATACAAATGGATGCAGTCTGGCATCAGCCTCGCTTTGATGAACCGGATTTTATAGCGGTGGACCTGGAAGCCGAATTAAAGAGCGTGCTGGGTTCCTGGAATACCTGCAGCAAAGAATGGGTCATCCGCCAGTATGATCATGAAGTGCAGGGCAGTAGTGTCCTGAAACCGCTGGTAGGTGCGAATAATGACGGCCCCGGCGACGCTGTAATTATCCGTCCGATTTTGAATTCCGACATGGGCGCCATTATCGCCAACGGTATCAATACCCGCTATGGAGACATCGATCCTTACTGGATGGCCGCTTCCGCCATCGACGAAGCTTTGCGGCAGGTGATTGCGGTGGGTGGAAATTTAAAAAAGTTGGCTGTGCTGGATAACTTCTGCTGGGGCAGCCCTAAACGCCCTGAAGTGGTGGGTGCTTTAATTCGTGCCGCGGAGGCTTGCCACGATATGTCTCTGGCTTACGGTGTGCCTTTTATCTCGGGTAAAGACAGCTTGAACAATGAATTTGAATATGAGGGCAAATTGATCTCTATCCCGCATACTTTACTGATTTCGGCTATCGCTGTCATGGACGACGTCCGCAAAGCTGTCTCAATGGACCTGAAAAGTTTAGGTAATTTGTTATACATCATCGGTATGACCGGCAACGATCTGGGTGGTTCTGAATACTTCGCTGCTCATCGCGCCATCGGTAACAACGTACCGAGGGTGGATGCCCAGCAGTCTCGCAAAGCCATGGAATCTCTAAGTGCGGCTACGGAAAAGGGACTGGTAAGGTCCTGCCATGATTGCAGCGAGGGTGGCCTGGGAGTTGCGGTAGCAGAAATGGCCTTTGCCGGCGGTTTGGGGGCAACGATATATTTAAAGAATGTGCCCCGCACCGGCCCGATTTATCGTAACGATTACGTTTTGTTCTCTGAGTCGAACTCCCGCTTTATTGTAGAAATCGAGCCTGAGCATGATGCTCAATTCAGGAAGGCCATGGGCGGTGTAGTGATGGCACAGATAGGACATGTCAATCAGGAAGAAGTGCTGGAAGTGCACGGCCTGATGGGCGATGTAGTAATGAGAGCGCCCATCCACGAACTTAAAGAGGCCTGGCAGAAACCGCTTAGGTGGTAAGTCACCCAACCACTATCTAAAATAAGAAATGTAAACAGATTTAATAATTGAGAAATAAGAAACTAGAAACTCAAAAGTGATAACCTTTGTAATTTGGAAATTGTGATTTGAGTTTTGGTTTTGAGGTTAAATAAAATGGCTAAAGTCAATGTGCTGGTATTACGCGGACCGGGGACTAACTGCGATCAGGAAACGGCCTTTGCTTTTCAGCAAGCCGGGGCGGTCGTTTCGGTCTGTCATATCAATACCCTGATCCGTCACGAGAGGCGTCTGGTAGACTATCAGGTGCTGGTCATTCCGGGCGGCTTTTCGTATGGTGACGATATTGGCGCCGGGAAAGTACTGGCCAACGAATTAAAACTAAAACTTGGTGAAGATATCCGGCTTTTCGTCGATAACGGCGGTCTCATCCTGGGAATCTGCAATGGATTCCAGGTTATGGCTAAAGCCGGTATTTTGCCGGACATCCGGCAGCAGACCGCTCCGCCCCTGACTCTGGGCACCAACGATTCCGGCCGCTTTGAATGCCGCTGGGTTAATTTAAAGGTGGAAAAGAAAAGTCCCTGCGTTTTTACCCAGGGAGTAGAGAGCATGTATCTGCCGGTTGCCCATGGGGAGGGCAAGGTCATCACGGATATGCGTGGCCTTAGAGACATTAATGCCGCTTTATATTATACCGATGAGTCTGGCAATGTTCAGGCTGGTTACCCGGACAATCCCAATGGCTCGATGAATAACATCGCTGGCGTGTGCGATGCCACCGGACGTATCTTTGCCCTCATGCCTCATCCTGAGCGGCATATTCGCTTCCAGCAGCATCCGCATTGGACCCGTAAGAAGGCCAAAGAGCATGGAGACGGTTTCATTATTTTTCAGAATGCGGTAAAATTTGCCAGAACCAAATAGTTATAAAACGTATATGAAAGGTCGAAATATGTCATTTAGCTTTTTGAGAGGGCGCTCGCTTTGACTAAAAAAGCTACCACCATAGCGGTTTTATCCGATACGCATTTTCATCATTTTAATGAAGTGCCCTCTTCTCTGCTGGAGAGTTTAAAAGCGTTCGATATGGTTATTCATCTGGGCGATTTTGTTAATGAGGAACTGGTAGAATATTTTAGGACCTTCAATAACTTCTACGGTATAGCTGGGAATCACGATCCGCAGTCGGTAAAAAAGATCCTTCCCAAGACCGACGTGATTGAAATCAACGGCAAAAGACTGGGATTGCTGCACGGCTATTGGTTTCCCTTTTTTTGTCAGCAACGTTCTTTAGCCAAATTTAAAAACGATAAGGTGGATGCCATACTTTACGGGCATACTCACGTAATCCGCAATGAGATGGTTGATGATATTCTATTCTTCAATCCGGGCAGCGCTTCGGCCTTATGGCCGGCCCCCTGGAAAACTTACGGGGTCTTAAATGTAGGGGAATCCGTGACAGGCGAGATTATTTCCATTCCCGGGGAAGCTATGCGGGGTTTCTCAAAATTAACCGACGCTATCATTAAAAGGAACCAGGTATTAAGGTGGATTTGCGGGGCGGACCGTAATCCGGACGACTTTTCAGGTATGAAAAAATTATGAGAAAGGGCTTAGTTTATCGTTTCGCAGTAGCAGCGCGCTTTTTTGTTGCGCGTCTGCCGGCTTGGGTTAGTTACACTTTAGCCATTGTAATTGGAGATGCGATATATTTATTTTGGCCCCGGGTACGCCGCAATATGATAAAAGCAGTAGCTGCTTTAATTGACCAGCCTGAAAAGGATCGTCAAGTCAGAAAAACCGCCAGACGTTGCTTGCGCAATTTTGCCAGATATGTGGTGGATACTTTCCGCTATCCTCATCCTGCTCCCGCTTTCTTTGAGAAAAACTTTAAAATCATTGGCAAAGAATATCTGGACGCCGCCCTGGCAGAGGGTAAAGGCATTATTCTGGTTAGTTTTCACCTTGGCAACCTGGACCTGGGCATCAAAGCCTTAAGCAGCGCGGGTTATCCCGTCAACGCCATCGTAGAGAATTGGCAATCGGGACAGCTAGATGCTTTTCTGCAGCATCCCAGAGAGAAAGCCGGGGCTAAACTGATCAAGGTAAAAGAGGCTTCTACCAACTTACTCGCGGTACTTAGAAAGAATGAAATCCTGGCCTTAATGATCGACAGTCCCAATTGTGTCAATGGGGTCAAAGTTAAACTCGGGGGGAAATGGGCATTTCTGCCCACCGGACCAGCTATTATGGCCTTGCGGACTGGAGCCCGCTTGATCCCTTGCGGATTGGTCCGCACTTCTAATACAACTTTTGAGGGGATAATCGGCCAACCTATTGAAGTTAAGGCTAGCGGTAATTTGGCAGAGGATCTCAGGCTGATTACCCAGAGTACAACCGACGCACTGGTAAATATAACCACCCAGTTTATCGATCAGTGGTTTATTTTTCATCCTTTGATTATAGACGAGTAGTAAAAGAACCGGATTTAATTGATTGAAATAATATGGAACAAGCTTTTTTACAATTTTTACATAATCTTGAATTAGTATTCAGCAACCTGGTAGCGGCGTTTGACTCGCCTAATCCCCCCGGTTTAATTATTCTTTTTTCGTTGGCTGTGATTACAGACATTGGTATCCCTGTGCCATTCGTGCTGGATACCGTGCTCATGGTAACCGCTTATAAGGTTATGACCAGCGGGGACCCTCATTGGACTCCTGTGCTCATGATAATACTCATGCTGTTCATTGGTCGGCAGGTAGGTTCGGGGATATTATATTTATTGTCCCGCTATTTGGGCAATGGGTTTCTTAACCGGCTCGATAAACGTTTCCCCTCCATCGGCAGTCGGTTGGATGCCTTTAAAGTGCGCCTCAGTCACTGGGCTACCCTGATGGTTGTAACCGGCAGACTTACTCCGGGTCTGCTTCAAATAACTACTCTCGCCTCAGGCACAATCCGCATGCGCTACCAATACTTTGCACTGGGAATAGCGCTGGCGTCCATTATTTATGACGGCTTGTTAATTTTATTGGGCTTTTTCGCTGCTCATAACCCCTGGGCTGAAAATCGCAGCTTCACTACCTTATTGATTATCGCCATGATTATCATCGTCTGTATTCTTTGGCCGGTTTTGTTTGCAGTTATTCAACGTGGCAAGAAAAAGACCGATGGAGTTAAACCTTAATCCTGTTTCTTCCCGCTCGTGCCGTACTTAATAACCTTGACTCTCTCTGAAGTTATTAATCCGTCTTTTACGAACGGTTCTATTTGCACTAAAACCCGGTCGATATTTTCCTGAGTGTCAACAAACTCCACTACCATGGGCAAATCCTGGCTTAGCCGCAGAATATGGGCCGCGTGAATATGGCTGGCAGCGCCAAAACCCAGGACTCCACGCAGAACTGTCGCGCCGCAAATTTTTTCCCGGCGAAGTAGCTCAACTATCCACTGATACAGCGGTTTGCCCTCATGTTTATCCGATTCACCGATGAAAATGCGTATTAATACCTGGTCTCCAGTTAGCTCAATCATTACGCTCCTCCTGCCACTAATCTGCCGCAAGCCATGCCGATTATGGTGGCGCCGATACACAGTATCAGATTAGCCAAGATATTTAAAGATGCCTGCAGCCAGGCTCCGTCCTGCATAAAACTTACTGTTTCGTAGCTAAAGGTTGAAAAGGTAGTAAAAGCCCCCAGAAAGCCGATGGTAATGATCGTTCTCAGACTGCGGGGAATTATGTCAGTATTAAGACCAACCTGCATGATAAAACCGATCATCAGGCAGCCTAGGACATTGACCAGCAGTGTGCCAAAAGGAAAACCGGCTCCGCTTAATCGTTGCGTTGCGCCGCTTAATCCGTAGCGGCTTAAGGCTCCTAGAGAACCCGCTAAAGCTAAAAATAGGATGTCTTTCATTTCCTTTCCTTTTCTATTAGTCGTCTTTTCCGTTTAATAATTAATAAAAAAGCCTCTACCGGTGTGTAACCAGTAGAAGCTATCAGTCATTCAAGACGGTTCGAGTAAATATTATTCCCCCGGCGAGCTTCATCGCCAGCAGCTATTATAGTCTGAATGACTCTCTTTATGCAATTTGCCTCTCTTGAAATAGTTAATCAGATTAACTATAATATAGGTAACTGTATTAACTTTAATTTCGAGGTGCTGTATGAGTGGAGATTTAATTGAAGGAGCCGAAACGGTTTCCCTGTTTTGCCGCCTTCATATCAACACCAGGAAAGATATGCCCATTAGATCCAGCGAGATGGGTTTACTTATTTTAATCTGCAAAAGTGAGAAACTGGTCACTCCGGTTATAGCAGCAGATTTTTTTAAGGTGAAAAAACCTATGATTACCACTATGGTTTCCAGCTTAATCCAACATGGATATATTGAGAAAGTACCCTCACCCCGCGATAAGCGCAGTTTTATTCTTAACCCATCTAAAAATGCCAGGAAGCTGGTCGATGTTACCTTTAAAGAATATATCAAGACGATGAAACTGCTCCAGGAGCAACTTGGCCCAAATAATTTTAGTAACCTGATTGTATTGCTTAAAAAAGCCAACACAGTCTTATTGGAAGAGAAAAACCATGAGTAAAGTGATGGTTACTGGCGCACTTGGCAATGTAGGCGGATATGTGGCGCAGTATTTAATTAAAAACGGCCAGGATATTGTTGCTGCTGACATCAATGTTGAAGCGCTGCAGGAAAAATACGGCGATCAAGTCAAAAGCGTTTATTTTAACTTTACTGATGCCAAAACCTTTTCGGTTGCTCTCCGGGATGTTGACCGGGTGTTTATAATGCGCCCGCCGCAGCTGGGCCAACCACAGGATTTAAAACCTTTTATAGAAACACTTAAATCCAAAGGTGGCGTAAAACTTGTAAGCTTTTTATCTCTCATCGGCGTAGAATACAACCCTATACCGCCGCATCATAAAATTGAAAAATATATCGAACAGGCGGGTTTGTCGTACTGCCATATTCGTCCCAGCTTTTTCATGCAAAATATTAGCGGAATACACGCATTTGAAATTAAACATTTCGATCGTATTGTCGTTCCGGTTAAAGCAGCGTTAACCAGTTTTATTGATGCTGAGGATATCGGCGAAATCACCGCAAAGGTATTGAGCGAGCCGGATAAGCACCAAAACAGGGCTTACTCAATCACTGGCCCGGAAGCCATAGATTATTACGCCGTATCACAAATACTATCTGAGGAACTTGGCAGAAAAATAACTTATGCTAATCCTAACCCGTCATTGGCCAAAAAATATTGGACTGAGGTCCGCGGTTTAGATCGAGAATATGCCAAAGTTATGAGTATGCTTTATATGATGACCAGGTGGGGCGCTGCCAAAAAAACCACAACTACTTTTGAGAATGTTATGCACAAGAAACCGCAGACCTTCCGGCAATTTGTCAAGAAAAACCTGAGTGCATGGGATTGATCATAATCAGTCATAAAAGAATAATGTTTTAGATATATTTTAAACCAAAGGAGCAAAAATGCTTAACTTAATTCTTAAAAGACAATCCATCCGTAAGTATAAACCGGAAAAATCAGAACAAATGAAACAGGAAATTCAGACTACTATAAACAGCTTGAGGCAGCTAGGAAACTGTCCGGTTTATCTGGAACTGGCGGAAACTGACCCAGGGGATAAAGGGGGAGCTCCATATTACGTTTTTATACGGGCAGACAACAATAGTACCTGTGGCGATGATGCGGGTTTTATGGGCGAGCAACTCATCTTAAAGCTGACAGGCCTGGGGTACGGCACGTGCTGGCGGGTTGGCTCTGGTCCCAGGATACCCAGGGTGAAAGACCAACGGAATTTGGCCAAGATTTCCGTGGGCAAGCCGGATCAAGAGCTGTACCGCAAAGCTTTAAGCGAATTCAAACGGGTTTCAACCGACAAGATTAGCGGAGGCGAACTGGACAAGATTATTGTTGAGGCGGTGTGGCTGGCACCCTCCGCGATGAACCTCCAGCCTTGGTATATTCATGGCGCAGGGGATATCATCCACGTTTACCGGCGTAAATGCGCGGGCCCTCTCTATATGGAAAAGATCACTTCGCTGGATATCGGAATAGCCTTGTGTCATATTGAAGTTGCCGCAGCGCACCTCGGCTTCACCGCTGTCTTTGAAAACGCCAAACATCCCGATATTGAGGGGAAAAAATACGTTACTACCGCAATATTACAAAAGAAGAATAAATAAATGGCGTTAATGATCAGGTCAAGATATTCATGCTGATGCATGCCAGGTTATCACTTAAATTTAGCTTGAAGTGGTTGATCGAAAACTGGTAACCTATCCTCATAATGCTGATTGTATATTGAGGAACCTTAATTGAATAAACGTATTTCTCCCTTTCTAATGTTGTGTATTATGGGAGGATTGGCCATCTTCAGCTCAACTATGGCCAAGAATCCGGCTTTGCCCTTGTTCATCCGCTCCATGGGTGTGCCGCTCTCCACCGTCGGTTTCATTGCAGCGGCTTCCACGCTGGTAGGCATCCTGGTCAGCATCCCGGCTGGCATTCTTTCCGATATAATCGGTCGCCGCAAAGTGATCATAATAGCTGCCATAGTATTCGCGACTGCCCCTTTTTTGTATCTATTGATCAATGCCCCTTGGGAACTGGTCTTAGTGCGGGTTTACCATGGTTTAGCTACTGCCATTCTGGGACCGGTAGCCATGGCAGCAGTGGCGGATACCTATTCTAAAGGACGCGGAGAACGCATGGGTTGGTATTCATCCGCCACTATGGTAGGCCGCTTTCTAGCTCCTCTGGCCGGCGGACTTTTAATTATTGGGAATGACTATCATATTGTCTATCTGGTTGACGGTATCGTCGGTGTATTAGTGCTGGTCGCTGCTTTTAGATTACCCTTATCTACCGATATCTCTGCCACAACAGGCGAAGCCTTAAAGCAGCAGCGTCATAAATATAGCCAGGATATTATGTTTGTTTTCCGCCACCTTGGGATTTTAGCTACCAGCGGCATTGAGGCGGTGCAATACTTCGCTTTTGGCGCGCTGGAGACTTTCCTGCCCATTTATTTACACGAAAAAGCCGGGTTTTCCACCTGGCAGATCGGTATGTTATTTACGGCCCAAATACTGGCGGCTGCTTTAACTAAACCGATCATGGGTCGTTTATCTGACCGTTATGGTAGAATCCCGCTTATTACCGCGGGACTGGCCTTAGGTGGCCTAACTACCGGTTTTATTATTTTTTCCACTAATTACATCTTTTTAATTGGCCTGATAGCGCTTTTCGGTTTGGGTCTAGCCACTGTCACAGCTTCTACTTCAGCTCTGGTGGCTGATTTTTCGCGGGCTTATAGCAGAGGTGGGGCGATGGGTATACTCTCCAGCATTATGGACATCGGCCAGTCTACCGGGCCTATAGTTGCCGGAGTCTTGATCAGCGCTTATTCTTACAAAACGGCCTTTGGCATCGTGGGTATCTTTATGGTTGTTGTCAGTCTTGTTTATGGGCTGGGAATGCGCCGGGTGGCCTCTCAACTAAATGTGGAGAATAAATAAAAGTCATGGCATTTTTCCCGGCGAAGCGATTAGTCTTTAAAAGGGGGCAGGTTTTACCCGGAGGTCTCTGATTTTATGATAGACCAGGGTAGTTTGGAATCTGCTTTCCATTCCTGGTGCGCGAAGTAGTCCGTATCAATATGGTTTGTCTCCATAGCTTCACGCCAGGCAGCCAGTGATTCTTTCTCAATGCCAGCCAATGCTTTAGCCAGACTGGAATCTCCTCGCGAGAGCACTGCCTGAACTTCGCTCCACTGTGGGCTTTCATTATTGATCTTAATCCCCTGTCCCGCCAGACGATTTTTCAGAAAGGCTATTCTGGCCTGTAAGACATCCAGCGGGGTCATTGGCAGGCGTTGGAAAACTGTACTAGCTTTTGGCACGAAGGGTGAAACATTCAGGGTTAGGCGGGTTTTTCCGCGCTTGTGCTCAATTAGTTTCTTCCCGGTCAGCGCCAGATCAACGATTGCCTGTATATCAGCCTCTGTTTCTCCTGGCAGCCCGATCATGAAATAGAGCTTTAGCTGCTGCATTCCGGCTTCTCCGGCCAGTCTGATAGCCTCCAGAATTTGAGATTCGCTTATACCCTTTTTTATCGATTGCCTGAGGCATTCCGATCCGGCTTCCGGCGCTAGCGCCACCGAGCGCATTCCGCCTTTCACCAGCAGCTGCATAATTTCCTGATTAAGAGAGGTCAATCTGAGTGAGCTAATCGAGACCTGAGCCCCCAGGTCTAGCAGACCTTTTAAAAGTTCTTCTATTTGAGGATGATCAGTGACCGCCGGGCCTACCAGCCCGATTCTTTTTCTTAATTTAAGTCCTATTTCCGCCTGTTTTAACATTGAATCCAGCGAATGAAAGCGCATGGGGCTGAAGGCGCTGCTCACCAGGCAAAAACGGCAGTTGTGGGCGCAGCCCCTCTCCACTTCCAGCAGATACAGGTCGCTGAGTTCGGTGTCTTGCGTTAAAACAATGGAGTGGGCCGGATAATCGTCGAGATTCATCAGCTTCTGGCGGGTGACTGGTTTTTCCGGGGGAAATTGCGGGACATACACGCCAGGGATTTTGGCCATTGCTCTAAGTAATTCTTCACGGTTCCCCGATAGCCCTTCTTCAATAACCGGCAGCATGGCCGGCAGAAGAGATTCAGCCTCCCCGATGCACAGGCAGTCGAAAAACGGTGCTATTGGCATCGGATTAGCGCTAATGCAGGGCCCTCCCGCGATGATTAGTGGCTGGGTTTCATCTCTCTGCTCAGCATAGAGTGGAATACCGCTGGCTTTAAGCAGGGGCGCAATGTTGAAAAAGTCGATCTCATAATTAAATGAAAAGGCCAGTACGGCGAAATCGGTGAGAGGCCGTTGAGATTCAACCGAAAGCGGCACAACGCCATTTTCACTATTCTCTTTATCCCAGAAGATCCTCTCGCAAACCGCATCTTCGCGCGCGTTTAAAAACCCGTAAATGGTCTGCATGCCCAGATTGGACATGCCGATAAAGTAACTATTGGGATAGACGAAAGCGAAAGGCAATTTGCCGCCCCAGTCTTTCAAGATGCTGCCGGTTTCCCGCTCCAGCCGCTTGCGGCCTTTCTCCATCTCGTCCCAGGTGATAGATTTCTTGCTCGTCTTTACTCCTCCACCGGCAGGCCAATTATCTTGATAGCTTTGGCGCTTAATATGGGGTTCTTAGAGATATGCAGATAGGGGGTGGCATGAGGTCGCAAGGCGGAGAGTAAAGTGAAAACGTCCAACCAATAACTGACCAGAACGACCTGTGTCAGAGGACAACCTTGATAGTTGATAGCTTCACATTTAGAAGACACCGCAGCCTCCTTTCATTTATGCTATCAACAGTGTAGCAGAAATTCGACTCAGGAGGCCATAATCGGTTGCTTGGACCCTTTAGGCCAGCGCATGCGTCGTTGAGGCTCGATATTTATAGAGAAAGGCAGATTCTGCATGGTGCTGTTCTGCGCGATGTTAGCATTAAGCTCCATTAGTTCCTTGATCGTGTCCTGAACCGTCGCATCCGGGTTGAAATTAATCGAACGAAAATCCAGAAAATCTGGATCCGGGCTGTCACAACTGGGCTTGAAATTGAGTCCTTCGGGTGTAATAAAGATATGCTCTTCCATTTTTACACCTTCCTTTCCTATAATCCTGGCCAGCTTTATTAACCCGGCTAAGTAAACTTCATAATTTAAAGAAAAGCGGCAGTCCGGAAGGCCGCCGCGTAACAGACAAACCAGATACTATTTTGATGACGGGACGAATTTTCCCTCTCGAAAGAGGTTTTAGAAGTACTTCCCTGATACAGGAGCTAGCCAATAAATACATCTTACCAATATTATACCTCTTTTCTCTGCAAATTAACACTTAGTATAACCACATCCGGGACAGACGAAGCAACCTTCTTGATAGCTCAGCAGGGTCGCACATTCGGGGCATTGCCCTGCGGTGTTTTTCAATGAACCCGCATCCGCTGTTTTGGCGCTGTCATGAGAATGTCCGTTGCCGTTACTATTGGTCTTTCCGTGAATATATTTTTCCAGGATAATGGCGATGGCGTCCGCGCAGGATAAAACTGATTTGCCGTTGTCCCAGCAGGGTGATGGACAGCGGATGCCCTTTAATTGCTTGACTATCGAATTTAAATCTACGCCTGCTCTTAGAGCTAAGGAAATCAGACGGCAGGTAGCTTCGAGTTGCCCCACGGCGCAGCCGCCGGCTTTACCCAGGTGAGAAAATACCTCGCAAATACCCTGATCGTCCGAGTTTACCGTGACATAGATGTTGCCACAGCCTGTCTGGACTTTTTCCGTGATACCTGTGGTGACCTTGGCTCTATTCCGCGGAGTGCGGGAAACCTGCACAGGCGCTGCCTGGGCGGGCGCGGCTTCCGCTTTTTTGTCTTTGCCGGTGGTCAACACCTGTCCTTCGCGGCTTCCATCACGGTAGATGGTGATGCCTTTCAAACCTTGCTCAAAAGCCATCAGGTATACATTGGCCACGTCCTCGCGGGTAGCAGTTTTAGCAAAATTCACCGTTTTGGATACGGCGTTATCGGTATGTTTCTGAAAAGCTGCCTGCATTCTGACATGCCATTCCGGTGTGATTTCATGGGCGGTGACATAAACCCGCTTGATATCGTCCGGGATATCGGCCAAATCAGCCAGATGTTCGCCTTCAGCCAATTTCTGCATTAGTTCTTTAGAGTAAAAGCCGCCGCGTTTAGCCGCTTCTTCGAAATAGGGATTGACCTCGATCAGGTGTGAACCGTCCAGAATGTTCTTGGTAAAACTGAGGGCAAAGACAGGCTCAATGCCGCCGGAACAACTGGCGATGATGCTCAAAGTCCCGGTAGGAGCGATGGTGGTGCGGGCCGCGTTTCTGACCTTGATGCCGTTGGCTTTATCATAGATGCTGCCTTCGTAAGCCGGAAAAACTCCGCGAACTGCCGCCAGTTCTTGAGAGGCCTTAAGGCATTCGTCGTTAATAAAACGCATAACCTCGCTGGCAGTTTTGAGTCCTTCTTCTGAATTATAAGCTATGCCCATCTGCAACAGCATATCGGCAAAACCCATGACGCCCAGACCGATCTTGCGTGTCTCGCGGGTGCGCTGTTCGATTTGAGGCAGGGGGAATTTATTCATATCGATCACGTTGTCCAGGAAATGCACCGCGGTGTGGATAGTTTTAGCCAGTTTCGGCCAGTCTATTTCCTCTTTTTTAGCGGTTTTCAACATCCGGGCCAGATTAATCGAGCCGAGGTTACAGGACTCATAAGGCAGCAGCGGTTGTTCACCGCAGGGATTAGTGCTTTCGATCTTACCCAGTTTGGGAGTGGGATTGTCCCGGTTGATTCTGTCAATAAAAACAATACCCGGATCGCCGGTCTTCCAGGCTCCGTCCACGATTTTGTTGAAGACCTCTTTGGCATTTAACTTGCCAAAGACTTCTCCGTTATGGGGATTGATCAGGTTATAATCAGAGCCGGCTTTAACCGCCTCCATAAAGTCCTGGGTAATAGCCACTGAAAGGTTGAAATTGGTCAGTGAGACCATGTCCTTTTTGGCGTCTATAAAATTCAGGATGTCAGGATGGTCTACGCTGAGGATGCCCATATTAGCTCCGCGCCGCATGCCGCCCTGTTTGATGACATCGGTAGCGGTATCGAAGGCGCGGATGAAGGAAACTGGGCCGCTGGCGATGCCGCCGGTCGAACCTACTCTATCCTGATGCGGTCTCAAGCGGGAAAAGGAGAAACCGGTACCGCCGCCGCTCTTGTGAATGAGGGCGGTGTATTTAACGGCGTCGAAGATCTCTTCCATTGAATCGCCCACAGGCAGGACAAAACAGGCCGAAAGCTGTCCCAGGTCCCGTCCCGCGTTCATCAGGGTGGGTGAGTTAGGCAAAAAATCCAGGCTGGTCATCATCCGGAAAAACTCTTCTTCACGTGCCTCAACGTCGGCGTTGGCATTATATTTCAGGTCGGCGGAGGCGATAGTCTGTGCCACTCGTTTGAATAGTTCAATGGGTGTTTCGACCGCTTTTCCGCTTTTATCTTTCTTTAAATAGCGTTTCTCTAAAACGTGAATTGCGTTTTCAGTCAGGTTAGTTCCGCTGACCGCTTTTTCAGTTGTTTTATCTTCTGAAGAAACTTTCACTACTGGTTTAGCGATGGTGCTAGTCATTTTGGGCTGTTTCTCCTTCTGTTTTTTTAGTTCTTCCCTGGCCAGGATATCTTTCACCATGCTTTGAATTTCCATTAAACTGGGGGCATGCGCTGATTTAGCTTTGTCTGAAACCAGGGCTTCCATTCCGGGGAGTGACACCGGCTCCGTGAGCTTCATATATTTTTCGATAACGCTATCGATACGCTCTCTCTCAGAGATGCCCATCGACTCGGCCACTGAGTAGATCGTCTTGACAATCTGATTACGCCCGCTTGACATGGGTTTTCGATCTCCTGCTGGTTTTCTTAACCGTTGTTTCGGTTTTCTGGTTTTTCGTGCCTTTATCTGGCCGCGGGGTTAAGGCTTCCCTGGCTTGTCCTCTCGGCATCACTACCAGGTTATCTACCGCTTCTTTGAGCGCTCTTATATCGGCGAACTCCCGGTAGACACTGGCGAACCTGATGTAAGCGATGTAATCATGCTCTTTCAGTTTCTCCATCACCATATCGCCGATCAGTGTGCTGGCTATTTCAGCCTTGCCCAGTTTATACAGGCCGGCTTCGATTTCATCCGTGATTTTTTCAATAGTACCGGTGGGCAGGGGGCGCTTCTCACAGGCTCTGCGGATCCCTCCCAGCAGTTTTTCGCGGTTAAACTCCTCGCGCCGTTGGTCCTTTTTAATGATGAACAGACTGGCCGATTGTAAACGTTCATGGGTGGTAAAGCGAGCGTTACAGCTCAGGCACTGGCGTCTGCGGCGGACTCCGTCATTAACGTCACGAGAGTCGATGACCTTTGAATCAGTATATCCACAATAAGGACAATTCATTTATAAACCCCAATATCTAGTGGTGCAAATCAATATAACCACAATGGATAGTGTTTGTCAATAGGTGATTTGCCACTAAAAGCGAGAAACCCGGGGCTAAAAATCCTGAGGACACTGGCGGTGTACCAGTTCCTTATCGGAGGGAAATTTAGAGTTGAATTACCGCTTACTTGTTGCCATCTTAAAGGATAGCTACCGCTAAAAACAAACGATTCTATGGGGTTTCAGAGGGATCAAGGGGCGATTTTAACCTTAATTATATCGTCAAAGCCTGCTTTTCAACCATATTTGACGCTCAAAGGGCCTTCTTACACGTAATCAGTTCATCTCATTTAATTAATAGGAATATACAGGTGCGGCTATGTCATGATAATATTTAGAGAATAATGGATTTTCAATGAGTCTCCTCACTTCCCCAAAACTTATAATAGCGTTGTCATCCTGGAGCGAAGCGAAGGATCTCAGGGTGGTAGGGGCTAACTAGAAACTTTAAACTGACAGCTCTGCTGTCATCCTGGAAGCCTCGAAAGGCGAGGCTGAAGGATCTGGGGTGGGGACTAGCGACTCGAAACTCGTAACTTTAAACTCATAACGGAGGAACACCTTGTCCGAAACTGAAAAACTTAATCTTACCTCAGATGCCGCCGGGAAATCTCTTTTCATGCTGGGCAATGAAGCCATTGCCCGCGGCGCGATCGAATCGGGGCTGGCGGTTTATGCCGCTTATCCCGGCACCCCCTCCAGTGAGATCAGTGAAACCTTGATCGATCTGGCCGGTGAAGTCGGGTATTACGCCCAATGGTCGGTCAATGAGAAAGTGGCCTTTGAAGTGGCTTACGGCGCTGCTTTATGCGGCGTCAGGGCCATGGTATCGATGAAACACGTCGGTTTGAATGTGGCCCACGATCCGCTTATGTCGGCCACCACCACGGGGGTAATAGGCGGTATGCTGCTGGTCAATGCCGATGATCCTGGTATCTGGAGCTCGCAGAATGAGCAGGACAACCGTTCAATTGCCGAACAGGCCTACTTGCCTGTATTAGAACCCTCTTCCGTCCAGGAAGCCAAGGACATGACGGTGGAGGCCTTTAAACTTTCCGAAAAATTCGGCCAGATTTTTATGCTGCGCTCAGTGACCCGCATCAGCCACGCTCGCGGAGATGTAAAACTGGGTCCTATCCATAAAACTCCGCTAAAGGGTGAATTCAAGAAGAGAGAATCTAATCTGGTTATTCCAGCCTTCGCCCGTAAGAACCGGATAGCTCTGCTGGAGCGTTTTGGCAAAATTAAAGCCGAGTTTGAAAACTCGCCTTTTAATCAGCTAAACTCCGTTCCGGGCGCCAAATTGGGCATCATCGCCAGTGGTATCGCTTATGCCTATACCGTCGAAGCTTTGCGCTGGTTAGGGCTGGAGGATAAGGTCTCCCTGCTTAAAATCGGCACTCCCCATCCTCTGCCCGAGAAAAAGGTGGTCCAGTTCCTGAAGTCCGTCTCCGAGATTCTGGTAGCTGAGGAATTGGAGCCTTTCGTCGAAAACCATGTCAAAGTTCTGGCCCAGGAAACGGGTATTGTCAGTAAAATCCACGGCAAAGATGTACTGCCTATCCGCAATGAATTCTCCACCCGTATTATGGCGGAAGCTATCGCCAGGTTAAGCGGGGTTAAAATGCCGCTCAATTACACCGAACTCGATCGACAAACCGCGGAAGCCGTGGCTATCTTGCCCTCCCGGCCTCCTACTCTGTGCGCTGGTTGTCCTCACCGGGCTTCTTTCTATGCCATCAATCAAGCGGTGCGCAAGATTAAAAAGGACCTTGGCGAACGGGTTTTATGCGGCGACATTGGTTGCTACAGTTTGGGTATTAATCCTCCTTTGAGCTCCTATGATGTTAATTGCTGCATGGGGGGCGGTTTCGGCGTCGCCGGCGGTGTCGCCCGAGGCCAGAACGGCCCGGTGGTGGGTCACATGGGAGATTCCACCTTTTTCCATTCGGGCGTTCCCGCCATGATAGACGCGGTTTTTAATAAAACGAAGATGACCATGATTGTCCTGGATAATTCAGCCACCGCTATGACCGGCTTCCAGCCTCATCCCGGCGCGCCTGGCGCCGGAGAAATTGGTATCAAACCGGAAGACGTGGCTAGGGCCTGCAACGTCAAGTTGGTGGAAGTGGTTAATCCCTTCGATCAGAAGAAAACCCTGGAAGTAATTGAAAAAGCTATCCGCTTTGATGGTCCTTCATTGATAGTCTGCCGGGCCATGTGCGGGATTCTAGCGCAGAGAGATCGTCGCCAGCGCGGTGAGAAGGTGCGCCCTTACCAGATAGACAAAGCCACCTGCACTGAATGCAAGCTCTGTTTGAATGCTCTGGGCTGCCCGGCGATTATTATGGCAGACGGCAAGGTGGTTATTGACGCGGCCCAGTGCGATGGCTGCTCATTATGTGCCCAGATTTGTCCCACCCATTCAATTATTCAAGAAGGGGGTAAGTAAATGGCAGCGGCAGTTAAAGAGTTGAATATTATCATGTCCGGTGTAGGTGGTCAGGGCGTGGTTCTGATGAGCGAAGTCTTAGGCACAGCAGCAGTTAGGGCGGGACTGAAGGTCAGAGGATCGGAAGTGCTGGGCATGGCCCAGAGGGGCGGCTCGGTCTTCAGCAATATCCGGCTGGGCAGTGATGTAGAAGCGCCCATGACCTCAGAAGGCAAATGTGATATCTTGATTGCGCTGGAACCCAGCGAAGGCTTGCGCAATATCCAGTATTTGCATAAAAACAGTTCAGTGGTGCTCAACATTCGCCAGATCATACCAGCCACAGTTTCCATGGGCAAGAGCACCTATCCCGCGCTAGCGGAAATCAAGAAGAGATTACTGGCGGTAACACCCGATGTGATCACGGTGGACGCAGTAGAGTTAGCTGAGAAGGCGGGCAACCGGCAGGCCACCAACGTGGTCATGATGGGCACCCTCTTCGGCAGCGGTAAGATGCCGATCAGTCAGGAATTGATCAAAGAGGTCATCAAGGAAAGAGTCCCGGCTAAAGCGGTCGAAGCCAACTTAAAAGCCTTCGACCTCGGTTATCAAGCCTGCTGTAAGCTCTAGTTAAAGGTCTCATCTTGCGTTCCTTCTCTCCTTTATAGTAAGGTGAGACCTTAAAAAACTCTGGTCTGTAAGTACATCGTCCCGTCCGACCCGTCCAACTAGTCCGACCAGTCAGACTGATCCTGTCCGACCTTATGAAACCCCGGTCTCCTCTCCTCATCGTTGTCATCCTGGAGCGAAGCGAAGGATCTCAGGGGGTGGCATGGTCTGATCACGTCGCAGGCTAGTTCCCCAAACTACTCATTACTAGTTACCAATTACATCCGTTTGAACCGTCCTCCCCCTCCGCCGCGCTTGACAACGCCTTTTGTCTGGCATAATATTAGTCCATAGGGTGTAAGGGTGAATATAGAATTCTCAAATAACCGTTTAGCCGAAGCCAGCATCAGCCTTTCCCAGGCCAGCCGGCAGTTGGGTGTCCCAATCGGACGTAAATATATTCAACGCATACTTGTCATCAGAGCAGCACCTAAATTCTCCCAATTGTTCGGTTTTCAAGCTTTACGGTTACATCCTCTAAAAGGTGATCGCGCCGGACAATACGCTATCATACTCACCGGAAATTTCCGGCTCATCATCGAAAAAATCACGGAAGACACCGTCCGCATCATGGACGTGGAGGATTATCATGGTAACTAAAACTGCAGCTTATCCGGATATAGCTATTCCCCCCGGGGAATTTTTAGCGGAAGAGATCCAGGCGCGTGAACTTTCTCAGAAAGAATTAGCTAAAAGAATGGGAAGGCCCATTAATACCATCAATGAGATTATTAAAGGCAAGAAGGCCATCACTGCCGAGACAGCTATACAATTGGAAGAAGTCATGCCGGAGATTCCCGCGCGCTTCTGGTTAAATCTGGAAACAGATTATCAGCTCAACAAAGCTTTAATCAACAAACATAATCAAGCCTGAAAAGGCGTCTCTCTCTTCTTAAAGGTCTCATCTTGCGGTCCTTTTCTCCTAACTAGTAAGGTGAGACCTTTAAAAAACTCTGGTCTGTAAGTACATCGTCCCGTCCGACCCGTCCAACTAGTCCGACCAGTCAGACCGATCCTGTACGACCTTATGAAACCCTCGTCTCCTCTCCTCCAAACCCCGACTTCATCGCTGTCATGCTGGAGCAAAGCGAAGCATCTTAGGGTGATGGGGCTAACTCTCATCCCGCTTTGCTGTCATGCTGGAGGAGGGCATCGCCCGACGAAGCATCTCAGGGTGGAGGGGCTCACCTCGAAACTCGCAACTCGCACCTCGAAGCTCATCTATGCTCTCAGCTTATTTCCTATCTATTGTGTGCAAGCAAGAGCCAGAGGTTAGAATTCGTGTTTACTCTGTTTCCATAGACCTCTTCACACAGGACTATTTCTAGCCTATAATAGCAGGTAAATATTCTCATAGATTGAAAAAGGAATTTTAAATGTCCGATATCCCCGAAATAAAAGTCGCCAAAACTCCTGAAAAATATTTTATCAACAGCGGCTTATTCTCAGATCATTATCTTCAATCCCGTTTACCGAACCGCGCTGAATGGAAAACGGATCAAAATCTTAATGAGTTTCACCAAAAATTACTTGCCCTTTACGAATCTCAAAAACCCCATCTATCAAAATATAATGAAGCTCAAACTGAACAGAAATTTATCAAACCGGTCCTTGATTTATTAGGCTATTCAGATTGCTATGTTGTTCAACCTGCTGCGAATTCCGGAACACCTGATTATGCTTTATTCCCTAATAAAGTCATAGCTGAAAACGCACACATCAAACAAGGTGAAACTGATTACAGGCAGAGTATCGGAATTGCTGATGCTAAGTATTGGGAACGTAATTTAGACAAAAGTAAACACAACACTAAAGACACGTATACAAATAAGAATCCATCATTTCAGATTGTAAATTATTTGATAGGTACTAAAACCACCTGGGGAATTCTTACCAATGGACGTCAATGGCGTTTATATACATCTAGGGCCCAAATGCCTATCGCTCAATATTATGAGGTGGATGTTGTTCAATTATTGGAGTCGTCTGTTAATGCGTTAAAATATTTTTATCTTTTCTTTCGCAAAAACTCGTTGTTAACCGACGCCAATAATAAAACCCTATTGGACTATATCTTTGAAAATAGTAGCGAGTATGCTGTTGAACTTGAGAATAACATTAAAGAGCGTGCCTATGAAGTTGTCCAGTTAATTTGCCAAGGTTTTGCAGCCAATTTCAAACCTGAACAGATGGATGAATCAGCTTTGAAGCAGATTTATGATAACTCTCTTACGTTCCTTTACCGATTACTCTTTGTTTTTTATGCAGAAGCTCGCGATTTATTGCCTTTAACCGAAAATCATAGCTATAGAGACACTTATAGTATCCGTAGTATCATTCTAAAAATAGAGGACGCTGAAAAGAAAAACCTTTCATTTAGCTACAAATCAACAAATTATTATCAAAGTCTGATTAACTTATTTAAGCTGATAGATAGCGGTGATTCTAGTTTGAATGTACCTGAATATAATGGAGGCCTTTTTGACTCTGCTGAGCATCCCTTTATAAAAAATACTACCATTGCCGACTTTTATCTTGTAAAAACTCTTAGACATCTGGCATGGGTTATGGATAAAGAGCTGGGTTTTGAGGTATTGGTGGACTACAATACTCTATCGGAGAGGCATTTAGGTAGTATCTATGAGGGTTTATTGGAATTTAAACCAGCTATAGCATCAGAAGACTTAGTCGAAATAAAAGAAAAAAATGGCACGAAATATGCTCCAGCTAAAAGCAACCCAACTAAAAGGGTAATTTGTCATAAAAATGAATTATATTTGGTAAATATTAAGGGCGAACGGAAGTCCAGTGGTTCATACTATACACCTGAATATATCGTTAACTTCATTATAGAAAACACTCTTGATGTTTTAATCAAAGAGGCTCAAGTCAAAGCAAAATACTTAAAACCGCAAGTTGATGTAGAAATCAAGAAATGGCAAGAATTGAAAAGACAAAAGCAGGGTCTGGAACCGCTTGAAAAATATGATAAAGAGATCAGTAAGATATCAAAACGAATGCTTGAACCATATTTGTCTCTAAAAATACTTGATCCGGCCATGGGCAGCGGTCATTTTCTCACCAGAGCTACTGATTTTATTGCTATGGCTATCGCATCAGACCCTTCCATTGAGTCCTCTACGGATTTAGATGAAGAAGCGGAAATCATATATTATCGCCGTCGCGTAGTGGAAAGCTGCATTTATGGAGTAGATTTAAATCCACTTGCCGTTGAATTGGCTAAACTGACTCTTTGGCTAAGCACTATGGCAAAGTCAAAACCGCTGTCGTTTTTAAATCATCATCTCAAATGCGGGAATAGTTTAATCGGAGCCAAGATATCTGATTTGGATGAGATTCTGGGAGTACCTTCTAAAAAGAAAAAGGCGAAGATTGACCCTACTAGAGCTCCAGTTCAAATAGGCCAATTCGAGGGAGCTTTCAAGCAGAAGCTTATAATTTTACTGAAAAACCGAGCGATGATTGCGGAATTGGCGTCTGAGACTTTGGAAGACATCCACAACAAACAGAAATGGGAAAACAATTTTCAAACTACAATTGAGCGTTTCGGACTGTTGGCCGATCTTTGGGTTAGTACTTATTTTGGTAGGAGTGTCGACTGGGGAGAATATAATACCTTAGCACTAAATTTACAATCGCCAAATCAAGATTGGGATAGTTTAATTCAGAAAGAAAAAATACAAAAAGCTCGTAACATGTCTATCGAAAGCCACTTCTTTCATTGGGAATTAGAATTCCCCGAGGTCTTTTACGATGAACAAGGTGTTTATAAACAATCTTCTGGTTTTGATGCGGTCATCGGAAATCCCCCTTATGATGTTTTAGAAAAAGAGCGCCTAGGCGAAGACAATCCTCATTTAGAACTTGCACATTATCTTGAAACAAATCCCATCTACTATGATTCGCTTGGCGGCAAAGTCAATCTTTTCAGACCATTTATTGTTCTAAATAACTATTTATTAAAAAATGGAGGCTTTTTTGGAAACATTATTCCTTTAGCAATCGCAAATGATTATAGTTGTTCGAGAACACGAAAATTTCTGCTAAATGAATATAAGATTCACACTTTAGAATGTTTTCCTCAAAAAGATGATGCGAATAATAGAGTATTTCAAGATGCTAAACTATCCACTTGTATTGTTATAGCGGGCAAACCCGGACCTACGCTGAGTTTATCTTTGAGTGTATATCCCGGGAAAGCATTAATAAATAATCCTAAAAAATTAACAGCTTTATTAACTGAAATCAAGACTATAGATGCTGATGGTGTGCCTATACCCTTGATGGATCAAAGTGAATGGATAATTGCGCTGAAGATACATAGCAAAGTGCCATCCCAACATATCAGCGATTTGGGTAATCTTACTCGTGGAGAAATAAATCAGACAATCTTTTTGGAATATATCACAACCAATCCTTTGCATCGTGAAATGATAAAAGGAGTCGAAATTTCTAAATATTCGGAGAACTGGTATCTAAGTCAAGGTGAAAAACAATGGTTTAATGAGGAGCTCTTTTTACAAAATGTTAAAACTAAGAAGGTACCACCAAGTTTTCGTTTGGGAATACAGCGGATCACAGGTATAGACGATAAAGTTAGACTAACCGCAACTTTTATCGAGAGAAAAGTATATTTTGCAGATTCGACTAATTCTGTGTCTGGTAATGATAAAAATAAGTTGTATTATTTACTTACTTTAATAAATTCTCATTTGCTCAACTGGCGGTTTCAATTAACAAGCTCGAACAACAATGTATCAACAAATGAATTAGATAACCTACCAATTCGAACTATTAAATTCAGAACATTAAACAAAATACGTAATATGTTAGTTAATCAAGGGACAAAATTCTATCAAGAATACCTTGAAACTTCGGCATTGGAAAACATTCTGAGTTTTGTAGGAGAAAGACTGCCATTAAATTCAGATGGTTTACCAGATATTAAAAGTGAACAGTCAGATGTTGTTTATGATTTATTAGTTTATCTTGCCAAAGAAATGTTGCATTTAAATAATGAGAAACTGAGCATTATTAAAGATTTTCTAGAATGGCTAGAGGCTGAAATATTGAAATCTCCGGTTGAAGAACAAAAGAACAAGACCAAACTACGTCGTTTTTACGATTACAGTTTCGAAAATTTGGAAAAGGTATTAAAAGAAAATAAAGTAATCCCTGATCCTTGCCCATCAGACAATCGGAATATCATTTTACAGGAATTCAATAAAGCAATGACTTTGTTAGCCCCCCTAATAACGAGTATTAAATTGACCGACGAATTAATTGATCAGATCATATATAAGCTTTATGGTTTAACTGATGATGAAATTAAAATTATTGAAAATATTTAACATTTTTGAGGTGACGCATTTTGCGTAAAAAACCTGTTGTAGCTCTAGCCTATGATTTTGATGGAACTCTGGCTCCCGGCAATATGCAGGAGCATTCCTTTCTCCCCGATATTGGTATCACCCCTAAAAAGTTTTGGCAAGAGTCTGAGCATCTGGCTGTCCAGCACGAAGCCGATGGCGTTTTAACCTATATGAACCTGATGCTTTGTACGCATACAAGGTGAGACCTTGTGCGCGTAATTGCCTCAACCATTTGAACACCTTTACGAGATTTCTAAAGAATCCATCTTTTAGAAACAACGGAATTATTTTCGGAGAATATTATGAATAATGATATCGCTATCTTTGAAGAACACAAAATTAGGCGGTTTTACGATGAAAAAACCGAGACCTGGTATTTTTCAGTCGTGGATATTATCCAGGTATTGATACAGCAGCCGGATTATCAAGCTGCCAGAAACTATTGGAAAGTCTTGAAAAACAGGCTTAAAAAAGAAGGCAGTGAATCGGTTACAAAATGTAACCGGTTGAAAATGATAGCCCAGGATGGCAAGCTTCGTCTTACAGACGCCGCCAACGCCGAAACCCTCTTACGATTGATTCAGTCCGTTCCCAGTCCTAAAGCCGAACCGATCAAACTCTGGTTGGCTAAAGTGGGCTATGAGCGTATGCAGGAAATGGCAGACCCATCTCGTTCGCTGGATCGGGCCAGGGAAACCTGGCGTAAGCACGGACGCAGCGAAAAGTGGATTCAGCAGCGTATGCTGGGACAGGAAACCCGTAATAAGCTGACCGACTACTGGAAAACTCATGATATCAAAGAAGGTGAAGAGTTTGCCATACTCACCAACATTATTCATCAGGAGTGGTCAGGAGTCTCTGTTAAGCATCACAAAAGCCTTAAAGGCTTAAAGACTCAGAACTTGCGGGATCATATGAATGAAGCAGAATTGATCTTCAGCGCTCTGGCTGAACTTTCCACCCGCCGGATAGCGGAAAGTGTGCAAGCCACTGGTTTGCCGGAAAACAAAGCGGCTGGAAAGAAGGGCGGCAAGATTGCTAAAAATGCCAGGCTGGAGCTGGAAAAGAAAACAGGGAAAAAGGTTATTACCGCAGAAAATTATTTACCGCTCAAAACACCGAAATTTCCAGGTGATAAATAGTCTGAAAAAGTTGACACCTTGCAGGGTCTCACCTTTTTGTTGTCCAATTCCTCCTCTTCTCTACCTCTTTACGTCTGCAAGGACGGACCTTGCAGGGCTGTCTCGTCTCTCTCATCTATTCTTATAGCTTTGAGCTTTAAGGTTTAAGCTGGTGCTTGCATTCTGTTGACAAATTTGTCACTTGCAATTAGCTCAAATGTTCTATATTATATTTATGTTGGAGGAAAAGTGCATGAGTAAAGACATCAAACGACCACGCGGGGGTCAGCCAGGCAACCAGAACGCTCGCAAACATGGCTACTATTGCAGCGCTTTCTCGGGT
>JANYAV010000012.1 GCA_025361145.1 Dehalococcoidia bacterium | reverse complement strand
TGAACAATCGGACCAGTGACAGTTATTTTTTGATTGACGTATTTCGGATCTCTAGCTTGTTCCCAGGTAACGGTAGGTACTTCTGCTGCTGTCGTTGTTGGCACAACAGTCGTGGTTGTGGGCTTAACAGTGGTAGTTGCAACGGGGGAACAGCCGGTAATGATAAGGACACTAACTAAAAGGATAGCTAACAGGATAACCAATTTTTTCATTCTCTTCTCCTTGCTCTTATTTAACTACTATGTAAACAGTATATTTAGATAAAAGAGAAATTACAATAGCTAAATCATTAGATTTCAAAGCCACTACTACTTAAAAAGATGGCAGGCGGCTTTGTGTCCCGGAGAAATTTCCTTAAGCAGGGGCTCAATTTCTTTACATTTCGGCATGGCATTGGGACATCTGGGATGAAAATGACAGCCCGAGGGCGGATTATAGGGACTGGCTACCTCACCAGGTAGTATAAGCGCTCCCTCGTTAGCACTATGAAAAGCAGCAGCGAAGAGTGCCTTGGTGTAGGGGTGAGCGGTATGCTCATATAACTCTTTGCTATCACCAGTCTCTACTATTTTACCAACATACATAACAGCCACTCTGGTACTCATATGCAGAATAACTGCCAGGTCATGGGCTATTAACATATAGCTTATACCCAGTTTTGCCTGCAGGTCCAGTAACTGGTTCATCATATTAGCGCGGATGGATACATCTAGAGAAGAAATAGGCTCATCCAAAATAATAAGCTTGGGTTCAGTTGATAGTGCCCTCGCCATGGCAATTCTTTGTCTCTGCCCGCCGCTAAACTGATGAGGGAAAAGCTCTGCGTGGTCACTTCGTAGACCGGCCATCTCCAGTACTTCCAGCACTCTGGCATGTATCTGTTCTTTGGTCATGTTTTTTCTGACCTGCAAAGGCTCAGCGATGATTGTGCTTACTCGACAGCGAGGATCCAGAGAACCGGTCGGATCCTGGAAGACAGGCTGTACTGACTCACGATATGCCTGACGCTCACTTTGAGAGAGATTGCTAATATCTTTTCCGTCGAATAATATTTTGCCACTGGTAATCGGCTCTATAAGCAAAACTAGCTTGGAAGTCGTACTCTTGCCGCAGCCAGACTCACCCACCAATCCAAATGTCTCTCCTTTTCTTATATCATAGGAGATGCCATCGACAGCCTTAATATAGCCTTTGGTTTTAGCGAAGACTCCCTGCCTTATTGGAAAATACTTCTTGACGTCGATGAATTCAAGCAGGACATTATCATTTTTAGTTTTTGTATTATCCGACATAGTAACAACTCGCAGATCTATTATTATTTATTTTCACTTCTGGAGGATATTCTTTAAGACACTCGGGTTTTACTTTTTCGCACCTTGGAGCAAAGCGGCAACCTGGCGGCATTTTATTTGGATTGGGCGGCCCGCCCTGGATGCTGTGTAAACGTGTTGAGCTGGAACCAGGTTTAGGCACCGAGTCAAGTAAAGCACGAGTATACGGATGAGCAGGTTTTTCCATTAAATCCTTGGTAGGGCCAGTTTCAACTATTCTGCCCGCATACATTACAGCCACCCTATCGGTAAGAGTAGAAACAATACCAAAGTCATGCGTAATAAATATAATTCCGACCCCAGTTTCGCTCTGGATTTGCTCCAACAATTTAATGTATTGCGCCTGGGTAGTCACATCCAGGTTAGTTGTCGGCTCATCAGCAATAAGCAGGTTAGCATCGCAGGCCAGAGCTATGGCACCAGCTATCCTTTGTCTCATACCCCCGCTCATCTGATGAGGATAGTCCAGTGCCCGCACCTCAGGAGATGGTATCCTGACAAGTCTTAATAGCTCGATTACTTTCTCATTCAGCGCTTCTTTACTCAGCTTACGATGGGTGGTAATGGCTTCGGCTATCTGGTTACCTATTCTAAAAACCGGATTAAGCGAAGTGTCAGGATTCTGTTGAATCATCGTAATCTGTCGGCCCCTGATTTTTAGCATATCTTTTTCACCGAGTTTCAGCAGGTCTTCGCCATTAAAGAGTATTTGCCCGCCTACAATCTTCCCCGGAGGTTCAATTAGCCTCATTAAAGAGAGCCCAGTAACACTCTTGCCGCAAGCTGATTCTCCTACGATGCCCAGCACCTCGCCTTTATTTAAGTAAAAGCTCACGCCATCCACAGCCTTAAGCGTACCGCGGCTAACGAAAAAATGCGTCTTCAGATCGATAACTTGCAGGAGGTGGCTATTTGCCAGCTCACTCATTAGAACCCCTCCCAGACCATATTGTCTCACTCAGGCCTTTTTAGTTGACTTTTGCTTTGTGGATAAACTATCTTATTTTATATCCAAACTTTATGACTGCCAGACTCTTAGCCTAGATAGTGCGCAGCTTGGGGTCAAGTCTGTCCCGTAGCCAGTCGCCAAAAACGTTGCAGGCAAGCACCACCAGACTGATAGCCACCCCAGGCATAAAAGACAACCACCAGGCTGTGACAACCATATCCCTTCCATCAGCAGTCATCAGACCCCATGATGGCGCTGGGGGAGGAATACCTGCTCCCAAAAAGCTTAAAGTAGCTTCAAGCGTTATGGTAGCGCCCACATTAAGAGTAGCCAAAACAAGCATACTTCCCATAACGTTAGGAACGATATGTCTAAGTATTATGATGAAGTCTGAAGTCCCCGAAGTGCGCGCCAGCGTGACAAAGTCGAGATTCCTAAGCTTCAGAGTTTCGGCACGCGACTGCCGAGCAAAAGTCGCCCAGAATATAATAATCAGAACAAAGGCAACGTTAAGAATAGAAGCACCAAAGATAATGGCCAAGACCATAGCGATTAGGATCATGGGCAGTCCTAACATTATGTCTACTGCTCTTTGAATAATAATGTCGATCCAACCACCCTTGTAACCTGAAATTACACCCAAAGTCAGCCCGATTATGCCGCTAGCTACGACGCCTATAGCAGCCACCTGCAATGATACCCTAGCACCAAAGATAATACGACTGAGCACATCTCTACCCAACCGATCGGTCCCCAGAGGATAATGTACATCACCCCCTGCTTGAAAAGCCGGCGGCTTTAAAGCATCACCTAAATTAATATTGGTGGGACTATAAGGGGCAATAAATGGAGCGAAAATACCACAAATAATAAACCCCGCCAGTATAACAAGAGAGATCACAACACCGGGGTTAACTTTTCCAAACCTTTTCCCAAATAATCTTCGCTTATGGAAAACTTTGTTCATAATTTAACTCCAGTAATACCTATCGATACCTTATCTTAATTTTACCCTTGGGTCGAGGAACAAATAAATTATATCAATCATCAGGTTAAATAAAATGAAAAGCGCGGTGAACAAAATCAGAATACCCTGTTCCACCGGGAAATCTCTTCTAACTACAGCTTCATAGGCCAGTCTACCTACGCCAGGCCAGGCGAAAATTGTTTCAACAACAACGGAACCGGCCAGAGTTCTTACGAAATATATACCAGCAAAGGTCACCACCGGAATCAAAGCGTTGCGCAAAGCATGCTTCCAGATTACCAATCGCTCCGGGAGTCCTTTAATTCGAGCCAGTCTTATATAGTCGGCGCTCAGGACATCAAGCATCGAAGAGCGGGTCAAACGAAGGATGGCAGCTACGGAACCAAAGCCTAGAGCGACAGCAGGAAGAATCAGGAATTTCAAGCTACCATAACCGGACGATGGCAGCCAACCCAGCCATACTGAAAAGATCTGAATTAAAACGATACCCAGCCAGAAATTAGGCAGAGACTGACCTAAGATAGCCGTGACTTTGGCCATAGTATCCTGCCATTTTTCTCTATGAGTTGCTGCGATCACACCAAAGGGCAAAGCGATAGCCATTCCCAGTGCGTTAGCGGTTATTGCTAATAGGAGAGTTGCGGGGAACCTGGCAGCTATGAGGTCTAATACCGGACGATGATAGAAAAGAGAATTTCCAAAATCGCCCTGCAGTATATTACGCATGAACAGGAAATACTGCACAGGATATGGCTGATCTAACCCTAATTGTACCCTTAACGCAGCTACATCAGCCAGGGTAGCATCCGGGGTAAGCAGCAACAATGTTGGGTCGCCCGTCATCCTTAGTAGAATAAAGACGAGAACCGAAGAAAGAAAAAGAGCGATGATGCCTTGAGTTAACCGGTTAATTAAATATCTTGTCATTTCTTGCCCTACGTAGTATAATCACTAATTTCTATATTTACAGTGTTTTAAAGTATAAGCTTCAACAGTATAAACGACATAGGTAGTGATATTCCCTATCCCTTCATAACACGATCAGTAAAGTAATACCCCTTACCGTAGTAATCTGGATAGTCCCATAAAGCAGCAGATGTATGTTAAAGTATCACGAATAAATATTTTGTCTAAAAGTTGGATTCTTTAACCAGAGAATTCGATAACCTCACAAAGCAGTTATTGTATGTAAACTTATCACAAATAAATAGGTTTGTCAAAAGCTAGTTTTTATCGATCAGTTGAACAAATAATACTATATAACAGATTTAATATGTTAGTTTTATCACAAATATAAAGGTTTGTCAAAAGTGATTTCTTACCATCGGTTTAACAAAGAATCCCATAAAACAGTGATTGAATGTAAATTTATCATGAATAGGGAGCCTGGCCGCGCAGCAATTGACTTAATTATTTAGATTGGATTGTAACATGTTCTCTTGTTTAAAGACGGCGCCTCTGATGTCCATGGCAAGACAATAAGGGGCATCTTATGTAAAAAGAATTGAACATAGATATTCTACCAGGCGTCAGAATAAGCGATCACGGTAGTTTCTTATCAGCTTAACTTAGCATTTATTGAAAGATAAATTAAATAAGAATACCCAGGAAAAACACCGAAGAATACAGAGCTTATATGCGGGAATACATAAAAACCAAAAGACAGGGATTAACAGGGATTAACAAACTTGAGAAAGGATTTGCATCTAATTTAATGGTGGGTGGTAATGGGCTCGAACCAATGACCTCTGCGATGTCAACGCAGTGCTCTAACCAACTGAGCTAACCACCCGTAGAACCAACAAAGCTAATTCTACTAAAAGACACCCCTGCCGTCAAGACGGGCTAAGAATGATACTGTAATTTTTACATACCTGAATTCTGCATTATATAAAGGACCAAATTCCGCTGGATTATCCTTTTCTTAAGGTGTAACATTAATTATAATTTCCTATAGAGGGAGACTAATGCGTAATTTTGTCAGGGAATTGATCGGTACACTGGTCATTGCTATCGTAATCTTTATCCTTCTGCGATTGGTGGTTGGCAGTGATGCCGTAATAAGCGACGCTATGGAACCCGGACTCCATGTCGGTGAACGTTTGCTGATTAACAAAATCGCCTTCCGTTTTGACGAACCCAATCGTGGCGACATCGTTTACTACAAATCACCTAACGGGGACTTAGACCAGATGAAGCGGATCATCGGACTGCCCGGCGACATCATAGAAGTCAAGGACAGAGCTGTTTACATTGATGGAAACAAACTGAACGAACCCTATGTTAAAGACCCCCCTGGCTATACCCTGTTAGCCTATCAAGTCCCCAGCAATAACTACTTCGTCCTGGGGGATAACCGCAATAATAGCAACGATTCCTCCACGGGTTGGACCGTACCCAAAGAGAATATCATGGGCCGTGCATGGCTGTTCACCTGGCCTCCGAATAAATGGGGTGGAGTCGATAATTATCCTCTCAGCTTACAGCTTCCCGCTTCAAATGCTAACTAGTCTGGCCTCCTGCAATAGGGTATAATAAGAACGAGGTTGAAAAACTCTTAAGACATGAAAGCTTTTATTCGTGAACTGGTTCTAACGCTGGGTTTGGCTCTGGCGATTTTTCTCATTCTGCAGACTACGGTCCAGAGCAGCATTGTGGAAGGTTCCTCTATGCAACCGACTCTGGAGAATGGGCAAAGGCTAATCGTGGTAAAGGCCGTTTACCATTTCCAAGACCCCAAGAGAGGCGATATTATCATAATTCATCCGCCTGTGGCCGCTCCCGAAAAGCAGTGGGTCAAACGGATCATCGGCCTTCCGGGTGATACAGTGGAAATTAAAAATCATTCAGTCTATGTCAATGGCATAGCTTTAAAAGAACCCTATATCAAAGAAACGCCGTACTACACCATGAAACTGGTGACGGTTGAGCCTGGCCAATATTTCGTTCTGGGAGATAATCGCAACAACAGCACTGATTCGCATTACGGTTGGACAGTCGCAGAACCAAGCATTGTCGGCGAAGTCTGGCTGCGCTTATGGCCGCTCAGTGAATGGGGACTGATACACGGCTATCCTCTGAAATTGGAACTGCAGTAATCCTCAGGTTTATAATTAAGGAAGGCAGATATGACGCTCAATGCACAGAAACTATTCGAAATATCAGGTGCCGTTCTGAACGGTCATTTTCAGCTGACCTCTGGACTGCATTCCCCGGTATACTGGGAGAAATTTCAAGTGCTCCAGTATCCTGAGTATACTCAGCAGCTCTGCAAAATGATCGTAGATCGATTTCGCGATCAAAGTGTTCAAGTGGTAGCAGGCCCAACCACCGGCGGGGTAATATTAGCCTATGATGTGAGCCGCCAATTAGGTGTGCGCGGTATCTTCGCCGAAAAGGTCGAAGGTAGCAACGCCAGGGCTTTCCGCCGCGGCTTTAATATATCTCCTGGCGAACGGGTCTTGTTGGTGGATGACATCCTGACCACAGGCGGTTCTATTCAGGAAACTATCGCTCCTATTAAACAGGCGGGGGGAACACTGGTGGGAATTGGAGTTCTAGTAGACCGCTCAACTAAAACTCTGGATTTCGAAGTACCACTCTTCAGCTGCGTACGATCTGAAACAGTGGCCTATAAAGCCGAGGAATGCCCGCTTTGTAAGGCCGGTATACCCCTCACTAAACGGGGCAGCAGTTAGGCCCGACCAAATTCTTTTTCCAACTGAGTGATCGTCAATCTGATCATGGTCGGTCTCCCATGCGGACAGCAATTAGGTAAAATAGTCTGTTCAAGTTGTTTGACCAGTTCACGCATCTCTTCAACGGAAAGGACCTGTCCTGCCTTGATAGCACTGTGACAGGCCAACCTATTCAATAAATTCTCTGACCAATCGTTAGTTTGAGTATCCAGTGTTTCGCGCAGCATCGCAGACCAGTCTCTGTCTCTTAAGACCGCAGGTATAGCTCGCACCAAGAAAGTGCGCTCTCCGAAATATTGGATATCGAAGCCTGCTTCTATTAGTAGTGGAATATGAGACTCCAGGGTCGCCGCTTGCCTGGCATCGAACTCAACAGAGACCGGCTGTAGCAACCCCTGCACTTCAACTTTTCTTTCAGTCTGTTGGAGCCGGATTTTTTCCAGCATAATACGTTCGTGTGCCGCATGTTGATCTAAAAGATATAGCGCATCCGGTCCCTCTGCCACGATATAGTTGCGAGCCAATTGTCCCAGAACGCGTAACAGTGGCAAAGAGATTAAAGGGGTTGGTTGCCCCCCCGCAAGGTACTCTGAAGACGAAATGGCCGGACTGGAATGATCTTTGGAGGCTTGAGGCGACATGGTAGTAAAGGGAGCCGAGGGAACGCTAAAAATGCGTTTAATCTCCTCTAACTGCTGTACAGGTGCATTATGCACCAAGCTGGCCCTGACTGCTTTCTGCACCGCCCCGAAGACAGCTCTTTCATCCTGAAATTTGATCTCTGTCTTGGTTGGATGGACGTTGACATCGATATCAGCAGGAGGAACAGTTATATTGATAATCGCGATAGGATGCTTTCCCTGCATCAGCAAGCCGTGATAAGCTTCCTCTACTGCGAAGTTCAGACTACGGCTTGTTACCCAGCGTCTATTAACAAAAAAACTAAGATAGTCGCGACTAGCACGCGATATTTGCGGCGATCCCACCAGTCCGCTGACTTTAATCGAGACTGAATCAGTGCCCAGTGAGCCGACCTCCAGCATATTCTGGGCCACCTCCAATCCATAAACCGCTACAACGCTGTCTAAAAGTTTACCGCTGCCGGCGGTCCTGAGGGTGATTTTGCTGTCATTGCTCAAAGTAAAACGCACTTCAGGATACGCCAGGGCATATTGGTTAACAATATTGGCTATTCTACTAGCTTCAGCAGAAGGTGATTTTAAAAATTTAAGGCGTGCTGGAATTTTTCTAAAAAGGTTGTGCACGGTAAGAGTAGTGCCAGGCAAGCTGGCATGGCTATCGTGTTTAACTACTATTCCTTCTTCCAGAGTAACCTTGGTTCCTGCTCCCAGTCCGTTTATGCCGGTGACCATCTCGACTTGCGCCACGGAGGCGATGCTTGGCAAAGCTTCACCCCGAAACCCCAGAGTGGTTAATTGCTGCAAGTCCTGTAAGGCAGCTATTTTACTGGTGGCATGCCGCTGAAAAGCCATCTCCACCTCGTCATCGACGATGCCTTTACCATTATCAGTTACCCGGATGAGACTAAGTCCGCCATCCCGAATTTCCAAGCTAATCTGATGAGCGCCGGCGTCCAGAGAATTCTCCAGCAGTTCTTTGACTACAGACGCAGGCCGTTCCACCACTTCACCGGCAGCTATCTGTGAAATCACTCTGGAATCCAATATCTTAATTGTCATTCTGGCTCAATATTACACGTTATCGTGTATTCTGTCAAGCGAAAGAGTAAAAATTAATTATGAAAATTAACCACTAAGGTTGTTGCTTAATAAACCTATCTTAAGCATTTCCAGAATTCGCGGTGATATCTTCGCACCTCTTGCAAGACTTTCTCGGTCTCAGTCAGGGCCAAATCCTGTTCGAATTGCACAGGCACCTCGACAATTTCTTCGACATTCAGAGGCAAGTCGAGCACTCCAGCGATGAGCGACAACCAGGCATAAGGCAACACATTGGCTTTATAACCCGAGGCAATCAAATCGATCTGCTTCCCACCGCAAATCTCCGCCATCTCGCGCACCTTAGCGCCCATCATTTTAAATCCGGCAATAGTCAATCCCAGGTAAGTCAATCCGTCATTGAAATGGGGGTCTGATCCTCCATTCCGAATAATTACCTGGGGTTTAAATTCACGGGCTAAGGGTAGAATCACTTCATCGAAAGCCTTCAAATATGAACTATTGCCAGCTCTCACCGGCAGCGAAATATTAACAGTCAGTCCGCGCCCGGCATCAACACCGACTTGCTGGACAAAACCTGTGCCAGGATAGATAGTTGCTGGATCCTGATGAATGTCGATATACAAAACATGGGGATTACCGCGAAAATACTCAGCGGTTCCATTGCCAGCATGGGCATCGGTATCTAATACCAGTACCCGCTCAAGTTTATATTTTTCTATTAAGTAAAATGCGGAAAAAGCCACATCATTATAAATACAGAAACCTTCACCAGAACGTTGTTTGGCGTGATGCATCCCGCCTCCAACTGATACCACCTTTTTATAGGCTCCGCTTTGTAAAAGGTCGCAAGCCATTTTAGCCTGTCCAATAATCAGTCGCGCTGCCCATTCCAGTTGTCCAGGAATTCCTATTGGTTTGTTATCTTGACTCTGATAACGACTGAAGTTCTCATAGAAACCAATCCAACCTGAGGCGGCCGAATGATAATATTCCCGGCAGAAATCAATATAGTCCTGGTCACATATTTTCAACAAATCATCATTGATTGCGGGCTCAGCTGCCTGTATTTTATAATGATGATCGGCAGGCATGCGCTCTTGCAATAATCGCATAAAGGACTCATATCTATCGCCTTGAAAAGGGTGACCGGAACCAAAGTGATATTCTTTGATTTCATCCCGGTACAGGATTGCCGCAGTCATCGTTTCTACTCCTTGACTAAATCCGGGGGAAACGTTTTTAAAATGGCGAAAACCATTTCCCAATAGCATACAACAAACTGCCTCGGTTGTTAAGTTTACAGATAATTAGAGTAATCTATTTTAATTTGCAGTCTGGAAAATGGAGGTGCTAGAATGTACGACATATGGACTACATGACACAAGCACTTTTATTAGCCAGATTGGCGCAGGGTCAAGTCAGTCCCAACCCAGCAGTGGGGGCTGTTCTGGTAAAAAACGATGTAATCATCGGCCAGGGTTACACTCAACCACCCGGAGGCGACCATGCGGAAGTCGTGGCACTTAAACAGGCCGGCCGCGAGGCTAGAGGCGCTGTTCTTTATGTTACTCTGGAACCTTGCTGCCATCACGGCCGCACTCCTCCATGCACTAAAGCTTTATTAGACGCTGGGATTACTGAAGTGCATTTTCCCATTGTCGATCCTAACCCCAAAGTAGCAGGTAAAGGCCAGGCCGAATTACAAAAGGCCGGCGTTAAAATCTACGTTGGTGAACACGCGGAAGAGGCCACTATACTTAATGAAGCCTTTATTAAATATATTACCACCGGACTACCTTTCGTAACCGTTAAATTCGCGTCCAGCCTGGACGGCAAGATAGCTACCCGCAGCGGTGATTCCAAATGGATCAGCGGTGAATCAGCCCGCAAACTGGTCCAGCATATGCGTTATGAAGTTGATGCCGTAATGACTGGGGCTGGCACGATTATCGTCGACAATCCCCAACTTACCGTTAGAATAGCTGTTAGAGGCGGAATCACTCATAAACAACCCCTGCGTATTATAGTTGACGGAAGGGGACGCACTCCTACAACGGCGCGTCTTTTCTCGGAGCCAGGCCGCACGCTATTAGTCCTGGCTGATGATTTGGATAATAAGGTTAAAAATTCTTTTTCCGCTACCGGAGCAGAAATCCTGGAAATGCCGTCAGACCGCGGCCAAATTGATTTAAAAGCTCTGCTGTACATCCTGGCAAAAAAGGAGATTACCAACATTCTGGTGGAAGCCGGGGGTATTTTAATAGGTTCCCTTTTCGATCACGGTATAGTAGACAAAGTAGTGGCTTTCCTTTCTCCCATGATTATCGGTGGTCAGGAAGCACGTCCCGCAGTAGCCGGAAGGGGCGTCGAAAAGCTAATACAATGCGCAAAATTAAAGCGAATTAATCTTGACCGCGTGGGTGAAGATATTATGGTCAGTGGTTACGTGGGGAAATAAGGCATGTTTACGGGTATCATCCAGGAAGTGGGCAAGGTAACTTCTATACGCTCCGGCAAATTAGTTGTCGCGGCCAGCCAGGTGACGAAAGGATTGGAACTGGGCGGCAGCGTAGGTGTTAACGGCGCCTGTCTAACCGCCACGGTTTTCGATGCAATTTCTTTCGCTGTCGATTTAAGCCCGGAGACCCTGCAACGTACTACACTTGGCAGTTTAAAAACCGGCGATTTCCTCAATCTGGAACGTCCGATGAGCCTGGGAGGCGAATTAGGTGGTCACCTGGTACAGGGGCATATTGACGGTACCGGTATAATCACTGACATAATACCCCAAAGCGGCGCAACCATTTTCCGCATTAACGCTCCTGCTGAAATTATGCGTTACCTGGTGGAAAAAGCCTATATAGGCGTGGAAGGTATTAGTTTAACTATCACATCTCCGGGATCGGACTGTTTTCAAGTATCCGTGGTAGAGTTTACCCGGACACATACTAATTTACAGTATCATAAAATGGGCAACTCAGTTAATCTGGAAGTGGATATCATGGCCAAATACGCCGAGCGTTTTATTCAAGCTCAAAAGCCTGGAATATCCGCCGAATTCCTGCGGGAACAGGGTTTCTAAAGATCACCTTTTCATTTTAAGGGGAGGCCAACATGGCATTATCAACTATTCCTGAAGCACTCGCAGACATCAAGGCGGGTAAGTTCGTTTTGATTGTAGACAATGAAGACCGTGAAAACGAAGGAGATCTGGCAATTGCGGCCGAGAAAATCACGCCTGAAGCTATCAATTTTATGGCTAAATACGGTCGCGGCTTGATCTGTCTGCCGCTAACCGGACAGAGACTGGACGAGCTAGCAGTCCCCTTGATGGTAGATCGTAACACTTCGCCTTTCACCACGGCTTTTACGGTCTCAGTAGAAGCTAAACATAAGGTCAGCACCGGTATTTCAGCGGCCGACCGAGCACAAACCGTTTTAACCATGATCGATCCCAATACCAAACCCGGTGACCTGGTTTATCCCGGGCACATGTTTCCGCTAAGAGCCAGAGAAGGTGGTGTATTGGTAAGAGCCGGACATACAGAAGCTATCGTGGATCTGGCAAAGCTTGCCGGTCTATATCCGGCGGGTGTTATCTGTGAAGTTCTCAACGACGACGGCACGATGGCCCGTTTGCCTGAACTAAGCATTATGGCAAATAATTTCGGTTTTAAGATCATCAGTGTTACCGACCTTATTGCCTACCGCTCCCGTCATGAAAAACTGGTGCACAGGGTAGCTGAAGCCAAATTGCCCACGAAATTCGGGGAGTTCATAGCGATGGCGTATAAAAGTGATGTGGACCCCGCCGAGCACATTGCTCTGGTGATGGGTGACGTTTCTTCAGACAAACCCGTCCTGGTCAGAGTCCACAGTGAATGCGCCACCGGCGACATTTTCGGCAGCCTGCGGTGCGATTGCGGGGAGCAACTGGCTATCGCTTTAAAAAATATCGCTAAGGAAGGCCGCGGGGTATTGATATATATGCGCCAGGAAGGACGCGGCATCGGCTTCCATAACAAAATCAAAGCCTATGCTTTACAGGATCAGGGAATGGATACGGTCGAAGCTAATGTCTCTTTGGGCTTTGCGCCGGATTTGAGGGATTATGGCGTTGGCGCTCAGATCATGACAGACCTGGGCATCCGAGAAATCAGATTGATGACCAATAACCCCAAAAAGGTCATTAGCCTCGCTGGTCATGGTTTGAAGGTAGTTCAAACTGTTCCGATACTGGTCAAACCCAATCCGCATAACAAAGGTTATTTGGAGACAAAGCAGAAGAAGATGGGGCATATTCTTAATATAATCAACGCCGTTGAAAGCTTCGACGAGAAGAAAAGTTGACCGGAGTAAGGTCTTAATTCTATAATGCTTCCATTCCTTTATAATATAATTTTTAAGTTACCAGGGGGATAAAATGAAAAAAACTTTTGAAGGTATGCTTCTCGGCGACGGGCTGAAATTCGGCATAGTGGTAGGCCGTTTCAATGACTTTATTACCAATAAAATGCTGGAAGGAGCCATGGATTCGCTGGTCAGACACGGGGTTAATGAAGACGACGTTGAGGTCACGCTTGTTCCAGGCTCTTTCGAAATTCCGCTGGTAGCCCAAAAACTGGCGACTACCAAGCATTACGATGCTATCATTTGCCTGGGGGCAGTTATCCGCGGCGGTACTCCCCACTTTGAGTATGTAGCTGCAGAAGTCACCAAGGGGATTGCACAGGTAGGACTAAACACGGGGTTGCCTATTATATACGGTATTATCACGGCCGATACTCTAGAGCAAGCCATTGAGCGTGCCGGCACCAAACAGGGCAACGAAGGCAGTAAAGCTGCTATCACCGCCATCGAAATGGCTAACCTGCTTCACAGCATAGAATAATTACTATGATTATGTAATCTCAACCCCCTGATCGAAGTGGCAGACAGGGGGTTTTATCTTTGATAACTAGCGTCCGATGATATCCTGTTTAAGTGGAACTTATTACGTAATCTTTGCTATAATACGTCAGACTAAGAAAGCAGGTTCTTCATAGAGGTGCGACTTTGGCTAATGATAGCAAACAGAACAATCCTGACCGTGATTATGCCGATTCTGCGCGTTTAAAACAGCGCATCGAACTTATGGATGAACGACTGGATAATATCGATTCCGTCGTCACGGCAGTGGCTGAGCGAGTTATGAAGCAACCGGTTTCCCTCCTACTTACCTGCCCTCACTGTGGGAAAAACATCGAGGTAGCCTTAGTCGGACAACAGAAGCCCACCTAATTATTTTATTCATCATTTTCTCTTCCTCGGGATTATCGTTATTATTTTGGAGGGCTTATGCTGCTGTTAGCCATAATCGCTGTCTATTTTCTGGCTGTAATCGGTATTGGTCTAGCGGGTCGAAGGCGTCATTTACGCTTTGACGAATATATGACCGCCGGCCGTAAATATTCTACGCCGTTCATTACAGGTTCCCTACTGGCGACTATTATCGGAGGCTCCGCCACTATAGGTCTAGCCGGCTTGGGATTCAGTAAAGGGCTGTCAGGTGCCTGGTGGTTACTGGTGGGTAGCCTTGGACTGATGGTTCTGGGTTATTTCTTCGCAGCTAAAGTTCGTAATTTCGGTTTTTACACACTGCCACAGATACTGGAAAAGCATTATGGCAGAAAGGTCTCCCTGGCAGCTTCTATTGTGATCGTTCTGGCCTGGACAGGCGTCACCGCAGCCCAGATCATCGCTGCCGGGAAAATCCTATCCGTCCTTGGCATTGGCTCAACGGAGATTTGGATGATAGCATTTACTTTGATCTTCGTTGGCTATGCAGTGACAGGCGGACAGTATTCAATTATCCGCACCGATATTCTGGATATTGTGATTATATTCACTGGAATATTTTGCGGATTAGGGTTTTTACTGGCAACCTTAGGCGGATTTAGCGGCCTAGCTGCAGCTCTTCCGGCTGACAAATTGTCCTTTCCATTAAGCGCCGCCTTCGGGATTAAGGATCTGCTCACCTACTTGCTGGTCGTAGGCCTGACCTACGTTGTAGGACCAGACTTATACGGTCGGTTATTCTGTGCTCGCGACGGCCAAACAGCCAGAAAAGCGGCTTTTTGGTCAGCGTTGTTGGTCATCCCGCTGGCACTGGCGATCACTCTGATCGGTATGGGAGCCTTTGCGGTTTTCCCGAATATTTCCGCAGAGCAGGCTTTCCCGAAGTTGATTACCGGTTTGCTGCCAACTCTGGCTGCCGGGTTAGTCTTGGCAGCTCTAGTGTCTGCGATTATGTCAACTGCTGTAGCTACTCTCTGGAGTTCAAGCACCATTTTATCCGTAAACATCATTGGGTTCTTCAAGAAATCTCAAGCCGATAATAAGTCTCTGTTAGTGTCACGCTTATCCGTTATATTCATAGGACTGGCCTCCTTAGGGCTGGCGCTCCTTTTAAAAGGCGTGATCAGCACAATTGTTTTCGCTTACACTATCTATACCTGCGGAGTCATTGTTCCAGCCATTGCCGGTTTCTATAAAGATAAATTAAAAGTAACCTCTAACGCCGCTCTAGCAGCTATCATCGGAGGCGGGGTAACCGGAATGATAAGCAAGATATACGCTATTAAATATCTGGATATAGGGGCAATCGGTCTCAGCCTGGCTTTGTTATTGATAGTTAGCCTTGTAGAAAACCGACTGGGTCATTCCAATCGCAAGCGCATCGTTCCTGTGTCCTGATCTAGCTCCCTACCCACTTTCATTTCACTTTTGAGTAGAACAATCTCGTTGGTCGAATGCACCGCTCCTCCAAAGAGGGGTCCCCCAAAAACCTGGCAACTCATATTGCCTACTGTCGCATGCAGTAAAGTTCACCCCCTGCTATAGACCCGGATATTATGCTGGTTTGCTATTTTTTTACATGGTCTACGCGCACCAGGGCTTCTTTAATTTCTCCAAGAATATTGGGGTCGTCAATTGTCGACGGGATGGAAAATTGCTCACCATTGGCGACCTTGCGCATAGTTGAACGTAAAATCTTACCAGACCGAGTCTTGGGTAATTGCCTGACTATCACTGCATTTCGGAAATAAGCGAAGTTACCTATCTGGTCACGCACCATTGCGTAAAGCTCTTGTAGTATTTCCTTGGGGTCCCTATTTACGCCATTCTTTAATATCACAAACCCAAATGGTATTTCACCTCGTAAATCATCTGCCACACCAATCACAGCACACTCAGCAATGTCTTTATGGCTTGCTACCACTTCTTCCATTTCACCAGTGGAGAGACGGTGTCCAGCTACGTTGATGACGTCGTCCACTCTACCCATAATGAAAAGGTAACCATCTTTATCTATGTAGCCACCATCACCGGTAAAGTAGTACCCTGGGAATGGGTCAAGGTATGATTCCCTGAACTTCTTGTCATTCTGCCAGAGGGTGGGGAAGGTCCCGGGAGGCAGTGGCAACTTAACCGCAAAGGTACCTTCTTTTTCATTCGGGAGGATTCGTCCGTTGCTATCCATCACGGTAATTTGGTAGCCGGGCGCGGATTTTGTTGGGGAGCCTGCCTTAATAGGAAGGGGCTCCAGTCCCATACAGTTGGCAGCGATTGCCCATCCTGTTTCCGTCTGCCACCAATGGTCGATAACCGGGACTTTCAGTAGATTACTCGCCCAATAATACGTATCTGGGTCGAGCCGCTCGCCTGCTTGGAACAGGTATTTGAAACTGGATAGATTGTATTTTTTGAGGTACTCGCCATTGGGGTCCTCTTTTTTGATGGCGCGGAATGCGGTGGGAGCACAGAACAGTGCTTTGACGTTATGCTGGGAAATAACCCTCCAGAACGCGCCGGGGTCAGGCGTACCAACTGGTTTACCTTCGTACATAATCGTCGTGCAGCCTGCCAGCAAGGGGGCATACACAATATAAGAATGTCCTACCACCCACCCAACATCGGAAGCTGCCCAAAAAACATCGCCTGGTTCCATGTTATAGATATTCTTCATCGTCCACTTAAGTGCCACTGCGTGGCCGCCGTTGTCCCGCACCACACCCTTGGGGATACCAGTGCTGCCGGATGTATAAATAATATAGAGGGGGTCAGTCGCCTGAACGAAGACGCAGTCTGCCGGCTTTGCTGATTTCTCTGCTTCCACCCAATCGATGTCGCGGTCAGCAATAATGCCAGCTTTAGCTTGAGGCCGCTGGTAGATGATACATTTCTCTGGTTTATGTTGTGCTAGTTCAATTGCTTTATCCAGTAACGGCTTGTATTCAATGATCTTACTGCCTTCCATACCACATGAAGCGGAGAGAATCAGTGTTGGACGGGCATCATTAATACGAATGGCAAGCTCATGTGGTGCAAATCCACCGAAAACTACCGAGTGAATAGCACCTATGCGAGCACACGCGAGCATACCTATCATCGCTTCCGGAATCATGGGCATATAGATAATTACGCGGTCGCCTTTTTTAATCCCATTTTCTAACAGGACGCCTGCAAACTTTGCCACCCTATCACGAAGCTGGGTATAGGTGAACTTCTGGATTGAGTTGGTTACCGGGCTATCGTAGATCATCGCGAGCTGGTCAGCGCGACCATTCTTAACATGAAAATCAAGAGCGTTATAACAGGTATTGAGTTCACCACCGGTGAACCATCTATAGAAAGGAGCTTGAGAATCGTCGAGCACTTTAGTGTAGGGTTTGTGCCATTCGATCTGTTGTGCTGCTTCATCCCAGAATTTATCAGGCTGCTCAATGGATTTCTTGAATGCCTTTTCATACTCTCCAGTCATGATTACTCTCCTTTACTCAACATTTTTTATAACCCTCACCCCAAAGTAGTGCCAACCAACATTGGAAAAACCGAACTTTTTTTGATGTCTTGCTTTTCAAGATACTGGCTGGGAGTTAAGTTGTCAAGGAAACTGTGAGGTCTCCAATAATTGTAATCTCGTTGATGATTAGACAGACTTAGAGGCTAAGAGCTCAGCAATTTTGGCTAATAAAACGATGCGATCGGCAGGTTTAGCGTAGAACTCATTAGCGCCAACCTTTAAAGCAGCGGCCCTATCAGTATCCTGGCCCTTGGCAGAAAGCATGATCACAGGGATTTTGGCCGTTGCAGGATCTTCCCGTAAACGGTGGCAAACCTCGAATCCATCCAAGCCCGGCAACATCACATCCAAAATCAATAGAGACGGATTGTCTTCCATGGCCTTACGTAAGCCAAACAGACCATTAGAGGAACTAATCACCTCATAGCCATCTTTCTCTAACACATGCGTTAAATAACGCAGAAAGCTTGGATCGTCTTCAATTACAAGAATTCGTTTAGCTATGGGTATTCTCCACTGTTATTGTCAGACTTGGTTCAGATTATAACAAATACAGTCCGGGTGTCAAGAATATAAAGCAAGAAAGAAAGCTCTTTCGTTGACAATAGACTTAGAGCGGTGTAAATTAGAGTAACTCAATATCTTTCCAACAATAATATTTTGCAGGAAGGATTCAGTGATGATACAGCAAACACAGCCGATCATAGTTACCATCAGCCATCAACTAGGCAGTGGAGGCCGTCTAATAGGAGAGCGCTTAGCGGCCAGATTAAAAGCCCTCTACCTCGACCGGGAAATCCTTCGGCGCGCTGCCGAAGAACTCAAGGTATCGGAAGAAGACCTGGAATCATTAGACGAAAAAACCACACCCTTATGGCAATCAATTCTACTTTCCTCAAATTACGCTTCACCGATGCTATTCGCCACACCTCCGACAACTATGCTTCCCAGCGACCAGGATTTGTTCAAGGTAGAAACTAAAATAATAACTCACATTGCTCAGAAAAATTCCGCGGTTATTGTGGGACGATGCGGATCGTTTATTTTGCGCGACCATCCAAGACACGCAAGTATATATCTGTACGCAGATCCTTCCATACGCTCTCAGCGTATTCAAGTAAAAGATCAATTAACGGCCGAGAATGCTATCAAAGCCATCCAGGACAGCGATAAACATAGATCCCACTATGTGCACAATATCACCGGTTCCGATTGGAACGATGCCAGGCGGTATCACCTCTGTATTGATAGTGGAATTCTGGAATTACCCAAAATTGAGAATATTATTGCCAACTATTTACAGTCCAGATTCGGGACTCTTGAATTAATTGATATTCCATTCCCCGCGGAAATGGGCAAATAAAGGCAGTTTAAATGACTATTAATTTCAGACAGGAAGGAAAGATCGCCATCTACACCATAGAGAATCCTTCCAGGATGAATTCTTTAAATAATACCGCTCTGGGCGAATTGCAGGAACATCTCATGGCTTTCAATAATGATTCAAACCTCTGGGCAGGCATTATAACCGGATCAGGGGAGAAAGCTTTCTGCTGCGGATTTGATATAAATTCATTCAAAGAAGGAACTCAAGCCAAACATCAGCCAGATGAGCAACCTGACCCCATACGCGGATTGGAAATAACCAAGCCACTCATTGCTGCTATTAACGGAGCGGCATTGGGAGGAGGCCTTGAGCTAGCGCTTATCTGTGACCTGCGTATTGCTTCTGACAAAGCCGTATTCGGGTTTCCAGAGGTTAAATTAGGATTAATTCCCTCCTGGGGTGGGACCCAGCGTTTATCTCACCAGATTTCAAGCTGCCAGGCCGCCGAAATGCTGTTTACCGGCTCAAATATTGACGCTTCCACCGCCATGCGAATCGGTCTAATAAACCGCGTCGTGCCTCATGATCAAGTCTTGACCTGTGCTCTCAGCTTAGCTGAAACGATTTGCCGGGCTGCTCCGCTGGCCGTCCGCGCCACCAAAGAGGCCATGCTGAAAAGCTGGCAGGTTTCACCTGAAGAAGGCCTGCAAATTGAGAAGGCTTTAAGCTGCCACTTAAAAACTACCGCTGATTTTCACGAAGGGATGAAAGCCTTCCGAGAGAAAAGGAAACCGGAGTTTAGGGGAAAATAGTAAATAGTAATTAGTATTTAGTAATTAGTAAGCACCAAATCATAAATAATATCAAAACTCTAAACAGGCTGACCGTCACAAAACCCAAGTTTCGCTACATCATAAATATTTAAAGAGCTAGATACAACTGGATATTCTTGCGGGGGTATTCATGACGTATACGAAAAACGTGTAGTTATTTAGCATTGCTAATTTAAAAGGGTTAAAATAATAATGAACCAAATGAAAAATCATCCCGATTCCCTCTGGTCATGCGGTATCTGCGTAAAGTTAAATTAAAAAGTACAAAAGTAAGGACCTAAGTCAAAGGGTAAAATTCAATCCCGATTCACTAATGTTCATTTCCTGATTCACATCAGGAACCTTCGGCGGGATATTCTAACGCAAAAGTTAAAGTTAAAATCAAAATTAAAAAGTGACCAGAAGGGTAAGGGAGACTGGGCCTTTTTAAAAGTAATATAAATAAATATTAGTAAGATATTAGATCAGGAGGTTCTTTCGTGAGAGAAGCTGTAATCGTTAGCGGTGCCAGGACTGCCATTGGCAATTATGCCGGAGCGCTACAAGATGTGCCAGCTACCCAGTTGCAGGCTATTGCCATCAAAGGCGCCTTGAAAAAAGTCGGTGTGAGACCCGGGCGTAATCCCGCGGTGGACAACCTCGCGCCCAAAGCCTTCCAGGGAAACGGTGAGATCGAACTTGAAAAGAAATATAATGACTGGGATAAGTCCCTTAAAGAGATCTATATCGATGAAGTCATTATCGGAAACGTTCTGCAAGCTGCCCAAGGTCAGAACCCCGGCAGACAAGCTCAGATCTACTCTGGTATCCCCAAAGAGGTCAACTCTTTTACAATCAATAAGGTTTGCGGTTCTTCGCTTAAAGCAGTTGCTCTGGCAGCACAGGCCATCAAAGCCGGCGATGCCGACGTGATCATAGCCGGCGGCATGGAAAACATGAGCCAGTCGCCATTCTATCTACCCAAAGGCAGGTGGGGTTACCGGATGGGCAGCCTTACTAATGGCAGCGCTGAAATCCAGGACTCTATGGTTTATGACGGCCTCTATGAATTGTTCTATGGTTATCATATGGGAATGACCGCCGAGAATATCGCGGCTAAATACAGCATCAGCCGACTGGAACAGGACACATACTCGTCCGAAAGCAACGTCCGAGCCATCGCGGCCGCTAAAAACGGTAAATTCAAAGACGAGATTGTACCCATGGAGTTGAAAGTCAAGAGAGAAATTAAAATCTTCGATACCGATGAACATCCCAGAGAAAGCAGTGTAGAATCGCTGGGCAAACTAGGAACCGTGTTCAAAAAAGACGGCACTGTTACTGCAGGCAACGCCTCTGCTCTCACCGACGCCGCGGCGGCTCTGCTGATCATGTCTGAGGAATCCGCTAAGAAATACGGCCTCAAACCCTTGGCTTATATCAAATCCTACGCGTCCGGCGGCATTGATCCAGCTTATATGGGCATGGGCGTCGTACCCGCTGCCAACAAAGCTTTGAAAATAGCTGGATTAAGCCTGAAGGATATCAATCTTTTCGAGCTAAACGAGGCTTTCGCTGCTCAAGTTCTGGGGTGCATCAAGGAAATGGGCGTAGACACCAATATCTGCAATGTGAACGGCGGGGGCATCTCCCTGGGCCATCCCATCGGCTGCACAGGCGCCAGAATTGTTGTCTCACTGGTTAATGAGATGCAGAAACGCCAGAGCAAATACGGTATGGCTGCTCTCTGTATCGGCGGCGGTCAGGGCATGTCCGTTATCCTGGAAAGAAAATAAATCCAGGTTTTAAAAGAAATCTACCCGGGGCGAGGCTAAAAACCTCGCCCCTTTTTTAGTTTCCGCTGATTCAGCAGATGTACTATAATATGAGAAATGAAGATTAAAATCCTGGGCGCCCATAATACGGAGACATTACGGACCAAGCATACCTGCCTATTAATTGATGATGTCTTAGCAGTAGATGCCGGGGCTTTAACTTCTCATCTTTCGGCCAGAGGTCTGATGCGCTTAAAAGCCGTCCTCTTGACTCATTCCCACTACGATCACATCCGCGACATTCCTGCACTGGCAATCAATCTTTACTTGAAGTCCTTGAGTATTGATATATACACCCATCAAACGGCCTGGAATAATCTGACCGCTCATTTATTAAACGATGTAATTTATCCCTCTTATCATAATAAACCCGTGGATAGGCCTACACTCCGATTTCACCCTCTGGCTCATTTAACAGCGATAAAAATAAGTGCTTATGGAATACTCCCAGTAAAGGTCAATCACGCCATTCCAACTCTAGGCTATCAGATTACATCACCTGAGGGTAAATCCATTTTTTATTCCGGAGATACTGGAGGAGGGTTGTCTGAGGTATGGCAAAACATATCACCTGATGTGCTGTTAATAGAGGTTACTGCCCCGAACCGCTGGGAAGAGAAGCTTAAAAACAACGGACATCTAACGCCGCACCTTCTGCAAAAAGAATTGGCCCTTTTTCACAAGATGAAAGGTTATTTCCCCAGTACTTTTGCGGTTCATTTGAATCCGGGGGGAGAAAAGGAAATCAGGGAAGAATTGGAGCAAGCAGGAGACATCCTGGGGATTCATATAATTCCTGCTCATGAAGGGATGCAGCTACAACTTTAAAATCAAATGTCAAAAGGCAAAAGTTTATGAATGACCAGAAATATCAAAAAGTGACACCCGAACTGATTAGACGTTTGAGATTTATTGTGGGAGATAAGGGTGTCATTGCCGATGAAGGGCTGGAAAATTATGCTCGCGATGAAGCTCCCCACACTCATTCTGTTCTCCCAGAAGCGGTGGTTTTCCCTCATAGCACTCAAGAAATCGCGGATATCCTAAGGTTAGCCAATACAGAATTAATCCCCGTAACACCCCGCGGAGCTGGAACAGGGCTCTCCGGAGGATCAGTACCTGTGCACGGAGGGATAGTTTTATCTTTAGACAAACTAAATAAGATGGGGGAAATTGACGAAGCTAATTTTTGCGCCTCTGCTCAGGCTGGCGTAATACTTTCCAATTTTTGCGCAGAAACCGAGAAACACAACCTTTTTTATCCGCTATATCCAGGAGAAATGAGCGCCACCATCGGCGGTAATATTGCCACCAATGCCGGAGGAATGAGAGCGGTAAAATATGGGGTGACCCGGGATTTTGTGTTAGGGCTGGAAGCGGTTTTACCCACAGGAGAGATAATTACCACCGGGGGGAAGTATGTTAAGTCATCGACTGGCTACGATCTCACTCAACTTTTAACAGGTTCGGAAGGAACACTGGCAGTCATCAGTCAGGTCACACTGCGGCTGATAACACCTCCAAGTATCCGCGAAATATTACTGATCCCCTTTAACAGTCTTTCAGAAGCAATACGCTGCGTACCGGTCATCTTGAAAGAACGCGTTTTACCGGTCAGCATCGAGTTCATGGAATCAGATATTTTACAACTGGTGAAAGATTATAGCGGAAAAGAATTCCCTATTCCCGGTTATCCGGCTTATTTAATGTTGATGATCGAGGCTGACAATTATGACGATTTCGGCAAAATATCAGAACATATTAGCGAAATCTGTTTGAAAAACGGAGCGGTGGACACTTATGTACCTGGCAGTGCAAGCGCTAAACGGCGGCTGCTGGAACTAAGAGAATATTTTTATCCCACGATGCAGCACAGAGGTATGTTAGACCTGGCTGATGTAGTAGTACCGCGCAGTAAAATCGCCGATTTTGTTGAGGAAGTGAAACGGATTAGCAAGAGATACAGTATCCCCATAATCACTTACGGCCATGCCGGGGACGGTAACGTCCATCTTCATCCGTTAGGCCCCGGTGTGCCTTCAGAAGAGGTGATGACGGAATTACTCACGGAAATATATCAGGTTGGAGCAACCATGGGCGGTACTATTTCCGGGGAACACGGCATAGGCGCGGATAAGAAAAAATATCTGTCTCTATTATTTTCTGCAGAGAAACTGGCTTTAATGCAGAGAGTTAAAAAGGCCTTCGATCCCCATAATATCCTGAACCCGGGGAAGGTGGTATAATGCGCTTCTAGCTTCTAGCTGCAAGTTTCAAATTTCAAGCTACGATAAAAATTTAGGATTTAGAAATACGACTCCTTTACCGAGAATAATTCAGGCAATCAGTGTATTGACCACTATCTCCGCAACTGCTAAACTTCAAACTGAAATGAGCTGCGAGTTCCCAGTTTCGAGTTTCTAATTTTGAGAAAAGGAGACGGGGTTTCGTAAGGCGTCTTCTTTTGACAAGGGTAAAAGGCGTAGATGACACCGTTACCGAAGAAAGAGAAATGAAGATTGTTACTATTTCTCAGATGCAGCAGGCAGAACATGATTCAGCGAAATCAGGCATTACGACGGATGTCCTGATGGAGAACGCAGGGAAAGCCGTGGCTGAGGAAATCCAAAGGCAGTTAGGCGACCTCAGAAAACACAATGTCCTGATCCTGATAGGGCCGGGTAATAACGGAGGCGACGGACTGGTAGTTGCTCGTTACCTTTACGATTGGGGAATAAGCAAAGTCAAGACTTATTTATGCAATAAACGTCCATCTAATGACGCTAATCTGGAGCAGGTTAAAAAGCGCAGTATTCATATTTGTGAGTTAGATAACGATGTTAAACTGAGCAAGTTCGAGGAGTGGCTTTCCGAAGCTACTGCCGTCGTGGACGCCATCTTAGGGACAGGTAAAACCCGCCCAATCGAAGGGGCTTTAGCCCATCTACTTAAAGCCACCCATACCGCCAGACTACAAAGACGCTCCCTTCGATTATTTGCTCTTGATTTACCCTCAGGTTTAAACCCAGATACAGGCTCCGTCGATCCGGCCACCCCAAGCGTTGACAGTACCATCACCTTAGGTTTCCCTAAGACTGGCCTATATAATCATCCTGGTTCAGAAAGGGCAGGTTTGATCCGGATTGTTGACATTGGAATCCTGCCTAAACTGACAGACCACATAACAACTGAATTATTGACTGATTCAAGTGTGTCCGCGATGCTACCGGTGCGGCAGCCTTATTCTAACAAAGGCACCTGGGGCAAAGTTTTGGCGGTTACCGGATCTATTAATTATCTAGGCGCCGCTTATTTATCTTGCAGCGGGGTGATCAGGGTGGGAGCCGGACTGGCAACCCTGGCAATTGCTCACAGCCTGCTACCTATTCTGGCCTCTAAACTGACCGAAGCAACCTTCCTGCCTCTGCCAGAGATCGCCCTAGGTCTGCCCTCTGCTGAAGCAGCCAATATTCTGCAACAGCAACTACCTCTATATGACGTGCTGCTGATAGGCTGTGGACTCGGACAGAACCCGCCGGTAGTCGATCTAGTATATAAAATCCTATTCGACCGCCCGAGCCAACACCCTGCTGTAGTGGTAGATGCGGACGGACTCAACGCTCTGGCGCGAAAACCAGAATGGTGGAAACTCTTCACTGAAGATGCTATTCTAACACCGCATGCCGGTGAAATGGCCAGGTTGACTGGTAAATCCATCGATGAGGTCCAATCCAAGCGTCTAGAAATAGCTAAAGAAGCCGCCGCCAGGTGGAATAAAACCATTGTACTTAAAGGCGCGTACACCGTTATCGCCGCTCCGGACGGGCGGGTGAGCATTAGTCCTTTCGCTAACGCTGGACTAGCGTCAGCAGGTACCGGCGATGTACTGGCTGGAGCCATAGCCGGTTTTAAAGCCCAGGGATTGTCCTGTTTTGAGGCGACTAGCTGCGGTGTGTATATACATGGTTTAGCGGGTGAACTGGTAAAAGCGGAAATCGGCGACGCTGGTATGATAGCTTCAGATCTTCTATTGGTATTGCCTGTGGCGATTAGACAACTGAAAGAGGTTTAACTTACAATATCTATGGGGTGATTTATGCTTCTGACGATAGATGTAGGTAATACCGGAATGGGACTGGGCGTGTTCGATAACAACGAACTGCGTGTGACTTGGCGTATGGCAACCAGCATGAGCCGTATGCCAGATGAATATGCAGCTTTATTATTCCCTCTTTTGGGGGAAGCTGGATTACGCACATCAGATATTACAGATGTATGCTTGTGTTCGGTTGTACCGCCCATGATAGGTACTCTGGAAGACCTTTTCACCCGCCATTTCAACACCAAAATTCTAATTGTTGGAGCCGGAACCAAGACCGGTATGAAAATCCGTATGGATAATCCGAGGGAAGTAGGACCTGACCGTATTGTGCACAGCGCGGCCGCCTATCACCTATACGGTGGGCCATTGATTATTGTGGATATGGGAACAGCCACAACCTTTGATACCGTATCCAAAAGCGGTGAGTATACCGGCGGAGCAATTTCTCCGGGTCTACAAACCGGCGCTGAAGCTCTCTTCGCCCGCACAGCCATGCTGCCTCGCGTCAAATTGGTACGCCCCAGCAAAGCCATCGGCACCAATACAACTACCGCGATGCAGTCAGGAATTGTTTACGGCTATGTAGGCTTAATTGAAGGCATGATTGCCCGCATTCAGAGAGAATTGCCGGAAAAAGCCCGCGTTATTCTGACAGGCGGCTTTACAGATATATTTTCTAAAGAAACAGACGTGATTGATGTAGTCAATCCCAACCTGATATTTCAGGGTTTGCGGATGGTGTATGATCTGAATAAGTCCGTATAAGGAAGCGCTTATGTTGACGGGAAAAACAATAGTTCTGGGGGTCACCGGTGGTATTGCCGTTTATAAGGCGGCTGACCTGGCCAGTAAGCTCACGCAGGCCGGAGCTGTGGTCAGGGTCATTATGACCAAAAACGCGCTGGAATTCGTAACTCCCCTTACTTTTGAAGCCCTCACATCAAATTCAGTGATCATAGATATGTTCGATACAGATGCTGAACACCGTATTAACCATATTGCATTATCTGAAATAGCTGATGTAATTGTTATTGTTCCAGCCACTGCCAATGTGATGGCCAAGATCACGGGAGGGTTGGCTGACGATATGCTGACAACCACAGTGCTAGCTACACACGCACCAGTGATTTTCGCACCAGCCATGCATACTGCTATGTGGGAAAATCCAGTCACCCGGGAGAATAGCGCCAAACTGGTGAATAGAGGTTACTATATCATCGAACCAGCAGTAGGACGTTTAGCCTCCGGCGGCCTCGGCCAGGGTCGTTTACCGGAGACTGAGGTTATTATCAGCCATATTAAAATGGTCCTGGGCCAAAAAGGCGATCTAGCAGGAAAACGCATCGTAGTTACCGCCGGTGGGACGCATGAGCCGATCGACCCTGTGAGAGTCATCAGCAATAGATCTTCCGGAAAAATGGGCTACGCTCTGGCCGAAGCCGCACGTGACAGGGGTGCTGAAGTCACGTTAATTACAACCCCTACCGCTCTCAATAGACCGGTGGGAATACGCATCTCGGAAGTAGAAACAGCGGTTCAGATGCAGAAAGAAGTTGCGAAAGCGGTAATCGACACACACGCGCTAATTATGGCCGCAGCCGTTGCGGACTATCAAGTAGCTGAGACGTCTGTAAACAAGATCAAGAAAGAAAGAGGCGATCTGACCTTGAAGCTGGTACATACTCCGGATATACTGGCGGAAGTTAAAGGCACCTTTTTAAAAATAGGTTTCGCGGCTGAAAGCCAGGATTTAATTGCCAATGCCAGGAAAAAGGTAAAAAACAAGAAACTGGATTTGGTCGTGGCTAATGATATTACTGAAGAGCATAGTGGATTTGGCGCCGATACCAATAAGGTAGTCTTAATAGGCAAAGATGGTATGCCGGAGAATCTGGCGGTGATGAGCAAGCGAGCAGTAGCCGATCGTATACTAGACAGAGTCGTTAGACTGCTGGTTGATCAGCCAAAAGCCTGATATGTCCCCTTTCCAGGTTTAATGAAGTTTATTAGGGGGGCTAAGGCCCCCTTCTTTTTGGGGAATGCAATTATCGGATATTTATTTTAAGATAGTATAAGATTGGGTATTTAAGTGAAAAGGAAATAAAATGTCAGAGATAGATTCAACACAGAATGAAATGGCCAAAGCATACGATCCTACCAATGTCGAAGACAAATGGTATCAATTCTGGATGGAGAAGGGCTATTTTAAACCCAAAATCGATCCCTCAAAAAAACCTTTTACCATCATTATGCCTCCCCCCAACGTCACAGGAGAACTGCATGTAGGCCATGCTTTAACTGCCACACTGGAAGACATTATGATCCGCTGGCACCGCATGATGGGCGATCCCTCTCTCTGGATCCCGGGAGTAGACCATTCAGGTATCGCAGCCCAGGTGGTAGTGGAAAGAATGCTGGCTAAAGAAAAAACAACCAGATATCAACTCGGCCGGGATAAATTCGACATACGGATGAAAGAATGGGCGGCTAAAGCCCGCGCTTCAATAACAAATCAGCACAAAAAGCTGGGTGTTTCCTGTGATTGGAGCCGGGAAGCCTATACCCTTGATCCGGGACCGAGTCTCGCTGTCAGAACCACTTTTTTCAATCTATATAAAAAAGGCCTAATTTACCGAGGGGAAAGGATTACCAACTGGTGTCCGCGCTGCGCAACCGTGCTCTCCGACCTGGAAGTCGAGCATAAAGATGAATCCGGTCACCTCTGGTATATCCGCTATCCGCTGGAAAACGGTAAAGACTATATTACAGTAGCCACCACCCGCCCCGAAACTATGCTGGGAGATACCGCGGTAGCGGTTAATCCTAAAGACGCCAGGTTTGCCGGCTGGGTAGGGAAAAAAATAATATTGCCCCTGATAAACCGCGTTATTCCGATCGTGGCAGATGAAGCCATCGACCTCGCCTTCGGAACCGGTGCAGTAAAGGTCACTCCATCTCATGACCCTGTGGATTTCGAGATCGGACTGCGCCATAAATTAGCCGCTATTAATATCTTGAATAATGATGCCAGTTTAAATGACAACGCCGGGCCTTACAAGGGACTGGATAGATTTGAAGCCCGTAAAAAAATAGTTGAAGAACTGCAAAATCTGGGTTTATTGGATAAGATTGAGGATTATTCTCACGCTGTCGGTCATTGCCAGCGCTGCCAGACCATTATCGAGCCTCTGGCCAGTAAACAATGGTTTGTGAATATGCCCCAACTGGCCAAACCGGCGATTGAAGCGGTTAAAGACGGACGTATCAAGATCATCCCCGAGCGTTTTGAAAAGGTCTATCTGAACTGGATGGAAAATATCCGTGACTGGTGCATCAGCCGCCAGTTATGGTGGGGACATCGTATTCCTGTCTGGTATTGCAGCGACTGCGGAGAAACAATCGTTAGCATCGAAGACCCTTCCACTTGCACCTGCGGGTCTAAAAATCTTGAACAGGACAAAGACGTTCTGGACACATGGTTCAGCTCAGGTCTGTGGCCGCACTGTACTCTAGGCTGGCCCAATCAGACCGAGGATTTTAAATATTTCTATCCCACCTCCGTGATGGAAACAGGGTATGATATCATTTTTCACTGGGTTGCCCGCATGATTATGATGGGCATTGAGAATACCGGTGAAATACCTTTTCATACCGTTTACCTTCACGGTCTGGTAAGAGACGAAAAAGGCGAAAAAATGAGCAAAGTTAAGGGCAACGTGCTCAATCCACTGGACGCTATAAAAGAGTACGGGACAGATGCTCTGCGTTTTGCTCTATCAACCGGAACATCCCCCGGCAATGATATGAAAATGGCAGCTTCACGCTTGGAATCCAGCCGTAACTTTGCCAATAAACTCTGGAATGCCTCACGTTTCATGATCAAGAACCTGGAAGGTAATCAGAAAGACTTAACCCTGGTTAAAAGTGGCTTGCCGATTGAGGATCGCTGGATTTTAAGCCGATTAAACAGGGTCATCATCAGTTCAATCGCCTTAATGCAGGATTTCCAATTCGGGGAAGCTCAGCGCCAGATTTACGATTTCCTGTGGAGTGAATTCTGCGATTGGTACATCGAAATCGCCAAGATCCGTCTAAGAGATGATAAGGCGGTTTCTCCCTTGCCGGTGCTTGTGCATACGCTGGAAACCTCGCTGCGACTGCTCCATCCCTTCATGCCCTTTATCACCGAGGAACTCTGGCAGATTATAAAGCAAAAAATACCAACCAACAGTGGTCAGCCTGAATCTATTATGATAGCAGCTTATCCATCAGGCGATGAAGAAACCCTGGATCAAGAAGCTGAGCACATCATTGAGACTGTTATCGAGATAGTCCATGCCATCCGCAATAGTAGAGCCGAGCATAAAGTGGAAAGCAACAAGTGGATTGAAGCTCATATCTATGCTGGCGAAATGGCGGAGAGTTTAAAAGGATACTATCAGACCATACAATCCCTGGCTCAAGCCAAACCGCTGGAAGTAAACAACACCCACCATCAAGGCCAATCTAACGATAATGATTTGGTACTGGTGCTTAAAGACTGCGAAGTGGTGATCCCACTCGCCAGCATGGTAGATATGGAAGCCGAAAAAGCCCGCCTGCAAAAGGACCTGGCAGAGGTAAAAACCAACGTCGAGCGTCTGGAAGTGCGCCTGAGCGATGTCGCATTTACAGGCAAGGCACCCCCGGCAGTAATCCAAAAAGAACGGGACAGATTGACAGCTGGCAAGGATAAAATGGAGCGTTTGCAGCAGCAGTTAGCCCGTTTTGATTCGGTTAGCTAATTACAATATTCAGGCTTCTATCTGCGAGATAGTCAGGGTGAGTAAGCTAACCGTTAGTGCTATAATAGACTGGTGTATTGGCACGTGGTGATTAGATTATTAAAGAGGGAGATTCCGAATGGAAGAATTAAAAGTATTTAGCGGGAATGCCAATCCTGCTCTGGCTCAGGCCATTGTCGACTATCTTGAAATCCCGCTAGGTAAATGCGAGGTATTTCAATTCTCCAATGAAAACACCTTCGTGCGTATACTTGAAAACGTGCGTGAAAGAGATATATTCGTAGTTCAGTCAATTTGTGCGCCGGTCAACAATAATCTGGTCGAACTGCTTATCATGATCGACGCCTTTAAAAGAGCATCAGCTGGCCGTATTACGGCGGTAATACCCTATTACGGTTATGGCCGCACCGATAAAAAGGATCAACCAAGGGTGCCCATTACCGCCCGTTTGATGGCTGATCTATTAACTGTCGCCGGCGCCAACCGGCTCTTGACTATTGACCTGCATGCCCCACAAATCCAGGGCTTTTTTAATATCCCTGTAGATGAGTTGACTGCCTTAAATGTTCTAGCCAATTATTTTGTTGAAAAGAAACTTAACGGCAACCTGATTGTGGTCGCCTCGGATATCGGTATCTCCAAGAGAGCCAGAGATTTAGCTGAAAAAATGAATGTACCCCTGGCCATCATGGAAAAAAGACGTCTAGGCAACGCCGACCGTACTGAAACACTCAATGTAATAGGTGAAGTGGCAGGCAAGATGGCTCTTATTTTGGATGACGAAATTGATACCGCAGGTTCGTTGATCAATGTGGTAAATACTTTGATCGAGCGCGGTGTGCAGGGTGTGTATTCATGCTGCACTCATGCTGTGCTCTCCGGTCCCGCTATAAAAAGAATCGAAAGCAGCGCAGTTAAAGAAATCGTGATAACAGACACCATTCCTCTTGGCCCCAACAAGAGACTGGATAAGATTAAAGTACTGTCCATGGCGCCTTTGCTGGGAGAAGCGATTCACCGCATCCATACAGGTATGTCGATCGGCGCTATGTTCGAATAGAGGAATAAATGAGCCGCCCTGAAGTAACGCCCGAGGAAGTCTATCTAGCTCATGGTGAAGCTGAAGCCCAAATCATTAAAGCTAAACTGGTGAGCTATGACATTCCGGCGATGTTAGTTTCTTCCGCTGCCCCTTCGGTGCATGTCTTTGTAATCGACGGATTAGGCGAATACCGCGTGATGGTTCCACATTCGTTGGCCGAACAAGCCAGACAACTTTTAGAAGGTGATGAGGATGTTTAAAAGATTATTCGGCGGCATGACGGATTCTAATGAAAGAGAAGTCGACCGCGTAAAATTAATAATAACCAAAATCAATCAAATAGAGCCAGATTTCGAACGACTGAGCGACGCAGAATTGAAGGCCAAGACCGAAGAATTTAAAGGCCGTATCAATAAAAATTGCGCGGTTATCCGTGAAGAAGTCCAAAAAGCCCACCTCGAATTAAATGAAAAAATGCAGTGTAAAACAGCGGCTATAAACGATATTCAAGAGGAAACCCTATCCCAGGAATGCAAAGACCTGGAAAAAGAATTAGAAATTAAAGAAAAAGAGCTCAAAGCTGCAGAAAAGCAAGCTCTTAATGAAATCCTGCCGGAGGCCTTCGCGGCGGTCAGAGAAGCAGCCAAACGCACTATCCATCAGCGGCATTTTGACGTGCAATTAATCGGCGGCATTATCCTGCACCAGGGCAAGATCGCTGAAATGAAGACCGGTGAAGGAAAAACTCTGGTGGCCACCTGTCCACTCTATCTGAATGCCTTGACCGGACGCGGGGCTCACCTGATCACAGTCAATGACTACCTTGCAAGGCGTGACCCTTACTGGATGGGCCCGGTATTTAATGCCCTGGGAATGAGCGTGGCCTCCATTTATCCTCAACAAACACCCACCGAGCATACCCCGGCTTACTTGTTCGATCCTGCGTATGATTCTGGAGATAAAACCTGGAAGCATTTTAAATCTATTTCTCGCCAACAAGCCTACCAGTCCGATATTACTTACGGTACCAGTTCTGAATTCGGTTTCGATTATCTCAGGGACAATATGGTGATAGACCTCAAACAATGCGTACAGCGCCCTCTGAATTTCGGGGTCGTGGATGAGGTGGATAACCTGCTGGTGGATGAAGCCAGAACGCCTTTGATTATCAGCGGAATGGCCGAGGAAGCCGGGAACATCTATCAAGCGGTGAATAATGTGGTCAGCCGCATGAAAGTAAAATTACTACCTCACGAGCCGGTAACTACCGCGGAAAAAGAAGCCGAAGAACAAGACGAGTCGGGAACTGAATTTGATTATTTTGCCTATGAAAAAGACCATACCGTTAAAGAAACTGATAGGGGACAAAGAAAACTGGCCCAGGCTTTCAACATGAGTATCGAGGAGCTCTTTGGGGGCGAGGAAGAAACCGACCAAAAAGCTCACAGCTTCGATGAAGCCAAAAAACAACACGATATTCTTTCTATTTTTCGCAAGTCCATGCAAGCCCATGCACTCTACAAAAAAGACCGCGATTACGTGGTCAACGATCAGAATGAAGTCATAATTGTAGACGAGTTTACCGGACGTCTGATGCTGGGTAGGCGCTATTCAGAAGGACTGCATCAAACCATTGAGGCCAAAGAAGGCGTCAAGGTGCAGAGAGAGAGTTTAACCTACGCCACCGTTACCATTCAAAACTACTTCCGCATGTATGATAAACTGGCGGGCATGACAGGTACGGCTTTGACCGAAGCGGAGGAGTTCCACAAGATTTACAAACTGGATGTAGTTGTTATACCGACCAATAAACCCAATCTGAGGGAGGATAACGGCGATCGTATTTACCGTGATGAGAAAGCCAAATATAACGCTGTTGTAGAAGAGATTCATGAAGTTAATCAAACAGGTCAACCGGTGCTGGTGGGCACAGTGTCGATTGAAAAATCCGAAATGCTGGGAGAGTTGCTAAAAAGAAAAGGCGTCAGTTTCAATATATTAAATGCCAAGAATCATGAAAAAGAGGCCCAGGTCATCGCCGACGCAGGTAAACCCGGGATGGTCACTGTAGCCACCAATATGGCCGGACGCGGTGTGGATATTTTACTGGGTGGTCGTGAACCCAAAGCTGAGGATTTTAGCGAACCTAATGAATATAAAAAAGCCCATAAAGATTGGGAAGAACGTCATGATCGCGTACTGGCGCGGGGCGGGCTGCACGTCATCGGCACCGAACGTCATGAAGCTCGGCGTATCGATAACCAGCTGAGGGGCAGAAGCGGACGCCAGGGCGACCCGGGCAGCAGCCGTTTCTATGTAGCGCTGGATGATGATATCATGCGCCGTTTCGGTGGCGAACGCATTCAAGGTATTATGAAATGGGTAGGTCTTGACCCGAGCATTCCTATTGAAAATTCCATGGTCAGCAAGACTATCGAAAACTCCCAGATTAAAGTAGAAGGCTATCATTTCGACATCCGCAAGCACCTGGTGGATTTTGATGATGTGGTCAATAAGCACCGTGAATTAATCTATTCTGAGAGGAGGAAGGTTTTAAGCGGAGCGGACCTCAAGGCCAATATCCTGGATATGATCAGCCGTGAGATCGGAAAAATAGCCACTGAGCATCTGGGCAACCGTCCTAATGATGAATGGAATATTGACTCTCTAGTAACAGCTGTTAACGGCATCTTTCCCATACCTAAAGACCTGTCTGCAGCCAAGCTGGTTGAATTAAATCCCGAGACAATTGAAGATCAACTGGTTGAGGCCGCGTACACGGCTTATGAAGAAAAGGAACAAGCGACCGGAGCTCAGGACATGCGTTTGCTGGAGCGTCTGGTTATGTTAAAAATTATAGACGAACTCTGGGTTGAACACCTGACTGCAATGGAAAATGCCAGGCAAGAATCTAACTGGCAAACTCTGCGGCAAGTCAAAGCTGTAGATGCCTACAAAAATCAGGGTTACCAAAACTTTCAGTTATTACTGGATACCATCCGCCAGGAAGTATCGCGCATGATTTTCCACGTGAATATCAAACGTGAGGAAGATAAAAAAATCTCCACGCCTATATCACGGGCTGCCGGCACTTCCAATCAAGCTCCAAAAAATGTGCCCCGAGTAGGTGGAGAAAAAGTGGGCCGCAATGATACCTGTCCCTGCGGCAGCGGCAAAAAATTTAAGCATTGCTGCGGTCAATCAAGTTAAATAACCAGTGAAATGGGAATAATCTAATTAAGATCAAAATAGATTAAATACCAGCGACATCCCAAAATGCGATATGATAAAGGCAAGAACAGCATATCGCATTTTGTATTTTAGCTATGAAGAACACTGAAATAATCGAAATTCTCGATAACATCGCGGTGTTACTTGAACTTAAAGGTGAAAGCATCTTTAAATCCAGGGCTTACCAAAAAGCCGCCCGCTCTATCGAATTTCTGTCTGAAGAAGTAGACAAACTGGTGTCAGAGGAACGTTTGAAAGAAATTCCAGGAGTGGGTGACGCCATTGCGCAAAAGCTGACTGAATTGGTGAGCACGGGACACCTCGATTATTACGAAAAACTTAAAGCCGAATTTCCTCCAGGGATAAACATACTAATGGAAGTGCCGGGCATCGGCCCACGCACCGCTCTGCTCTTAACCAAAGAACTGGGTATTGCCGACATCGACAGTCTGGAAAAGGCTATTGAAAATGGACAGGTGGCAGAATTACCGCGTATGGGCGAAAAAACCGCTCAAAATATCCTTCGTCAGATCAAGGCTTACCGCAAAAAGAAGGGCGAACAACGTGTACCGGTGAGCACAGCTTTAACCGCTGCAGAAATATTGATGGAAGAGATGCACGCAATCGCAGGGATACGGCATCTTAGTCCGGCCGGCAGCCTGCGCCGCTTTAGAGATACTATCGGGGACATAGACCTGATCGGGACGGCCGATAATCCGGAGGAGGCTATTGAGGCTTTTATTCAACTACCCTCAATCAACGAGCTTCAGGAAAAAGGTCCCACCAAGGCAAGTGTCATAATCAACAACGGGCTACAGGTAGATCTGCGTTTATTAAGTAATGACGCTTTTGGATCTGCACTGCAGTATTTCACCGGCAGCAAGCAGCATAATATTGAATTACGCACGCGGGCTGCGCGACTGGGTTTGAGCCTTTCAGAATACGGCATTACAGATATTGTTACAGGCCAACTGGAAACATACATCTCAGAAGAAGCTTTTTACAAGCGGCAGGGGCTGGAATATATCCCACCCGAAATCCGCGAAGGCCTGCATGAGATAGAACTGGCTGAACAAAGCAAACTACCGCATCTGATCGAACTTTCCGACATCAAAGGCGATCTGCATCTTCACAGTGATTGGAGTGATGGTGCAGCACCTCTGGAAGAAATGATCGCCGGGGCCCTCGAGCAAGGGTATGAATATGTGGCGGTGACCGACCATTCACCCGGATTAGGGATCGCCCACGGTCTCAGCATTGACCGCATCCAGCAACAGCTTCAGCTGATCTCTGAATTAAACCGGAAATATTCTGATATCCATATATTCAGCGGAATGGAGGTTGATATCAGAGCTAACGGGGCACTGGATGTTCCGGATGAGGTGCTGGCTAAGCTTGACATAGTAATCGCTTCCATTCATTCAGGTATGAATCAGGGTATCGACCAGATGACCAAGCGCGTCATCTCAGCCGTCAGCAATCCCCATGTAGATATCCTGGGGCATCCCACCGGCCGTCTGCTAGGGGAAAGGGAAGCCGTAGAAATAGATATTGAAGCAGTCTTTAAAGCAGCACTGGATCATCAAACCGTGCTTGAGATCAATGCGACGCCTAGCCGACTGGATTTAAAGGATACACATATCTATCAGGCACGGCAATTAGGAATCAAACTGGTTATTAACACAGACTCCCACCATCCCGAACAATTCAACTTCATGCGGTATGGGATAGGAATCGCAAGGCGCGGCTGGTGCGAAGCCAGGGATATTTTAAATACACTGCCTTTAGCTAAATTTAAAGCCTCATTAAAATCCTAGGTGACTATCAACATTCCAAATTGATTTTCACTTAACAAATGATGATTTTGCAGTTGATTCTTGATCAGGGCATGTTAAAATAAGATAAGATGGATGAGTCTACTCATAACTTAAACGATCAAGGGCTTCCTCCTGTCAGTAACACTGAAATGGCGATCCGCCATTTTCAGGCTGCATTGGCGGGCGGAAAACACTGGTATCTGGCCCTGCTGGAAACCATTGGCCTATGGACGGACGAAAGCGAGGTAATTGATGGACGCGAATTTCAATACCTGATTGAAGGAGAAGCTTTTGACTGGCTGCTGCTGGCAGAACGACTCTGTGACACAGCGGAAGGTTTTATCCCCGACCAGCAAAAAAATGACCTGCTATTTCACGGCAAACCGCCCCTGCCATTAAGCCCCGACCAATATAAAAACCTGATGGGAGAGGCTAAATATCATAAGTACCTGAATTTCTTTTATGGTATTACAGTCGAAGAAGCCCTGATTCAGGCTATTCGTGAAGAGGTGCGTAAAGAAAGGCGCTCAAACTTTTGGACTAACAATACAGCTGAAGAGGAAGAGGTTTTTTCCAGAGTGTATGATGAGCCTTACTCCACACTTTTAAAGCAATTCCGCAAAGAAAAACATTATCATTTGCTGTCTAACAGCAACCTGACTGAGGTCAAGCAATTCACGTACTGGTGCTTCCAACACCGGCTCAAGACCTGTGAAAAAGCCAGAGTCGCCAGTGATACTCAGAAAGGTCTTTTGTGGCTAAAAAAGAACGGCTATTCATGAAAGATAAAAAGAGGAAACTATAATCAAAAACTCCTTCCTTGCGTAATCTGCAGGGAAGGAGTTTTTTTACGAATATCTGAGTATTAATGACTAATAGTCAATTCCGGGTATAGGGAACTTCCCGCAAAGATGTTTCACTTCATCGTTTACCTGTTTCTGAATATTGATATCACCAATATGGGTAAGCACTTTCACAACCCAACCGGATAAGACTTTCATCTCCGTCTGGCCCATACCGCGGGAAGTCACGGCTGGCGTGCCAAAGCGCATACCGCTGGCAACTCTGACCGGTAGAGGATCAAAAGGAATCGCATTGCGGTTGGCGATGATGCCCACGGATTCCAAGACCTGTTGCGCATCCAATCCAGATACGCCGATGGGCGTTAAATCCACAAGCAGCATATGATTATCCGTTCCACCGGAAACCAGGCGTAAGCCAGCTTTTTCTAGTTCGACCGCCAGGACCATAGCATTATCCAGAATGGACTGCTGGTATTTGACAAAATCCGGCTGTAAAGCCTCAAGGAAACAGACCGCTTTAGCGGCTACCACATGCATTAAAGGCCCGCCTTGCATGCGTGGAAAAGTGGCTGAATCTATTTTATGGGCATATTCTTTCTTGCCGACGACAAAACCGGCTCGCGGCCCGCGCAGGGTCTTATGGGTGGTTCCGGTAACCAGATCAGCATACGGCACCGGTGACGGGTGAACGCCAGCGGCAACCAAGCCGGCGATATGAGCGATATCCGTCAGGAATTTAGCACCCACCATATCAGCAATCTTCTTAAAGCGCTCAAAATCAATAATGCGAGGATAAGAACTAGCTCCAGCCACAATAAGCTTAGGTTTATGCTCAATCGCCAATCTTTGCACTTCATCATAATCAATGCGTTCGGTTTCTTTATCGACACCGTAACCCACGAAATTATATATTTTGCCCGAAAAGTTGGCAGGGGCCCCGTGAGTAAGATGCCCACCATGGGCCAAACTCATGCCCATGACTGTATCACCAGGGTTCAGTAGGGCAAAATAGACTGCCATATTAGCCTGAGCCCCGCTATGAGGCTGGACATTGGCATATTCCGCTTTGAAAAGCTGCATGGCCCGCTCAATTGCTAAACTTTCCAACGCATCCACATTGGCGCAACCACCGTAATAGCGTGCTCCGGGATATCCTTCAGCGTATTTGTTAGTAAAAACAGAGCCCTGGGCTTCCAAAATCGCCCGGCTGGTATAATTTTCAGAGGCAATTAGATTGATAGTTTCTTTCTGGCGTTTGACTTCATTTTCCAGAATTCTACTGACCTCTGGATCAGTTTGTTTCAAAGACCCCATGCAATCCCTCCTTGTATAATAAAAACCAGTCTTAAAATCTTCTTATTTCCCGGCGACGGTAATACCAGCCAACCAAAGCTCCGTAGACCAACCCACCCAGGTGGGCTTGCCAGGCTATACCGGGAGTGATAATTAAAAACCCAAGCAAAATGGCTATCCATAGCGGCAAAGGAATCACAAAAAACATCAAGACCCTGGCATTGGGGCGCATAAGCATCAGTATCCCACCCAGAGCGAATATTGCTCCAGAGGCTCCTACTACGGAGGCCATGGGAGAAGTCTGGATAAAAGGTACGGGGATGTATGAAAAGAGAATATACATGAGTCCGCCTACCACTCCCCCCGCGAAATAAGTCAGCAGGAAAGTGGTTTCTCCCACCAGGGCGATCACAAAATTGGCGAAAAAATAGAGAGTGATCATGTTAAAAAGTACATGTGAAAGACTGGCATGCAGAAACATATAGGTCAGGAGTGTCCAGGGTTTATTAATCCAATCGGATGTGGACAGAGCAAATTGTCTTTCAATATTCCCACTCTGATCGAACATCTGAGCCAGATAAATAACGACTGTCACACCTATCAAAACAAGAACCGGATTCAAACCAGAAATACGATTAGAACGAAACATCGTTTATTATTCCTATTAATTTGATTTGTGAGCTATTAAGTGTTTGAAGCGGGAAATATATTGTCATAATTCAAAGTATAACTAATTATAACATTTTTAGGAACAGATTCGAAATTTAAGCATTTCGCTGCATGGCCTGTTTAAACCCTGCATAATACAACCCTAAGCTTGACTTTTCAGCATCAAAAAGTGATAATATCCCTTGTGGGCAAAAGCTTCACTCACCTGTGCTCCACGTCGGCATTCCCCGATAGCTCAATGGTAGAGCGCGCGGCTGTTAACCGCTAGGTTCCAGGTTCGAGCCCTGGTCGGGGAGCCAAATCCCCCTTCTAGACAATAACAGTCATGCAAGCCTGCAATGGAATCGCTTACAGATATATACTCGGAGATGGGTCATTGGGCATTAGCATAAAATAGCCCTGGATCATACATTATCGCGTTTTTACAGAAATTCACTTAGAAGGTTATAATCACAAGGTATGCAAGCGATTTTAGTCTTTGCTGGTATCCAGCTGGTGTTGCTGCTTTCCTGGATAAGCAGCACAGCAGTCTCGGTAGCTTTCCCCAATATCACAGCCTACTATGATACTTCACTGGTTTTAGCGGGTTGGGTATTAAGCATCTATCAGTTAATAGCTGCTTGTTCCATGGTTTTAATGGGAAAAGTAAGCGACGTGCTGGGACGTAAGAACACTTTTCTGATTTGTTCAGGCCTCTTTGTAACAGGATCACTATTAGCGGCTCTGGCGCCTAACATTCAACTATTGATAGCAGCTCGTTTTATCCAGAGTATTGGTGGAGGTGGCTTCGTGCCTACTTCTATTGGTATCATCGTCGAAATGTTTCCCCGTCACCGCCAGCAAGTTATCGGGATAAATATGAGCATCAACAGCCTGGGGGGGATCGTTGGCCCCAATATTGGCAGCTGGTTGATTACCACCTTCGGCTGGCAATCTGTATTCTGGTTTAATGTGCCCCTGGTTACTCTGGCGGTTATTCCCCTATTCTTCATTTTAAAATCCAATAAGAGAGTCAAAGTCCAGATAGATTATGCAGGGGCAGGGTTGTTCAGCTCGTTTCTTTTTACCTTAATGGTCTGGCTATCTCAGGCTGCTCATAGCGAAACGGGCTCGAGCTGGTTAATCACCAGTCTCATTTTTGTAGCCAGCAGCGTTTTCCTGGTCCTGTTTATCCGGCATGAACTGAAAACCCGAGACCCCATAATAGACCTGGATCTACTGCGCTTGAAACCTTTCGCGGCAGCTAATATCTATAATTTCATGTACGGCGCCTGTCTCTTAGGATTTACTTCTTTTGTCCCTCTCTACGCAGTTGCGGTGTACGGCATGACCACTGTTCAGAGCGCTTTTGTATTAATGGTCAGATCAATCGGCTTCATTGTGGCGTCAATGACCAGCAGTTATTTCCTGGTGAAATGGGGTTACCGCAAGCCAATGCTGCTGGGTTCAATTATCGGGTCCGGTGGAATTCTATTATATGGATTTGAGTTTTCAAAGATGAACATATTAGGCACAGAAATCACCTCGGTAGTAATGCTCTCCGTCATCACCCTCATGATAGGACTTGGGATGGGAATTGCCAGTCCAGCTTCAAGTAATGCCTGTCTTGACCTGATGCCTCAGCGGGCTTCTACTATTTCTGGGGTCAGGGGAATGTTCCGAAACAGCGGAGGAGCTATTAGTATCTCCATCACCACCATGATACTGCAGTTTATAGGCAATATATCACTGGGTTTTAAGGTGGTTTTTATATCCACCGGTGTAATAGCTTTGCTTACAATTCCCTTTATCTTCGCCATGCCGGATAGAGATACCCGGACTATAGCTGAGTAATTGATTTAGTCAGGTAAAATGGCAGCCTCGTAAACTTAGTCTTTACGAGGCTGTTTTATCTCTTCGTGAGTTATCGAACGAGGTGAAAAGGTTAAGAATCCAAAGCATTGAGTTACTCAAAAGATTTCTGTTTGTAAGACGTCTTTTCAGCAGAGTGCTGTTCAAACAGCAGCTTGCGAGTAAACTCTATTTCATCAGAGGTAACCTTCTGGCGTTTTTCTTCCAATCCACGCATGATTTCTAAAGGCTAAACTTTAATAAACCGGCTTCTCTATTAATTAATTGAATTTGTCAGCCTGATCTCATCTTGTGCTATAATAAAGGGGGCTTTGAAGCGAAGCTGCGTAATGAACAATAATTGATTGGAAGGTATAACCGGATGCCGATTGCCGAGAATATTAAAAGAGGAATTACCAGGTCAAATTATGCCACCAAATCGGCTGAAGAAAGCCAAATCTTACAGAACAACTACGGTAAAGAACAGGTCTTCGATCTTTCCGTCAGTAACACTCTCATGGCCCCTCCCCCGGAATTCGTTGAGGTATTAAAGAACTTCGTAGAACTACCACAGCCCGGCAAGCACCGCTATATGGAAAACGCCGGGTTTATGGCTAACCGAAGTATGGTGGCAGAACGGTTAAAACTAGAGACAGGACTTAATTTCAGTTCGGATAACGTTATCATGACCTGCGGCTCCAGCGGCGCTTTAAATATTATTTTCAAAGGAATTTTTAATCCCGGCGAAGAACTTATCGTTTTCTCTCCGTTTTACCCTGAATATGTCCCATATTTAGAAAATTATTCCGGCGTGTGTAAAGTAATCCCAACTAACGATGATTTCACGCCCGATCTTAAGGCTTTGGAAACAGCTATCACACCTGAAACTAAAGCGATTATTATCAATTCGCCCAATAATCCCACCGGATTGGTTTACAGCGCCGAAACACTGAAAGGCATCGCAGATGTCCTGTCCCGGAGGGGCACTGAACTAAATACCACTATTTATGCCGTTAGCGATGAGACCTATTCCCGTCTAATTTTTGATGGAATAACATATCCGCACATGTTTAATCATTATGTAAACACGATTGCCCTTTCTTCCTACTCGAGCGAACTTTGCATACCTGGCGAAAGGATTGGATACGCAGCTATCCATCCTGATTGTGAAGGAGGCAAAGAAGTTTCCGCCGCACTGATTCACACCAACCGAACGCTGGGATTTGTTAACTGTCCTGCGCTCATACAGAACGTGGTAAGGCGCTTACCTGAAACTCTGGTATATCTTAAAGATTATCAGAGAAAACGCAATTTTCTGTTTGGAAAATTGGTTGGTTTGGGCTATAAAGTGGTAAAACCGGCAGGTGGATTCTTTATGCTTGTAAAAAGCCCGACCAGAGACGATAAGGCCTTTGTTACTGAGCTCAAGAAACAACTCGTCCTTACCGTCGCCGGAAGTGAATTCCAAGCACCTGGCTACTTCAGAATATCCTACTGCGTAGATGATAAAACTCTGGAAAGGGCCGTAGCGGTTTTTCAAAGGGCACTGGTCGACAACAAATAATAGGGGAGTTGGATCAAAAGTGGCTGATCTTGCAGAATTTGCAAATAAAATAGGCCTCAGCTTTCACAATGTGGCCTATCTTGAATTGGCTCTTATCCACAGTTCCTACATCAATGAAAATCACAGCCTAACGGTAGATTGCAATGAACGTCTTGAATTCCTGGGCGATGCCGTCCTTGGGCTTATAATCGCTGAAAAACTCTACCAAGACTTCCCCAACTCTCCGGAAGGCGATCTGACCCGTCTGCGGTCAGCGTTAATACGGCGTGAAACACTAGCCCAGATGGCCCGCAAGATCGATCTTGGTAATTACCTCACACTTGGCATTGGCGAGGAAACGGGAGGCGGAAAAGACAAATCAGCCAATCTGTCTGGGGCTTTTGAATCTTTAATTGCCGCCATCTACCTGGATCAGGGCCTAGAACGCTCCAGAAGCTTCATCCTTGGCCTTTTCGGAGCTGAGATATACCAACAAGCGCACCGGGGGGCAGGAACAGACTATAAGTCAAAATTACAGGAAATCTTGCAGGCTCAAGAACAGATCACCCCCACCTACGTATTGATTGAGGCGGTAGGACCGGAGCATCTAAAACAATTTAAAGTCGAGGTGCGTGCAGGGGAAGAAGTTCTGGGGCATGGCTCTGGAAAAAGTAAAAAACTGGCCGAAATGGAAGCTGCGAAGGCTGCACTGTCCAAGATAAAATAGTTCTCTGATTAATACTGAGATAAAGAAACTAAAAAAGACCCCGGCCGAGATAACTCGAGCCGGGGTCTTTAATAACGCAGATCTTATTCTGGTGTTAACGCTTAGTATATTGAGTGGCCTTTCTGGCACGTTTCAAACCTGGTTTCTTTCTTTCCTTCTCTCTGGAATCGCGGGTTAGCAAACCGGCCTTACGCAGTGCATCTTTGGATTTCTCGTCCACCACTACCAGAGCGCGGGCGATACCGTGTGAAATAGCGCCGCCTTGAGCGGAAATTCCACCGCCTTCAACTTTACAAATAACATTGTATTTACCCATGCTTTCTGTAGCTACCAGGGGCTGAAGAACCCTTCGGCGTAACTCAACGCGGGTAATCAGTTCCTCATAAGGCACACCATTGACTATAATAGCACCAGTGCCTGGCACTAATTTAACCCTGGCTACCGCGGTTTTACGTCTACCAGTACCATAAAAGTAAGCTTGTTTTTCCACAGAATTCAATCCCCTTATTTTCTTTAAATCCGAATTCCGAAATTCGAAATCCGAAACTGATTAATTTTTAGCGCTTGCCCTGTTTTCTTTCCTTGGCCTCTTTGATAGCTACATGCTTGATCTCAGCTTTTTTGATGCCTTTCTTAACAACAGCAGCCTCTATAACAGCACCCTCTACCTGATCGGGTCCAGCGTAAACTTTCAAACGCTTCATCATATTATCATGCAAATGGTTATGAGGCAACATTCCGTCTACGGCAAATATAATGATCCGCTCTGGATGTTCCTCCATTAATCTAGCGTAAGAAATGTTCCTAAAACCGCCCGGATAATTAGAGTGCCAATAATACAACTTCTGCTCAGGTTTATTGCCAGTAACCTGAATTTTGGCGGCATTAATGACTGTGACGTTGTCACCAAGATCTGAATTGCGGCTGAACATAACTTTATGTTTGCCCATCAATAACTTGGCGATCTCGGTTGCCACGCGTCCGAGGATTTTATCGGAAGCGTCGATCACGTGTGTCTCTCTTACTATGTCGCTCTGTTTTACACTATAGGTTTTCATCATAATATTCTCCTAACGGGCGAGGATAATTGACTCGCATCAAATATAATCCCTGCGCAGGAACTGTTGGACCTGCCAAACCCGGTTGTTTTGCCTCCATTAAAGTTTTAAAATCTTCTAAATTTAGTTTGCCCAGACCCATTCTGATAAGGACACCCACGGTGTTCCTTACCTGATGAGGAAGAAAGGCATTGGCGGCGATACTAAAGTTCACCATATCGCCCTCTTTCTCCACCCTGGCCAAAATTACCGTTTTAATCGGACTCTTGATAACCGATTGACTGAAATCAGTTATGAAAGAAGAAAGGTCATGTTCCCCAATTAGCAACGCACAAGCCCTACTCATCTTTTCGATGTCCAGAGCGCCGCCTACCTGATAGGTGCGAGCTCTTTGCAAAGGAGACCGCGTATAGCTATTCCAAATGAGATAACTGTATTCGCGGCTGACCGCGTCCTTCTGTACGTTAAACCGGCTATTTACTTTGTAAACTGCTTTTACCGCTATATCTTGCGGTAGATAATAATTCAAGCCATTTAAAATTCTTTCATTGGCCAACCGGCTGGCGGTCCAATAACTGACCACCTGCCCCCTGGCATGCACCCCGGTATCTGTGCGACTAGCCGAGATCACTCTCAGCTTTTCACCGGTCAATTTAAGCAAGGCTTTTTCTATCTCATCTTGAACTGTTTTAACATTGTTCTGGAACTGGAATCCGCAATAACTAGCACCATCATATTCCACTACCAGAACTATTTTAATGAGATCGCTGCTCAAATTCTCCCACCGGGCAGACGCATCTAACGTTTCCGTTTTATTTTACTAATTCAATCTGGACAATAGCTGCGCCGTCGCCTAATCTCCTGCCCAGTTTGATAATGCGCGTATAACCGCCGCTTCGCTGAGCGTATCTAGGACCCAACTCAGCAAACAGTTTAGCGGCCACTTTTTTATCTGTAATAAAGGCTAAAGCTTGTCTGCGGGCACTCAAATCACCCGCTTTAGCTAAACCAATCATCTTTTCGGCCATGCCACGCACCGCTTTAGCTTTAGGCTCGGTCGTTTTAATCTTTTCATGATCCAATATTTCAGTGACAAGGTTGCGGAACATCATCTGCCGGCAACCGATGGGCCTATCAAATCTTCGACTTACAACACCGTGTCTCATATTTATTCTTCCTCAGCAAATTTGTGAATCATTAATACCAAATAGAGCTAAACTTCATCTTCCTCGGTGTCATCCTCAACAGAATCTTCTGGACCCTTACCACTTAGGGCTAAGGTCATACCCAAAGCTTTCAATCGCTCTTCTACTTCCTGACGAGACTTCTGTCCGAAATTCCTCAAGGATAAAAGTTCTTTTTCGCCCTTAGAAACCAATTCACCGACGGTAGTGATACCACCCCGGCGCAAGCTATTCATAGTCCGGACAGATAGATCCAACTCTTCCACGGGCATATTATATTTTTCATCCGGTATAGCAGCGGCAATAGATTTTTGTTCAATTTTAATCTGAGAAGCCTGGGCCAAAGCGACAAAAGGAGTTAACTGCTGTACGAGCAAGTCCGAACTTCTACTAACCGCCTCTAATGGTGAAATAGTACCGTCTGTCCAAACGTCCAGGTACATACGTTCCCGGCTGGTCTCACGGCCAATATGAACAGGTTCAATGGTGAAATTAACTTTACGTATAGGTGTAAAAATGGCATCTACCGGTATCACACCAATAGGTAAATTGGCATTGGTATCAGCCTGTCTAAAACCTTCACCCAATTCAACATTAAACTCGACATACAGTTTAGCGTCCTTAGAATCCAGAGCCGCTAAATACTGATCAGGATTGACAATATCAAAATCATCAGAGCCTTGTATATCAGAGGCGTGTACTTCGCCTTCCCGATTGACTTCCATAACCAGTTTACCTGGCCGGCCAGAGAGAGCCTTTAAGCGAATAGCCTTAACGTTCAGTAAAAACTCAATGGTATCTTCTTTTACATCAGGTATGGTCGAAAACTCATGCTGAACGCCTTCGATTTTAACTGAGGTAATGGCAGCACCGGGCAGATAACCGAGCAGCATACGCCGCAGCGAGTTACCCAGAGTAACCCCGATCCCTTTATCAAGGGGCTCGACCGAAAAGCGGCCAAAGTTACCTTTGTTCTCTATACACTCTATTCGAGGTAATGTTAAAGGAGACAAGGTACTACCTCCATTTCTACTTACCGGAAAATTTTATCTAGAATACCACTCGACTACACTGGTAGGTTCAAACTTAGCTTCGACAACATCAGATGAGGGCATACCGATTACCTGGCCGACTAAAGTCGCACGATCCAAGCTTAACCAAGCAGGCACATTCTTAGCTTTTATATTCTCAAGAATAATCTTGTAATATTCAGTCTTCTTGCTACCTTCGCGCCATTTAATGGTGTCACCTTGATTGACTAGAGCGGAAGCAACATTAAGTTTATGATCGTTGACCAGAATATGACCATGCAACACTAACTGACGAGCCTGGGAACGAGAATCGGCAAAACCCAATTTATAAACAGCGTTATCAAGGCGGCGTTCCAACATTACAACCAGGTTATTACCGGTGATACCGACCTGTTTCTCAGCCTCACTGAAAAATCTCTTAAACTGGCGCTCGAATAAACCATATACATACTTGGCTTTCTGTTTTTCTCTGAGCTGTACGCCTCTATCAGACATTCTTCTGCGTGTTACAGCATGAGGTCCAGGTGGTTTATTACGTTTGTCAGCGGCACATTTAGGGCCGAAACACCGATCACCTTTTAACATTAACTTATCACCGCTACGGCGGCATAATCTACATACAGGTCCAGTTAATCTTGCCATTTCAGCTCCTATACTCTCCGTCTCTTGGGAGGTCGACAACCGTTATGAGGAATAGGGGTAATGTCTCTGATAATCGTGATATACAGACCGGAACTCTGAAGAGAGCGAATAGCCGCTTCACGTCCACTGCCGGGGCCCTTTACAAAGACTTCAATCTGACGCAAGCCCTGTTCCATGGCCTTGCGGGCAGCTCCCTGCGCAGCCATCTGAGCAGCGTAAGGCGTGCCTTTACGTGAACCCTTAAATCCGGATGAACCGGCACTACCCCAGGAAAGTACATTGCCCTGAGGATCGGATAGAGTAACAATGGTATTGTTAAATGTAGACTGAATAAAAGCCTTACCATTTACTACCGACTTTTTCTCTCTTCTTTTTGTTTTAGCCTGCTTGGCCATTTGTTCCTCCTGAATTATCCAGCAACAAGTGCAAATTCATATATTCGATGTTAATTATTATTTCTTGGTAGCGCCGCGTTTCTGACCGCGTCCTGCCACAGTCTTTCTAGTACCTCTTCTGGTGCGGGCATTGGTCCTAGTCCTTTGGCCTCTGACCGGTAGACTACGGCGATGGCGAGTGCCACGGTAGCAACCGACCTCAATCAAACGGCGGATATTCTGATTGATCTCTTTGCGAAGATCACCCTCTACCGGGACTTCTCTATCGATAACCTCACGAATTTTGGCAATCTCTTCTTCCGTTAAGGCATCAGCTTTGGTTTCGTGCTTAATACCAGCCTTATCCAGAATAGTCTTACTATTTGTAGGTCCAACGCCATATAAATATTGTAGCGAGACCCAAACCTGTTTATTACGGGGTATATCCACACCAGAAATACGCGGCATTAAAACTTCCTCCTTGTCCTTCTAACCCTGCTTCTGCTTATGTTTGGGATTGGGGCAGATCACTCTAACAATCCCATGTCTCTTGATAACGCGGCATTTTTCACATCTAGTTTTAACTGAAGTTCTAACTTTCATAGTTAATCTCTCAACCTTATCTATTTTTAGCCGGCCTCGAAATGTTTGCCGGTTTTACTAGCCTTTTCAGACGCAACGTAATATTGTACTACAAATGAGTACAAATAATCCAGTTTTCCCTATTTTCTATTCCAAGCGGTAAGTAATCCTACCCCGTGACAGATCATAAGGAGATAACTCGATTAACACCCTATCTCCGGGAAGTATACGAATGTAGTGCATCCTCATACGGCCTGAAATATGCGCTAATACCCTATGGGCATTAGGCAGTTCAACCCAGAAATTAGCGTTGGGTAGAGCCTCAACAACCGTACCTTCAACTTCTATTGCCTCTTTTTTCGACATATACTCCCGTTATCAAATCTATTATTTGGGCTAAACTACGGTTAGTACCTCGGCATCGCCATTAGTGATTAAAACTGTATTTTCAAAGTGCGCTGATAAACTTCCGTCTATTGTCGAAACCGTCCATTTATTGCTTCCCAATCTGGTCCGCCAATCTCCGGCATTCAACATCGGTTCGATCGCCAGGGTCATGCCTTTTTTCAATAAGGGTCCAGTGCCAGGTGAGCCAAAATTGGGAATTAACGGCTCTTCATGCATCTCGCGGCCTATACCATGTCCGGTATATTCGCGAACTACAGCAAAACCCTTCGACTCAGTATACCGCTGGACTGCGGCTGATATATCTCCCAGATGATTACCCCGCCGAGCCATCTGTATACCAGCTTGTAAAGCCCCTTGAGTGGCCTGCATTAAAGCTTCTGCCTGCAAGCTTAAGGCACCAACCCCGATAGTGCGTGCGGCATCACCTTGAAATCCCTGATAGATGGCTCCCAAATCCAACGATACAATATCGCCAGTCTGTATTACCCGCTCTCCAGGAATCCCGTGTACAATCTCATCATTAATTGAGACACATACACTTGCAGGATATCCGTGATAGCCTTTAAATGAGGGCACCCCACCCATCAGTCGGATTTCTCTCTCAGCAATGACATCCAATTCTTTAGTTTTTAAACCTGGCCGAACCGCTTCAACCAGCTGTGCGAGCACTGTGGCCACTATTTTCCCGGCCTGCCTCATCAAGACAATCTCTCGCTCAGATTTAATTGTTATAGCCATTAATTATTCGATTTTTTAACTTTAAGCGCAGCTATAATTCGCGCGCCGATATCTTGCATACTTCCTTCGCCCTGAACTTCTATAAGCTTACCGACTTTAGAATAATACTCAATTAATGGAGCTGTTTCAGCGAAGAAAACTACCAGTCTCTTCTTTATGGTTTCGGTGTTATCATCAGCCCTCTGATAAAGCTCACAGCCGCATTTGTCACATTTTCCCTTTACCCGGGAGGGGGAGGAAACCTCGTGATAAGGAGCCTGACAACTGCGGCAGATCCAGCGCCCGGTCAGTCTCTTTAATAATTCAGCCTCAGACACCTTAATATAAACAGCCTTGTCAATGCCTTTCTTCTGAGCTTTCAAGGCTTCATCCAAGGCTTTGGCCTGTTCTACATTGCGGGGAAAACCATCTAAAATGATCCCGGCTGCACAATCGGGAGCGGTAATACGGTCCAGAACCATTTTTATAGTAACCTCGTTAGGAACTAACTGGCCTTTCTCCATATAGGCTTTAGCCTGAAGACCCAATTCAGTTCCTTTGGACAAGGCTTGCCGGAATAAATCACCAGAGGCGATATGCGCCAATTTCAGTTCCTTGGTCAAAGTAGCTGCCTGGGTTCCTTTACCTGCTCCCGGAGCGCCTAATAAGACTAGATACATATGTATTTAATCCTCATATACTATTTGATAAAGCCTTCATAGCGGCGCATAACTAATTGAGATTCAAGTTGTTTCATGGTATCCAGAACAACACCAACCACAATGATTAAGCCCATGCTGGAAAATTGCAGGTTTATACCGGTTAAAACCTGGGCGAGAAAAGGTACTACCGCTACCAAACCCAGGAAAAGAGCACCAGCCCAAGTAATATGGCCAATTACACTATCCAAATATTTTTTAGTCTGTGAGCCGGGACGAATCCCTGGAATAAATCCACCTTGTTTTTGTAAGGTCCCGGGCAAATCCTGCTGCTGGAAGATTATATAGGTATAGAAGAAAGCAAAACCAATAGTCAGCAGGAAATAAAGCGCCCAATAAAATATGCCAATGGGTAAAGCTGTATTAGGACTAAACCATTTATAAATTGCATTAGCAAAGTTAGGCGCGTCAGCGGGACCCATAAAATAGGTAGCCACGATACCTGGGAAAAGCACCAGAGACATGGCAAAGATAAGAGGGATCATACCGGCGGTGTTGACCCTTAAAGGAATATGGGTTGCGCCGGACTGTTTGTACATTTTACCGCCGCGAAAAACACTCTTGGCGTATTGTACAGGGATACGTCTGTGGGCTTCTGTAAAAATAACAATTATGATTACTGTAGCTAACAAAATCAAGGCGAAGAAGACCAGACCGAAAACATTACCGCTACCGATCAAACTAGCCTGACTTATTAATTGAGGATAACTGGCTACGATACCACCGAAAATTATGATAGAGATACCGTTACCGATACCGTGTTCTGTAATTAATTCGCCAAACCACACCAGTAGCATTGTACCTGCGACCATAGAAATTATCATAGTAACCATGGCTAGAATAGCAGTGTCACCAATAACTCCCTGGCTTCTTAAATAGGTCAACTGTCCGTAAGCTTCCAGAGCGCCCAACGGAATGGTCAACCAGTGAGAAATCATATTGATCTTGTTTCTTCCGGACTCCCCTTCCATAGAGAGAGCCTGTAATTTGGGGATGACAGGAACCAAAATGGTCATAATAATCGTAGCTGTAATATAAGGATAAACACCCATAGCAGCTACGCTAAATTTCCTTAAAGCGCCGCCGCTAAAAAGATCCAACATTCCTAAAAGCTGGTTCTGACTGAATACCTTAGCCAATTGGTCCAGATCTACGCCGGGTAAAGGAATATGGGCTACCAGACGAAAAGCGATTAACATTGCAAGAGTAAATAGAATACGTGTTCGCAGATCGGGCAGGCTGAAGGCATCCTTCATGGCTTGAAATAGTCTGGGCATCCCCTGGTTAGGATTACTACTCAAATTTCCTCCACTTTACCGCCGGCGGCTTCGATCTTAGCTTTAGCGGCTGCTGAAAATTTGCTGGCCTTTACAGTAATAGCATTAGTGATTTCGCCATCGGCTAAAACTTTAACGGGTTTAACAAGGGATTCGATAAGCCCTGCTTCGAACAATTTTTCAGGTGTAACTTCACTGCCTGCAGCAAAGAGACTAAGAGAGCCAACATTGACAGGGCTATACGCTACCCTGTTCAAATTAAAAAACCCACGCTTTCTGGGCAGACGTTTAATTATAGGAAGCTGGCCGCCTTCAAAGCCGCGTTGGATTTGAACGCCTGAGCGTGATTTCTGACCTTTAATACCACGGCCTGAGAAGGTACCGTGACCGCTGCCGTTACCCCTACCGACGCGCTTTCTATTTTTTCTTGAACCCGGGGCCGGGAACAAATCATTCTGCTGCATTTGTCTCTTCCTTCACCATCACAAGATGTTTAACTTTCATAACCTGACCGCGCAAACAAAGGGAATCCTCGCGAACAACATACTGATTAATTTTATGTAAACCCAGAGTCCTTACGGTGCTTACCTGGTCCGGGCTATAGCCGTTAGGACTTTTCACTAAAGTAATTCTTAATTTAGCCACTGGTAGCTACCTCCTGCGCCTTGGGGGCTGATTTCCGTCTAGCAAGTTCTTCAGCAGGATTCTTGAGGCTTTGCAAGGCCAGCAAAGTAGCTCTAGCAACATTTATCCGATTAGAACTGCCCATCGATTTGGTTAAAACATCCTTAACCCCGGCGGCTTCTAGAACAGCGCGGACGCTGCCGCCGGCAATGACACCAGTACCGGGAGCGGCGGGTTTAAGCAGAACTTTCGCAGCGCCGTACTTAAACTCAATTTCATGGGGTATAGAAGTGCCTCTCAAGGTAACTTGGATAAGATTCTTACGAGCTACCGCGCCGGCTTTGGCGATGGCTTCAGGCACTTCATTGGCTTTGCCCATACCGATGCCAACATGACCATTACCGTCGCCGGTGACAGTGAGGGCGCTGAATCTCATGCGCTTACCGCCCTTGACCACTTTAGCCACTCGGTTGATATAAATAAGCTTATCATTTAAAGTCAATCCAGATGGGTCTATTTTGCTAATAACCTCTTTCACCTGTCTTACTACCTCTTAAAATTTTAATCCCTGTTTACGAGCTGCATCAGCCAGAGCCTGAACCCGACCGCTATATTTATACCCGCCGCGATCAAAAACTACTTGCTCGACGCCCTTTTCCATCGCTCTTTTAGCTACGGTCTGTCCGACCATTTCAGCCTGTGATTTCTTGACTTTGCCTTCCAGACCAGCGACGACCTCAGGATCAACGGTAGAAGCAGATACCACGGTAACACCTTTTACGTCATCGATCACCTGGGCATAGATGTGATTGAGACTACGGAAGACCGACAACCTTGGTCTTTCAGTAGTGCCCGCCACCTTAGAGCGAACTCGATCGTGTCTTCTTATGCGGCTTAATCTAGTATTGCTTTTCATTATTTCCCCTTACCTGCAGCTTTGCCGGCCTTGCCTGCCTTAAGGCGTACTGATTCACCAGCATATCTGATGCCTTTGCCTTTATAGGCATCAGGCGGACGAATTCCTCGCAACTCAGCTGCCATTTCTCCAACTACTTCTTTATTAACGCCAGTCACTTTAATTTTAGTAGGACCGTCAATACTCAATGTAACCCCGGGGAGGGGTGAAACTTCCACCGCGTGTGAAAATCCCAGACGCATTGAAATTTTTTCACCGGCTTTCTCAGCGCGATAACCCACCCCAACGATTTCCAAGCTCTTTTCCCAACCCTTTGTAACACCGGTAACCATGTTATTAAGCAGAGCACGAGTCAAACCATGTAAAGCCCTGGCTTGTTTAGAATCATTGCCACGACTAACCACTAGTTTGCCTTCCTCTAGCTTTACAGTTATAGCAGGATCAAATTCCTGGCTAATTTCGCCTTTAGGACCTTTCACAGTCACCCGATTATCTTTGATATTAACCGTCACTCCCGACGGTACGATCACAGGCAAACGCCCTATTCTAGACATTTATATATCTCCCTGTCTTATTTACCAGACATAGCAGAGAACTTCTCCGCCAACCCCTTCTTTGCGGGCTTTCTGCCCGGTAATTACACCCTTGGGGGTAGACAAAATGGCTATGCCAACCCCGCCGTAAACGCGAGGAATTTCGTTATGCTGAGTATATATCCTTAATCCTGGTTTACTCACACGCTCAATCCCGCTAATAATGGATTGGTTGTCATCTTTGTATCTAAGTTTGATTTTTATCAAGCGCTCAGGTTTGCCCTTGACCAGCTCAAAATCGTTTATAAAACCCTCTTCTTTAAGGATCTTCAAAACAGCGACTTTTAATTTAGAAGCCGGCATCTCCACGGTATCGTGTCTGACCGTCGCGGCATTCCGAATACGAGTTAACATATCTCCAATTTGATCAGTTATAACCATTATTCACCTCTTAGCCAGCTTTAACTACCAGCTCGATTTTCTCACTCCAGGGATCTGGCCAGCGAGAGCTAGCCCGCGGAAGCATATTCTACAAGTACCGAATCTTCGCATATAAGCGCGAGGTCGACCACATATCGCGCAACGGTTATGCTGTTGCACTTTAAATTTTGCCGGACGTTGAGATTTTACAATTTTTGATGTCTTAGCCATTCTGTATCCTTATTCCTTAACGAAGGGCATACCTAATAACTCCAGTAGAGTCCTGCCCTCTTCGTCTGTTTTTGCTGTAGTAACGATAACCACTTCCAATCCGCGGACTTTATCAACTTTATCAAATTCTATTTCAGGGAAAACGGTCTGATCTTTAAATCCCAGGGTATAATTTCCGCGGCCGTCAAAGGCATTGCGCGGTATGCCCGAGAACTCTCTAACCCGGGGTAAAGTGATGGTGACCAACTTTTCGTAGAAGTCCCACATTCTTTTACCACGCAGAGTGACTTTGACACCAATAGCCATGCCAACTCTTAGTCGAAAAGCAGAAATAGATCTCTTGGAACGAGTGATAACTGGATGCTGCCCCGTGATTGCCCCTAGATCTGTTTCACCGGCTTCCAGAGCCTTGGCATTGGTAATAGCCTCACCAAGACCAATGTTCAAAACGATCTTTTCCAAACGGGGGACTTGCATTACATTGGTAAATTGCAACCGCTCCATCAATTGCGGAACGATTTCTTTCTTGTACTTTTCTTTAAATTGCAACATTATTCAACCACCTCACCGCAAACGCGGCAGAATCTTGCTTTTTTACCGTCCTGAAGAACCCGGAGACCGATTCTGGCCGGTTTGTTGCATTTGCTACAGATCAGCATAACATTGGAAGCTTTAATGGGAGCTTCGCGCTCAATAATGCCGGCCTGTTTTACTTGCGCTTTGGCTTTGGCGTGTTTCTTGATCATATTTACGCCTTCGACCATGATCTTATCCTCTTCCGGATATGCGAAGCGGATTTTACCTTTCTTGCCTTTATCCTTACCGGATATAATGAGGACCGTATCGTTTTTCTTGATTTTCATAGCCAACCTTCTTATAAAACCTCAGGCGCCAGCGATATGATCTTAGAAAAGTTTTTCTCTCTAAGCTCGCGAGCTACCGGTCCAAATATACGTGTTCCCTTGGGATTGTTCCCTTCCGCTAAAATAACAGCAGCGTTCTCATCAAAACGGATGAAGGAACCATCTGCTCTTATATAAGGTTTGGCGCAGCGAACCACAACAGCTTTAACAACTTCGCCCTTCTTAACCATCCCATTCGGAATGGCTTTCTTAACGGCACATACAATAATATCTCCAACGGCTGCGAACTGTTTATTGCTGCCGCCCAGAATATTCATGCACATCAAAGAACGAGCCCCAGTATTATCTCCCACTTTGAGTCTAGTATAATGTTGAATCATAATAATCCATCCCCAAATTAATTTCAGACAATTTCTGTAGGTTTGATTTCAATGACTTCAGATTTGATTATCACTTCAGCCACACGCCATCTCTTATCGCGAGAAATCGGGGCAGTTTCAATAATCTTGACCACATCCCCAACCTTACTGATTTTATTCTCATCATGAGCCTTATACTTGGCAGTCGTGATGATATTCTTATGATAGAGAGGATGTTTCTCAGTATTCTGCACTTCCACCACTACCGTTTTTTGCATTTTATCGCTAATAACGCGACCCTGTCTGACTTTATGTTTTCCTGCCATTATCTTGCTTCTCCTGAATTAGCCAAAACCTGACCAAACCACTATTGCTGGCTCTACTTAGCCTGCTTTTCGCGAATTATGGTATTCAGTCTGGCTATCTCCTTCTTCACTCTCGGTAACTCACGATGATTCACTAATTGACGAGTAGACAACCTGAAGCGCAAATTAAACAGCTCTTCGTGAGCATCATTAACACGCTTGGTTAACTCCTCGGCACTCTGTGCTCTCATTTCTTCAGCTTTCATATAACCCTACTCCTTTGATTAGACGGCACCAACAGCGGCGCCGGATTCCTTAGTAACAAATTTAGTACTGATAGGCAGTTTCATAGCTGCCAAGCGCATAGCTTCTTTAGCTACGGTCTCATCAACGCCGGCCATTTCAAACATAACACGTCCGGCTTTAACTACAGCCACCCAATGGTCTGGAGAACCTTTACCGCTGCCCATACGGGTTTCTGCCGGTTTGTGAGTAATTGATTTAGCCGGGAAAATACGAATCCAGACATTACCGCCGCGACGGATATGACGAGTTATAGCACGTCTGGCTGCTTCAATCTGACGATCTGTAATAAAAGAGTTCTCCATGGCCATAAGACCGAAAGCACCAAAGACAACGGTGTTACCGGAATGAGCTTGGCCTCTCATGGAACCTTTTTGCATTTTACGATATTTAACTCGCTTTGGTTGAAGCATCTTTTTCCTCCGAAACTACGGGAACCGATGCGTGAGCAGCAGTGTTAATACTGCCGGCCGGAGCCTGAGCGGAAGCATTAGCAGCTTGAGTCTCTTTTTTCTCTGGCAGAACATCGCCCTTATAAATCCAAACTTTTATACCCAACCGCCCCATGTTAGTACGAGCCTCGGTAATTCCATAATCGATATCAGCTCGAATAGTATGAAGAGGAACACGACCCTGATGCATTAATTGACGGCGGGCTATTTCTGCACCGGCAAGTCTGCCAGAGCACAAAATTCTTATACCTTTAGCACCAGCCTGCATAGTGCGGAACATAGCCTGTTTCATGGCGCGGCGGTAAGCAATACGTCTTTCTAATTGCTCACCGATTGAGCGAGAAACTAGCACGGCATCAAGTTCAGGCTGTCGGATTTCCTGTATGTTCAAACGAATTTTTTTACCGACAAGTTTTTCAAGATACTGTCTCATCTCTTCCACGCGCTGTCCACCACGGCCAATAACAATTCCTGGACGCGCAGTGTGCAGTGTGACAGCAATTTCATTAGCTTGACGATCGATGTCTACTTTAGAAATAGCGGCTTCTGCGTATTTTGCCAAAATCGCCTTTCTAAGCTTGAGATCATCCATCAGATATTCCGTATAGTTGCGATCGGAATACCATTTGCTCTGCCAATCTCTGATTGTACCAATTCTAAATCCAACGGGATGAACTTTACGTCCCAAAATATCCCTCCTACTCTGAAACCACGACTGTAATATGACTGGATCGCTTGAGAATCTCGTTAGCTCTACCGCGAGCGCGAGGTCTAAATCTTTTAAGCATTCTCGCTTCATCAGTCGTAATTTTTACTATTTTCAACTCTGAAGGAGTCATTTGAAAATTGTTTTCCGCGTTCGCTGCTGCACTTTTAATAGTCTTGGCTACCACGACAGCATTAGGAGTAGGAGCGAAGCGCAGAATATTAAGGGCTTCTTCGACTTTCTTGCCTCTAACCATATTTACTATTAACCGCATCTTGCGGGGTGAAACACCTGTGTCTTTAGATACTGCTTTAACTTCCATTTTACGCCTAACCTAGTTTTAGTTTTTAGTAATAAGCCACTCTACCCGGTGACTATGCCTTCCCGGCAGGAGCAGCCGGAGGGGCAGCAGCCTTCTCTACTTTGGTGCCATGTCCTCTAAAGGTCCTGGTAGCTGCGAATTCACCCAGTCTATGACCTACCATATTTTCGGTAATCAGCACCGGTACATGCCGGCGACCGTCGTGAACACCGAAAGTCAAACCGACCATCTGGGGCAGAATCGTGGAAAAACGTGACCAAGTCTTAATGACGGTCTTTTGTCCTGTACGATTCACAGCTTCGACCTTTTTAATCAATTTCGGATCTAGTGCCGGTCCTTTTTTAGTCGACCTTGACATTATTATTTCTCCCTATGTCTAACAATTAATTTATCTGAAGATTTCTTTTTACGAGTTTTATATCCCAAGGCAGGCTTACCCCAGGGAGTTTTAGGCCCAGGCATACCGATAGGGCATTTACCTGAACCACCACCGTGCGGATGGTCTCTAGGAGTAGTCGCGGAACCTCTGGATTTTGGTCTCCAACCCATAAGTCGACGCTTACCCGCTTTGCCAAGACTGATGTTGGCGTGTTCGATATTGCCTATCTGGCCGATTGTAGCAGAACATTCAACGCTAATTTTTCTCAACTCGCTGGAAGGCAATCGAATAAGGGCATAATCACCCTCTTTAACCATCAAGCGAGCGGTACCACCGGCGCTTCTAACCAATTGCCCGCCCATGCCTTTTTGCATTTCTATATTGTGTATGGCAGTACCACTAGGAATATTCTTCATTGGCATATGATTGCCAGTTCTGACTTCAGCTTCGGCCCCTGCCTTAACAACATCATCAACTTTAAGATCGACGGGAGCCAAAATATAGCGCTTTTCACCATCAGCATACATGATAAGAGCGATACGCGCGGTTCGGTTTGGATCATATTCGATCGCAGCCACTCTGCCGGGAACACCGATCTTATCTCTTTTAAAATCAATAGCTCGTAAAGCTTGTTTTACACCACCACCCTGACGGCGAGAAGTGATAACACCACGGTTATTACGACCTGCGGCCATCTTATGAGGTGATGTTAACGCCTTCTCTGGCTTGCTCTTAGTAATCTCTTCAAATGTATAGCCGCTTTGATTGCGCCTACCAGGTGAAGTCGGTTTAAATTTAATTAATGGCATCTGATATACTCCTTACCTTTAGACACCTTCGAAGATTTGAATCTTATCACCGGTCTTTAGGGTAACAACGGCTTTCTTCCAGCCACTACCGGTCACAATTCTGCGCCCGACACGGCGTTCTCTGCCCCTGACAGTTATCACATTGACAGCAGTTACGCTTACTTTAAAAGCTTTCTCAACCGCCTGCTTGACCTGATTTTTATTGGCTTCTTTAGCAACTTCGAAGGCATATTTACCCTGAGTTTGCAAAGTAGTATTTTTCTCAGTTACTAAAGGACGTCTAATTACCTCAAAGAGCTGCACTGTTTTCCTCCTGAGACAACTCCTTACCCCAAATCTGTTCGGCTTTACGAACCGCATCTTCAGTCATTACCAGAGCGTCATGGGTAAGAAGGTCAACCACGTTTAAGATACTGGCCGGCAAAGTTTTAATACCGGGAATATTTCTGGCCGATTTCACCACATTCACTTCCGTCGCAGCGGTAACAATCAAAGCCGTTTTATTCAATTTTAAAGCGTCCAGGACATCTACAACTTGTTGGGTTTTAGGAGCGTTAAAGGGGAAATTTTCTATTACCTTCAAACCGCCCTCAGAAACCTTGGAGGAGATGAGACAACGTAAAGCTAATTGTCTCATTTTTTTGGGCATGTCCTTGGAATAATCCCTGGGATGAGGTCCGAAAGCAACGCCACCATGTACACGGGTAGGTGAACGTTTGTCACCAACTCTGGCTTCTCCGGTGTGTTTCTGCGCGTACAACTTCTTACCACTACCGGCTACTTCGCCACGCCCTTTGGTGTCAGAAGTTCCCTGGCGAGCATCGGCTCTCTGTCTAACCATCGCCTGATGCACTACAGCCTCATTAAACGGCACGCCAAAAACCGAATCGCTAACCTCTATATCTTTTACTACTTGTCCACCGATGTTATAAACTGGGACTTTCACTTTTAGCCCCCTTTGCGTGATTTTTGAATAATCACCAGACTATTATTTGCACCCGGAACAGCTCCATCAATCAAGATCAAATTTCTAGCGGTATCCGAGCTATAGACAGCCAGATTTCTGGCAGTTACTCTCTCATCTCCCATATGACCGCCCATCCTCAGACCCTTCCAAACACGACCGGGGGAGGTAGTAGAACCGATAGAGCCCGGTGCGCGCGTTCGATCAGATGCACCATGAGTCTTGGAACCACCTTTGAAATGGTGCCTTTTGACGACACCGGCAAAGCCTTTACCTTTCGTTATTCCGATAACATCTACTACATCACCAGGTTTGAATAACCCAGCATCGATAACATCCCCGGCTTTTAACCCTTCCACAACATCCATACGAAACTCGCGCAGATATTGAAACTGGCCCATCTCTTTAAGGTGACCTTTCTCAGCTGCGCTGAGTTTTTTTGCTTGGCCGAATCCCATTTGAGCGGCATTATAGCCATCGGTAGAAGCATCTTTGATCTGGGTAATCTTACATGGACCAGCTTCGATAGCTGTAACAGCTATGCATTTGCCGGCCTCTGTAAAGACCTGAGTCATTCCCAACTTTTTTCCTAAAATACCATAAATACCAGGCATTTTAACCATCCATTAATAATTTATTTGCTTATAATTTGATATCGACTTCAACGCCGGAGGGCAAATTGAGCTTGGTTAAAGCGTCAATGGTCTTTGAAGTAGTCTCCACAATGTCAATCAGACGCTTGTGAGTCCTTATCTCAAATTGCTCCTGCGAATCTTTATCGATGAAGGATGCGCGGATAACGCTGAATTTTTCAATCCGCGTAGGCAACGGAACAGGACCTGACACAACAGCCCCGCTGCGCTCAATTGCTTCTACAATCTGCGCTGCAGACTGATCCACAATTTTGTGATCATAACCTTTTAAACGAATACGAATTTTTTGTTTAGGCATTTCCTCTACCCTTACTTACAATTTCCTCAGCCACATTGCTGGGGACCTGTTGATATGTGAAAAACTCCATTGAGTAATTGGCTCTACCCTGAGTAAGTGAACGAATTATAGTTGAATATCCGAAAGTTGAAGCCAGTGGAATATAACCATGAATGATTGACATACCAGCACGAGTATCTATATTTTCGATATGCCCTCGGCGTGAATTGAGGTCGCCAATAATATCGCCCATGAATTCTTCCGGAGTCATAATTTCCAACTTCATAATAGGCTCGAGAAGGATAGGCTTAGCTCTACGCGCGCCCTCTTTCAAAGCTATTGATCCAGCCATTTTAAAGGCTATATCAGACGAATCGACATCATGATAACTACCATCATGTAAGGTAGCTTTAATGTCCACCAAAGGATAACCTGCCAGAATACCACCCAGCATAGCTTCTTTAATACCAGCTTCAGTAGGACCAATAAATTTACGGGGAATAATGCCGCCTTTGATAGCTTCTACAAACTCAAAGCCCTTACCTCTCTCCAGAGGTTCGAAAATGACCTCTACATGACCGAACTGTCCGTGACCACCAGTCTGCCTGACAAAACGGCCTTCTACATCTGCCGATTGGGTGATAGTCTCCTTATAGGCCACTTGCGGATTACCTACTTTAGCATTTACGCCAAATTCGGTAAGCATACGGCTGATGATAACATCCAGATGCAGCTCGCCCATCCCGGCGATAATCATCTGCCCAGTTTCATCATTGTATTTAACTTTAAAGGTAGGATCTTCATCAGACATCTTACGCAGAGCTTCACCCAGCTTATCCTGATCGGCCCGTGTCTTAGGTTCAACAGCCACCTGTATAACAGGCTCTGGAAATTTAATGGTTTCCAGAACCATGGGCTTAACAGGATCGCAAACAGTATCTCCGGTAAAAGTATCTTTCAAACCAAGAATAGCAATAATAGCTCCGGTATCAGCGTCATTGATCTCTTCGCGGTGATTGGCGTGCATCAAAACTATACGTCCGATACGCTCTTTCTTGTTCCGCGTGGAATTCATTACAGTAGCGCCGGTCTCAAGGGTACCGGAATAGACTCTTAAATATACCAACCTACCCATATAGGGATCAGTAACAACTTTATAAGCCAAAGCGATAAAAGGAGAAGCGTCTGAAGGTGCACAAGCAACTTTCTCCGATGTCTCGGAACTAATGGCATATAAAGCAGGCATATCCAGAGGCGAGGGTAGATAATCAACTACGCCATCTAGCAAGGCTTGAACGCCTTTGTTTTTAAGAGAACTGCCACAAAATACCGGGACAGCTTTATTAGAAACTGTAACTCTTCTTAAGCCTGCTTTAATTTCATCAATAGAAATTTCTTCGCCGGCCAGATAAGCTTCCATTATATGATCATCGGTTTCGCCAAGTCTCTCGATCATATCGGCGCGTGCTTTCTTGACTTTTTCCAGCATATTTTCTGGAATGGCTACTTCTTCAGGTTTAACATCCGGGTCATTGCTGAAGCGCCAGGCTTTATTACCAAGAAGATCGATAAAGCCTTCAAAATATTCTTCTGCGCCTAGAGGTAATTGTACGATAATGGGAATACATTGCAGCCGGTCTTTGATCATTTGAATTGTACGATCAAAATTCGCTCCAGTGCGGTCCATTTTATTGACAAAGCAAATCCTGGGCACATGATACTTATCAGCTTGACGCCACACGGTTTCAGATTGAGCCTCGACACCCTGAACGGCATCCAGAACAACCACGCCTCCATCAAGGACTCTAAGACTGCGCTCTACTTCAGCGGTAAAATCTACATGTCCGGGAGTATCGATAATATTGATACGATAATTTCCCCAACTCGTGGTGGTAGCTGCGGACTTAATAGTAATACCCCGTTCGCGCTCCTGCTGCATAAAATCCATAACGGTAGTGCCTTCATCAACATTACCGATTTTATAGGTGCGTCCGGTGTAATAAAGTATCCGCTCGGTAGTGGTAGTCTTACCAGCATCTATATGAGCGATAATCGCTATATTACGTATTAATTCTAGTGGAAAACTTCTGGGCACTGTACTTTCCTTGAACTCAATTGTTTGAGAATTAAATTTTATTCTAAATAACCGCTAATTGTGACGAAGATCTACCATCGGTAATGAGCGAAAGCCCGATTGGCTTCGGCCATCTTATGAGCGTCTTCTTTCTTCTTAACGGTAGCACCCTGCCCTTTGGCAGCATCTAATAACTCAGAGGCAAATTTATCCGACATGGAACGGCCAGACCTGGCACGAGTAGATTTGATTAGCCATCGGATGGCTAACGATCTGCCGCGATCGGCGTCCACTTCAACAGGCACCTGATAGGTAGCGCCACCAACACGGCGAGCTTTAACTTCCAAAAGAGGTGTGGCGTTTTTAAGAGCTAATTCCAAGGTAAGAATAGGGTCATTCTTTTCTTTATCCTGGATGATATCCATGGCACCATAAACAACATTTTCCGCAGTGCTCTTTTTCCCAGAATACATGATCTTATTAATCAATTCAGCCAGAGTCATGTTGTTGAACTTGGCATCCGGGACTCTAACTTTCTTTTCAGTATTTTTACGTCTAGGCATTTCTTCTCCTCAACTACTTGGTGGCTTCGACCTTGGGTTTTTTATTACCATATTTACTGCGACCCTGACGGCGTTTGTCAACACCGCTAGCATCCAGCGTTCCGCGAATGATATGATAACGAACGCCAGGTAAATCTTTAACGCGCCCTCCGCGCACCAGCACTACGGAATGCTCCTGGAGATCATGACCTTCACCAGGTATGTAAGCGGTGACTTGAATACCATTACTCAATCGAACTCTAGCTATCTTGCGGAGACCTGAGTTAGGTTTCTTGGGGGTCATAGTTCTAACCTGCAAGCATACGCCTCGCTTCTGAGGAGCGGAAGTAGCGTGAATCGTAGTTTTGTTCCTCAAAGCATTAAAAGTATACCTTAATGCAGGCGCCTTGACTCTCTTAGCGATCTTTTTGCGTCCCTTGCGGACCAATTGATTAATTGTAGGCAATTTATTCCATCCTATTTTACACAAATTTTAATGGATGAGACCCAGCTCATCCATTAAAGACAGACCGAACGCCAAATTTCAATCTGTCAGAAACCAGTTATGGACTACTAAATCCGACTGTTAAGTCTATCATAGGTAAACTCGTTTTGTCAACACGATAAAGCTAAATTGTAAAAAAGGTATAATACTTTGCTCTTTTAGAGCTAAATTACGTTCTAGCTTCGCAGAACTGCTCCTAATTCCGAAGTCAACCGGTTTAAAATATCCAGAAAGACCTGGTTTACTTCCTCATCTGTTAAAGTATGCTCAGCAGAACGAAAACTGATTCGATATGCCAGCGATTTCTTGCCGGCCATGACCTGTTCTCCTGAATAGACATCGAAAATATCCACCTGTTCCACCAGTGGGAAGCCTCGAATTATTGTTTGGACCTGCTGATGAGTTATACCTGCATCTATTATCAAAGCCATATCCCTGACGATGGCCGGGAACTTAGGCACAGGTTTATAATTTTTTTCTACAGTTGAAAAAGATACTAATGTTTTCAGATCGATCTCTAACAGATACACCGGCTCAAATATGTCAAAGGCTAAAGCAACTTTAGGATGGAATTCACCCAGGACTCCAATACGCGTCTTGGATAGGTAAATATCGGCTTGCTTATTGGCATGCAAACCCTTATCCTGCGCTTTAACAAAAACAGGATTTAAACCCAACCTCTGCAGTAATCCTTCTGCAATGCCCTTTATATCGTAAAAATCCAATTTCTGATCATTATTTTGCCAGGATTCGGTGTAGCGCAATCCGCCCATAACGGCGCAAAAGGTTTCTCTCTCGTCAGGCAGGTCGTTTTTACATTTCAAATAAATCTTGCCTGTTTCAAAAAGCCGGATACTGCCTGTTTCAAAACGGCGGTTAGCGGCATAAATATTTAAAAGGTTGGCGCGAAAAGTCGTGCGCAGATATTCCATATCAGCGGTCATAGGATTAGCTACCCGTACCGGCAGATCGGTGATGGGCGCCCTATCCGGATCTAATTTTTGTAAAGTATCCAACCCCACCAGCGAGAAATTTAAAACTTCATTGAAACCATTAGCAGTCAAACCCCGACGGATATTCTTTATCAAATCAAAGATAGGATCAGGAGTTAGATGAGGCAAAGGCTCAGCCAGCAAAGTTAGGGGAATCATGTCATACCCAATCACACGAGCGACTTCTTCTATCAGATCGGCCTCAATCTTAATATCGCTTCTCCAGTATGGAGGAACAGCTTTAATCTTATCCCCAGAAACAATTTGGCATTCTATTCCCAATCCTTGCAGGGCAGCGATAATTCCATCAAGGCTTATTTCGATACCTAACATACTCTTGACCCTGGAACAGGCTAACTCGACAGATTTCATGGCCTGCTTGCCAGGGTAAACATCGATATAACCTTTAGCTGCCAGACCTTCACCTAACTCAACAATCAATTGGGTGGCACGCTTTAAAGCAGGTACAGTCATCTCAGCGGATATCCCTCTTTCAAAACGGTAACGGGATTCACTGGAAAGACCTAAAGTGTTGCCTGTAATATAAATACAGGCTGGTTTAAAACTGGCAGCCTCTAGTAAAATATTGACGGTTTGATCCGTAACTTCGCTGTTGGCACCACCCATCACTCCAGCTATCGCCACTGCCCGGGCTGCATCGCAAATTACGAGCATCCTGGAATTCAACTTGCGCTCTACTCCGTCCAACGAGGTAATGGTCTCATTTTCACTCGCCCGGCGGACAATAATCTTCTGTCCGACTATCTTATCGTAGTCAAAAGTGTGCAGAGGCTGACCGTATTCCAGCATTACATAGTTACTTATGTCAACAATATTATTAATAGGACGCATACCGCAGGCAATAAGTCTGTCATGCATCCATTTGGGTGAGGGTTTTATCTTAATTCCGGTAATCAAACTAGCGCTGTATCTGGAGCAAAGGTCAGGAGATTGAATCTCTACAGCTATTTTCTTCTCTACCAACGATTCATTTTCCGCATAATTGACCGAAGCGACATGCACTTTTTGTCCGGTTAAAGCGGCAGTTTCCCTGGCGATACCGATCACAGATAAACAATCTGGACGGTTGGGCGTGACTTCCAGATCAATCACTGCATCACCCATATACTCGCTTAAGGGCATCCCCAGAGGTGCGTCTGCGGCCAAGACCAGAATCTCTTCATGGTTTTTGGAAAGTCCAAGTTCCATTTCAGAACAAACCATACCTTTGGATTCAACACCACGTATTTTGGCGGGCTTTAATTTTATCATTTGGCCAGTGTGGCCGTCTAAAAGTTCAGCTCCGAGTGTTGCGAAACAAATATTATCGCCGAGAGTTAAATTAGGAGCGCCGCAAACCACGGCATGCTGCTCTTGACCTAAATCGACTGTCGCCAATCTTAAACGGTCGGCATTAGGATGAGGATTAATCGCGACCAATTTACCGACGAAAACATTACCCCAATTAGCGCCCTGCACTTTAACTGAGGCAACCTCATTTCCAGCCATAGTGAGCCTGTTAGCTAAATCTACAGCCGAGATGGATATATCAACATAATCTTTAAGCCATTTAACAGATACTTTCATTTTTTACCTCAAAACTGCCTTAAGAAGCGCAGATCGCCACCATAGAATAAGCGGATATCATCGATCCCGTAACGCAGCATGGGCAAACGTTCTATCCCAATACCAAAGGCAAAACTCTGATATTCTCCAGGATCCAAACCAGCCTGACGCAGAACTTCAGGATGAGTCATACCGGCGCCTCCAACCTCAATCCACCCCGTATTGTGGCAGAGGCTGCAGCCTCTGCCTTTACAAACTGCGCATTCAATAGCCAATTCAACACCAGGCTCCACAAAGGGAAAAAAGTCGCAGCGAAAACGAGCTTTACGGTTTTCACCGAAGAAGCGTTGAACAAACTCATATAAAGTTCCCTTTAAATCGGCCATGGTGACATGTTTATCTACGACAATACCGTCAAATTGATGAAACATCGAAGTATGGGTGGCATCGCTGGCCTCGTATCGATAAACCTTGCCGGGTGTAAGGACCCTAACCGGTGGTTTCAATTTAGCGATAGCGCGAGCGCTGTTGCTAGTGCAGTGCGTGCGGAGCAACATCGACTTTTTGCCAGTATTATCTGATTGATCTATCCAGGAGGATGACATATTATCCCGAGAAGGATGTCCAGCCGAAATATTCAAGGCGTCAAAATTAAAATACTCCAGCTCAACCTCAGGGCCAGCCATAATCTGGAAGCCCATTGAGCTGAAAATATCGCAAATCTCTTCAATAGTCTGGGTAATGGGATGAAGGTGGCCGATAGGGGGTCGTCTCCCTGGTAGCGTGATATCTACAGACTCTTTAGCCGCAGTGGATAAAATACGGGTTTCTTGAAGGGCTTTTTCTCTTTGCTTGAAAATGTCTTCCAGCAATAATTTTAGTTGATTGGCGGCCATACCTACTGACTTTTTCTCGTCTATTGAGAGCTCTGCTAGACCGCGTAAGACCTGGGTCAGATCGCTTTTCTTGCCCAGATAGCGTACGCGCCAAGTTTCCAATCCGATGGTATCTTTTATATGCTCTAATTCAGACTGCGCCCTGGATTTGATTTCTTCAAGTTGATTAATCATCTTTGCCCTGTCCGGTCCTCCGGTAAAAGCCTTCCTTCTTACAAAGCATATCCCTCCCCCCGTGAAGGGAGAGGGAATATATAAGGCCGAGTACTGGTGTAACTTATAATTTATTTTGCCTTGACGGCCGTTTTAACCATCTCTGCAAAAGCGCCAGGATCTTTTATAGCCATATCAGCTAATAGCTTACGATTCAATTCGATACCGGCTGCATCCATGGAAAAAACCAATTGACTGTAGCTAATACCATTGATTCTCGCAGCCGCGTTGATACGGGTAATCCACATACGGCGCATATCGCCCTTTCTTTCACGACGATGAAAATAAGCATAATTTAGAGAATGAAGCATCGCCTCATGGGCCCTACGTACCAGTTTATGTCTCGAAGCCCGTTGGCCTTTGGTTAATGATAGTAATTTATTATGTCGACGACGAGATACAACACCCCTTTTTACACGTGCCACAGAATTTTCCCCCTAATATATTAAATAAGAATATCTTCACCCTAAACTAGAAATAAACCCAAATATCAATACACGCAATTCAAAAAAGGTTGATATTTGCCTTAATCCTTCTGTTTTGATTAGCGCTTGGATATTATAATTTAGAATTATCTAGCTTCTACCTGATATATTTTGCACCATAGGGTAGTAAAGCTTTCAATCTGTCTTTTTCCGCGTGATTGGCTGGCACTAAAGCATCCATAAGGCCTTTGCAATCTTTCGGTTTGTTTCGTCTTAAATGGCTTTTACCGACATGTGTCCGCATGACCTTACCTGTGCCGGTGGCATGGAAGCGGTCTTTCGCTCCCTTATGTGTTTTCATTTTATAGTTCTTAAGCATTCGCAGATTCCTTTAATTTTTCTACCTTATCTTCTTTAACTTTCGCTGGTTTACTATTAGTCGCTTTCTCAGGTTGTGTTATAGATGTCTTAACCTGAGAAGCAGCAGGTTTAACCTGCTGAACTTGTACTTGTAAAGGAGCTAGAATCATGAACATTCTGGAACCTTCCATCATGGGCTGCTTCTCGATTGCTACTGTGCCCTTCAGGGCTTCCATCATTCTTTCCAGCAACTTCCAACCCAGATTGGCGTGATTCAGTTCCCTGCCCCGGAACATTATTGTAATTTTTACTTTATCTCCATCGTGTAAAAGCTTTTGCACAGAACGTGTTTTAGCCTCGAAATCATGGTCACCAATTTTTGGTCTAAGACGGATTTCACGCACAACTGAAATCTTCTGGGTCTTACGCATCTCGCGTTCTTTTTTGGCTTGCTCGTATTTAAACTTGCCATAATCCAACAACCTGCATACCGGAGGAACGGCAGTCGGTGCAACTTCTACAAGATCAAACCCTTTCTTTTTAGCTAGATCCAGAGCCTGGTATAAAGCCATGACACCCAATTGCTCGCCCTTATCCCCAACAACTCTGCATTCTCGCGTTTTGATTCCTTCGTTGACCCTAAGTTTCTTAATGATAGACTAAATTCCTCCTGTTGTTTAAGTAGAATGGATTCGTTTTAAATTCACGCCTATCCTATAGGCAAAAACCATCATCCTATGTCGACAGGACACAGAATATACATATTCTATCACAACTACAGCTTATAATTCAAAATCCCTGGATTTGGCAGCCACAACTTTAACTAGCTGGTCTCTAAACTGGTCCAGAGGTATCGCTGGCAGTTGCTTGCCAGTGCGTAACCTAACTGATACAGTAGTTTCAGCAACTTCTTTTTCGCCCACAATTATCATGCAGGGAATTTTTTCCAGTTGGGCTTGCCGAATTTTCTGATTCATCCTTTCAGAGCTGTCATCTACCTGAACTCTGATTCCTGCCGATTTCAATTCTCCTTCAACTTGGCGGGCATACTCAATATATTGATCAGAAACAGGAATTAACATGGCCTGAATGGGAGACAGCCAGACCGGAAATGCCCCCGCATAATGTTCAATAAGAAAGGCAAAAGTCCGCTCAATAGCGCCAATGGAAGAGCGATGAATTACGATCGGTTCTTTTTCTTTCCCATCTTTATCAATATAGGTAAGTTTGAAACGTTTGGGCATAACAAAGTCATATTGAACGGTGAAAACTGTATCTTCTTTACCCGCGAAATTCCTCATCTGAATATCTATCTTTGGTCCATAAAACGCTGCCTCGTTACCAGCCTCATAAAAATTGGCCTTTCTTCCAGTCAATACACTACGTAATATACTTTCAGCACTATCCCAGGCTTCATCATCTTTATAATATTTCTTTTCCTCTTTACGGTCACCTAAAGACAACCGATACCGATAGTTGTCCCCTGTGTTTAAGCCTAGAGTCACGGCCATATATTCGATTAAGTCCAGAACAGTATTTAATTCAGAGATCGCTTGCTCTTTCTGACAGATAATATGGGAATCCGCCAGACAAAAGCTTCTGACGCGGATCAGACCGGTTAGTTCACCAGATTTTTCATATCTAAATTGCTTGGCCAATTCAGCGATGCGGAAAGGCAGGTCTTTATATGACCTGGGCTTACTAGCATAGTACTGAAAATGATGAGGACAGGTCATAGGCCTTAGCATCAATTCTTCATCATCAACTTTCATCAGCGGATACATGGTTTCTTTGTAATAAGGATAGTGCCCCGAAGTTTTGTACAATTCGATATTAGCCAGGTCTGGAGTATAAATATGCTTATATCCCCGATTGATTTCCTCATCAACTACAAAACGCTCTAGAACCCTGCGGATAACAGATCCTTTCTCAGTAAAGATGGGTAGGCCTTTACCGATCAAATCGGTAAAAACAAAAAGGTCCAGATCTTTACCTATTACACGGTGGTCTCGCTTTTTAATTTCTTCCTGTAGTTTAATGTATTCATCCAACTCTTTACGATTTTTAAATGCCAGACCGTAGATCCTTTGAAGCATAGGATTCTTTTCCGAACCCCGCCAGTAAGCCCCGGCGATCTTGTCTAACTTGAAACCGTCAATACTGATTTTGCGGGTTGATTCCACATGAGGACCGGCACACAGGTCAACGAAGCTGCCGCTTTTATAGATTGTAATCTCCCCGTCCTGAAGTTCTTCGATCAATTGCAATTTATATGGCTGATCTTTGAAAATTTGACGGGCCGCGTCTTTGGAAAGATTTTCTTTTATAAAAGGCAAATCCTGCTTGATAATATCCCGCATCTTATTCTCTATCTTGGCAAGGTCGTCGGAGCTTAAATTCAAGATATCGAAGTCATAATAAAAACCGTTATCGATAGCCGGACCAATGCCAAATTTTACCTCAGGAAACAATGATTTTACAGCTTCAGCCATCACATGACTGGCAGAATGGCGCATAATCTCCAGTTTTTGATCCGCTGAAGGCTTCTCGTTTGAATTCATCATAAAACCCTCTTCTCTAAACGCAAGTTAAAACTTACTGAATTATAACAACCGCAGGCTGTAAGTGCAAAAATTTTAAGCGTCCATAACATATTGGACTTTCATTTAGACTTCAAGAAATTCCTAAATACCCCCTAATGGAGGGGTATATTTGGTGCTCTTTTCAGCTGTGATAAACTGATAAGATTTTTTAAATTGTATTATCTTGTTTGGAATATATCAAAATATTGGTTATAAGCAATCTGAAAATGTGTAGACTGCTCCTATTGACGTACCATATGTATATTTTACGTGCTCCTCAGCAATTATAAAATGCTAATATGGCGAATAAATATTCCTAATAAAAGTATGATATCTTACGTTCTACTCTACTCGTATACTCCTCCGGTTCTTCCTCATACTGAGACGGTGAAATATATTGATGATGTAAGAGGATACCATGATTAATAAGAAAAATAGGATTTTGCTAGTGGATGATGATACCCGTATACTGCAAATGATCCAGCGTATTCTGGAAGTGGAAGACTATGAAGTTAGTACAGCCGAATCCGGTGAAGCCGCTTTAAGCATATTTAATGAGGTCGATCCTTCCCTGGTGCTTTTAGAACTTCTACTACCTGATATGGAAGGTATTGAAGTCTGCCGCTATATCCGCCAGTTTTCCAAAATACCCATTTTAATCGTGACCGCCAAAGGCACAATAGATGAAAAAGTAAAAGGATTAAATCTCGGGGCGGATGACTATATCACCAAACCTTTTTCCGCGCAAGAATTAGTAGCCCGGATAGCTGCAGCTATCCGCCGAAGCAATTTCCAGAAAAATCCGATCCCGGACATGCTCATAAAATGCAGAGGTGGATTGAAAATAGATCTTACTAAAAAATTGGTGACCCTCCGTAAAGAAATTGTCGATCTTTCCTCTACCGAATACCGTATCCTTGCTTTTCTGGCGATGAATAGAAACCGTGTTGTATCAACCGAGCAGATTTTAGCGGCAATTTGGGGTGATATGCCTCAAAATAATGCACATATACTCCAGGTAAACATCAGCAGACTACGCGATAAATTAAAAGACGATTTGAAAGGCAACCGGTACATAGAAACAAAGACCGGGATAGGTTATTATATGACCTGTAAGGAAGTGAAAAGGTAAAACTATTTCTTACTGAAATATTCTTGACAATCACCATTCCTCTTTTGTAACATTACCCCCCTTCCTTAACCTGTGAATAGCCTATAGTGCGCCGGTGGCCAATTATTTGCTTACCACAACATCCACAAGCCGGATTATCATATTGATTTTCTCCGCGATATAACTAAAAGCGTCACGATTGAATAAACCGGATAATCTGCAAATATTAATATATAATGTAGTAAAGATATCAGGAGGTCATGGTGATGCAAAATGTTTCAGGAACTAAAGTTGCCGATATTAAATTTTATGGTTTAAGCACCTGCCCCTGGTGTAAGAAGACTAAAGCACTGCTGGATGATATGGGTATTGAGTACTCTTTTGAATATGTAGACCTTTTAGCCGGTAAGGAAAGAGAAACTGTCATGGCGGAGGTATCAAAGTGGAATTCCAGCCGTTCCTTTCCCACCATGGTAATCAACAATAGCAAATGCATCGTCGGTTTCAAAGAACAAGACATTCGGGACGCCTTGAAGAAATGAACGGTGACTTTCAGGTTACTGAGCAAGAAACCGAAGCCTGTTTTCAGCGTATGAATAAAGACGCCGAGGCTTACGGCTACCACCTTAACCCCGACACAACTTTCACTATAGACCTGATCAAAGGACTTCTGGCCAATGAAAAGAGGTACGGCTATCAGAATTGCCCGTGCCGATTGGCTTCCGGTGATGCGGCGGCTGATCTGGATATGGTTTGCCCCTGTTACTACCGAGATCCAGATCTCACCGAGTTCGGGACTTGTTACTGAGGTCTTTATGTTTCCGGGGCGGTCGCCTCGGCAAAAAAGGTCGTTGATTCTATTCCCGAAAGACGCCCAGTTGGAGGGAAAAAAGCTACCATGGAGATAAAACCACCCGAACCAAAGGGGAACAAATCCCTGCCCCTCCCGATCTGGCGCTGCAAAGTCTGCGGTTATCTTTGCGCCCGCGAAGAGCCGCCAGAAGTCTGCCCCATCTGCAAGGCTAAAAAAGAGCGCTTCGAACGATTTATGTAATCAGGTTTGCGTTTTTATCAGCCAGCCTGATATAATAACATGTTGGAATTAAGGGCTCCGTGTTTACGTCGGCTTCAGTTATCTGCGCAATAAAGGAAGGAGTCATCGATTTCATTGGTCTACCAGGGCTGTTTAACAACAGAAGATTGGGTTAAGGGCGCATTCGTCTAGCGGCCTAGGACGCGTCCCTCTCAAGGACGAGATCACCGGTCCGAATCCGGTATGCGCTACCATTCTTGACTTTTACCATAATTCACCTTTATAATACACGAGTTTGTGCTCATTAAAACTGTTGTAGTGTTTTGCGCCCGAGTGGCGCAATGGCAGCGCAACCGACTTGTAATCGGTAGGTTAGCGGGTTCGACTCCCCTCTCGGGCTGTTTATCAGTTGAAGAGGTGGATTTATGGCTTGCTGGAGAGGTGCCGGAGTGGCTAATCGGAACAGTCTGTAAAACTGTCGTCCTTACGGGCTTCGCAGGTTCGAATCCTGCCCTCTCCACCATTTAAAGGCTAGTAAGTAAGTTCTAAATCCTAATTTTTAAATTCGAAATATTTTCAAACAATAGTAAGGTGGGCACGCGTTTGAATATTGTTTCGTATTTCGGTTTTTATTTTGCGTAGACAATATACCATAAAATATGTATAATGCTATAGTAATTATGCCCACATAGCTCAGTTGGTAGAGCACGTTCTTGGTAAGAACGGGGTCATCAGTTCGAATCTGATTGTGGGCTTTTAAAAAAAGGGGGAATAAAATGGCAAAGAAGAAATTTGAAAGAAACAAACCTCACCTTAATGTAGGCACAATCGGGCATGTCGCTCATGGTAAAACCACCACTACCGCGGCAATTACCCTGATCCTGTCAAAACAGGCTGGTAGTGGCGTGGTCTATACGGCTTATGATTCCATCAACGCCGCTCCGGAAGAGAAGGCCAGAGGTCTTACTATTGCCATTTCGCATATTGAATACGAAACTGCCAAGAGACACTATGCTCATGTAGACTGTCCTGGTCATGCGGATTACATCAAGAACATGATCACAGGTGCTGCCCAAATGGATGGCGCTATCTTAATTGTTAGCGCCCCGGATGGACCTATGCCTCAGACTAGAGAGCATGTCCTTCTTGCCCATCAGGTTAACGTACCCTATATGGTTGTCGCTCTTAATAAGTGCGATATGATGGAAGATGAAGAATTACTTGAGCTAGTTGAAGTTGAAGTTAGAGAACTGCTGACCAAGAACGGTTACCCCGGAGACAAAACTCCGGTTACCAGAATCTCTTCTCTGAAAGCCCTAGAATGCGGTTGCGGAAAAGCTGATTGTAAATGGTGTGGACAAATTTTGAAATTAGTTCAGACTGTCGATGAATATATTCCTAATCCCGTTCGCCCCAAGGACAAACCTTTCTTGATGCCAGTGGAAGATGTCTTCTCCATCAAAGGTAGAGGCACGGTTGCCACTGGCAGAGTCGAACGTGGTATCGTTAAAGTCGGCGATGAAATAGAAATCGTCGGCTTGCATCATGAACCCAAGAGAACGGTCGTTACCGGCCTGGAAATGTTCCACAAACTTTTGGATACTTCTGAGCCAGGCGATGCGGTCGGCGCTCTCTTAAGAGGTGTTGAAAGAGTTGATATTGAGCGCGGTCAGGTTCTGGCTGCCCCTGGCTCAATCAAACCCCACACTAAAGCTGAGGTTCAGATCTACGTCTTAAGCAAAGAAGAAGGTGGACGTCATACTCCGTTCTTCACCGGCTATAAACCTCAATTCTACATCCGGACCACTGATGTCACTGGGACTTTGAATTTACCCCAGGGCGTAGAAATGGTTATGCCTGGTGATAACATAAAGGCCAGCATTGAATTGATCTACCCTGTCGCCTTGGAACCTGGCCTTTCCTTTGCTATTCGAGAAGGGGGTAAGACAGTTGGCGCTGGTAATGTGTTAAGCGTCACAGAGTAATATGGCTAAAAAGGGTGAAAATAGAATAATTTTACATCTCGCTTGTACTACTTGTCAGGAGAGGACATATACCACAACCAAGAACAAGAAGAATGATCCGACACGGTTGGAATTAAACAAGTTTTGTCCCCGCTGTCATAAGCACACACCTCATAAAGAGGTCAAATAACAGAGGGATTATAAAACGGAGTTATAGTTATGACTTCAATGGTATCAACCAAGCCTTCCGGTAATCGGTTTACCAGGTTTATTTCCGGGCTCTGGGCAGAGATGAAAAAGGTGGTTTGGCTTTCCAGAAGGGAAATTGCCTATTTGACCGGATTAGTTCTGCTAGTGACAGTTGCTACTGGAATTCTGTTGGGTTTATTTGACTGGGGTTTTTCATCCTTAGTTGATAAACTGTTGATCGGTAAATAATTTGATAATACTTCGAATCGAGATGACGTATATGATACCTGGAGGTAACGTAAAAATATATTCTGCGTCAGTGAGTGAGGTGGCAGGTGGAAGATAGCGAAATTCGCTGGTTTGCCGTACACACTTACTCAGGATATGAGGAAAGAGTCAAGAAGAACCTTGAACAACGTGTTAAATTTATGGATGTTCATGGCGATGTCTCTCAAGTAGTCATACCCACTGAGAACGAAGTGGAGGTCAAGGGCGGGCAGAGACGCAATATAGTTAAGAAAATTCTACCTGCTTATGTTCTGGTTCAAATGAAGATGAATGACCAGAGCTGGGATGTGGTTCGTAATACTCCCGGCGTAACTGGTTTTGTAAGCAGCGGAAACAAACCTGTGCCTCTGCAACCCAAAGAAGTAGAGCAGATTTTGAAACAAATGGCAGCCGAAACTCCCAAGGTTAAAGTCGGCTTCCGTCAAGGACAAAGTGTCAGGGTCGTGGATGGACCCTTCATTGATTCTGTAGGAGTGGTGGATGAGATTAGCCCTGAAAAAGGCAAAGTTAAAGTTCTCCTTTCCTTGTTCGGCCGGGATACACCAGTCGAATTGGATTTCTTACAGGTCGAGAAACTTTAGGTAGGTGGATAAAAAGTGGCCAAAAAAATAGTAACGATTATCAAATTGCAAATTCCCGCGGGGAAAGCCAATCCGGCACCCCCAGTTGGTCCGGCATTGGGGCAGCATGGTGTTAACATCATGGCCTTCTGCAAAGATTACAATGCTCGAACCGCCAGTTTAGCCGGAACTATCATCCCGGTCGAAATCACCGTCTATGACGACAGATCCTTCACTTTCGTCACCAAGACTCCTCCGACTTCAGACCTGATTAAAAAAGCGTTGGGCATCGAGAAAGGCGCCCAGACCACGGGTCGACAGAAGGTAGGAGAACTCTCCAAGGCCAAATTGCGAGAGATCGCTCAACTCAAAGTCAAAGATTTAAATGTAAACTCTATTGAAGCGGCGGAGAGAATCGTAGAAGGGGCTGCCCGCAGCATGGGAGTCGAGGTAAAGTAAAATGACTGTAAAACATGGTAAAAAATATACTGAAGCGGAAAAGTTAATCGATCCAAACAAGGCCTACGATCTCGCGGAGGCCGTGGCTACGGCTAAGAAAACCGCTTATGCCAAATTCGACGAAGCAGTTGAATTGCACATGCGTATGGGTGTAGACATCCGAAATGCTAATCAGCAGGTCCGAGGTGTGGCCCTTTTACCCCATGGCTTGGGGAAACAAGTACGAGTCCTGGTTTTCGCGCAAGGTGAAGCTGAAAGAACTGCACGGGAAGCCGGTGCGGATTTCTCCGGAAACGATGACCTTATTAAAAAAGTTGAAGAAGGCTTCACTGATTTTGATATAGCGATGGCTACCCCGGATATGATGGGCAAGATTTCCAAACTGGGTAAAGTACTCGGTCGTAAAGGTCTGATGCCCAATCCTAAAGCTGGGACTGTTGTGCAAGCAGAGAATCTGGGTAAATCGATCGAAGAGGCTCGGAAAGGACGTGTGGAATTCAAATTGGATAAAACCAATCTGATCCATGTCGTCGCTGGCAAAAAGAGTTTCGAAGATCAAAAACTGGTAGAAAATTTAGCTGCCGTGATTGAAGCAGTGGAAAAATCCAAACCGACCGGTGCCAAAGGCCAATTCATCAAAAGCGTTACTGTAAGCACCAGCATGGGGCCTGGCATCCCACTGGATCTTAAATCTTTGAACGTCACCTAAATATTTGCTTAAGCTATAATTGCTAGTGTATAATCAACCTAATTGAATATAGTTAGTTAAAGTCTCAACCTGAGACAGCGGGTTCCTCCGGCTAATCCGGAGGATTAATACACAAAGTGCCTGCCGAGGAAGAGGACTAATAACATCGTTTTGTTAAGTCCTTATGCCTGGCATAAGGACTTACTTTTTACCCGTTGAAATGAATGCAGGAATACAATAGGAGTAAATGAGATGCCCACGGAAAAGAAACACAGCATAATTACCAGTCTCGAGCAGACTTTTGCTCAATGCGACTCCGGTATCATGACCAACTATCGTGGACTAAAAACACCTGATGTTGTGGCAGTACGCCGTAAACTTAAAGAAACAGGGTCTGAGTTCCATATAGTTAAAAACAACCTGGCTCGTATCGCTGCAAAAAATAAAGGCAAAGACCAGATCGGCAGCATTTTTGAAGGCCCTTTAGCTATCGTCTTCGTTAAAGGCGATATCTCGAAAGCAGCCAAGGTATTGACCGAACATATTGCCGCCTCTAAAATTGCTCTGGCAATTAAGGGCGGTTTTCTTGGAAACAAATTATTAACTCCCAAAGAAGTCGCCACCATTGCCACTTTGCCTTCCAGAGAAGTCTTGCTTGGCAAAGTCATGGGTGGAATCCAGAGCCCGTTATACGCGCTCATGAATCAGGTTAACGCCCCCTTACGGGGTTTAATGACAGTATTACAAGAAAGAATGAAACAATTAGAAGGAGTTAAATAAAATGGCTGAAACTAAAGTTGAACAAGCAATGGCAATTATCGAAGGTATGACTGTTCTGGAACTAGCAGAATTGGTCAAGACCATGGAAACTAAATTCGGCATCAGCGCCGCCGCTCCTATGGCCGTCGCCGCCGCTCCCACCGCAGCCGCTGCTGCTGCCGCTCCCGCTGAAGAGAAAACCGAGTTCTCCGTCATTCTGACCGATGTCGGCGCAAACAAAATCAATGTTATCAAAGCCGTCAGAGAGCTCACGAACCTTGGTCTGAAAGAATCCAAGGATCTCGTTGAGGCCGCTCCTAAAGCTATCAAAGAGAATGTCAATAAAGATGACGCCGCTGCCGCCAAAGCCAAACTGGAAGCCGCGGGTGCGAAAGTCGAAGTTAAATAAAGTTTTAAATTAGAACTTCGGAATATAATCAACCAGGGAGAGATTGAAATATCTCCCTGGTTGGTTTTTGTTTGTTTCAAAAAATAACCTATTGAATTTGGGCTAAAAAACACCTATATTTAACATGGACAAAGTGTTAAGGGAGATAAAGTATGAGCGGCAGCGATCTAGGAATTGTTTGTATTATTGGCGGTATATTTATTCTTCTAGGCATAATCGGTATAATCTGGGGCAAAAAAGAAGAAGGTTCATGGTACAATTCTGTTTCGACACGGACCGATGTCCGCGAGTTTCTAGATAGAGCACCTGGTCGGCCTGAGCCGGGCGCCTTAAAGATCGGTGGAAAAATCAGTCTGGCTCTCGGAATTATTATCTTGCTTGTTGGCCTGGGCTTCCATCTGTGGGGCTAAACACAAGGATTAAATCAGTTATAAATGGTTACGGTTGGAATAACATTATTCCAACCTTTGTGTTTTATTTTGAATTTTTGGCCACCCCGTATTTTAATTTGCCGATGAGCAGTAAGACCACGAAAATAAGAGCTAATGAGTTCCAAAAAATCACAGGAGTTAACTCATCCAGAATACCGTAGGTCAACCATAAAAGACCGCCTACAAAGAACATCACTGTAAAAAGCAAACTAATATCTTTCGCGCTCTTATTTTTAAACACCTGTATTACCTGTGGAATTAGGCTGCCCGTGGTAAACAACCCCGCTACTAAACCCAAAATTTCGCCAGTTGACAAAATAAACCTCCTGAAAAAGAAAATCCTAAATCTGAATATGAAAAGAGCTTCTTTTAACCAAACTACAATGTGAGCCAGTGATTTGAAAGTCAAGATGATTTAAGTGTTGAATTTAAACTTGTGTTCTTGGCCTATATTGTATTGCTTCTGCGAGGTGGTGGGACTGGATGAACTCGGCATTCTCAAGGTCGGCGATGGTACGTGCTAGCTTGAGAATACGGTGAAAGGCACGCGCTGATAGGTATAATTGCTTCATGGCGGCCTTGAGTAAGCTCTGGGCGGAGTCTTCCAACCGACAGTTCTCCCTAACCTCCGCAGGAGTCATTTCAGCGTTGCAGGTTAGTTTACTACCATTAAATCTGGCAAGCTGCACCGCCCGTGCTGCTTCAACCCTGGTTCTAACGCTTTCGGACTTTTCTCCTAGGCGGTTATCGGCCAGCTTCTCATATTCTATGTGAGGTACTTCTACGTAAATGTCCATACGATCCATAAAAGGACCACTGATACGTCTGTGATAGCGGGCAACCACACTGGGCGGACAGGTACAGGCACGATAGGGGTCTCCAAAGAATCCACAAGGACAGGGATTTAAAGCACCAACCAGCATAAAATTAGCTGGAAAGGTCAGACTACCGATAGCACGGCTAATGGTGACCACCTTATCTTCAAGAGGTTGTCTCAAAACTTCCAACACCGCGTGGCCGAATTCGGGTAGCTCATCCAGAAAAAGCACACCGTGATGACTGAGGCTAATCTCCCCTGGTTTAGGCCATCGCCCACCACCCACTAGTCCGGCGTCACTTATAGTATGATGGGGACTTCGAAAAGGACGCTGTCTTATCAAAGGTGTATCTGAAGGCAGCAACCCGCAGACGCTGTAAATCTTGGTTACTTCCAGCGCTTCATCGGTGCTGAGCAAAGGTAAAATGCCCGGCAAAGCACGCGCTAACAGAGTCTTACCACTGCCCGGAGGACCACACATAATAATATTATGCCCGCCCGCCGCCGCTACTTCGATAGCCCGTTTTACGTGCTCCTGACCTTTGATCTCACACAAATCGATTGTGGCAGCAATAGAAGGGGCTTCCAGAATAACACTGGGATCTGGTTTATACTCGGGTGCAGGGGTTTCACCACGCAAGTAAGCTGCCAGTGCCGCAAGAGAGTCGAAAGGTAAAATACGTGTTCCTTCAATCAATGAAGCCTCGCGAGCATCCGCAGAAGACACAACGATATCGGTAAAACCTTGTTTATGAGCTACACCAACCATCGGTAGTATACCGCTGGTATGGCGTAAAGCACCGTCCATGGATAACTCGCCTAAAAAAACAGTCCGAGTTACATCGGCAGAAATCTGTTCGCTGGATAATAGAACGCCTACCGCGATCGGCAGGTCGTAAGACGGTCCTTCTTTCTTAAGATCAGCCGGTGCCAGGTTAACGGCCACCCGGCGCATCGGGAAAGTGAAACCGGAATTGCGCACAGCAGCGCGTACTCTTTCACGTGATTCTTGGACAGCCTCATCAGGCAACCCTACTACAAAGAAAGCCGGCAGACCGGAGGATATATCTACTTCCACCTGGACCATGTCCCCGTCTAGTCCTACTACTGCGCAGCTATTAACTTTTGCTAACATTGTTAATATGTTACCTTTCGATGGGAGTTATGTCAATACTATCTGTGAACATATTATTCGAATACCTACAAATTTGCCTTTAGATAATCACTTTCAAAAGCCAGTGTTTTTAACTTCTAATTAAATATTACTGCCGTCCATCTCAAATCAAAACACATAATACAACTCAGGGTATCTTCCAGCTAACAAGAATAGCTCTAATCTATATCTAGACTAGAGCTATCATTTAATAGAAACAATTATTGACAGAAGATTAGTTATGCAGACTTTTCTTTCGCCTTCTTTCTCTTGGCCGCGGCATCTGCCTTAGCTTTAGTGAAAACTTCCTCAGCTAACGGTTCGCATTTCACCAATTCACCCTTTTGGACTTTGATGGTGAACAAGGCTTTGCATTTCCAGCATCTGAAAGGCCCCATAAGGTTATCCTTCACCAGAAAAAAGCCGCTATCTGCATTACAGGATGGACATTTTATAGTTACTTGCATTGATACTCCCTCAAACCTATTTCTTTAATGGTATATTTCGCGGGCATATTTGTCAATGTTTGTTAGGCCTAAACTTAGCCCAGCAGATGACTGATCAACACCCTTAGACCGATACCGATAAGAATAACGCCGCCAATGATCTTGGCTCGTTTACCTAACATATCCCCTGCTTTAAAACCAAGGTGGAAACCCAGATGAGTAATTAAAAAAGCCATTACTCCTATGATAAGGATAGCTGCCAGAATATTGATCTCAACAAATGCCAAGCTTAATCCAACTGCCAGAGAATCAATACTGGTAGCTAGCGCGAGTGTAAGCAAAAGCCATCCGCGAGTAATATCCATGCCCGCTTTTTCATCTTCTTCGCCTTTGACCCCTTCCCAGATCATCCTGCCACCAATAATAGCCAGTAAACCGAAGGCGATCCAATGGTCATAAGCAGCGATATAATCGAGGATCGTCCTGCCTACCAGCCAGCCTATTGTAGGCATAATTGCCTGGGCTAGCCCAAATGCCAGCGCGGTACGAAAAACCCGAATATAGCGTATGTTGTTATTTAGACCACAGCTTCCACATAGAGAAACGGCAAAACAATCCGCAGATAAACTCAAAGCTATAAAAAATATGGAAATCAATTCAGTCACGGTCATCTTTCAAGTATACCAGAATCAATCCGGGCTTACTTCTTTTTAGGCGTGTATTCTGTCTCGTGAATGTGATAGAATTCAGTTAGTAAAATTTGGCAGGGGAGTTGTTCGCCGATGACTGACAATATTATCTCGATAATTATTCCAACTTATAACGAGCGCGATAATATCCTGCCTCTGGTAGAAAGACTAAGCCAAACCCTTTCCGGTCGTAATTATGAGATCCTGCTGGTAGACGATAGCAGCAAAGACGGCACTATCGATACCGCGGCGGCTCTGGCAGAAAAATATCCTGTTAAAGTATTGGTGCGCAGTAACGAGCGCGGATTAGCCACTGCCATCCTGCATGGTCTTCAATATGCCAAAGGTGATATCATCGGGGTCATGGATGCCGACCTGCAACACCCACCGGAGATAAATGCAGCTCTATTAAAGGCTATCGAAGATGGAGCGGATATGGCTGTTGCCAGCCGCTATGTTAAGGGAGGCGGTTGTCCCAACTGGGGACTGATCCGGCGCATCATCTCCAAAGGTGCGCTTTCTCTAGCCCATGTCTTCTTGCCCATCAGTCGCAAGGTGAAAGATCCCATGTCTGGCTTTTTTATGTTTAAAAGAGAAAAAATCATTGGCGTGGTCTTCAAACCCATTGGCTACAAAATCTTACTGGAAATGCTGGTAATGGGTAAATTTGAAAAGGTGGTAGAAGTACCTTTTATTTTCGAGGACCGCAGTAGCGGACGCAGTAAGATGAAAGCCCGCCAGCAGATCGAATACTTACGCCATATTTTCAGTCTGATGCGCCGAAAGGGCGAACTGGTTCGCTTTTGTAAATTCGTGGGAGTGGGACTGAGCGGAGTGGTGGTCAACGAGGGTATATTATGGCTTTTAACTGAGTTTGCGGGAATGCAATATTACTTTTCCTCAATTATCGCCATTGAAGCTTCGATTATCTCTAATTTTGTTTTTAATGACAGATTTACTTTTTCTGACCGGCGTGCGGGCAAGATCGGCTCTTTCTTCAAACGTCTGCTAAAATTCAATATCACGTGCGCCGCTGGGGCAGTTATCCAATACGGTATACTTATTCTTCTTACTGAAGTCGCCGGTTTGAATTACCTGCTCTCTAACTTAATAGGTATTCTAGTAGCCTTTGTATGGAACTATGTTCTAAGTCTGATCTGGACCTGGAAGTGAAGAGAAAACTCCTTCGTATAATTAATTGGGAATATTTCTGGCTTTGTTTGTGCCTTTTGATAACACTGGGCATGCACCTCACTATCGTCACTCAGGTCAATGAGTTGATTTTGGATGAAGCTCATTATGTAAAGGATGCCCGTAGCATCATTCTCACCCAGGTAGACCAGAGACCGGAACACCCTCCACTGGCTAAGCTTGTTATCGTGGCCGGTATCGATACCCTGGGCGATAATCCATGGGGTTGGCGTATGCCAGGCATCATCATGGGTACTATCAGCATCGCCCTGCTATATATCATCTGCCGCCGCCTGGGTATGTCCCGGCGTGGGTCATCTATTGCTGCTGCCCTCTTTTCTTTTGATAATTTTGTTTTTATGATAGCCAGCGTAGCTATGCTGGACGTCTTTTTCCTGACGTTGACCTTGGCTTTTTTTGCTCTGTACCTATACCGTCAGTATGTGCTTTCTGGCATTTTTATGGCTCTGGCTGCCCTGGCCAAACTCTTCGCCGCCATGGCTGCTCCTGCACTGCTTATTCACTGGCTTTTTACTAAAACCAAACAGACCCGCTGGTTCGCACTGACAGTGATTCTAGCTCCCATCGCGTTTCTGGCTTTCATCGTGATCTTCGACTTCGCCTTCAATCACCAATTGGAAAATCCACTCACCCGTATTCAAACGATGCTCAGTATGACCGGCAGCCTGACCTTCGGCAATGTCACCCATCCCTCACTCAGCCGACCATGGGCTTGGCTGCTTAACTACCAACCCATGGCCTTTTGGTATAATCCTGGCTATTACGCTGGCCTCAGTCCCATACTCTGGGTACTAATGATTCCCACCGCGCTTTTCATGCTCTATAAAGCCATCAAACGGGATGATGCTGGATTATTCGGCTTTGCCTGGTTTTTTAGTACCTTCCTTCTCTGGATTCCAATCAGTATTATTACAAATCGAGTCAGCTTTGTTTTTTACTTTTACCCCACCATCGGAGCCCTCTGCCTGGGTTTAGGCTTGGCCGCCGATAAAATCATGAATTGGCTGCCGTCCCGTTCTAGTAGGCTTAAAATTCCCGTCTTGATCGGACTATCTATATTCTTCCTGGTACATGCGGTCTCTTTTGTGCTGATGAGCCCTGTTTTCTTCAGGAACTAACAAAATATCCACACAAGGGACATGTACTGGTTAATACCGCTTCTGATATCTTGCCCTTTTTGCGAAATCAGTAAACTGGTGATAGTATAAGCCACAGCAGGTATTTATGAAAAATTCCTCGAACATTTTGATATTCATAGCCGGACTCCTCGCCCCGATAGCGCTCATATTGTCGATTGGGGCTAATATTTTTAATTATTTCCCCGGCGACCTATGGTTAAGCCACACTATCCAGAGCTTTGTCAATCCGGCACTAACCACCTTTTTGACAGGTGTCTCCTGGATTTTCGGTGATTTGCACGCTGTTGTTTTGGTAATACCAGTCTGGTTACTGGTTTGGTGGAGAGCTGGGTTGACGGAGAGTTTACTGGTACCTCTAGCAAGCTTGATTAGCCTGATTAATGTAGGCCTAAAAATAATGATAGCTCGTCCCCGTCCCTCACCAGAAGAGGTGAATGTCTTGATGCAATACCACGGCAGCAGTTTCCCCAGCGGCCATCTCTTTTTCGCTGTGATGTTCGTGGGTATTCTAACCTATCTTTATTTCAGTCATGTTCAACGAACTGCATGTCGCATATTAGTTCTGATTGTTGACATCTTGATCGTCTTTACGGTTGCGTATTCCCGCGTCTATCTCGGCATGCATTGGGCTAGCGATATTATAGGCGGAATTGTCTACGGCTGTCTGTTTCTGTTTCTCTTGATAGGATTGTCGCCTCTAATCAAATCACCTGTTCCGGTAGAAGAAACAAAATAATTTGGCAAAAAAAGAACTCCCCTGCAAGTCTGTGGCTCGCAGGGGAGTTAAATAATCACACCAGATCACTGAAGATCTACAAGTTACTGCAGTCCTGACACGCCAAATAAATATTATTAAAAAGTTTCTCAATCTGGCGGGCGGGTGTCGAGGCAAAAGCAATGCGGAAGAGCTTCTGTTCGCTGTAACAAATCACTCCGGTGCTGTATTTATTCAAGAGAGTCTCCCAGACTTTATCCGCGTTCAAATCTTTGAGCTGGATACACATAAAATATCCAGAATTAAAGGGCAGCGCTTCAAAATAATTTTTATATTCACCATGAGACGCCAAAACCTCTCTAACCTTCAAATAACGTTCTTTGATCTTGGCTATATTATGCTCTTTTTCAATCTGATGGCTTTCCGATTTCAAAGAACTTAAGTAAAGAGATTGAGAGGGATGAGCAACATTAGAAATATTCCCGCGGATAGCGCCTGCAGCTTTCTCTTCCAGCGCACGATACAAATCCTTGGAACCTCCTTTAATACCGAAGGAGATAAAACCTACCCTAAAACCCCAGGCGTATTCCTCTTTAGTAATGCCATCCACTTTAATCGCCAGTAAGTTCTGATGTAATTGGGAAAGCTCGGCAAAAAGTGATTCTATCATAGTATCCTCTTCAAAAAAGAGGCCGAAGTAGGAGTCATCCAGAACCACTGCTAGTTTGTTTCCTGCCTCTGCGGCTTCTTTTAAGACCTGGATGATGGCCTTTCCTGCCGACCTGGTAGGTGTATAGCCCGAGGGATTATTGGGGAAGTTTAACAATATTATCTTTTTCCCGACCGGCCCCGATAAAATAGTTTTTCCGAATGACTCTATATCAAATAAACCGTTTTTAAAGAAGTTAAAGAACTTCAATTCTGCGCCATAAGCATTGCTGTAAACGAGATCATAGTTCTCCCAGTACAGGTCAGAAAGAATTATTTGATCGTTTGGATCGGCAAAAAGATAGCCTACCATGCTCAATCCATGGGTCACGCCGCAAGTTACCACAGGGGAACTGATCTCAGTCTTGCCTAAAGTTGGATTTTTAGCTCGGGTTAATTCCATCCATTTTTCTCTAAGCGGCTTCAAACCATCACTGGGAGCATAAGGAAAAGCATCTTTAGTATCCAGAAGCAGCTTGGAGGCTATACTGGGCAAGATCATCGGTTTGCCATCATCTTCATACGCTGTGCCAATTGTGGCATTGATCTCTTTGCCCTTGGCAGCGCTCCCTTGAGCCAGAATGCCCATCTTAGGAAAGTAGATGGCTTTGCCTTTGGCAGATAGTAATTCATAAACAGTTTCAGATTGAGTTTTAAGCAGACGATTAAGTTCCAGTGCTTGAGGGCTCAGAATAGACATGTGTCCTCCTAATAATTATCAAAATATCAGATACAGGTAAAGTCCTCTCTATATTATAGCGTTTTCGGCTGAAATTGTTGAGTAAAAACGAGTATAATCATTCAGCGAATTTTGTTTCAGAGTTGTTGTCATTTATTCTCTTCTTCCGTATAATGGTTGACATGGAGAAATTATGAGAAAAGTTGTGGCAATTGTGGGCATGGCCGGCAGCGGAAAATCAGAAGTTACCAAAGTTTTTCAAGAGGCAGACTTTGTCAGTGTCCGCTTTGGTGATATCACCGATGAAGAGATGAAAAAGCGGTCTCTGGAAAGAAATGAGGCTAATGAGAGATACTGCCGGGAATTATTAAGAAAAGAGCTGGGCATGGCCGCCTACGCCATCCTGAATCGCCCGCGCATCGATAACGCTTTGGAAAAATCGAATGTGGTAGCGGACGGACTTTATTCCTGGGAAGAATATCTGGATTTTAAAAATTATTACGGCGATAGCTTTTACGTGGTCGCTGTATGTAGTTCTCCCCGCTCCCGATACGAACGCCTAGCCAGGCGTGAGGTGCGTCCTCTGACTGCTAAAGAAGCCGCTAGCAGGGACAAATCCGAAATCGAAAACCTGAACAAAGGCGGGCCGATCGCAATGGCCGATTTCGTAATCGCGAATGATCAAAATTTGGACTATCTCGTTTTACAATCGCGTTTCGTGATAGATAAAGTGTCAAAACCCCTCCCAACTAAAAAATAATATGGAAAATTTTATTCGCCCCGATTTTGATGAATATTTTTTAAAAATCGCTTCTGTAGTGGCCGAACGCGCCACCTGCCAGAGGCACCATATAGGTGCGCTGGCGGTCAGCGACCGACGCATACTTGCCACCGGCTATAACGGGGCTCCAGCCGGACTAAAGGATTGTCTTGAGCAAGGCTGCCTGCGTAATGCACTGGGTATTCCATCAGGACAAAGACATGAAATCTGCCGTGCAGTCCATGCTGAACAGAATGTCATTATTCAGGCTGCTTTACATGGGGTCAGCATCAAAGGCAGCACGATTTACTGCACTCATTCTCCTTGCGTCCTCTGCGCTAAAATGCTGTGTAACGCGCAGATCAAACGCTTTGTCAGCTGCGGCAAATATGCCGACGACGAATTTCTGACCCTTTTTAAGGAAGCTGGCATTCAATTCGAATCAAAAAACCCTCCTTCCGCTACTATCACTATCCTGAAATAGAAGGATTTATTGTCGAAATCATTGGTCAAAGTCATCGTAAATCCAACAGCCGGCGCCAATTCTACCCACCGCAATTGGCCAGGTATCAGCAATTTACTCAAGAAAGTCGGATTGTCTTTTGATTACCAATTCACCGAGGGAAGAGGACATGCCATTGAACTGGCTAAAGCCGCGGCTGAAAAGGGTTATCAAAGCCTGGTAGCTGTTGGCGGTGACGGCACTATTCACGAAGTTGCCAATGGACTTATGCAAAAAGGCAATACTGATCCGACCTCTTTAGGCGTTATCTGCACCGGGACTGGCAGCGACCTCTCCCGCTCACTTGGAATCTCGCACGATTACCATCAAGCTTGTCATAACCTGGCTAATCCTAGAGAAATTACTATAGATGTCGGCCTGGTGGAGTACCACAATAAAGGCAGCACTCTCCAGCGCTATTTCGTTAATTCCGCAGGCATAGGATTCGATGCAACGGTAGTAGATGCTGTTGAAAAATTGCCCAAGTATTTCGGTGGGACCATACCTTACTTAACCGGGTTAATCAGGTCTTTTCTGTTCTACCGCAATAAAAACGTCAGCTATACAATTGGCGATCAACCGGCACATAAAGCCAGAATCCTTAGTCTGGTGGTGGCTAACGGAAGATATTTCGGCGGCGGCATGCACATCGCGCCAGAGGCCAAACTGGACGACAATCTGCTAGATATGGTTATACTCGGTGATTTTGGGAAACTCGAATTAATCAATAATCTTAAGAAAGTCTATTCCGGTACTCACCTGTCCCTGCCCAAGGTAAAGCTGATCAAAGGCACGCGGATAGCCATAGAATCTGCACAAAAATTCCTACTGCACGCGGATGGAGAAATCCTGGGAGAAGGCCCAGTAGCCTTTTCACTGCTGCCTAAAGCACTGACTTTATTGGTCTAGTTAGCGATACTGGTTTCACGGGTTATCTGATACTTCTTTAAGAGCATAAGGCACAAAAGCAATATCGGGAAAAACACCAGCGCACTAAAACCGTTTTGAGCCCAGATCATAATCGGAGAAGTTCCGACGGCAATTATTGTACTTAAACCTGATTTGTGGCTTAAAAACATTATTACCGAAGCAACAACGAGAATATAAATAATTTGCCAAGTTAAGAGCACGAATAAAACTCCGGCAATAGCCGTAGCTCCCTGGCCGCCTTTGAATTTGATTAATACAGACCAATTATGTCCTACAACCGCTGCAAAACCGGCCATCATCATAACATTGGTTGATTCCGTTAGAAACCATGCTAAAAGCACTGTAGAACCTGCCAGAAGGATATCCAACAAGGCGGTTAGAGCAAAAGGAAACTTCCCTAATTTTCTATACACCTGAGAGGCGCTGACGCGGCCGTCTGATTCGGAGCGCATATCAATCCCACCCAGGATATAAGCGATTATGCAAGCTGAAGAGATGGAGCCAATCAAGTAAGATAGCACAATACACGCCAGAGCTATTACCACTATTCTTGTCTCCCGATATCGAAAACTTTATCGTTCGATTGCTCTATTCCGTAATGCTTATATTGATTATTTTAGAGCATATTATACCACTCGACGTCAATAAAATACATAGAACCTCAAGATAAGAGTATTTTTAACGTGAGATATTTTCGCTTTGATAGGTGCCCTGGTAACCTTCTGTTTCATCGGCCAATTCCATAAAAACCAGTTGGGCGACGCGAGCATTGCGCTGTAATCTGAACCCCGCCGGATTAAAGACCACCAATAATGATTGCGAACGGCCTGAATAACCAGCATCCCAAACCGCCATATGAACAGTTACCCCACAGCGCAGGAGGCTGGAGCGGGGAGCGCCTAGAGCCATAAGATTCCTGGGCAGATTGACGACCTCATTATAGGTGATGATATAAGAACCGGTGGGCAGATCGAGATAGCCATCGGTATCAAAAACTAAAGGTTGGAGATTGGAGACCTGGCGTTGCGCGTTGGTAACCGCTATGCGCCCTCCGGACTGGAGAGCGGCTACTTCCCGCAGAGTCAAATCGAAACCATTAGGCTGCACCTGGTCTTCCAATTTAATGTACTCTTCTAAGAGGGGAGGTTTTTGTTGTATTAAACGCAGGATATCCTGCTTGGATAAGATCGTTTTCAAAATTATGCTCCTGATTATAAATGGGTTATTTCCATAAATCTTCTATATCTTTTTCAACCTGTTTACCCTTCTCCGCCACCCCAAGGGAACTAAAGCTTTTTAATGATTCCGCCGATCCATATTCGCGGGTACGCACCACCACAGGCATGGGAACGGAATGCCCAAAAATCAAAACCTGCTGTTTGGCATCGAGACGAGACAACACCGAACGCAATTCATTCTTTCCGGAAACGCCGGTCAGCACGGCATCGATGTCCTTCTCGTTATCCAGAAGGCATGTAATCTTGGTGCCGATCTGCGACATAATTTCTTCAGCTATACCGCTGGGCCGCTGATCTACAACCAGCAGTGTCACGTTATACTTCCTCATTTCACGGGCGATAGTGCCGAAAATGGTCTGATTAGCCACTTCAGGATTAAGGAACTTGTGGGCTTCTTCAATCGTGATTACCAGTGGCCTGGGCGGTTTAGCTTCCTCACCCAGAGCTCTCTCTGTCCGTTCACGATATTGATTATAAATTCGTCGGGAAAGCAGATTGGCCACCAGAATATATGCCGTTAAATCAGTATAGCGACCGAACTCCAGCACAACATTCATTCCACTGTCCAGGTATTTTAAAATCCGGTCAACCGCGTTTTCCCCGTTTTTTTCTGTCAGGAAGGCCAGGCGCTTAATGGATTCCAGGCCACGGCGCAGATTACGGAAAGTTGCCTCGTGGATATTCATGCTTTCCAGAATCGCCTGCGTTTCTGCATTATTCTCCATATTCAAACAGGTCTGGATCCACTTCCTGTCGCCATAGCGGCGGGCTAATTGATAGGAAGCTTCCACAGCGTTTTCTGTCAGGTTGAGGGTTTGCCGCAGAAGAGCAATATCTTCCGGTTCTATCTCATCGTAACCGATACGTACCACCGCGTCTGTGCTGACTTTGCGCCGGCGGCTGCTTTCCTCATCCAGGGTAAAGACCGCCACTTTCTCAGGAAACAGCTGTTTAAGAGCTTTAACCTTATATCCTGTTTCACTGCGCCCTTCCCAACCATATTCGTTATGCATATCAAATACCAGGTTGACAGCTGAACTCTTTTGCAGCATTCCGATGAGCAGCATACGAGTTAAAAAGGTCTTGCCGGTGCCGCTCTTGCCGAAAATACCATTAGAGCGCTTCACAAATTCTTGCAAATCCAGACAAATCTTGACTTCCATATCCAGAGGGGTACCTATAAAGAACTTCTTGTCGTCCTCTTTACCGAAAACCGACTCAACGTCCCGTTGAGAAGATACTTCCACCGCCGAAAAATGGCTGGGAATGGTTTTGACCGGCTGCGGCGCGTCTTCAACACCCACGACTCCACCGCCGATAGTCAGCATAGGCAAGACATGCAATGTACCGAAGGTGATGGTGCCTGAGAGGACTTCGGCTAAAAATGAGTCGGAGGCATCAGCTGGAGAAACGTTAATTTGTTCATCTACCACTCCCAACGTTACATCGGTAATCATGCCAAAGAACCGCCGTTTTTGGCCTTTGATAGTCACATAGCGGCCAACCGCCATGTCCTCAACCGAGGCAGAGCCGTCCAGCTTTACATCAATGCCGTGGGTCAGGGAACCGGAGACTACTACTCCCAGCTTGTGGCCGAATAGAGCGTTCCCATCATTTTGCATCATTTTTCAGTCCTTTCAGAATAGCTTTTAATTGAGCATAATCCGCGCTTAACAAGCCCGCCAGTTCTTTGCCGGCTGAAACTAGAAAAGCGTGTTTTTCAGCCTCATAAACTTGTGCCATACTTCGCAGAGCAGCCCCCACCAACTCCTCGACTGGAATCTCTAACCTGGATTTTAAAAGCAGGTTTATGAAATCGAAGGAGCGGCTGAATTGTTTGACCTCTTCATCGGTACAAGGGATCACCAAACCATGGATTCTGGCAGGCCGAGGCGGGAGATATTGATAAATGCGCTCACCCTCTTTAAAGCCTACTACCACCACCGAGAAATCGCTTTTCAAGAGCTTCATCAATTGCGGATTGTCGCGATAAATCTCTTCCTCATCCTGGGCCTCTTTACCACGTGCGATAGGGCGCCGTCCGGGGTCTCCGGAAGCTGTCTGGGCCTGGTATACAATGCCGTATAACCAGGCGTCTTGAACATCCGTGCCCTGTAACTCAAAGCGAGTCTTAACCAGACTACCCAAAGCAGGCGATCGATATAATTCATAGCACTGGGCGGTAAAGTCCGTACTACAGGCTTCGATTACCTCTCCGACCTTGTGTTGCTCAGTCATTTTAAACCTCTTTAGTTTCCAGTTATCAGTCTTCAGTTATCGATATGCAGTTAACTTACCAGTACATTACTATGTTAGAGACTACACCCAGTGGTCTAAAGCGTGAATCGCCGATCTCGAGGGTCATTTCTTGCAATATATTTTCCTTATTATTCAATTCTGCTTCCCAGGCTTGAAGACGCTGATATTCAGGAGTGTTCCAGCGAAAAACCTTACCTTCAATTTCCTGATTATACTGTATTACGGCAGCGTTATATTCTGCCAGTAATTGCTTGTATTCCGTCCACTTCTGATCGTACTGCTCAAAAAATGAGTAATCTGGCGATTCAGCGTAAGCCAAACCGATAACTCCATATTTTTTCCCGACCTCCAGATAAGCCACTTTATCCCAGATGCCTAAAGCTATTGTTGAATCTGGTTCCTCTAACTGGCTAAAAACGCCCTTACCGGTGCAATCGAAATATACTAAACCTGCATCAGTGGTCTCAAAAGCATCCAGAGCATGACCGATGCTGCCATCTTCCCAATCAATACTTACATAGGCTGTGCGGATTCCGGCAGACTCAGAATTATTATGCACAGCTTCCGCGAAATCACTGCAAACAAAAGGGGTAATCCCTTCCGGATTGCCGCGGTCAATGTACTCCTTGAGATCGGTAGTATCCAGTCGAATAAAGGCTAAAACGTCCTTAAAAGTGACGTCTACCGCAGCAGGATTATTGATCAGATGGATGGGTTGATCCGCGCCGTCCACCAGAACAGCCCCGTTCTCATAAATATAATCCGGGTTCTGCAGCAGTTTCTGTAAGGTATCACAACCCGTGACCGATAAAAGCGCCAGGCAGACCAGGGTAATTAATATTATATATTTACGTTTGTTAAACATAAGTTTTTAATTTACTATTTATGATTCTGAACCCATTTTACACCCACCTGGTTCGTTTACTGCTACTTTTGGTGGAAATCTGGTTGGGCAGCTTTTCCGCCACCAGCGCTTCTTCCACCAGGCCCCAGAATGACTCGCGATCGGCGCCTGTTACTACAGCTTGCTCATGAGATTCGCTTAAAGCCACCGGATAACCCTGTCCTCTCTGGCACTGATCAAGAACCAGCGAGTGAGTCAGCTCCAATAAATCCGGACGGTTAGCGATCCATTGAGGTATTTCCACGCGGGCAATTTCATCCTCAACTCTCAGATAGAAAAAGTAAACCTGGTGGGATCCGTAACGCTTTTCAACTATCTGGGACGGGTTCACAAATACCGCTGAACGCTCGCCAACTTTTAACCACTCGCTGAAAAGCATGCGATCGTTTATTCCTGAGAGGACATCGCAGGCAGGCTCTCCATTCTGACAACTTTCGTCACAATCAACCTGCTGCTGGGGACAGATCGCCACTTTCAGGGCATTCACGACCTGATCACTGCCTGGAAACGAAATATAGCTGGCCAGGCAAAGGCGGCGCGAGAAACTTAACTGTTGAAGTGTATTTAAAGCGGTTAAAAAACCCTTGTCCACCAGTTCTTCGGCTACGAACTCTGGAAAGTTTTGCATACCAAAGAGTACCAGAGACCCATCCATCATAGCCAAAAGTGTTTCGTCCGGCGGTAAAACCGAGGCTAGATCAGCCAGTTTGCGGCATTCTTCCACCGCTCTTTTAATATCCAGCAAGGAACCGTCAATCTGCTGTTCACGATGTGGATTGCTTGGGTCCTTAATCACTAGTTCAGAGTCTTCGAAATATAACTTAGGGACACTCATCAACTCGGCAGAAGGCTGGCTGCCGTAATGCAGATATACTGTACCAATATTGATTAAATAACAATGGGCTGGCATATTCCGATCAGCGGCGATATCTGAGCCATCGGTAGCTAGAACACTGTAATCCTTTGGAGCGATCTGAGCAGCGTAACGCTGGCTTAGTCCGTCAACCAGACCGGCAGGTGACCAGTTGGGGGTGCGAGCAGCCGCAATTTTCCGCTTGAGCGCTTCCAGGTTTATATCCGGATCGCAAAGCTTAGCCATGACAGCCCGCAGATGTTCACTGCGCTCATTGCTTCCAGTCTTGATCTTGCCGACCATCTGATTAATTTGATTAGAGATCTGGTTAATATCTAAGGTCATTTACGATTGTTCCTGCTCTGTAGAATCCACAATCCATTTTAAATAAGGCGCATAACCGTTTTCCACCGTCCAGGACTCGATGCACGGTACTGCATAAGAATGTAAAGACTTGGCCCTGGCAATTACCTTTTCAACCAATGATTTGCGGGTCTTCACCAGCAGGGCGACTTCAGCGTTTTCTTCTATCTTGCCCTGCCAGCGGTAGATAGATTGAATGGGAAAATAGTTCACACAGGCTGCCAGTTTTTCCTGCACCAGAGCCAGCCCAATCAGATGAGCTTCCTTCAAATCTTCGACAGTTATATAAACTGTGCAGTAATCCATTTTCAAGCCTCTAAAAACCTAGCTTTGGAGTTAGTATAACCCGTCTCATAATGAGGCGCAAGGATATGAAGAACCAGACGGGTTTTCATTTGGGTATTGGTTTTAAAAAGTTTTTCAAAACGAATCTCGGATATTCAAACAGCAAAATTAAAACTTGATTTGTACGAGTTATCATCTTCTTATACCGAGTTGGCAGGTCAACAAAGACATCCGAAATACACCTCAGTAGCTTCACTTCCTTGTATATTTGAGTGTATTATAGAACATTTGTACTACCAGCACAAGTTTCCGATAGTAATGAGTAATAAATCGTTGGTAATTAGTAGTCAGAAGAATGAGAAAAGGCTACTAAAAACAAATAAATACGAAGGGTAAACGAATAGTTTTCAAATGATTTCAGAGGGATTTTTAATATTTACAAAGGGATAACAAAAGAAACAAAGAATCCCCTACGGATAAGGAGGGGATTCTTCTCTAAACAATATTATTTTAATCCAGCGGTAAATCTATCTTATAGAGTTTGAGGGTCTCTTTAATCAAAACAGCTGACTTAGCGTCAGGTTCGACCAACGGTAATCTGGTTTTGCCGACGTTGAAGCCGACCTGATTGATCGCATATTTAACAGGCACCGGATTAGAGACCACAAAAAGGGCTTTGATCAAAGGCATCAAGCTCATGTAGATTTTATCAGCCTCACCAACCTTACCGGCCAGGTATTTATTCATACAGCCTTTCATCTGCAAGCCTACCAGGTGAGAGATCACGCTAATAACGCCATAACCCCCCATTTTCATCAGGGGCAGAAAATCACCGTCATTGCCGCTCCAGATAATAAAACCCTTTTTAGTGCCGGAAATAATCTTGCCGATCTCTTCCAGATTGCCGGAGGCTTCTTTGATGCCGATAATATTTTTAATTTCGCTGAGTTTTATCACTGTTTCTGCCGCCAGACTGACCACGGTACGGCCGGGCACATTATACAAGATGCAGGGCAAACCGGTATTTTCAGCAATGGTTTTAAAATGCTGGTAAAGACCTTCCTGTGAAGGTTTATTGTAATAAGGTGTTACCAATAAACAAGCATCCACACCAGTTTTCTCAGCAGCCTGAGTAGCTTCTACCGCTTCGGCGGTGCTATTACTGCCGGTGCCCGCAATGACCGAGCCGCGCTTGCCGACGGCGGATTTGACCTCGGCATACAGTTTAAGCTCTTCTTTATGCAGCAGAGTAGGAGATTCACCGGTGGTGCCGGAAAGGACCACTCCATCGCTGCCAGATCTCAAGCATGCCAGTGCCAGCTTAGCGGCCTGAGCATAATCCACTTTGCCTTTGTTATCGAAAGGGGTTACCATGGCTGTAATTAAACGTCCTAGATCTTTCATCTCTACCCTTTTTACTTTCAACCAACCTTTTTCAAAATTTCCTTAGCTATACGGGTTATTCCATATTATGCCTGATTCTTCAGAGTTATACCAGTCAAAATAAATTACAAATTCAACAGGCTTTCCAGACCCTGGACCAGCCCAGTCTGTTTGACTACCGCTTGCACCGCCAGCAAGACACCGGGAACATAACACTCCCGTCCGTTGGTATCGTGGCGGACGCTGAGAGTCTGACCCAAACCACCAAACAGTACTTCCTGATGAGCCATCAACCCCGGTAAGCGTACACTATGGATCGTGACCCCACCCGTCTTCTCCCCCCTGCTGGGCAAATTCTTGCCGTCGTCCGCAGCCTGAGAAAAAGGCCGGCCGCGGTAGGCTGCCATAGCTCTGGCGGTAGAGAGGGCAGTACCGGAGGGAGCATCCGCCTTTTGTTCGTGATGCAACTCAATTATTTCAGCGTAGTCCATATACTTCGAGGCTAATTTGGCAAAATGCATCATTAAAACCGCGCCCAAAGCAAAATTGGAAGCTAAAATCATGCCAACTTTATTGGTGTCAGCCAATTGCTTCATTTCAGCCACTTCTTCCGCTTTAAAACCTGTGGTACCTATCACCAGATTAACCTTATGCCTGGCTGCTATGCGTACCGCCGGCATGGAAGCATGCGCCAGAGTAAAATCAATAATCACCTGCGGTTTGGTTTGTATAATGATTTCTTCCAGGTTGGTGGAAAATGGTATTGCCGACCCGTCAGGTAACGTTATCTTGCCTCCAGCGGCTTTCAGATCGACCGCCCCCACCAGTTTGATCTCGGGTGTTTTAGCCAGAGAACTAACCAGCACCTGCCCTACTTTACCCAAAGCACCATGGATGACCGTTTTGATCGGACTCATTTCTTTTCCCCTTAATGTTTATATCGGAACAATGAAATTATAAAACAAATTAAGCTGGAAATATATAAACTTAGTTATTACGATTCTCGTTTAGATTCCTGCTTTCGCAGGAATGACAAAAAGACGAGTCGATGCATAGAAGTTTTCAACCAAATTTAATAATAAAAAAATCGCTGGCTTGTTTTTACTTCAGCCAGCGATTTGATATCTATTCTATTTACACACCATCACTCTAACTCTCTCCCATCGAGGGAGAGAGGAAAGAAACAGGGGTTATCTTCTATCATCACGACGGAAGGGAGGCCTGGACTGAGGGCGAGGCGCTCTGGGCCTGTCCGTAGTTTCAAACATAGCCTTGCGGGAAAGGTTGATGCGGCCCATGTGGTCGACATCAATCACTTTAACGGTGATCTCATCGCCCAATTTAACCACGTCTTCTACTTTCTCTACCCGGTTTTCCGCCAGTTCACTGACATGCACCAGGCCTTCTTTGCCCGGAAGAATCTCAACCATGGCGCCGAAGTTTAGAATGCGGCTGACCTTACCGGTGTAAATGGTGCCAACCTCAATATCCTTGGTAAGTCCCTCAATCATACCGATAGCCTTGCGGGCTGATTCTTCATCGGCGGAACCGATAATAACGGTACCGTTATCATCAATATCAACGGAACTCTTGGTTTGCTCTATAATAGCGCGGATGGTTTTGCCACCAGAACCGATAACTGCGCCAATCTTATCCGGATTAATGCTGATCTTGTACATGCGAGGAGCGTACGGGCTCATCTCTTTACGAGGTTCAGCGATAGCTTTCAGCATAATACCTAAAATATGCATCCGTCCGTCATGCGCCTGCAGAATGGCTTTAGACAGAATTTCATGGCTAATGCCTTTCAATTTGGTATCCAGCTGCAGAGCGGTGATGCCGTCTACAGTTCCGGTGACTTTGAAGTCCATATCACCGTAAAAATCTTCGACTCCGGCAATGTCATTCAGAACGGCATAATTGCCCTTATCATCAGTGATCAAACCCATGGCAATACCGGAAACCGGTTTTTTGATCGGGACGCCGGCATCCATGAGAGCCAGGGTGCTACCGCAGGTACTGGCCATTGAAGTGCTACCATTTGAACCCAGAGCTTCCGAGACAACCCGGATAGTATAAGGGAACTCGGCCTGACCGGGAACCATCGGTTGCAGAGCTCTTTCAGCCAGAGCGCCATGGCCGATTTCGCGGCGGCCGGTGGTGCCGATACGCCCGGTTTCTCCGGTAGAGAAGGGCGGGAAATTATAATGATGAATATAGTGTTTGGTCTCTTCTATCCCCAGTCCATCCAGCTGCTGCCTCTGGGCCTGAGAACCCAGTGTAACGATAGACAGTACCTGTGTCTCTCCCCTATTGAAAAGGGCTGAACCGTGGGTGCGGGGCAGTAAACCGACAGTACAAGATATAGGGCGGATGTCGAGCAAACCGCGTCCGTCCATACGGAAAGATTTCTCCAAGATGCTGGAGCGCATCATAGCTTTCATGCGTAAGTCGTAGCCAACTTTAATATCTTCAGCCGAAACCTTATCTTTTAATTTCTCTAACAGTTCCGCTTTAATTGCTGCTTCTACAGCCTGGCGGGCATCTCTATCAGCCATACCAATGCAGCCGGCCATTTTATTGCCAACTAACTCGTTGATCGCTGCGATGACTTCAGCTTTATTCCAGGCTGCGGGAGCCGTTTCTTTGGGTTTACGGATATCCCTGACGAACTCTTCCTGTAAATCGATAATAGCCTGATTAGCCTCATGTCCAAACTTTAAAGCCTGGATCAGGATATCTTCAGGAATTTCTTTAGCCCCGGCTTCTACCATGACGATTTCTTTGTGAGTGCTGCAGACCACCAGATCCAATTGGCATTCTGCCAGTTCAGGTAAAATCGGGTTTAAAATTAATTTACCGTCCTTATAGCCCACGGTAACACCTGAAGCAGGCCCGGCAAAAGGAATCTCGGACATCGATAATGCGCAGGAAGCGCCGATAATACCCATCAGATTAGGATCATTCTCCTGGTCGGTAGAAAGCACAGTCACCACCACCTGAATATCATGCCTCCAGGTCTTAGGCAGTAAAGGCCGGATAGTGCGGTCAGTCAAACGGCTGGCCAGAGTGGCTTCCTGGGTGGGACGTCCCTCTCTACGAATAAAACCGCCGGGTATTTTACCGGCGGCATACATTCTCTCTTCGTAATCTACAGTCAAGGGCAGAAAATCAACACCTTCGCGGACATTTGGGCTGCTAACCGCAGTCACCAGAACCAGAGTGTCTCCATATCTAACTGTGACCGCCGCGCTGGCCTGTTTGGCCAAAGATCCTGTTTCAATGGTAAGTTTTCTACCAGCTAAATCGCACGAAACGCTTTTAGGTTGTAACAATATTTAATTCTCCTGATTATTTTTACTTGCGTAAACCGAGTTTGCTGAGTACCTGATGATACCGGTCGACATTTTCAGAAGCCAGGTATTTCAGTAATCTGCGTCTCTGGCCCACCAGCATTAATAAACCGCGCTTGGTAATAAAATCATGCCTGGAGCCGGCCATATGACCGGTCAAACTCTTGATTCTCGCAGTCAAGATCGCAATCTGGATCTCGCTCGAACCGGTATCGCCTTCATTGATTTTGAAAGTCTCGATGATTTTGGTTTTTTCTGCTTTATTCAATTCCATACCCCCGAAAATTTATATAACTTTACATTTTTATTTATTACAAACTAGAAATTATATCACGTCCAGCTATAGGCTGTAAATTTGGAGATCAACCCGAAGGACTTTTCAGCGGGATCAAAACACTTTCCGGCAGAACTTCAATGCCTTGCGAAGCTTAATCCTCAGTAAATATTATACAGCGAAATAAGCAAGAAGTCACACCTACGCCTGCGATATTGTGAATAACCGGAAAGATAGTGTAAAATTGACCAGGATTAACATAGGTGAAAAAGTATGAAAATTGAAAAAAGCAAAGGCATGCAAGATCTTTTACCGGCGGACATGGCCAAATTCCGCCTAATTAATGAAGTCTTTAGAGATTCTTGTTTAAAGTGGGGTTACCAAGAGGTGAAGACCCCTACTCTGGAATCCCTGCACCTCTTTACCTCCGCCGGCACCCTGACCCCCAGCATGCTGGGCAAAGTGTATTCCTTTTTAGACTGGGACGGCTGGAGCGGGGAGCGCGTGGTGCTGCGCCCGGACGCTACCATCCCAGTGGCGCGTCTTTACATTGAGAATATGGCAGATAAAGAACTGGCCAAGCTCTTCTACATCGTTAACACCTTCATTTTTGAAGAAAGCGGCAAGAAAAATCGTGAAAAATGGCAGTTCGGTGCTGAATTGATCGGCATAGGTTCTCCGATGGCTGATGTAGAATTGATCGTATTAGCCATGGAAGTGCTGGAAAAGCTAGGACTGGGAAATGTCGAATTAAAACTCTCTCACGCGGGTTTGACTCGGGGTATTTTACAGAAATTGGGCATGAACCAGGAAGAGCAGCACCAGGTTTTTGATAAATTGCTGGACGGCGATGCCAGTGTTTTAAATCAGCTTCAGGCCGATAAACCCGGACTGGCCCCCTTACTGGCTTTGCAAGGCCAATCCTCAGGTTTCGTGAAGAACCTGACCTCGGCGCTGGCGCTAGATCTACCTGAGCTCAAACCTCAGATCGATGATCTGGTTTTCATCGCAGACGCGCTACAAGCGCTGGGACGTTCGTTCAAGATCGATATCGCCTCAGTGCGTGGTTTTGAGTATTATACCGGTAATATCTTCCAGCTTTTTATTAACGATGAGAAAGTAGGCGGCGGCGGACGTTATGACGATCTAATAACCGCTATGGGTGGCAAACCCACTCCCGCTTCAGGTTTCGCCCTCTATCTCGATCTATTAATGAAATTGATCGATAGCGGCCGGTTGACCGGTCAAGCTGCTCCAACAGTGCTGGTCAAAATAGATACTGCCGCGGCCAATACCGGGTTCGGCCTGGCAGTACAGCTGCGTAAAGCCGGTTACACCGTAAAATTACACCTGGGCGGCCAGGGTCCGGTAGATGTGCAATGGAAGCTGGAAGTGCATAATAAAGCGCCTCAGCTGGTACTGACCGATCTGGCCCAGAATAATAAACATGAACTAAAAACCATCGAGGAAGTATTGAAAATACTGAAACGTTAAATAATTTTTCAAGGGTCGTTAAGTGAAAATCAGAATAGCTTTACCCAAAGGACGTCTTTTAAATGAGACCGCTAAGCTAGCTTCAGAGGCCGGCTGGCAGCTAAGCGACTACTCGGAAGGCGCCCGTTTATATCACATGACTTCAGCCCGTTTCCCGGAGCTCTCCGCTAAAATCCTGCATGAGAAAGATATTCCCATCCAGGTAGCCATGGGCAACTATGACCTGGGCATCTGCGGATTGGATTGGATACAGGAACTGCTCATGAAATATCCGGACAGCAGCCTGGTCAAGCTGAAAGATCTGGGCTACGGCGCTCTGGAACTATATCTGGCTGCTTCACGCTCATCGCCCTTTTCAGATCTGGACAAGGTTCGCGGCAGCGACCAGGTTATCAGTATCGCCAGCGAATATCCCAGCCTGGCGGAGTCACTGGCATTGAATTTCCGTCTTAAACGCTTTAATATTTTCCCGGCCTGGGGCGCGGTGGAAATCTACCCGCCTGAAAACGCCGATCTGGTACTGTTGTCTTTCCGCACCGGACAGGAAATGAGCGTAGGCGACCTGGTGCCGGTGATAAAAGTGCTGAGTTCTACCGCCTTTCTGATCGCTAACAAGGCCAGCTGGCAAAACAAGGACCTGACCGAAATCTTAAACACTCTTTATGTAAAGTCTGAAGCTCCGGACGTTAAATCCTCGCCGGTGGAAATCAAACATCCCTCAGCCGTGAAAGTTACGCCCCGAACAATGTCGGCTGACAGCGTCCGCCTGGCTTTGCCGGACGGCCATGCCCAGAGACATGTGGTGGGTATTCTCAACAAAGCCGGAATCAGGATCAGCAATTATCCTTCAACTGACGGCGATCGCCGTCCTGTCATAGACCTTCCCGGTGTAACCGTGAAAGTAATCCGCCCGCAGGACATGCCCTTGCAGGTGGCAAATGATAAATTTGATATCGCTATCACAGGTAGAGACTGGGTGAAGGAGCATTTTTACCAGTTCCCGTCCAGCCCCATAACCGAATTGGTAGACCTGAAGTATAGCTGGGTTAGAATCGTGGCGGCCGTGCATAACGATCTGCCTGTCAGCAACATTGCCGAACTCAGAAGCTGGGCAGCCGGCCAGGGCAAACACCTGCGCGTGGCCGCCGAATATGTACGTATCGCCGATAAATATGCCCGCGATAATCACCTGGGAAGGTATCGTATCATCCCAACCTGGGGCGCCACCGAGGCCTTTCTGCCTGATGATGCCGATATTTTGATTGAAAATACTGAGACCGGCGGAACTTTGAAACGTCATAATCTTAAAATAATCGAGACGCTTTTCGAGTCCACCGCCTGCCTGATCGCAGCCACTCCGGCTTTGCATTCTAAAAAGGCCGAACAAATCAAATCCTTCGCTGCCATTTTAAAGAAAGCCGTGGAGGAGGGCTAACCAAACTGTTAATTCCTGCAAGGTCCGTCCTTGCAGAAAGTTTTACATAGCTGATTGTCTTGTGGTTACTCGCGCAAGGTCCGTCCTTGCAGAGGTTTGAAAATGAGTGCAAACTATTTTCACGTTTATAACCGCGGCGTCGAAAAGAGAGTGATCTTTCTAGATGAACAGGATCATGGTGTTTTTCTGTCCTATCTGAAAGAGTATTTATCTGAAAAAGATGAAAAAGAACTTCGAAATAAATTAACAGACATCAAGCTATCAGACAGAGCAAAAGATAAAATTCGAAAATCTCTGCGTTTAAATAATTATTATGACGGTATAATACTATTAGCTTATTGTTTAATGCCAAACCATTTTCATTTCTTTATCAAACAAAACGACAGTGTTAATCTCGATCAATTCATGAGATCTTTTTGCACTAGATATGTAATGTATTTCAATCGTAAATATAAGCGGGTTGGCCCTTTATTCCAGGGTAGATACAAGGCAGTTTTAGTGACAGATGATTCTCAATTTGTACATCTTTCCCGGTATATTCACCAGCAGGCCTTAGCCCTGCAAGGTCCGTCCTTGCAGAATGCGCACCCTTCTTCTTATCCGGAGTATATTGGCGAAAGAGTTTCTGGTTGGGTTCATCCTGAAGATGTATTAGAGTTTTTCCCAAAAACAAAATCAGCGTTTTCTTATGAATCTTTTATGAAAGATGGAGATCCAGGCCTGCAAGGTCCGTCCTTGCAGATTGAGGAGGACTGAAGTGGAGATCATTAAGGGATTTGAGGCTGCCAGGGCAAAATTATCCCGGCAGGTAACGGTAGATCTGGGCAAGGTCTCACCCCGCGCGCAGCAGAAATTAAAAGAGGTTTTCGGCAGGGACATCAGCGCCGCTGAAGCTGTGGCGCAAATTTTAAGCGATATCAAAGAAAAAGGCGATGCCGCCGTTCTGGACTATACCTCCCGCATAGACGGTTTTAAAATAACCTCACTTGAAGTTTCCCGCCAGGAAATACAAGCCGCCTACAGCCAGGTTGGCCAGGATTTAATAGAAGCCCTAAAAATTGCAGCAGAGCGTATCCGCAGATTTCATCAAGAACAGAAAGACTTTCTTTTTAAGGGTGTAGTCGGCAAGGAATGGGGCCAACTGGTCAGGCCGCTGGCCCGCTCAGGCCTCTATACTCCCGCCAGCACCGCCGTTTATCCTTCTACCGTATTGATGACCGCTATTCCGGCTAAAGTAGCTGGGGTTAAGGAAATAATTCATTGCACACCACCCCGTAATAATGGTTCGGTTCCCCCCGCCACTCTGGTCGCTGCCGATCTGGCCGGGGTTGACCGAGTTTTCCGTATCGGCGGCGCGCAAGCTATCGGGGCCATGGCTTACGGCACCCAATCCGTACCCAAGGTGGATAAAATCTGCGGCCCGGGCAATCTCTTCGTCGCTCTCGCCAAACAAGCTGTTTTCGGTGTGGTGGATATCGATGCCCTGCAAGGCCCCAGCGAAGTCCTGATTATTGCTGATGAATCGGCCAACCCCCAATACTGTGCCGCCGACCTGCTGGCCCAAGCTGAACATGATCAACTGCCACAGGTGATACTGGTTACCACTTCCACGCGTCTGGCCCTGCAAGTCCAGGCTGAATTAAAGATACAGCTGGCCTCTCTCCCTCGTCAGCAGACGGCTTCAGAAGCGCTGGAAAGCCGGGCCGTTATCGCCATTGTCGAAACCCTGGATGAAGCCATAGAGCTTTCTAACCTTTACGCCCCTGAGCACCTTGAACTCATGATAGAAAAGGCGGAGTCATATATCGACCGCATCATCAACGCCGGCTGTATCTTCGTGGGCGAACTGGCTCCTGTGCCCATGGGTGATTATATCGCCGGGCCTAACCACTCCCTGCCCACCGGCGGCACCGCCCGCTTCAGTTCTCCTTTGAATGTCGCTGATTTTATTAAATTTATCGATGTGGTTAAGGTCAACAAAGCTTTGATCAAAAAACTGGGTCCCTCGGCTATCACTATCGCCCGCGCGGAAGGACTGGAAGGCCATGCCAGGGCGATTGAGATGAGACTAAGGGATTAGGGATTGTAAATCACAAATCACAAGAGACAAATTACAAACAAATTCCAAATTTCCAACTTCAAACTACAACAAACACTTTGGATTTCATAAGGTCGGGGCTTGCGCTCCTTTCTCCCAACGCAAGCCCCGACCTTGCTTTTGCGCCAGGCCATCTTCTACGATTCACGTCTGCAAGGTCCGTCCTTGCAGAACTTCAAACCGACATAAACTTCATTTTGCATGGTCAAGTCTGATTTATCCAAAATGGCATAGATTTTGGTAAAATTGTAATAAACAATTTACTATATATTTACCTGAAAGTAACCTATTGTAACTAAATGGGTGTTTTCATTAATGTATTTTTTACCACAAGGGATTATAATATAAACAGTAAATTTGGGTTATGCCATCTTTAAGTATATTATTATTTTTTATTATGTTGGTTATTAGTCCGGATTAGGGGGGAAGGAACCATGAAAAGGACGAGAATTTTTAATATTCTGCTGGCATTAATATTCCTGGTTGTGGGCGTATTAGGTTCCGGCCAGATTATCTCCGCAGCATCGAATCATGTATTAAAACTTAAAAATGCCAGTTTTGAGACCGGTAATCAATATGGCTGGGATAAAAATCTGCCATCTTCAGCAGCCACGGCTAGTGTGGTTACCACTTATGCTTTCTCCCAGCAAGTCATGCCCAAATACGGCCGCTATTTCGCTTACATTACCCCTGATCAGCCAGGTGTCTACACCAAATTATCTCAAACGATGACCGCCAACGAAGGAGATATTATCTCCGGTTGGGCCAATTTCTGCAGTCTTGATTACGCTCCTTATAATGATAACGCCCAGGTAGTGATTAAGGATGGGAGCAATAACGAACTAGCTGTTGTTTTTAGCGCTAACTCAGACTCGCTTGGCAGCGGTATAATGACCGGCTGGACCTATTTTGAATATGAATTTACCACTCCCGGAGTCAATACCTATATACTTGAAGCGCGCGTCGCCAACTTCGAGGATAGCCAGAATTCAAGTCCGCTCTGTCTCGACGGTGTCAACACCAATACTCCAGTCACTGCCGAAGCAGGCGGAACTGATGACAAATATTACGTTACCCAGGGTGAAACGCTGCAATTATCCGGCAGCGGTACTGACCCAACAGGTGGAGCCCTAAACTACAAATGGGATCTCAACGGCGACGGAATTTTTGAAACTCAAGGTCAGAATCCGGTTTTTTCGGCTACAGGTTTGAGCGCTCCCCAGGTACTGACGGTCACATTACAAGCTACCAATCAGTATTACGACCCTGAATCTCAAGACCCCAGAAATGCTAATTTTATCGCTACTGATACCGCCCATGTTAACATCCAGGCGATTCCCTTCGCTGTAGTGATTAATCCGGTTGCTTCTCCGATCACTTTAGGTGATGTTCTCAGGGGAACCGGGTTCATCAATAACCCTGCCTCAGGTTCTACATATATTGTCCAGTTAGATTACGGCGACGGCTCCGGTCTTAACGGAATACAATTTTCGAGTGGTTACACATTCAACCTCGATCATACCTACACTGCCGCCGGTACGTATATAATCACGGTGGTCGCGGAGGACATAACACTTGGCGGCACGGCCAGCGCTGCGGCAGAAGTTACCGTAATACCGGGGACACCAGATACTTATTCTCTCACCATTAACGTGACACCATCCGAGGGCGGAAGCGTAGAGGTGAGCCAATCTGGGCCTTATTACCTGGGTGATATAGTAACACTGACTGCTGTTAGTGCAGAGGGTTACACATTTACCAGCTGGGGCAGTAATTATGGGACCGACCCCATGATTAATATTAGTTTCGAAGGCAACACTGTCATCGAAGCCAATTTTGAACCTGTACAATCTCAGACGACCTATTACTCGCTAACTTTGAATGCTGATAACAGCCAGGGAAGCATCTCTGTTTCTTCTCCGGTTGAGCCGGTCTCAAGCCAGTATCCGGACGGGACAGTTCTTGAACTGACAGCAGTACCGGCCGCAGGCTACACCTTCTCGAATTGGACAGGCGACCTGAACGGCAGCGCCAATCCTGCCAGCCTGACGATCAACAGCAATAAACTAGTCACTGCCAATTTCGCCAAGATCGTTACCTATACCTTAAACATTAATTCAAATAATACTATTTATGGCACAGTTACTACTGAACCGCAGCAGTTAACTTATGCCGCCGGCACGCCGGTCAAAATAACTGCCACAGCTAAAACCGGTTATACCTTTACCGGCTGGAGCGGTGATCTAGCAGGTACTACCAATCCCGCAATCATCACTATGACTAGTAATAAAGTGGTCACTGCCACTTTCGCCAAAGCAGAACCCGTCTACCAGGCAACCAACTTCGTGATCTGGGGCGGCAATAAAGCCAATCTGACTGACGCGATTAAAGTCGGTCAAACCGTAAACTGCTGGGGTTCCCAGTGGGAAAAGCAAATAACCGCTGGGGCCTTTTATAAAAATGCCAGTTTCAAAGGCTGGGCTAATGGGGTAAGTGCTGACGGTAAGAGCTGGACTACAGATCCCGGTAATTCCAGTAATCCGCCTGCCACGATAAGTAAATATATCAGCGTACTCGTCTCAACCAATATAGCCAAAAAAGGCAGCGTAATCTCAGGCAATGTTGTCGCGACTGTAATATTGGAAGTCGATAACCCTGGCAGCTACCAGCCTAATCCGGGCCACCCGATTACCGGGAAAGTGGTGAGCATAACCCTTAAATAAATCGATATCGTCGGTATCTTCAGAGAGAGGGGATTTAATCCCCTCTCTTTTTTTCACCGGGTGTTAAAGAAGTCTCTTTGCCTCCAAAAAGCTCCTTACTGCGAAGAGACTCCTTTAATCTATGATCTGACCTTTGCCTCCGCAAGTCCGGGCCTTGCAGGATAAAAACATGGGGGCTTCACAAGGTCGGTCCCAACTTCGGGAAGTTCCACCCACCTCTGAGATGCTTCGCTGCGCTCCAGCATGACAGTCTCCCTGTGTCATTCTGGAGTCCCGCAGGAACGAAGAATCTGGAGGAGTGGAGGTAAAGAGTTTCACAAGGTCGGGCCTTGCTTTGGAGACTACCGAGACGCAAGATAAGGAGACGGTGGCTTCACAAGGTCGGGCCTTGCGTTGGGGAAGAGGTACGACCTTCTGGGGAATCTCCGAAAGGAGCACCCTGGGTTTATCAAGTCTCCGCCATAACAAAAACGGATATTTTGAAAATTTGTATTTTGGGTTTTGGATTTGTTTAGGATTTAGAATTTAGAACTTAGTGCTTGGGATTTTCGTTATTTTTACCTCTTTTTTACCACATTGTAACCCGCTGTAACCCAAATTGTAACCCATTGTAACCAATTCAGGGCGTTCCTTAATCCGTTTGTTACCTGCAAAGCCTATAATTTTATATGTAATCAATAGGTAGAAAAGTAATTTGCAAGAGGAAAGTTAAGATGTTCGCAGCCTCTAAACGAATAAGAACCAAGAAGATCGGCCAGATAGTGTCCTGGACTATAACGGTAATTATCGGCCTGGCTATACTGGGCGTAGCTTTTGTAAAACTGGTGCCCGGTTATGGTATGTATATCGTACGAAGTGACAGTATGAAACCCGGCATCAGCGCCGGAGATATCATCATCACCGGTCCCGTGCATGAGATTCAACCCGGGGAGATTATTACCTTCGACAATCAAGGCAAAATAGTCACTCACCGTGCCGTTAGCATAGAAAACGGACAGATCACCACCAAAGGTGACGCCAATAAAAGTGCTGATTCAGGCACCACCGCAATCTCATCCGTTCAGGGGTCCTATCTTTTCAAGGTTCCGGCCATCGGCTGGATTACGAACCTGACCAACTCCAAGAAAGGCTGGTTTTTAATCGTGATCATTCCTACTCTGATCCTGGTCGGGTTCCTGATCAAAGATATTCTTAAAGAAGCCTTTAAAGATGATAAAAAGAAAAGCGCCGCTGGTATTAGCCCGGTTATGCAAACTGTAGCCGTGGGGGCTGACAGTGGCGTGATGAACAAGCGCCAGTCCAAACCGGTTAGTCCTGAACCGGTTACGCCAGCGGTCAAAAAGGCAGCCCAGCCTGAAGTGATTAAACCTGTGGTTGCTGAAGTCAAGGCCGCAAAAGCGGCAAAAGAAGTGCCTGCCCAGGTTTTTAGCAATAAACAGGTTAATGATAACATCCGTAACGAGATGAGAAAAATCTTAGCCGATCTTTCATAGATGGTAATTTGAGTATTCGCGGGAAAACCCGCTTACCATTATATAAATTCCAATACAGGGGGAACATTAAATGAAGAAAATATTAGGTTTAGCCATCGCGGCCATCATCATTATCGCCGTAGCTGGTGTCGGATCCTTCGCTTACTTCTCCGATACCGAAAAATCAGCAGACAACTATGTGACAGCCGGAACGCTGGATCTGACTATCGGCGGCACCACACCCTATACTTTCCTGACTGACTCAGCCTTCGTACCCACAGCCGCCAACGGGTCGGGAGCAGCCCATCAATCCATTTCCTTGAAAAATGATGGGGCCACCAACATCTCCGGGAAGCTGGATATTAAAATTACTAACGCCGGCCAGGATGCAGCGGGCTTTCCCACCGGTAAATTACATGCTGCTGACGGGACCACAGTAGTAACCGTAGGAGACCTGGGAACTGCCTCCAAAGTAGCGATCTGGTTAAGCACCACCGCTTCGGCAACTCCTCCCGCTTACAGCATCCTGTTAAATCCGGGCGGGACCACTACCGATCTGGGCGCTTCTCCCAGTTTAACCGGGCGCTTCGCTCCCTGGGTCACTACCACCACGGGTTATATCGGTGCTGCTTCTTCACCCACCTATGCCAGCCGGCCCAATACCACCGGTGAAACTACCTGGACTAGCGTACCGATTCCCAACGGTTCAGCGGGCGGAACTACTTATTTGACGGCCAACTCCACCATCTACATGCACTTCACTTATTACCTGCCCGATGACACCACCCATACCGTTAATAACAAGGTGCAGGGCTTGAAATTATACACAGATTTCCTGTACTCTCTGCATCAGGACTAATAGAAGGCAAATCGAGACCGGGACATGGCAAGTGCCGGCCTCTTGATAAGATATAAAAAAGAAAAATAAAATAGGAGAAAACGATGAAAAAGATTATTGGACTCACAGTGGCCCTGATCGCGGTCATCGCGATGCTCGGCACAGGCACCTGGGCCTACTTCAATGATGTTGTTACCTCAACCGGCAACACCATCACGGCCGGGAAACTTAGCCTCACAGTCGGTGGTGCTAACGCCTTACTCCCCATCAGTATCGGTTCAGCCACTAAAATGAAACCCGGTGATAAAGGGCATGCCGGTAACTGGACCCTCACTAACGGCGGTAATATAAACGGTGATTTTCGTTTTAAAACACTCAACCTGGTCAATCATGAAAATACCTGGACTTCCGGTGGGGTTGAAGATAAAGCCGGAGATCCTGGAACCAATAGCGGAACTGACGGAGAACTGGGTGGCTTGTTGAAATTAGCGATCTGGGTTGATGCCGATACTTCAGGAACCTGGAACACCGGTGATTATTACATCACCAGCGCGGGAGCTAAATTCGCTTATGCTGGCGGAGAAGCAGTCACTTATGGTGGTATTGCTCCTGATAGTGCATACGCAACTGCCAATTCTATGGTTCCTGGGATAACTGACACCCTATTAGTTGGAAATGTTGCTGGCGGTAGCGGTGTTGGTATCTTCTATGTAGATTATTATTTCCCGAAGAATGCCGGCAGCCACTTTACTATTGATCCCGATAACAAAGCCCAGGATGATGACATTACCTTCGATCTGTCCTTCGCTCTAGTTCAAGCTGGAGAATAATAGCTCTTAGTAATTCCGGGGGAGCAGGGCAAGCCCTGCTCCCCTATCGAAAGGGCCGGATGAGAAACATCAGACCCTTTCGATAGAAAACCAGATAAGAAATTACAAATAAGAAACAAATTGGTAACTGGAAGCTCATAGCTCGAAACTCGAAGCTAAAGAAATGATTAAGAAAATAGTGGGATTAACTCTAGCTTTTGTAATTATTCTCAGCCTGACCGCCGGGGGTATCTGGGCGTATTTGCAAGATAGTGAACGGTCCGCAGATAACCTGGTGACGGCGGGCAGGATGGACCTGAAGACAGTCATCAATCCGGGAAGCGGGTACGTTCAATATGACGGTTTTTCCAGCTGGTTTACAGACGCTAATTTTAAAGCCGGCTATGCCTCACCAATCGCCCAAATGTGGGTCAGAGACGAAGGCACAGTAGCTGCCACCAAGATAGATTTTGCTTTCAGTATCAGCGGCACCGGCAATACCGGCACTAACGGCAGCCTGGATGATACCTTGAAGTTATTCAAACTGGTTCAACTAAACTACGGCAGAAACGTCAATTTATTAAACACGACTACAGACGGCAATCTGGATCCCACCATCTATCTGACAGATCACGGTTCAAAAGGCTATTATGATTTATATGACCTGACCCATGACACCAATACAACCGGTATAGCCGGAAACGGCGAATGGGAAGCAACCAAAATTGGCCCTTTGACCGCCACAGATTCTACCAACCCCGCCACGGGAATAATCAAGATGACGATGCAGCTTAGCCTTATTGACCCGGTGCCGGCCAGTCTGGCGGGTACCTTCATGGGCAATGGACTTTCTATCGACTTATATTATACAATTCACCAGCAGTAGGATATAAGGATAATAAAGAAAGCAGAGTGAACAAACTTTGGGATACGCTTTTATTAATAATAGTGCTCTTCCTGGTCCTGGTCTCCTCGCTGGTTTACATTTCCCCCCGCCTGGGACTGTCTATCAACAACGTCGGTTCGGGGAGCATGACGCCTACGCTGCACGTAGGCACCATGGTAGTGGCCAACAGAGTGAATCCAGCCGACCTGAGAGTCGGCGATATTATTATTTTCAAGCCGCCTTTCGAAAGCCAGTATAATGTCTGCCACCGCATCGTGAAGATAAATCAGGCAAAGCAGTTAAGCTTTGTAACCCGGGGAGACGCAGTCTCTCAAACTGATGAGATGGCTATTCCAGCGGCCAATGTGGTTGGCAAAGTAAGCTTTCATGCTGATTATGTGGGTTATTTTATCTCTTTTTTAAAAACCGAAGTGGGTCTGATAGCCGGTCTGGTGGTCCCTACCCTGTATATCATCTACCTCTGCGTCAGAAATCTGCGTTCAGAAATATCCCGGCTGGCTGCCGATAAAAAGGTCAAAGAGGCCAAATTATGAATAAAAAATACTGGATCATCTTTAGTATTATAGTATTGGTCATGCTGGTCGGCGGTCTGATAGGTAAATCGGTGGCCTATTTCAGCGATACCGAGAAGGTATCCGGTAATGTGGTCACCGTCCGTACGGACTGGTTTGACGTGCATTGGAAATGGCGGAAACAAATAGTCATTACCAATCCTGCAACAGCTATAACCAGCGCCTATCCCCTTAAACTAAGGAATGTCCCTTTCGTGACAGACCATATGAATACAGATTTCTCAGACGTCCGTTTTACCAGCTCAAACGGGACAACAGCTCTGACATACTGGATAGAATCCTACACTGCTTCCACCAGCGCTATAATCTGGGTGAATGTCCCTATTATCGAAGCCAGCGGAACACCAACCATCATATATATGTATTACGGCAATACTTCGGCCGCTACCACCGGTAGTGAAAGCAGCGTGTCATCTCTATTCCTGAATTATCAGGACTTTGAGACCAGCTGGACCAGTAACCCCAATCAAAACCAGAGTGTGCCAACGGGATGGACTGAAATCAGCGGAACCAGAGGCCAGTTACAATATTCAAGCGTCACGGGGCAGCATAATAGCCACAGCATGTACATCAATAAGGATTATACCAATAATAATATCTACGGCGGAAATTATGCCTTTGCTTTTCCGACCCAGCCTTACAATATAGAATTTCTATCCAAACCTATGCAAACCAATCTGGTTTACAATATGATGCTGTCCAATAACACCAACGGCGCTAACAACACGGCGGGTCCGAGAATTAGCTTCTACAGCGACAGCTACCTTAAATACTATACTACCAACTCAGGGACCATTAACAGTTTTTCACCGGCTTATTCTTATTCAACCACCAATCTGTATGATATTCAATTCGCCAACGTCAATACCACCGCCGATACCTACGAAGTATTTGTGAATGACGCCCAGCTGTTAACATCGGGGGGATCCTCGACCTTTCCTTTTTCCAATGCCATTACTCCTACCAATCAGAACTTTTTCTTTAACACCACTACCAGCCTGCCCAAGGCTTACCTGGATTATATCAAGGTCTGGCGTTACGTCTCTTACGTTATCGGAACTGAAGAATAACATTGGGTCGTAAATGATTTAAAGTTAGTCGTGAAATTGATCAATGAAAACACTGATGTTAAGAACGATAGCCATTATGATGGCAGGAGTGATCCTGCTCTTCGGCTTGCCCACTTCAGTCCCGGTTTCCGCCGCCAGCATCAACATTAGTTTGACCGATGCGCTGGGGGGAACTAATACCAGTCTGGTCTTTAATAATATCTACCCCGGCCAGAGTGACTCCAAGGTAGTAAAAGTCAGTAATAACAGCACTGAATCTGCCTCCCTGCTCATCTGGCTGGATTCATTCGTCAATACCGCCGGTAAGGATGGAACCGCCGATTTAGCCGATAATCTGCAATTCAGCGTTTCCGGCTCCGGCCTGACAGCCGCTAATTTTCCCATGCCGGGACCTATTTCCGGGTTTCCCATGAGCGCCTCCAGCCCTAAAACCTTAACTGTCCCCGCTATAAACCCGGGGGACACGGTCACACTCACCTGGCGTTGGTATTTGCCCCTTAGCGGCGGCAGCCACTTTACTTCTAACACCGACAATATCGTTCAGGGAGACGGCATCTCTTTTGATGTCAATTACCAGTTAAGCGGTACGGGTGCTCCACCCACAACTCCTGAACCTGAACCTAACCCCATACCCACGCCCCCTTCTACTCCCAATCCGCCTGGCGGCGGAGACCGGTTTATTAGCCTGGTAATGCCTCAGGCCGGCGACCAGTCCAGGGTAACCGCTGACGGTATTGTGATCGGCGGTCTTAAAGCCACTGTGCCTGACGGCAGTTTTACACTGGATATCTTACAGGGCACCCAGGTGCACCTTTCTAATGAAAACCGCCAGTACCCTGTAGACCTGAGCAAGGTGGGAGAGACCGTTCCCTGGGAGATCAGGGTAACCAACCCTGACGTTTCTGAAGTGCCCCCTTATCCGGACGGCTGGATACCCGTCAGCCCGAATTACGATATTAACGGCGTCACTAACGGCTATATTACCGGTGTGAAGCTGGATAGGCCTTCTACCCTGATCATTAAATATAACGATAAACTTCTGCCTGAAACAGTAGACGATCTGGCCGCTTTCTACTACAGCTACCAGGACGGCTGGACAGAACTTTCACCCCCTGCCGGCTTTATCGCGGAAGGCCCGGAGGTAGCGGCGGAGGTAGACCACTTCTCGCTGTTTGTGGTACTGGCGAAATCCGGCGCGGGCAAGCCGCCGGCCAATATTATGCTGCAGAGACTGACTGTCAGGCCTCAAAGAATCCTGGTGGGCCAAAGTGCAGACGTTCGAGTCAGAGTCATCAACAAAGGCGGCCTGCCGGGTGAATATGTGGTGGTCATCAAGGTAGACGGCAAGATCCAAAAAAGCCAGTCCGTGCACCTTAATCCGGGACAAAGCACAGAAGTGGATATGATTTTAATGCCCGGGACCAGCGGCATCTATACCGTAACCGCCGGTCCTTTGGGCGACGAGTTGTGGGTAGATCCCAGGATCATACCTGACGTCTCGGAGACTAACTACTGGTGGCTGCTGTGCATCGCCGCCGGAATCTCCACAATGATTATTTCGCTTTTCCGCAGCAGACGTCAGCTGCAGGAAGCTGAAGCTACTCAGACAACAGACAAGGAATAAAACAAAGCCCGCTGAAAAATCCAGCGGGCTTTTTGTATTTAGAGGGCGAAAGAAGAATTTCATTTGTCATCCTGGAACGAAGTGAAGGATCTCAGGGTGAGGTCAAACTCCTTCTTTATTACCGCAATCAAACCAACTCTCACTTAAATCCTGGAAATGAGGGTTAATTGTTTTAATCAACTCTATCTTTTTACTTCGCAACATTCCCTTAATCCGCTTTTCCATGGTGATAGCAGCAGTAACATCATTACCTGAAGCAAAATATACCAGTTGAGTAATATTGTATCGTTTTGTAAAACCTTCAATCAGCTTGTTCTTGTGTTCATAAACACGGCGTTCCAAATTATTGGTTATTCCCGTGTATAAAGTTCCTGATTTATTGGTCATGATATTGACATAATATTCTTGCATTTGCTGGCTATTATATCATATAACTGCTATTCCTATTTTCCCCTCCCCACCAGATTCTTCGTCCCGATAAAATCGGGACTCCAGAATGACACCAATAACCTTCGGTCATACTGAAGTGCGTAAGGTTGTCATGCTGGAGCGTAGCGAAGCATCTCAGGGTGGGGCGGAACTTCCCGATTCCTCCTACCCCCCCGTCACCGTCAGCATTTCGCGGATGATATCGGCCGCTTTGGCGGCGTCATAAACGTTGATTCGCTTGCGGGTGTTTTCCAGCCCCTGGATCACATCGCAATTATTCAGAATATTGGTGCTGATCTCGTTGTTGAGCAGGCCGTCATTATCAACATCTATGGCCCGGGTAAATAAGAGGGCAGCTTCACCGGAAACCAGCGCGGCTGAGAAAGAAGAACCGGATTTCGTACCATATTTATTGCCGGGAAGAGTTGAATAAATCTCGGTGCCGGGGGCATCCACATCCACCCACTTTCCGGTATTGGACCAGCGGGCCAGATCATCATTTTTATCGGAAGCGGCTACCGCGATTACATTGGCATAGGCCGCGGGATAGACGGGCGTTGTGGTAGCCCTGTTACCGGCCGAGGCTACAATTACGCAACCCTTTTCCCAGGCATAATCTACCGCGTACTCTAATAGAGGGTATTCTTGATTGATTACGATGCTTATATTAATCACTTCAGCACCGTGGTTAGCTGCCCAGATAATCCCTTGGGCTACCTTTTTAGCATCCGTGCTGCCATTGTCCTCAGCGACTTTAACGTCCAGTAATTTGGCATTGTAGGCCAGGCCGGGGCAGCCCGGATTCTCTGCGCCGGCGGCGATAATACCGGCAATAAAAGTGCCGTGTCCTTGCACGTCTGCGGCTGGGCTGTTAGTGAAATTGACTCTGCCTTCCACCTTGCCAGCGAGGGCTGCATGGGTATCATCGATACCGGTATCCAGAACTGCCACCAGCACATCTTTTCCACCGGTAACAATAGACCAGCCTTTCTGGGCTTCAATTTGGAGTAGATCCCAGCGCAGAGTTTCCTGATTCAGAACAGCGGTAGTTCCACCAATTTCAGCGATGTAACCGGGGGTTGCCCTGTCATCTGCTGGGGGCAGGACAGCGTTGATGGGCAGCCAGGCGCAAAACATGAAAGCTATTAACTTTAGGGCTATGTTTTGAAGTTTCATGGCAACCCCCCTTTCCTTTCAACCACCCGAATTCTAGAAGGTGGGAGTTGCTGCCGAATCATAAAGAAGGGCTATGCGATTACAAGTCAATCACATAAAAACAGGGGAATCCAGATATTGAGAGAATTTTGTAGTATTGTTCACACGAATTGAGAGACGCACTCGCAGAGGCAATGAGCTTGCTTTGAAAAAACAAATTGTGAGAGGTAGGATTGTCACACTCTCACAATTTGTTTTTAAGAATTTATCTGACTATTTTGCCGAATAACCCGGCCAATCTATTTTTTAGCTGCCACCTTTTCCTTCACGTAAGCCATCAAGCCGCCCATATTCTTGATGTTTTTTAGAACTTCATCCTCCAGCTCTATATTATAAGCTGCTTCCAGGGCTACGATCACTTTGACCACATCCAGCGAATCGGCGCCCAGGTCTTTAAAGGTAGTGGCGGGAGTAAGGGCCACATTATCATTGTGGATTATTTTGGCGATAATCCTGCGCAGGGTTTCTTCCCCCGTCTGCGTGTTATCAGCTGACATCTTTCTCCCCTTCCTGGTTATTAAACCTGACCACGGCTTCTCCGGTAATATTGGCCTCATTGTTCTGGTTTGAGCATAATATCGAACATACTATTTGAGTCCTGGAGTCTTGAGCCTCTATTTTTTCCACTTTCCCCTGGATAGTCAACGTATCCCCCGGTCTGGCCGGAGTTTTAAAGCGGATGTTGAAGCGCCCCCCGCTCAGCCAGTTCAAACCGAAAGATTCCGTCATCATCTGGGACACATAGGCCAGCACCAGCATGCCGTGGGCGATGGTGCCTTTGGCCGCGGTCTGCAGGGCAAACACCGGATCGATGTGGATGGGATTGAAATCCCGGCTGGCTTTGGCATACAGATCAATCTCGTCCTGGCTGATCTGTTTGACCCGTGAGGGCAATTCCTGTCCTATTTTAAGTTCTGCTAGTTTTAATGTCATTTCCGTTTTTATTTTTTATTTTATATTTGAAACTTTTTATTTGGTATTTCTTATTTCGTATTTTTATTTCGTATTTTCTTATTTTTTATTTGTTATTTTTCATTTGTATCTTGTAACTTGTATCTTGGAGCTTGTTATTCCGGCAGTATAAAGCCCACTTTCCCTGTCAAAACGGTTTCAGCGCTCTGATTGGTTACTGTGAGATCAATATTCATTAGACGCATACCGCCGCGGTCAACTTTGCGGCTGACCTTTGAATGACAAATAATCGTATCGCCTATCTTAACCGTTTTTAAGAAATCCAGTTCCTGGGTAACGTGGATAGTGCCAGAAGGCAAGGCCACCGACTGGGAAAGCGCGTTCATCGCGTAAGCGGTGACCGCCATGGGAGGCACTAACTTCCCCTTACGGAGTATTTCAGAGGAATCCCGGGTGGCCTCCAGGTACAAAGAAACCAACCCAGCCTCCAAATCATAACTCTGCGGCGGAAACTCAAAACCCACCGTTAGTTGATAATATTCAATTTTCACCGGTTCAGTCATTTCTAAATCCCTGGACTTGCTGGATATTATATGAGTTCAAATACTACCATGCCTCTTTATTTATGTCAACAACAATCCTGCAAGGCCGGGCCTTGCAGGATCAACCCCGTTCACAGAGATCGGCTACCAGTATATTAACTGCCAGATTGCCTTCTAATTTGCCGGTCTTAATCGCCAGATCGGTCTGCAGCAAACTTTGATAGATTAACATCAGTTTTTCCATAGTATACTTCTCTGAACGGGCGGAGAGTCTATCCCAACCGAATGAGCTGAAAATCCCCAGTCTGGTCTGAATTTCAGCGGTAGGCTTTCTGGCTTTCTTGAGCTCTTTGACCTGAATCAGCATCTGGATCTGGCGGGAGATCAATGCCAGGATTTGCTGCGGCACAACGCCGTTTTGCAGTAGCTTCTCCAGTATTTGTTCAGCTAATCCAGCTTTCCGGTCGATAACCGCGTCCACCATGGCAAAGATATCCGCCTCACGTGAAGCGCTAACCAAGGAGCGCACATCCTTCTCCTCAATCATCCTGCCTGCGGTGTAACTGTTTAGCTTAACCAATTCATTAGAGAGAGTATAAAGATCGCCGCCGATATTTTCCATGAGAATATTCATGGCCTGACGGGAGATGCTGCCACCTTGAGCGGTAACCCGCTCCTGTATCCACTGAGAGAGTTTAATCCCTTTGAGCAAAGGAAAAGGTCGCACGTCGCTGCCTGGGAAAATAATCTGGTACAGCGCATTATTTTGCAGGGCTTTTTTGCCCATCTCGATATGATCGACCAGCACCGCCACCGTGCTGTCAGGCAGGCCTTTCAGGCAGGCACCAAAGGCGGCTGATTCATCCGGCTTTTTATTAGCACTCTCAGTTTTCTTAGGGCGATAGGATTTTTCTTTCGGCTCGAAACGCGTCAGTAAACCGTTAATTACCACCAGCCGTTTTAAAGATAGAAAGGGCATGGCTTCTCCCACCACTTTCAATTCATTAACGCTCAGCTTAGGCCCTTCCAGAACGCTGGTGTTGGAAGACAGCATGGAGAGGTCACCGAGCCCATTTTTGATGGTTTGCAGGGCTTCCTCGATAGAAAAATAATCTTCGCCCCACAGAATATGCAGCAAATTCAGCCCCCTGTTTAGAATACCCTATTTTAACATACTTACCCTCTGAAAAGTTATGCTAAAAGTGTCACCCGCTAACTTTGATTGAACAATCAATCCCCACAGAGTAAAATGAGACAGTATTCAGATAGACATAAATAACTTCATAAGGAAAATAACATGAGTGTAGATATCGGCATCGTTGGACTCTCTAAAAGCGGGAAAACTACCATTTTCAACGGCCTGACTAAAGGTAAAGCTGCCACTGGCACGTATAGCGCCAAAAAAGAAGCCAACATTGGTATGGCTGCTGTTCCCGATGGACGTATCGTTGAGATGGCTAAAATCTATAATCCTAAAAAGATCGTATATGCCGAGGTTAAATACATTGATATCGGCGCTTCAGTTAAAGAGATGGCCACCGATAAAGGCATCGGCGGGCAATTGCTAAACACCCTCAGCACTGTGGACCTGTTGGTTAATGTGGTTCGGTCCTTTAAAGATGACAGCCTGCCTCATCCCGACGGCAGCATCGACGTCGCGCGCGATATCGAAGCCATGAATCTGGAACTGGCTTTCTCCGATCTGGCCATTATGGAAAAACGTCTTGAGAAAATGGAAAACTCGCTCAAATCCGCCAAACAGGCTGAACGGGCCATCGTCTTGAAAGAACAGGAAACACTGCTTAAAATTAAAGCCGGCCTGGAAAAAGATATTCCCATCCGTGAGATGCAATTGACGGCGGAGGAGATAAAATCACTCAGCAACTATCAGTTCCTGACGGCTAAACCGATACTGACAGTGGTTAACATCGGGGAAGATGAACTGCCCAACGTCACCAAAATTGAAGCTGACTTAAACGCCAAATTCGCCAAACCCAAAAGCCGGGTCATTGCTTCCTGCGGCAAACTGGAAATGGAACTCGCCCAGATGGGAGAGGACGCCATGGCAGAATTCCGCAAGGAGTTTGGCATGACCGAATCCGGGCTTGACCGTACCATCAAGGTCTCTTATGAATTACTGGACCTGATTTCATTCCTGACGGTGGGTGAGGACGAATGCCGGGCCTGGCCGATCAAACGGGGCACGGAAGCCGTCAAAGCCGCCGGTAAAATCCATACCGATATCGAACGGGGCTTCATCCGCGCTGAGGTCATCCATTATTCTGAACTTAAAAGAGTGGGCAGTCTGGTTGAGGCTAAAAAGCAGGGCCTGCTGCGTCTGGAAGGCAAGACCTACATCGTCCAGGACGGAGACACCATCAATTACCTTTTTAATGTCTAGAGAGGAGTTCGCTTGGCCGGCAATAAGATTCTAGTAGTAGAAGACGATGGAACTCTACGTGCCATGCTGGAATATAACCTTAACAAAGAAGGTTATAAGGTCGTTGCCTGTGCTGACGGCCTGGATGCCGTGGAAAAAGCACGCAGAGAAAAACCTGAAATAATTGTACTGGATCTTATGCTCCCCAAACTGGATGGATTGGAAGTTTGCCGCATATTGCGCAAAGAAATGTCAGTCCCTATCCTGATGCTTACCGCTCGCGCCGACGAGATTGACAAGATCCTCGGACTGGAAGTCGGCGCGGATGATTATATGACTAAACCCTTCAGCATGAGAGAACTCATGGCCAGAGTCAGGGCCATGCTGCGCCGCATCAAAATGATCAATGAAACCGCCGTTGTTGAAACTAAAGAGGCTTCAACCAGTATTAGTGCAGGTGATATTGAAATCGATGTATCTCGCCATTTGGTAAACGTGGCGGCAAAACCTGTTAATCTAAATCCCAAAGAGTTCGATCTGCTGGTATTTTTACTCAAAAACAAGAGCCAGGTCTTCAACCGCGACACCCTGCTAGAAAAAGTCTGGGGTTATGACTTCGCGGGAGACACCCGCACCGTGGATGTGCACATGCGCTGGCTGCGTGAGAAAATTGAATCTAATCCTGAAAAACCCGCCCATCTCGTCACGATACGCGGGGTAGGCTACAAGTTCGAGGAATAACATGACACGCAGTATCTACTGGAAGATAACCCTGCCGATAATACTGGTAGTAGTAGCCAGCCTCAGTATCCTGGGCTTTTTTATGGTCTCATCAGTTCGCGATCTACAGTTGGAACACCTGCGCACCTATTTGACCAATGAAGCCAGATTGGTAGCCGATACGGTACAACCGGATATAACCGATGCGGCAGGCTACAGCCAAATTGATGCCCTGACTAAAAGTACCGGTGCCGAAATACAGGCCAGGGTAACCGTAATAAGGGCCGATGGCACCGTCTTAGGCGATAGCTGGGAAAACCCGGCTGTGATGGAAAACCACAGCAGCCGGCCGGAAGTTCAACAGGCCCTTAATTCTAAGGTCGGAGAAGACACACGACTAAGCGTTACTACCGGACAAAACATGCTCTATATTGCGGTGCCTATCAAAAGCCAGGCGGTGGTTTTGGGCGTCGCCAGGGTAGCCTTGCCCCTTACTGCGGTTAACCAATCTGTCGGCAGCAGCATCGCTCTGATCTCATGGGCAATTGCCTTAGCCGCTCTGCTGGTGATTTTGGCCACCTTCTTTATTACCCGCAGGCTCACCCAGCCCATCCGACAGCTCACCCGGGCAGCCGTCAGAATCGCTGCCGGGGATCTTGATACGCAGATTACCGTAACCTCGCATGATGAATTGGGCAGTTTGGGGCGGGCTTTTAATCGCATGGCCGACCATCTGAAAGACAACATGACAATTCTCTCTTCTGAGAAAAATAAACTGACCACTATTCTGGCTACCATGACCGATGGAATGATCATGACCGATTCCCACGGTTTAATCATGCTGGCTAATCCGGCAGCACAAAATCTCTTCAATTTCAATACCGCAGAAATGACTGGCAAACATATCATTGAAGCTACTTTGAACTATGAAATCGACCAGTCCCTTACAAACTGTTTGACCACCCAGCAAAATCAAAATACTTTTATTGATCTCAATAATGGGAAATTCTTGCGGGTGATTGTGGTGGCTTTCCGGACTGAACAAATCACCGGCGCTTTACTGTTATTCCAGGATTTAACCGAAATGCGCAGTTTACAGACTATGCGCCGCGAATTTGTCGGCAACATTTCACATGAACTAAGGACACCTTTAGCTTCAATCAAAGCGGTGGTAGAGACGCTGCAGGACGGAGCGATTGAGGATAAGGTCGTAGCTGCTGACTTTCTGGAAAAAGTTAATTTAGAAGTGGACAGCCTGACCCAGATGATCAATGAACTGATTGAATTGTCACGTATTGAGACGGGCAAAACCAGTTTCAAATTCCAACCGGTGAATTTAAATCTGTTTGTTCAGGAGACAGTCAATCGCTTTCTGCCACAAGCAGAGAGAAAGCAAATCACGCTTTTAACAGAACTACAGCCCGATCTACCTGCAGTAAAAATGGATATTGAACGCATCCAGCAGGCTTTAAATAATATTCTGTATAACGCTATTAAATTTACCCCACATAACGGGCGTATCGTGATTAAAACCGGAATGAAAGACAATACTGCCATTATTGAAGTAAATGATAACGGCATCGGTATTTCAACTGAAGATCTGCCTCATATCTTTGAGCGTTTCTTCAAAGCTGATAAATCCCGTTCCTCTCAGGGCAGCGGACTGGGACTGGCTATCGCCAAACATATCGTGCAGGCCCATAACGGCCAAATTTGGGTACAAAGCCAGGAAGGAAAGGGTTCGACCTTCGGTTTTAGTCTGCCGATATAACAGTTTCTATCTTCAAGCTTCGAGTGTGCGGTATAGCTTCTAATATCCAGGTTTAGTTTAATTCATACACCATAATTCACGTTATTTGCCAGCTTTAACCTCGGTTCAAGATTTGCTATTATATAATTATATATGCGCATATATAGGAGTTAGGAATGCACAAATTAATAAAAGCTTTGAAAGCCCTTTCGGACGAAACCCGCATTAGAATTTTGAACCTGCTCGTCTTGAGAGAATGCTGTGTCTGCGAAGTAATGCAGGTACTGGATATCTCACAGACCCGCGCCTCCCGCAATTTGAATATATTATATGACGCCGGATTCTTGAAGGTAAGAAAGGAGGGCCTCTGGGTATATTATTCGCTAGATAGAACTGATCTAGAGGACTATTTAGCGCTCCTTGTCGACGCTCTGAAGCACGGCTTGACAGAAAATAAGACGGCTAATCTAGATCGAACACATTTGAAAGAGGCTCAACGCCTGGGACCTCAATGCTGCTATCCAGCACAAACCAAAGCACTCAAATCGGCTTAGAACAGGAGAACAAGTGAAAACAGTACTTTTTATTTGTGTGCATAATTCAGGCCGCAGTCAGATGGCAGAAGCTTTTTTTAACCGGGCAGCTGAAGGAAGATTCAAAGCCATATCGGCCGGTTCCCAGCCGGCAGATAAAGTAAATCCGGTGGCCGCCGCGGCGATGCAGGAAGTGGGTATTGATATTAGCCGCAACAAACCCAGGTTGCTTACTGCCGAAATAATAAAGGGGATTGACCTGGCTGTTGCTATGGGCTGTGAGAATGCCTGTCCTTTCACCCCGGTTGAAACACGGGATTGGGGTCTGAAGAACCCCAAAGATAAGCCCATCGAACAGGTCAGGGAAATCCGGGATGAGATCAAAAACAGGGTAGACAACTTAATCGAGGAAATGACGGGTAAATGAGTGAACAAACTTGTAAAACCCCCAGCCTATCTTTTCTAGACCGTTTTCTGACCTTGTGGATTTTCCTGGCTATGTTATTGGGAGTGAGCCTGGGCTATTTTATTCCTAGTGTCGCCAGCTTTATTAATTTTTTATCGATTGGCACAACTTCAATTCCTATCGCCATCGGCTTAATCCTGATGATGTACCCTCCTCTTGCCAAAGTAAAATACGAAGACCTGGGTCTGGTATTTCGCAACTGGCGCATACTGGGACTCTCTTTAATTCAGAATTGGATTATCGGCCCAATACTGATGTTTTTTCTGGCTGTTCTTTTCCTGGGGTATATCTGGCCCATGCCCCAATATATGATGGGCTTGATTATGATAGGACTGGCCCGCTGCATCGCGATGGTCATTGTCTGGAACGAACTGGCCAGGGGCAACAACGAATATGCCGCCGGACTGGTCGCCTTTAACTCCATTTTCCAGATTTTATTCTATTCGGTTTATGCTTATGTTTTTATCACCATTTTGCCGGGGTATTTTGGTCTAAAGGGTTCCGCGGTAGACATTACTATAGGACAAATCGCCCAGAGTGTTCTGATTTATCTGGGGATTCCTTTTTTGGCAGGGATGCTCACACGCTTTGCGCTCAAAAAAGCCAAAGGCATCGACTGGTACGAAAAGAAATTTATTACCAGGATCAGCCCGATAACCCTGGCAGCGCTGCTTTTCACCATCATAATCATGTTCTCTCTCAAAGGAGAAATTATTATCCAATTGCCTCTGGACGTAATTAAAATAGCTCTTCCGCTGCTGATCTATTTTGTGATAATGTTTTTAGTTTCTTTCTATGTGGGCAAGAAAATTGGCGCGGATTACTCCAAAACTGCCACTATCGCTTTCACTGCTGCCAGCAATAATTTTGAACTGGCGATTGCGGTGGCTGTGGCAGTCTTCGGCATCGGCTCGGGACAGGCCTTCGCGGCGGTGATTGGTCCTCTGGTGGAAGTGCCTGTACTGATCGGTCTGGTCAATGTCGCTCTTTATTTCCAGCGTAAATATTTCAAGCCTGAAAATGCAGCCAGGTGTATTGAAAAGATACAAGCTTGAGAAACGAAAATATATAGATTTAAAATATAAATATATATGGGAGTGAATCATGAAAAAAGAAGAGGTAACCAAAACAGTTAGATCACGTTACGCCAATGCAGCTAAACAGGGCGGTTCCTGCGGTTGCTCGGGCTCTCCGGGGGCAGGTAAATCGTCATCCTGCTGCAGCCCAAATACAGCTACTACCGCCAGGGGAATCAGCAAATTTATCGGCTACAGCGATGCCGACATGAATGCGGTTCCTGAAGGCGCCAACCTGGGACTGGGCTGCGGCAACCCGGTGGCGATGGCCTCTTTAAAAGAGGGAGAAACAGTTCTTGATCTGGGTTCCGGGGCAGGATTTGATTGTTTTATAGCGGCTTCCAAGGTCGGCCCTAAGGGTAAAGTCATCGGTGTGGATATGACGCCTGAAATGCTGGATAAGGCCCGTGATAATAAACACAAGGGAAATTACCCGAATGTTGAATTCAGGCTGGGAGAAATCGAGAACCTGCCCGCAGCCGATAAGTCAGTGGATGTAATCATCTCTAATTGTGTGGTTAATCTTTCCCTGGATAAGCCCAGAGTCTTTAAAGAAGCTTACCGAGTTTTAAAAGCGGGCGGCAGATTAATGGTTTCGGATATTGTTTTATTGGCCGATCTGCCGAAAGAAATCCTGGCATCTGTCGAAGCTTATGTGGGCTGCGTTGCCGGAGCCAGTCAGAAAAGTGACTATCTGGCAGCCATCCAGGCAGCGGGATTTCAAGAGGTCAAAGTAGTGGATGAGACCGTCTACCCGATAGATTTCATCTCAAATGATCCTGACATACAAGCTTTCATCAAGGAATCTAAAATGTCCAAAACCCAATTAAAGAAAATCGCCTCTTCCGTGGTCAGCGTCAAAGTCTCCGCCAGCAAAAAATAAAACTCTAAGGCCTCTGCAAGGACGGTCCTTGCAGAGGGGTATCCTTCTTTTAAATTAAGACTTATCCCCTTATAAAATTTAACCTTCCGTTAACCTTGGCTTAAACCTCCGTTAAACCGGGTCTGTTATCGTTAATCATGGAACCTGAGAATAGCGCTAAAGACAGGTGAAAAATTAGGAGGATTAAGTCCGTAAATGACATTCAATAAAAATATTAAGTTATTCAGTTCTATCGCAGCCTGCTTGATGGTCATCATGCTAATATTAACCGGCTGCAGCGGTAATGCAACTACACCAACCAATCCCACAACCATAGCTCCTACAACTTCAGCAACAATTCCAACCACTTCTGCTTTTTCCGGGACTATCACTGAATCCGGTTCGACTACAGTTCAACCCCTGGCCGAAAAACTGGCCGGCGCTTTTATGACCGCCAATCCAAAAGTAAAAGTAACCATCCAGGGCGGCGGCACCGGCGTAGGCATCAAGGCTGCCAATGACGGCACAGTAGATATCGGCGCGGCCTCACGAGAACTGACCAAAGATGATCCTGTCCTGAATAAAATATTACTGGCTCGCGACGGCATCGCCATCATCGTCAATCCGGCCAATCCGGTCACCGGTTTAACCAAAACCCAGGTCAGGGATATCTTCGCAGGCAATATCACCAACTGGAAAGAGGTAGGAGGACTGGATAAGGAAATCCATGTAGCTGCCCGTGAAGAAGGCTCAGGTACCCGAACAGCCTTCCAGGACCTGGTAATGGGGAAAGACGCCAACGGCAACGCCATCAATATCAGCAAGAAAGCTATCTTGCAATCTTCCAGCGGAGCGATTATGCAGGTAATCAAGGGCGATCCCCAGGCTATCAGCTTCGACTCCTTCGGCTATGTTGATACCTCGGTCAAGGCCCTGTCGATCGATAACATAGCCGCCAGCGCAGATAACGCCAAAAATGGCACTTACCCGGTAGTCAGACCCCTCTACTTCCTGACTAAAAACCAACCCGCAGGCTTGGTGAAAGCCTTCACGGACTATTGCCAGAGCGCATCTGCTCAACAAATAATTACTCAGGAAGGTTACATCTCTGTTCAATAAAAATAAGCTAACCAAAGGTGCAGGCGTATCACGCTATTTTACAGACCGTGCGGCTAAAATCGGCGTGATGGTCTGCGCCTCCCTTTCTTTTATTATTCTCTTAGCTATCATCATCTTTATACTAAGAGAAGGACTGCCGGCATTTTCCAAAATTGGCATCTTCCAACTACTTTTTGGCACGGAATGGAGCCCAACCAATAACCAGTACGGCCTTTTACCTATGATCGTTGGTTCTCTGGTTGTCACCTGCGGCTCTTTGCTCCTGGCAGTGCCCATGGGCATAGCCTGTGCCATTCTGCTGGCAGAAGTGGCCCCGGTAAGGGTCCGCCAAATGCTCCGTCCAGCCGTTGAACTGCTGGTAGGCATTCCCTCGGTAGTCTTCGGCTTGGTGGGCATGCTGGTGATTGTTCCAACCATAAGGCAAATCGGAGGAACGGGTTACAGCGTTTTAGCCGCCTGCGTTGTCTTGATGGCCATGATACTTCCCACCATTATCAGTATCAGCGATGATAGTATCAGGGCAGTCCCTCGCAAATATAAAGAAGGTTCTCTGGCCATGGGAGCTACTCACTGGCAAACGATCTGGCATGTTTTAATTCCTGCCGCCCGTTCGGGTATCGGGGCAGCCGTTGTCCTGGGAATCGGACGCGCTATCGGTGAAACCATGGCGATGATCATGGTAATAGGCAATGCAGTAATTTTCCCGGACTCCCTGCTCTCCCCTGCCAGGACTTTGACCGGCAATATCGCGGTTGAAATACAATACGCCAGCGGCACCCACGCCAGCGCTTTGTTTGCCACGGCTGTAGTATTGCTGGCTTTTATTATTATCTTGAACACCATCACTATGAATATTTTTAAGAGGGGCATCAGTGGCACAGGTAACCGCTAGATCTAAGCAAAAAATAGCTACTGCTGTAATCTGGGCGTCTGGAGTAGTGACTGCGCTTATATTGCTGACGATAGTACTTTATATCCTGGCTAAAGGCCTGCCTTATGTAAACTGGCAATTCCTGACCACCGCTCCTGAGGGCGGACTTTCGGGAGAAGGCGGTATTTCCAGCGCTATCATCGCCACTGTTTACTTGATCGCTTTCACTATTGCTTTACTCATTATTCCGGGCATTGGTACCGCCATTTATTTAACTGAATACGCCCCGGACAACTGGTTCACCAGCGCAATTCGCTACGCCATTAACACTCTGGCTGGAGTGCCATCCATAGTCTTCGGTCTTTTCGGCTTTGCCCTCTTTGTGACCGCTCTGCACTTCAATTTCTCGATCCTCTCGGGAGCCTTAACCCTGGTCTGTTTACTCCTGCCAACCCTGATCAGCACCACAGAGGAATCTATCCGGGCCGTTCCGCAATATCAGAGGGAAGCTGGTTTTTCACTGGGAGCTACCAAATGGCAGACCATCTCACACGTTATTCTGCCGGCGGCACTGCCTGGCATTATCACCGGCATTATTCTCTGCATCGGCCGGGCCATCGGTGAGACCGCCTGTCTGTATGTTACTATGGGAGGCGGCTCAGCTGTTCCAACTTCCCTTTTATCAGGTGGACGGACTCTGGCTTTGCACGTTTATTACCTGGCCACAGATACCCGCGCCTCGGAAAAAGCCATGGCCACTGCAGCCATTCTGGTCATTCTTATCATCATCATAAATACCCTGACCAACTGGTTATCCCAGCGCTTTCATACCAGAATGGTAGGGAGGACGTAAGATGGATCCAAAAATCGAAACCCAAAAACTGAACCTTTACTACAAGAACAACCACGCTTTAAAAAACATCGACTTTAAAATCAGAGAGAAACAGATAACCGCCATCATCGGCCCTTCCGGCTGCGGCAAATCTTCGCTTTTACGCACCTTTGACCGCATGACCGATCTGACTGCGGGAGCAAGGGTAGAAGGCCAGACACTGCTAGACGGTAAAAATATTTTTGATCCTCTGGTTGATATCGTTGAGCTCAGAAAAAGGGTGGGCATGGTTTTCCAGCAACCCAATCCCTTCCCTAAGTCGATCGCTGAAAACGTAGCTTTCGGGCCCAAAATGCTGGGTCTTACTCACCAGGGCAATATAGATGAATTAATTGAAAAGAGCCTGCGGGCTGCTGCTCTCTGGGACGAGGTTAAGGACGACCTGGATAAATCCGGATTGGCCCTCTCAGGTGGACAGCAGCAGCGCTTATGCATTGCCCGGGTTTTGGCCGTAGAACCGGAAGTTATTCTGATGGACGAGCCCTGTTCCGCGCTTGATCCCATTTCAACCCTCAAAATTGAAGAGTTGATGCAGGACCTTAAACAAAAGTATACTATCGTCATCGTCACCCACAATATGCAGCAAGCTGCCCGAGTTTCTGAGTGGTCGGCCTTTATGCTGCTGGGAGAAATGATCGAATATAGCGCAACTCATGAATTGTTCAGCCGCCCCAAAGACAAACGCACAGAAGATTATATCACCGGACGCTTTGGTTAAAGGAGAATTTTTAATGCCTAGAAAACTATTTGAACAGCATTTACACGATTTGCAAGACCATGTCCTGATAATGGGCAGCATGGTTGAAACCTCAATTTATCGTTCGATGGACTCGCTAAAAAACCGCAATCTGGAACTGGCTCAAAAAGTAATTGATGACGATGATAAGATCGATAGCAAAAGATACGAAATAGAAGAGGAATGCATCGATCTGATTGTCACCCAACAGCCCATGGCCGGTGATATGCGCATCATCATCGCGGTTCTGAATATCATAGTAGACCTGGAACGTATCGCGGACCATGCTGCAGGAAACAGTAAGATCGCTATCATGCTGGGCAATGAGCCGCCTCTTAAACCTCTAGTAGATCTACCGAGAATGGCTGAAATGACCGGAAGCATGCTCAGGCGAGCGTTGGAGGCTTTTATCAATCATGACGCCTCAGTCTCAGCCAAAATCTGCTCTGAGGATGACAATATAGATCATCTTTACGATCAAGTCTTCCACGAACTGCTGGTTTATATGACCGAAGACCCTAAATCTATTACCCGGGCCACCCGTTTGATCTGGGTAGCCCATAATCTGGAACGCAGCGCGGATCGGGTAACCAATATCGCTGAACGCATCATTTATCTCGTAACCGGCACGCACGAAGGTTTAGACGGATCGAAATATTGATTGATAATAATTAATAACACCCTGAATTTCTTATCTAAATCGATCATAACGCGTTTTCCAGAATCCTGCGGCTAATGTCCAGGCTTAGATCCCGGGTTTCAGAGAGCGCCGTCATCCCGTGATACTTAAGCTGTTCTATCACCAAGGGTATTTTATCCGCGGTCACCCCATATTGGGATAGACGAGTTTTCACACCCAGGCTCTCAAAGAATTCTCTGGTTTTCTTGATAGCCAGGTCGATTTTTTCCTCTTCGCTGCCTTTCTTGATTTGCCAGACGCGTTCCGCGTATTGCAGCAGTTTAGCGCGTTTTTGTTGGCGTCTTACCTCCAATAGTGAAGGCATGACTATCGCCAGAGTCTGCCCGTGATCAATGCCAAAAGCGGCGGTCAGTTCATGCCCTATCATATGAGTCGCCCAGTCTTGAGGGACTCCCGCGCCTACGATCCCGTTCAAGGAGAGAGTAGCACACCAAACATGATTAGCCCGCGCATCGTAATTTTCAGGCTCGGCAACGGAAGTTACCCCGATTTCAATCAAGGTCAGTAAAATACCCTCGGCTATGCGGTCCTGTAGCTTACCGTCCACGGGATAGGTCAGATATTGCTCGGTAGTATGTACAAACGCGTCTATAATTCCATTGGCTACCTGAATTTTAGGCAGACTAAAAGTGAGAGTTGGGTCCAATACTGAAAATTGGGGGAACGCCAGTTCGCTCATCACCGGGAATTTCCCGTGCCCATAGCTTATCACCGCTCCACAGTTCATTTCAGAACCGGTAGCAGGTAAAGTCAGCACAGTGCCAAAGGGTATGGTTTTTTTTACTACAGCAGAAGTAATACGCGCAAAGCCGCATTTCAATAATTCACAGGCATCCCCCTCATAATAAGAAGCCAGTGTTATAAACTTCGTGCCATCGATGACTGAACCCCCACCCACAGCCAGCATGAAATCGATCTTCTTACTGCGGATAACTTCAACCGCTTTCATCAATGTTTCGAAATGAGGATTCGGCTCAATGCCGCCAAATTCATAGACTTTGCGCTTGCCAAGTGCGGCTTTAACTTGATCAATAAGGCCGCTCTTTTTGGCGCTGCCACCTCCGTAGGTGATTAAAACAACAGCCTCAGAGGGTACATATTTATCAATACTCTCAAGTCTATCCTGACCGAAGATAATACGGGTTGGATTATAAAAATCAAAGTCCAGCATTTTTAAAACCTCCCTATTCTTGTTTCTCTGACTTAGTACTTAGCATTCATTATAAATTAATTTATGATTAGGAGATATCGCAGCAGACAAACCCCTCATAATGCGCTAAAATAATGAACGTATAAAATTTAGCAGCGGGAGAACATCATGATTAAACTGGTACTGCTTAGACACGGGGAGAGTCTCTGGAATAAAGAGAACCGCTTTACCGGTTGGACAGATGTAGACTTGTCTGACAAGGGTAAAGAAGAGGCCCGTAAGGCCGGGCAAATTTTGAAAGAACAGGGCTATATTTTCGATAACGCCTATACTTCAGTCTTAAAAAGGGCTATCCGTACCCTCTGGATCACCCTGGATGAAATGGATCTGATGTGGATTCCTGTCTACCGCTCCTGGAAATTAAATGAAAGGCATTATGGCGCTTTGCAGGGTTTGAACAAGGCTGAAATGGCTGCACAATACGGCGAAAAGCAGGTCTTGATCTGGCGCCGCAGTTTTGATGTCCAACCGCCTGCACTTGAGAAAAAAGATGCCAGGTATCCGGGACATGATCCGCGCTATGCCCAGCTCAAACCTGCTGAACTACCTCAAACTGAAAGCCTCAAAGACACCATCGCCCGCGTAGTACCCTTCTGGAACGATACTCTGGCTCCTGCTCTCAAATCCAGACATAAGCTGATTATCGTCGCCCACGGCAACAGCCTGCGGGCCATGATTAAATACCTGGACAACATCCCAGAAACGGAAATAGTAGGTCTGAATATCCCTACCGGGATACCGTTGGTATATGAGTTGGACCATAATCTCAAACCTATCCGCCATTATTATCTGGGCGACCCGGAGGAAATCCAAAAAGCCGCTGAAGCGGTAGCCAAACAGGGGAAAGCTAAATAAACAAAAACAAAATATGTTATGTTGCTGCCCTGGTTTTAGCCTTATTGCTGGCTGCCTTTATCCGGTTCTGGGCTGCGCCTTTTTCTACTGGACCAGATGTTCCCCAATTTTGGGCTTTCGCTAAAGTCTTTCATGATCATGGACTGGATTTCTACAGATTCGCTGATGCTAGCCTGCCCATTTTCCCATATCAAGGCTGGGGTTTTCTCTATCCGCCAGTCTGGCTTCTGATATTGGGCCTGGCCCTTATCTTTGTTCCCCCGAGTTTATCTTCAGGCCACCTGATAGACTCCAGATGGAGAATAGCTGAGAAATTCCCTATTATTGCAGCGGATCTGGCCATCAGCCTTCTCATCTTCTGGGCTGTCCCCGGTTCAAAATGGCGCAAGTTGCTCTTTGCCTGTCTCTGGCTATTTCATCCCACCGCCTGGTATGAATCTGCTGTCTTCGGCCAGTTTGATGCTATTGCTGCTACTTTTCTGCTAGCTTCCGTAATCATGCTTATAAGAAATAAGGACCGCATCGCATTTCTATTAGCTGGCCTGGCCGTGATGACTAAACAGCACACTCTGATTCCAGTCGCTCTGATGCTGGTCGTCTGCGCCAAACAGATGACAAAATGCCGACTGCTTACTAATTGCTCGATTTTGGTGGGGGTAGTCGTACTCTTCTCTATTCCTTTTCTGATAACCGGCAATTTCTATTCTTATGCCCGTTCAATTGTTTTCCCATTGTCAGTCCCCGGTTATCAAGACCCTCTGGTCTTTGCTTTTAGCGGTATTGGCGCTCTGGTTACCCAACTGCATAATAGTTTTGGTTGGGAGATTAGCGGTTTGCTGAAATTCTGTACACCATTACTCGTTATTGCCTTAATAATTACAGGGATATTGGCCTTCAAGAAAGCTATAACTCCGCTGCAGGCAGCGCTCATCGGTTTTCTTCTCTTTATCAGCCTGTTTTATCGGGTGAACTACCAATACCTTGTGATCTATATTCCTCTGGCTATTCTGCAAGCTTCGCGGACGACTTACCGAAGCGAGAGAATATTCGCTCTGGCACTGGCGTTTCTGCCTGCCACATGGCTCTGGTTTAATAATATGCCCTTCTGGTTCAACGACTGGGACCCACACTTTCCCTGGGTCAACCCGATCTTAGCCCGCTTTGGACTAGCGGAGCGCATACTGCCGGATTACATTTACGCAACCCTGGCTGTTGCGATCATGTGCTTTTCACTGATGTATATCGTACTCACTTTTGTCCGATGGCAACAACCCAAAGATCAATCAAATCCACCAAGCCACTGTAAGTGTAGCTAAAGACGCCAAAGCAAATAAAAAAGAGGCCTTAGATCGATCTAATGCCTCTTTCATTCTTCGGAAACCGATCAGGCAGAGGGTTTTTCATCTGCTTTGGCTTTCTTGACATGGTTAGCAATAAATAATGCGGATACTGACCCCAGCAAGACGATCAGCATGCCCACTCTCATAGCTGTGCTAAGGCTGTTAGCAAACTGGGTCTTAAAAAGTTCAGTTAGTTGTTGGACCAGCGCGGGAGGTAAATTACCCGCACTATTAAAACCACCCATGCTCATATTTCCTGTAGCCAGCCCCAGCGCGATCTGATCGCGAATAGCACCAGGCAACTGCGGTATTTTTGCCAGAGCGGAAGTAACGTTAGAAACCAACTGGTTCTGCACTATGGCACCCAGTACCGCAATGCCCATCACCGATCCTATCTGACGGGTGGTAGACAATATCCCCGCTCCCATGCCGGATTGTTGTACAGGTGTACTGGCCATCACAATGGTGGTCACCGGAGCCATGACTAATCCCAATCCTGCACCAGCAACCAATAGAGGCAAGAGCATATCCGTCCAGCTGGTGATGTTAGACATTCTAGATAACAAGAAAATACCCACAGCCGAAATCAGCGTACCAGCCAGCAAAATCCAGCGGCCTCCTAGCTTATCGGTCAAACGTCCTGCATTAGGCGCGACCAGCATTATCATCAATGGCATGGGTAAAAGCCACAAACCGGCTTGAAGAGCTTTTAGCCCTAATACGATCTGTAAATACAGCACCACCAGGAAGATTACTCCGATTAAACCAAAATTAATCACTATTCCAATGAAATTACCGGCCGCGTAGGTGCGGTTTTTAAATAAACGCAGCTGGGCTAGAGGCCTGGCTGTTTTTAACTCCAGGATGACGAAGGCCACCAGACCCACTATTGCACCAGCAAAAAGACTTAATATTGTTACAGAAGTCCATCCGTATCTCTGGCCTTCTATAAAAGCAAAGGTCAGGCAGAACAGCGCCGCGGAAATTAAAAGCACACCCGGGATATCGATGTGGCGCTCCACATTAGGATCTTTCGACTCGCGAATAATCAGCATAGCCGCAATGAAGGCAATTATACCGATGGGTATGTTGATGATAAAAATGTACCGCCAGGAAAAGGCATCTACCAGCGCCCCGCCAATGATGGGGCCAAGCGCAACGGCCGCGCCGGAAATCGCTCCCCAAACTCCTAGCGCCAATCCCCGCTGACCTTTATCAAATTCCACATTCAATATTGAAAGAGTGGCCGGCATCATGCCCGCGCTGCCGATGGCCTGAATTGCTCTGGCTGTTACCAAAACAGCCAGGTTAGGAGCCAGGCTGCAACCCAGAGACGCCAAAGTAAAGACCGCCAGGCCGGCCATGAAGAGGCGTTTACGTCCGAAAAGATCACCTAATTTACCTAGAGTAAGCAACAGAACCGCAAAAACCAGGGTGTAAACATTTATCACCCATTCTACATCCGCTAACCCAACCTTTAGTGAATTCATCACGTGCGGTAAAGCTATATTAACAATTGTGACATCCAATAGAATCATAAATAGCGCGAATGAGATAACCGCCAGCACCAACCATTTTCTTCTGCTGTTCGCAGGAGTTGCCGAAGTTGAGCGAACCATACATGCACCCCTTAGTTTTTTATTCTATCTTTGAACCGACTTCATTAATTTTTTTCAAAGCTGCGGAGAAAGCCTCCAAATCAGCCTCAGATAAACCAGCTAATTTTACTGCCAGATTTTTTTTGATCTTTTCCCGTGCCTGAACCAGTCCTTTTTCTCCATCAGGTGTAATAGATATATACACGATACGTCTGTCTTGCGGACTCTGGCTCCTGGTAACCAGCCCAAGATCAGACAGTTTATTCAGCATGGCGGTCATCTGGGGTTTGGATATCAGTAAACGCCGCCCTATCTCAGAAACCGGCAGCGCATTAGATTTGCTTAACATACCCAAAATGGCAAAGTGATAATGGGAAAGATCAAGCTCAACCCCTTCATCCACAAAATTAATCAGTTTTTTATGTATGACAGGCATAATCGCGATAATGTCTTCACCGATATTATCGATTATATTTCTATCTATTTTAGTCATGGTAGTTCATCTTATTAATAGTTAATTATATTAACTATTATATTGCTATTTTCAGGATTATTCAAGAGACTCACGTTGAAGCGTCTGAGGAAACTACTGCTGCAATTTCTAGGATTTGTTTAGCTTTTTGGCCTCTTCCCAGAGTTGATTTTGCTGATCGAAAGAGAGCTTGCCCAATTCCAATCCCCTCTCATAACACAGCTTCTCCATGCTGGAAAAACGGGTGAGGAACTTGCGGTTGGCCTGCCTTAAAGCCACTTCCGGTTCAATCTCCACCCGCCGGGCGATATTAACCAGGGTGAAAAGAAGATCGCCGAATTCATCTTCCCGTTCCGTCTTATTTTCCGTCTCTTTGTATTCCTTGACCTCTTCAACCAGCTTATCGATCACGCCATCAATATTTTCCCAGTCGAAGCCTATCTGAGCAACCCTGCGCTGAATTTCCTGGCTGTAGGCCAGAGCAGGCATTTGTTTCGGCACACTGGCCAGAATGGAGGTTTCGGGATGGCGTTCGGTCTTTTTGATCTTTTCCCAGTTACGAATAACTTCGTCAGCGCTGGAAACCTTAGTATCTTTGAAAACATGAGGATGGCGCCTTATTAGCTTGGTATTGATGTCATTGATAACATCCTTAATATCGAATTGCCCGGCTTCAGCAGCAATCTGAGCATGCAGCACAATTTGTAAAAGTAAATCGCCCAGTTCTTCTTGCAGTTTCGAATCTTTGCCTTCATCAAGGGCGTCTAGGACTTCATATGTCTCTTGTAGCAGAAACTCTTTTAATGAGCTGTGGGTCTGTTCCTTGTCCCAGGGACATCCCTCCGGTCCGCGTAATTTAGCGATTATGTCTACTAGATATGTAAATTCCTGAATTTCACCCTGTGCCACTCATTTACTCCTTTCCAAAGCCTAAGAGCATTATAGTGATTTGACGGCAATCAGGGCAAATTACGAGGACAAACAACTTCTCTATATAATTGACTTCAATAAGGTGCGCTGGTAACATTGAGACAGTGGCTAGTGAAATCAAAATTATAATCAATTTCAAAATTTTAAACACTAAATACTAATTACTAATTATGTGGCAGACCATTGGACATTCAGGGACAATTGAGCTTTTACAGCGCGCTATAAAACGGGGCGGTTTATCCCATGCCTATTTATTGGTAGGCCCTCCGCATATCGGCAAAATGACTATCGCGATTGATATCGCCATGGCACTCAATTGCCGGGCAGAGCCTGATAAAAAACCTTGCGGCGAATGCGTTGCTTGTAAAAAGATCGCCGCCGGTAGACACTCAGACGTCCAGGTTCTTTCCCTCAACCAGAACGGTTCGGATGATTCTAAGGAAAAGACCGAGATCGGTATTGACCTGATCAAAGACATGCTGCACTCTGCCAGCTTGCCGCCCTTTGAAGGCTACTATCGGGTCTATATTATCGATGAGGCTTCCAATTTATCGATGGAAGCCGCTAACCGCCTCCTGAAAACGCTGGAGGAACCTATCGGTAAAATCATCTTTATCCTTTTAACGGCTAACAGCGGCCTGATTCCTATAACGGTGGTTTCACGCTGTCAAAAGCTGAAACTGGCACGCTTGAAGACCCTCGAGATAGAAAAAGCGCTTAATGAGCGCTGGCAAATAGAACCTGAGAAAGCTCTCCTGCTGGCTAGACTCAGTCATGGTTGCCTGGGTTGGGCGGTGGAAGCCTCCCACAAGTCCGATTTACCGGCTGAACGTAGCGCCCAGTTTGAAAAAATGCAGACCATCGTTAAAGGTGGTTATAGCGAACGTTTTGCGGCTGCTTCAATAATTGCCCAGCAGTTCGCAAAAAAGAGGGAAGCGGTATATGAAACACTGGATACGTGGGCCGGTTGGTGGCGTGACATACTTCTGGCCAAAACTGGTTGCCATAGTGATATTATTAGCCTTGATTTCGAGCCTGCTCTGGCTGAAATGGCCAGGACTTATACACTCTTTCAAATAAACGCCGTCATAAAATATATTCGGGAAGCGGGAGTACAGCTCAAGCAGAACGCTAACTCTCGTCTGGTGCTGGAAGCCCTTATGTTAAATATCCCCAAAGTCCCGGAAACCACAGCCCCCGGGGCTTAATTAGAGGTGAGAAATGCCTGATATTGTCGGAGTACGTTTTAAAATGGCCGGGAAAGTGTACTATTTCGACCCCGCCGGCATCGAACTCAAAGTTTACGACCATGTGGTAGTACAAACCGCCCGCGGTGTAGAACTTGGACAGGTCACCATTGCTCCAAAACAGATATTGGCTGCTGATATTACTGCTGAATTGAAATCCATTGTGCGCAAAGCCACTGAGGAAGACCTCAAACGCGCTCAGGATTACGCAGCTAAAGAAAACTTTGCCCTGACAGAATGCAACAAGATTGTTCTGCGAATGAACCTGCCCATGAAACTGGTTATAGCCGAATATAATCTGGATGGTTCCCGCTTGACCTTTTATTTTACCGCCGATGAGCGGGTGGATTTCCGCGAATTGGTCAGGGAGCTTACTAGCTTTTTCAAGAGCCGTATTGAACTGCGTCAAATCGGCCCCCGTGACCAGGCTAAAATGATCGGCGGAATGGGCAGATGCGGTCGACTGCTTTGCTGCAGCAGTTATCTCACAGAATTCAACCCGGTCTCAATCAAGATGGCTAAAGAACAAGACCTGCCGCTGGATCCCATGAAAATTTCAGGCGTTTGTGGTCGTCTGCAGTGCTGCCTGGCTTACGAAAGCAGTATGTATCATGACATCAAGGCCGAAATGCCCAAGAGAGGACAGCGGGTCAGCACTCCTTCAGGTGATGGCTGGATAACCGGTATTTATCCCCTCAAAGAGAGCGTAATGGTGGACCTGGATAGCCAGACCAGAGCGGAATTCCCCGTCGCCCAAATCAAGGTAATAGATGCGCCAGTGGTTATTCCACCCAAAATAACTGAAACTACCCATCTCGGCGACACCGCAACAGACCATAAACCGGTGATGAACGCACCCCCGCCTGCCGCGCCTGTCAATCAGCCTGAAACCCCTGCCGGCGCGGTTATTGAAAAGTCAGTTGTTATTAAACCACCTGTTGCTCTGGAAATTAAACCGAACGCTTTGCCGCCTGCCGTGGTAGCGCCGGCTGCTCCGCTACATAACCAGGCAACTCCTGAAAATCTGCCTCCAACTATCCCAACTGAAGCTCCTAAACTAGAAGAAAAACCTCAGGCCTAGTTAATAACCTTGAGTTAATTAAAAACCCTTCTCAAACCAGAGAAGGGTTTTTCGTTTTAAAGATATGATTTCTTAGCGCGCTAAATTGGGCAAATACTTCTGCCAGTGGCTTTGACTTTGTATAAAGTTAATAGGAATATTTAAGTAAATATTGCCAGCCGGGCGTACCGGGGCTTTATGAAGACTCATATTAGCTTGTTCAGGCGTTCGCCCTGCCTTTTTGCGGTTACAGGGGCCACAAGCGCTTACCAGATTCTCCCACGTATGACGGCCACTCTGATAACGTGGTATCACATGATCCAGAGTCAATTGATTACTGATCTTGCCGCAGTATTGGCAGGTATAATGATCCCTGTTAAAAATCTCAACGCGGGTCAGTTTGGGTTGGGGGCGGGGCCTTTTAACCAGATAAGCCAATTTGATAACTGAAGGAATGGGGAAAATAGTGTTCGCGGTGTGGATATATCCTGCGCCATTCTCCAGCATTTCTGCTTTGCCGGAGATAATCATGTTTATAGCGCGCCTGGCACGGCAGACGTTTAGCGGTTCATAACTTTGATTCAACACTAAACAAGGGTGATCTACCATGAATATTCCTTTTGCTGATTCTATTTTAATCATTTATTCCGCCCATTTTCAAGTTTTCACTTATCTAAAATTCTCCTGACTGAAATTTCGTATCTGCAAGCAGGTCAAATTTATTGTATGATGGTTATAATATGCCTGAATTTTCTGAATCTATCAAACGATTGGCCATCCTGGGTTCAACCGGTTCTATCGGACAGCAAACGCTGGAAATAGTGCGGGCTCTACCTCAGCATTTTAAAGTGGTTGGGTTAGCGGCAGGTAAAAATTTTAACCTGCTGCAGCAACAAGCCGCTGAATTTAAACCTGAGATGGTTTACTTCTTGAATCAGAGCGGTCGAACTAAAATCGAAGGCTCACGACTGGTTTCAATGGAAGAGATGGCCTCTCATGAGAAGGTGGATATCGTAGTAGGAGCCACATCCGGACAAGCCGGATTAAATCCAATACTGGCCGCTATCAAGGCCGATAAAAAAATAGCTCTGGCCAACAAGGAACCTCTGGTTACCGCAGGGGAGATCATTCTGGCCGAGATGAAGAAGCATCAGGGCTGGATTTTGCCTGTAGACAGTGAGCACAGCGCCATCTGGCAGTGTATGAACGGAGAAGCTCAGAAGCCCGCCCGATTAATTCTGACTGCCTCGGGAGGGCCTTTTCTGCGCTACACACTAGAACAATTAGCCGGTGTAACTGTAGAACAAGCTCTCAAACATCCCTCCTGGCAGATGGGCCGTAAAGTGACCATTGATTCTGCTACTTTAATGAACAAAGGCCTGGAAGTGATTGAAGCTCACTGGCTTTTCGATATGCCATATGAGAAAATCGACATTCTGGTTCATCCTCAGAGCATCGTTCATTCTATGATTGAGATGGCAGACGGCTCGGTCAAGGCCCAGTTGAGCCATCCGGATATGCGCCTGCCGATTCAATTCGCGCTGACTTACCCTGAACGTCTGAATAATGTTACCCTGCCCAAATTGGACTGGCATAAAATCCAGAGCCTGTCCTTTGAACAACCTGATTATGAGCGTTTCCCCTGTTTGAAGCTGGCAATCGCGGCTGGCAAACAGGGTGGCACATACCCGGCCGTGCTTTGTGCGGTAGACGAAGCGGCTGTCGACCTTTTCTTGAAAAAACAAATCGGTTTTACGGATATACCCGTCCTTTTAGAAAAAACCCTGAATATGCATGTCAATAACTCCAGACCTGAATTGGCAGATATTAATGCAGCGGATAGCTGGGCCAGAGCGCAGGTCCGGATTCTGACCGCGAGAGAGGCTTAATGTCCGTTTTTATTGGTATTATCACTTTTATCATCGTCCTGATCGTATTGGTAGTGGCCCACGAGTTAGGGCATTTCATCACGGCTAAGGTCCGGGGTGTCAAAGTGATAGAGTTTGGGGTGGGTTTTCCTCCGCGAATCTGGGGTGTTAAGAGAGGGGAGACGATTTACTCGGTTAACGCTCTGCCGCTGGGCGGTTTCGTAAAACTGGCCGGGGAAGAAGACCCTAAAGTCGAACGCAGTCTGGCCAGTAAGGGTTACGGTACCCGTATACTGGTGCTGGCGGCTGGTTCGGTTATGAATCTGTTACTACCTTTCCTTTTACTCTCTGCAGCTTTTATGATTCCTCATGATGTCGCTAAAGCACCCGTAATGGTTACAGAGATTCTACCGGGTTCACAGTCTGAGAAAGCAGGTCTGATTGCCGGAGACCAACTGGTAAGTATAAACGGTATCCCCATCGACAATACTGGTGTTATGCAGCGCAATACAATGCTCAATTTGAATAAAAAGATTGAGCTGGTTATTAAGCGTGCCGATTCATCGTTTGAAACCATAGAGTTAACTCCGATGTGGAAACCGCCAGCGGGACAGGGCACTACCGGACTTGGTATCGGTTACCAGGTTACACAAGAGTATACGTATACCAAAACCAGTTCACCTTTCCTGCAGGCTTTTTCACTGGGTTTAAAAGAATGCGGTGAAACACTGGTGCTGTTTAAAAACGAGATTATTCGGTGGATCATCGGCGCCACTACCCCCCAGGTTACCGGGGTGGTCGGCATGGCAGAGATGACGGGCCTTGTAGCCAAGGCTGGTATTAGCCCGGTCATCGAGTTTGCCGCTTTTATCAGTATCAACCTTGGAATCGTAAACCTCCTACCTCTTCCTGCCCTGGACGGCGGTAGAATTGTTTTCGTACTACTGGAAATGCTGAGACGCGGCAAGCGTGTATCACCCAAAACAGAGGCGATTATCCATACGGTCGGTTTCTTTCTGCTGATCGGGTTAATGGTCCTGGTCACATATCACGATATCTTCAATATTATCAATACCGGCAGCGCTATTCCTAGATAATCCCAGGTTCAAGTCATTTTCAGCACTCTTGAAAACCGGTGGAAATAGCGTATAATATGGTTCAAAGCTGTTCATTTTAATGAAAATATTAAAGGAGGAGATAAGTGTTCAAGGATTTTAAAAACTTCATTATGAAGGGCAACGTAGTAGACATGGCTGTCGGTATCATTATCGGTATCGCTTTCGGTCTGATTATCAATTCGGCGGTTAAAGACATTATCATGCCGCCCATCGGACTGGCTCTGGGTAATGTGGACTTTCAAAACATGTTTGCAGTCCTCAAAGCTGGTGCCACCCCTGGACCTTACGCTTCGCTAGCGGCAGCTCAAGCAGCCGGCGCCATCACCATCAACTACGGTGTTTTTATCAACACTATCATCAACTTCCTGATTATCGCAGCAGTACTCTTCTTCTTTGTAGTTCGGCCGATTGCCAGGCTAAACGCTAGAAAGTCAACCCCCGCCGCTCCGGCAGCACCCACCACCAAAGAGTGCCCCTATTGTTTTTCCAATATTCCTATCAAGGCCACCCGCTGCCCTAATTGTACCTCCGAATTAAAGAAATAGTCTATATAATAAACCAACAATAAAGGGGTGGATAGCGAACAATATCCACCCCTTTTGATTAAGAACTACTCTCTTAGACTAACTAACGCCGTTTTTACTATAAAAAACAAAAACACAGAAGGAATAATATAAAATCTGCGCTCCAGGCAGATATTTGTTTACCAGCCTTTCGAATTCTTCCTTTTCAATCGGATCACCCATTTCAAATACCTTTAACGAAATGGTCTTGATAGGTTCACGGATAAACACCATGGAATAATTTTCGCTGATTCTCTTAATACAGGTTTCCCTCTCCTTTAAATGATGCAGAACTCCCCACATCACCGCCAATTCTCCCCTGGGCATACCGTTCTCAAGGTCCATTACACAAGCGTCGACACCGTTATGACAAGCCCGTTTTACCAGAGAGGGATACACATCGAATCCGCGCACCTTTTTAGCTTTAAAAATCTGCCCCATTTCTTTGGTAATCCTGCCGTCTCCGCAGCCCAAATCATCTATTTCCCTATTTAAATAAGTTTGGGGTATTCTGGATGCAATCCAATTAATCTGTCCCCTGATGGGAGGGCTAATATACAGGCTGGTACCAAAAATATCGTAAATAAATTTCTGAAATTTATTACCTATTATGAACCTCCGAGAATCATAACTATTTTATCAAAAAGCACTTTAAATAAACCCAGACCAAGATACCCTAAATATGAAATTATCAAAGCTTTAACCAGGTTGCCTAATGTGCACATGAAAAAAAACCTGATCGCTTTGAAACGCAACGCTCCCATCGCGATAGCCATCGGTGCGAAAACCGGATTTAACATAGCGGACATGACAAAAACGACTATAGAACCACGTTTATGGGCCCACTTATTAAATTTACCGGTTAATATTCTGGAAAGCCTATTTCGAGCTTGTTCCTCAGCGCTGAGGTCTTTTAACTCGGGAAAGAACCTTCGGCCTCCCCTGCCTATTAAAAAAACCAGTGTACCACCCAAACCGGCTCCAACTCCACCCGATAAGCCTACGAAAGTGGGCTGCCAAATCCCATAGGTGGGTTGATGAGCCATGGCAAACACTACGAGCAGATATGAAATGGGAGTAGGAATGCTGCTACCGGCAAGAAAGGCTATCCCAAAAACTCCTACCAGCCCCCACTCCTGTAACTCGCCAATTTTATCCCAGAAACGGATCATCAACCAGATGGAGAGAGCTGTAGTGATCACTACGACACTGGTAAGAAGTATGTATTTAGTGCGGTCTGTTATGTCAGATTCCTCCATCACCGGTGGGAATAGGCCAAATAATTATGAGATCTCTTTCTTCTTAAACGTCAATTCATCGCCTGTCAGGTCTACCAGAATAGTTTCCCCTTCTTTATACTCTCCTGAGAGTATCTTACTGGCGAGGGGGTTTTCCACAAACCGTTCAATGGCCCTACGCAGCGGACGCGCTCCATAGGTCGGATCGTAGCCCGTATCTGCCAACCATTTTCTGGCCGTGTCAGACAACTCAAGATTCAGTTTACGCTCGCTAAGCCGTTTCTGCAAATCTTTTATCATCAGTTCCACTATACTGCCTATTTGTTCTCTGGATAACTCATGGAAAACAATAATATCATCCAGTCTGTTGATAAACTCAGGGCGGAAGGTCTTGCGCACTTCAGCCATCACCTTTTCCTTCATATTGTCATAGTTCTGCGCCTGAACTTTAGTAGCGCTCTTATTGGTGGCAAAGCCGATGGGACCGGCTTTCTTTATCAAATCCACTCCGGTATTACTGGTCATGATAATTACGGTATTTTTAAAATCCACCGTGCGACCCTGGCCGTCAGTGAGACGCCCGTCATCAAGCACCTGTAACAGTGTATTGAAAACCTCTGGATGGGCTTTCTCTATTTCGTCCAGCAAGATCACACGATATGGCCGTCGCCGTACAGCCTCAGTCAGTTGGCCACCTTCTTCAAAACCGACGTAACCGGGAGGAGCCCCAATCATGCGCGAGATGGTGTGTTTCTCCTGATATTCGGACATATCCAGCCGGATCATGGCGGTCTCATCATCGAATAAGAACCAGGCCAGGCTGCGGGCTAATTCGGTCTTACCGACACCTGTCGGACCCAGGAAAATAAAACTGCCGATGGGACGCTTGGGATCTTTTAAGCCAGCCCGACTGCGCCGGATGGCTTCGGAAACCGTCTTGACGGCTTCTTCCTGGTTGATCATACGTTCATGAATCCGCTCTTCCATATTAACCAGCTTCTGACTTTCGCCTTCCGCATTCTGGGTAACAGGAATACCCGTCCATTTTGACACGAGTTGAGCGATATCCGCTTCTCTGACTATTAAAAATTCTTTGAGCTTTTCGATGTATGGATCATTTATTTTTTTATATTCTATTTCCTTTTTGACCCTCTCAGCTTTGGTTTTTGCTAGTCTTTCATATTCTCCTAGACCAGAAAATTTTTCTTCTTCTTCTTTTAGTTTTCTTATTTCCTCATCAACTTGTTTTAACTTCGGGGAAGCTCCTGGGGCTTCTATTCTCAACTTACTAGCTGCTTCATCTATCAAATCTATGGCTTTGTCCGGCAAATGCCGTTCAGTGATATAGCGTTGACCAAGTTTAACAGCGGCTTCCAGAGCGGCGTCTGTGATCTTGACCTTATGATGGGACTCATAACGCGGTCTCAGACCTTTTAATATTAAAATAGCTTGCTCGATAGTAGGTTCATTGACATACACCGGCTGAAAACGCCTCTCGAGCGCTTTGTCTTTTTCGATATGTTTACGGTATTCATCAAGAGTAGTGGCACCGATAGTCTGCAGCTCACCCCGGGATAGAGCGGGTTTAAGCATGTTGCTGGCATCGATTGCACCCTCGCTGGCTCCCGCGCCGACTACTGTATGAATTTCGTCAATAAAAAGAATGACTTCGCCATTTGAGCTTTTTATCTCGTCCATCACGGCTTTTAGTCTTTCTTCGAACTCACCGCGGAACTTGCTGCCAGCCACCAGCGCGCCCATATCCAGTGCGGCTACCTTACGTCCTTTCAAAGAATCAGGCACATCATTAGCCACGATTTTTTCCGCAAGGCCTTCAGCGATAGCAGTTTTACCCACACCAGCCTCACCCACAATAACCGGATTATTCTTGGTTCGCCTGGTCAGTATTTGCATCACACGTTTGATCTCGTCTTCCCGGCCTATTACTGGATCAAGTTTGCCCTGACGGGCCAGTTCCGTTAGGTCACGGCTGTACTTTTCTAAAGAACGATATTTACTCTCCGCGCGAGCGTCCGTCACCCGATGTGCCCCGCGTATCTCTTTCAAAGCGGTATAGACCTTCTCCTGGTCAATCCCTGCGCTTTGCAGTATTCCCGCGGCTTCACCTTTTTGCTCGCCGGACATCGCAATCAAAAAGTGCTCAGTACCGATGAACTCGTCTTTTAGCCTCTTAGCTTCAGCATCTGCGGCCTGAAAAAGCCATTGAATCCTGGGAGTAGCGTAAATTTGACCGGTATCATAGGTGACCTTGGGCATTTTCTCTAAAGCATCCCCCACTTTCTGGCGGAGCGTCTCCAGATCGACACCCATTTTCTCCAGGACCTGATTAACGGTGCCTTTTTCCTGTTGTAACAATGCCATTAATATATGTTCGACGTCCCATTGATTGTGCTTATAGGTGCGAACCAATTCCTGGGACGCTGCCATAACTTCCTGTGCTTGTTCGGTGAATTTTTCCTGTTTCATTGTCTTCCTCCCTTCTTCCCATACAATTCAGCCTCAAGTTCCTGTACGCGCAGCTGCAACTCTGCAATCTGGCGTGCCATGCGCAGAATAACCTCAGCTCCAGCTAAATTAACTCCTAATTCCTCAATTAAATTTTTTACATGACGGAGTTGTTCCAGGTCCTGTTCTGAATAAAGCCGAATATTGCCACGCGACCGGGAAGGCTGAACGACGCCTATTCTCTCGTAATAACGCAAAGTATGAGTCTGAATTCCTAACATTTGGGCAGCAATACTGATTACATAGCGAGGTTCATTTTCCATTTTTTTCATCGCGCTCCCACCTCATTAAAGTTTAGACAGGCCTGATCTCTTTCAAGCGGGTAAACAGGGCTTTTTCCTCCACAGTCAAGGATTTAGGTAGAACCACCTTAACTGTGACCAACAGATCGCCCCTGGCCACTGAGCCCAGAACAGGCATGCCCTGTCCTGCAAGGCGAAATACTTTTCCATTTTGCGTTTCTGCAGGAATTTTTAACGCCAGTTTACTGCCTTTTAGAGTTGGTACCTGCACCTCGCCCCCCAGCATAAGAGTCACAAGTTGGACTGGTAAATCAATGTATAAATCGTTTTCCTTGCGTTCAAACTGGTTGTGCTTCTTTAAAGAAACCACCAGAAATAGGTCTCCCGGTGTCCCACCCCCTGCGCCAGGCTGGCCTTTGCCCGCAATACGCACGCGCGAGCCATCGTCCACTCCGGCCGGGATCTTTACCTCAAGACGCTTAACCTCGTGAGTGGAACCCGAACCGCGGCAAACCGAGCAGGGTAATCCCTGAATACGTCCCGTGCCATGACAAGCAGCACAGGGAATTTCAGACTGCAGAGAAATATTCCTCATAGTGCCATTGAAGGCCTCTTCCAGTGTCAGTTCAATCTGATACTCTACGTCCTCACCGCGCTGGACACGACTGCTCTTGCGGCTGGAAGCACCGGCCCTTCCCCCAAATAAATTGCCGAATAAACTCGCCAGGTCCGGTTCATCAGAGCCAAAGGCTTCTTCCGCTCCTGGCTTCTGGGTATAGCGGAATCCGCTCCTCTGCTGCTGTTGTTGCTGTTGCTGACGGGCTGCCTCAGCATATTGCTCAGCGTGCTCCCACCCATCTCCATATTGATCGTATTTTTTACGCTTCTCAGGATCAGATAAGACCTCATAGGCCTGGTTGATCTTTTTGAAATGTTCTTCCGCGGATTTGTTGCCGGGATTCACATCAGGATGATACTGGCGGGCCAACCGGCGGTAGGTCGCTTTGATATCCTTATCGGCAGCGGTTCGGCTGACTCCGAGAATGCTATAATAATCTTTCCCGGCCATTTTTAGCCTCACTTATTCTCAAATTTAACTTGAGCTAGTTATGAATATTGTTATATTCTTAATAATATAATATTAAGTCTTTTAACATATTTAGTCAAATGCTTAATACAAGATTGTGAATCTACCGCTGCTTTTCCCCACTGGAATTGTTTTCCTGGGTAGGCAAACCCGCAGCTTGAGAGTAAATATCCAGAAATTGCCGCAAGACACGGGCGGTGGCTCCGATGACTTGTTGGCCCAGGTAAGTAAATATAAACTGCCTGACAGGATTCCCATCACGGTTGATCGGAGCGATAGATTGACAGCAACCCTTGGCCAGTAAATCGTCCAGCGGAGCGTGAATCAATTTACTAATCTCATAATCACTAATCTTAAAAGGGTAGTCCGCTGGAATCAGTCCGACAAATGGGGTGATAATAAAACCCGAACCCATGGTAGCACTATCGTCCAGTTCACCTAGAATATCCACCTGCCCCGGATCCACCCCTATCTCTTCAAAGGTTTCACGTAAAGCTGTCTGCTGCAAGTTCATGTCTAAGGGGTGATATCCCCCTCCCGGAAAAGAAATCTCACCCTTATGGTGATGGACCAACTGCGAACGGAGAGTCAGGACCAAAATATGCCTGTCGTCCTTGACATAGATTGGAATTAAAACGGCTGAAGGTTGCTTGCCTGGCATCTCCAACGAAACTTTCTTGTGCTTGGACAATATTTCTCTTATGTTATTGTTTATCACCTGTATATCCAAAGTGCTTCCCTGCCGATTGTTAACAACATTTTATCAAAGTCTTTTCTTATTCATTATAAACTTATTTAAAAAAGGAGGGCAGTAGTTTTGCGACTACTGCCCTCCTTAAATACTCCAATTTAACCAGGACTTATCAGGCGTCTTTGACGCCTAGCTTAATCAGATAATCCATGGCATCCTGCACACAGACAATCTTCTCAGCGTCTGAATCTGGGATTTCTACTTTCAATTCGGGTGTGCTGAATTTTTCCTCTATGGACATGATTAACTCCACCAGGTCTAAAGAATCGGCATCCAGGTCCTCCGCAAACTTAGCAGTAGGAACCACTTTAACTTCTTCCACACCTAATTGATCGACTATTATCTTTTTCAATTTATCATACATTGCACCCATGAATTTGACCTCCTTGTTTAGTCCATTTTATCTTTAATATTTATTATCTATAAATCCGGACTTTTTAAAAACCGGACTGATTGTTACTACTATATCCTATCCACCACTAAGGACTCAAGTTAGATCTTTTCATCCTTAGTTTTTACCGATTTACTACCCTTGATTAAGGCCTGCTTGTTCATTTCCAGAATTTTACTCCCGAACAATTGTGCCATAGCCTTGATAACTCCGTCCAGGGAAACCACCGGATGAATTGATAGCAAAGCCCCCAGCGCGACAATATTGGCTGTTGATTCAGATCCCAGTTCCAGTGCTAGTTGATTAGCAGAGACGGTGAGAAAGTGAATATCTTTGCGAGCAGGTTGGTAGCCATTTTCGGCTTGATTAACTAATAGCCAGCCATCTTTTTTTAGAGCTGGTTCCAATTTTATGGCTGCAGCATGGTTCATAGCTATGCCAATAGTAGGACGGGTAATCATGAGAGAGCCGACCTTCTCAGTGGAGATGGTTACCATACAAGAAACCGTGCCTCCCCGCTTTTCAGCGCTATAGGAAGGCGACCAGACCACTTCTTGTCCCTCCAGAAAGCCCGCCTCTGCTATAAGACGTCCTATCACCAGCACTCCCTGCCCGCCCGAACCAGAGATTACTATTTCGGCGAGCATGGGTTAACTCCTTCTATTAAAGCTTTTACGCCATCTATAACCTTGAAATCACCAAGTGGGTATTGCTTGATCATAGTCTCTTCGATAAATTTCAAGGCATTTGTCGGCTCCAGTTTCCAGCTGATCGGACAAGGGGAAAGAATCTCTACCAGAGATAAGCCCAGTCCTGCCATCTGTACCCTGAAAGCAGTCTCAATGGCCTTTTTAGCCTTACGAACATTGGCAGGATTGTGTAAAGATACCCGGGTAATATAAGCTGGACCGTCAAGAGTAGCCAGCATCTCACAAACCCGGATGGGATAACCGGCGGTGTCGGTTTTCCGCCCTCCCGGGGTAGAGGTGGAATTCATTCCCACCAGGGTGGTAGGAGCCATTTGTCCGCCCGTCATTCCATAAATTGCATTGTTAACGAAAAAGAGCACAATATTTTCACCCCGGGCGCTGGCATGCACCGTTTCGGCGGTGCCGATGGCTGCCAAATCGCCGTCCCCCTGGATAGTGAAAGGATATAATTCGGGACGGCAGCGCTTGATAGCTGTAGCCACGGCCGGAGCGCGTCCATGCGCAGCTTCCAGGCCGTCACATTTAAAATAATAATATGAACTGACCGAGCAGCCGATAGATGATACACAGACCGCCTTTTCCTGTATCTTCAGAGTATCTAATGCCTCAGCTATCAGCCGGGTTATAGTACTGTGTCCGCAACCGGGACAGTAGTGGGTGAAGCGGTCTTCCATGGCTTCTGGTTTGGTATATATTACTTTATCCAATCTTAATTCTTCCTCTGTTTTAACGCGATACCTCGCAGGCTCTCCAGTATTTCTTCGGCCGGCAGAGGCACACCAGCATAACGGTTGACCAGGTCCACTTCACAGTCCAACCCAACCGCCAATCTTACATCTTCAATCATCTGCCCCCCACTCAATTCGGCAACTAAAAAAGCCTGAATCCGCAGGGACAGCTCCCTCAATGCCTTTTCAGGAAAGGGGAAAAGGGTAATAGGACGAAGGAGCCCAGCTTTAATGCCATCAGTGCGAGCCAGCTTGACCGCTGACATAGCCGAACGGCTGGCACTGCCGTAAGCTACCACAACAATCTCAGCATCTTCCAGGAGTAGGCCTTCGAAACGCACCTCATTCCGGCGTATGATTTCGTATTTATCCAGCAGCTTTTTTACCCTTGAAGGATAATTTACAGGGTTCATTTCAAAGGAATCAAGCAGATTCTTGGGGCGCCCTTTAGCTCCGGTAATAGCCCAGGGTTTCGCAGGAAACTTAGTAACAGCATCTCGTATAATAACTGGTTCCATGGCTTGACCTAAAAACCCATCTACCAGTATAAAAGTCGGATTGCGGTATTTATCCGCTAACTCAAAGGCCAGCATAGTAAGGTCCATCATTTCCTGCACCGAGGCCGGGGCTAAATTTATAATACGGTAGTCCCCGTGACCACCACCCTTAACAGCTTGAAAATAATCGCCCTGAGCCCCACCGATGTTGCCCAGGCCAGGGCCACCCCTCATAACATTCACAATAACGCCCGGGATTTGCGCGCCTGCCATGTAAGAAATACCCTCTTGTTGCAAAGAAAAACCGGGGCTTGAGGTGGAGGTCATGGCACGGACACCAGTAGCTCCAGCACCGATAACCATGCTGATAGCGGCTAATTCACTTTCAGTCTGTAAAAAGACCCGACCCAACTCAGGCAAACGTTTAGAGAGATGTTCCAAAATCTCATTCTGGGGTGTTATGGGATAGCCGAAATAAGCTTGGCAGCCGGCCAAAACAGCACCTTCTGCAATAGCTACATTACCGACCATGAGTACCTTTTTCGACACTTTTACCTCCGGATAAATTCACCTAAAAAACCATAACGCTTAGCTTTTTTCTCTGGTAGAAAAAACGGAGATAGCGGTATCGGGACACATCGTAGCACAATTCCCACAGCCTGTACACAAATCATCTTTGCCGACAATGACCTCAACAGGATTAGCTCCCATCTGATTGGTGCTCTTAGATACTCCGATGATTTGGACAGGACAAACTGCGATGCAATAACGGCACCCTTTACATCTTTCAGCTTCAATAACAATATAAGCCGATCTTTTTAGTTTCTCTACCAATTATGTTCCTTTGATAACACAGTTCCGGCCTTGTAACAGGCATTCAAGAAAAGGAGGAGGCTGTATTAGTGGCCGGAAACAGCAAGCCTAAATTTTACTAACGAATTGATACCTCTAAGTACTGATTGTACACGATACCATATTCTTTTTGTTTTGTAAAACCGTTGGATAATTTAACCTTTGAGGTTTTCCTTTTGAATTTTTAGCATAAATTAACCACTTTCGTGTCTAAACAAAAGCTTGACAAACTACTTTTAATCTCCCTATAATTACTAGAACTTAAAGTTGTTCCCCACCCTGTGTGTCTATGTTTACAATTTTCCCTGCATTACAAAAGTAACCAATTCTATAAATTTAAGGTTGAGTACTTTTTTATTTTATGTCAAAGTATATCTTCGTAACTGGCGGTGTTGTAAGTTCTGTTGGTAAGGGTATAACCGTCGCTTCAATCGGAACTATCCTTAAGAGTCGCAAAGTCTCCGTTTCTGTCCTGAAACTTGATCCCTACCTGAACGTTGACCCCGGTACGATGTCTCCTTACCAGCACGGCGAGGTTTTCGTCACCCAAGACGGGGCTGAAACCGACCTCGATCTGGGTAACTATGAACGATTTATAGATATTGAACTGACTGCGCAATCTAACATCACCTCAGGTCAGATATATAGTTCTTTAATAGCTAAAGAAAGACATGGCGATTTCTTGGGCGGTACGATTCAGATAGTTCCTCACCTTGTAAGCGAGATCAAGGAAAGGTTTAAAGCTTTGTCCGCTAAGTCTGGAGCAGATGTCATCATAATCGAAGTTGGCGGCACAGTCGGCGATATTGAAGGCCAACCTTTTCTGGAAGCTATTCGTCAGATGCGTAATGAAGTGGGCCGGGATAATGTGCTTTATGTTCATGTAACTTATCTGCCCTACCTCATTTGTACTCATGAACTTAAAACCAAGCCCACTCAACACAGCGTCAATGAATTACGGCGCATTGGTATACAGCCTGACGTGATTGTTTGCCGCAGTGATTATCCGATTGAAGAAAGTCTACGCTCTAAGATTTCTCTTTTCTGCGATGTTCCTAAGACCGCAGTTATTCCAATGCCCACTGTTCCCAGTATTTATTCTGTTCCTTTGATGCTGGAACAATGCGGTCTGGATGAACTGATGATCGATAAATTAAATTTGAGGGCCGGGCCGAAAGACCTTGCCCAATGGCGCGAGTTGGTCAACCGACTGCAATCCCCGAGGGAACCGATCAATATCGCCCTTGTAGGCAAGTATGTTGAGCTTCACGACGCCTATTTTTCAGTACGCGAAGCCCTGCATCATGCCGCTTTGCACTATAACCGGGATATTAATCTCATATGGGTCCCGTCAGAATCCCTGGAAAATATCGATCCCCACACCGTGCTCCATTCAGTCCAGGGCATTGTTATGCCGGGCGGGTTCGGAGACCGGGGTATCGAAGGAATGATCAAAACTGTTACTTATGCCCGTGACCATAAGGTGCCCTATCTGGGGTTGTGCCTGGGAATGCAGGTCATGGTTATAGAATTTGCCAGACACATATTTAATAGTAATGAGCCCAACTCCACTGAGTTTAATGCTAAAACCAAGTATCCGGTGATCGACTATCTTCCTGAGCAACGCGGGATGAAAAATAAGGGTGGCACAATGCGCCTGGGCAATTATCCCTGTCACCTGGTAACCGGCACTAAAGCAGCTGCGGTTTATGGACAAACAGAGATCAAAGAACGCCACCGCCACCGCTATGAATTTAATAACGATTATCGTGATATAATGGAGAAGTCTGGAATGGTATACAGCGGACTATCTCCAGACGGCAAACTGGTTGAAGTCTGTGAATTAGCCGATCATCCATGGATGGTAGGTTGTCAGTTCCATCCTGAGTTTGGTTCCAGACCCAACCGCCCTCATCCTCTGTTCCTGGGATTTATTGATGCGGCCAGGAACGTACTCCGCGAGGGGACACAATCTTCTTTACCCCTTTCATAAGTGAATACTCTCATAAAATAAAACCCTGAAGTATTCACCTTTCCCCTGATATTAGCAGTAACTCAGATTATCAGCTATAAGGGAATTTATCTAATAATAAAGATCAATAAAAACGCTAAATATTTTTTAAGAGAGAAAACAAATGGAAAACATCGAACAGGTACCTGAATCGGCAGTTAATGCACCACCACCAGTTGAGGTGAAGATGAACATCACCGATCTCGAGAGTATGACACGGGATGAACTTCTGGATATTGGCCGCCAAATGGGCATCAGCGGCTTCACCGGACTTAAAAAGCAAGATATGGTCATGCGCATACTGCAGACTCACACCCAAAAACAGGGCAATATCTTCTGCTCGGGTATACTGGAGATCATGACGGACGGTTATGGTTTCCTGCGCCAGAGCAGCCTGCTGCCCAGCCTGACCGATGTCTATATATCCCAGTCCCAAATCAGACGCTTTGGCTTACGTACTGGCGATATGGTAATCGGCCAGGGCCGCCCGCCCAAGAACGGCGAAAAGTACATGAGCCTCTTAAGGGTCGAGGCCATTAACGACCTCAATCCTGAATTATGCAAGCAAAGACCTAACTTCGGGGGACTGACACCTACTTTCCCGGATAGGTTGATCAACTTGGAAGTCCCCGGTAGCAGCGATCTCTCCGCCAGACTGGTTAACCTGGTAGCTCCCATCGGCCGCGGACAACGCGGTCTGATCGTCTCACCTCCTAAAGCCGGCAAGACCCTTCTTATGAAAGCCATCGCTAACGCTGTTTCCAATAATTACAATGATATTCACGTCATGGTCTGCCTTATTGGTGAACGCCCCGAAGAGGTCACAGATATGAAACGCGCCGTTAAAGGCGACGTTATCAGTGCTACCTTCGATGAGCCAGCCGAGAACCAGACCGGTGTGGCTGAGTTGGCACTAGAAAGAGCCAAACGACTGGTGGAAAGCGGCAGAGATGTCATGATTCTCCTGGACGGAATCACTCGTCTGACCCGTGCCTATAACCTTTCCATGCCGCCCAGTGGACGCACGCTCTCCGGCGGTATCGATCCAGCTGCTCTATATCCTCCCAAGCGTTTCTTTGGTGCTGCCCGTAACACTGAGGAAGGCGGCAGTCTTACTATCATCGCTACCTGTTTGGTTGATACCAATAGCCGTATGGATGAACTGATTTATGAAGAGTTCAAAGGTACCGGCAACATGGAACTGCATCTTGACCGTCGTTTGGCTGAAGTCCGTATCTTCCCGGCCGTGGATATCCAGCGCAGCGGCACCCGCCGTGAAGAACTCCTGCTTGACGAGAATACCATCAAGCAAGTTTGGCTTATGCGCCGCATGGTGGCCATGATTTCTCAGGACTCTAATAAATACTCTGAAGCCACTGAGCGTGTTCTCGAACGTCTGCGCCGCGCTAAAACCAACGCCGAATTCCTGACCAATCTTACCAAAGACACCTAAATCGGCCTCAAAAATCAACCAGAAAAGTCCCTACCTCGGTAAGGTAGGGACTTTTTTCACCAACCAAGTTTGCTAACAGCACAGTTGTCCCTGTTGATTTGAAGTTCCCGTTCGTCTGCCAACCACCCTCTTCTTAATTCACGCTTAAATAATCAGTTGCCAAAATGCGTTAAAAATGGCATTATATTGAAGGTTGGCATTTTTATGATAGGGTTTCTTTCCGGAATAACCGGATAGTAATAGAGAGCATACCCCGTAGACCGGGGACAAGGAGAATCGCTTACAGTGAACATTGAAGAGGTAACTAAGAACACTAAAATGCTGATTGATAACGTCCCGTTTTCAGTGGAAACGGTCGAGTTCGTCAAACCCGGGAAAGGCCGCGCCATCTACAAATTTAGGTTGCGTAACCTCTTTTCCGGCAACGTTCTGGACATCACCTTCCATTCCGGTGAAAAGGTTGAAGAAACCAGCGTTACCATGCATGAAATGCAGTACCTCTTCCAGGAAAACGACAACTATATTTTCATGGACAGCTCTACTTTTGAACAGATTCCCATGACCAAAGCGCAGATGGGCGAAAAAGGCGGATTCTTAAAAGAAGGCACACCAGTGGTCATCATGATGTGGAACGACCGTCCAATTGATATTCAACTGCCCAAGACCGTTGAACTGAAAGTAGTAGAAACATCAGCCGCCCTCAAAGGCGCAACCATCACCGCCCAGAATAAGGAAGGCAAACTAGAAACTGGAGTCATCATCGGCGTCCCCTCCTTTATTAAAGACGGTGATCTCATTAGAGTGGATACCCGCACCGGTAACTATCTTGAGCGTGTAGGCAACAAGTAAAATGGCACTGGACGAGTCCAGACGCCTGCAGAAAATCAAAGACAAGCTCGAATGTCGCGCAAGAATAATGGACGGCATTCGAGCTTTTTTTATGCTCGAGAGTTTTCTTGAGATTGACACCCCGTTGCGTGTACCGGCTGTCGCTCCCGAGCAATTTATCCACCCTTACACCTCGGAAGGCTGGTTTCTTTCCACCTCACCTGAACTTCAAATGAAAAGACTGCTCTCCGCCGGTTATGAGCGGATCTTCCAGATTTGTCATTGTTTCCGCAGGGATGAACGTGGCCGCCACCATAACTCTGAATTCACTATGCTCGAATGGTACCGGAAGGGAAATGACTATCAAAAAATCATTACCGATACTGAAAATCTGGTAATCTTCCTGGCTGAAAAATTAGGCGTCGGATCTGATTTGATTTACCAGGGGAAGTCCATAGATTTACGCGTGCCCTGGCCCCGCATCAGTGTAAGAGAAGCTTATCTGGATTGGGCAGGATGGGACCCCTTTACAGCCTTTGACGGGCTGCGCTTTGATGATGATCTGGTAGATAAGATCATCCCCCGTTTCCCTGCCAACCGCCCTATTATAATAATGGATTACCCTCGGGAATGCGCCGCACTGGCAAGGCTGAAACCCGGCACCTCTAACACCGCGGAAAGAGCGGAAGTCTTCATTGCCGGACTGGAAATCGCTAACGGCTACAGCGAATTAACCAACCCGGTGGAACAGGAACAACGCTTTAAATCCGAAATGGCGGAAATGTTAAAAACCGGCAAACCGACTGTCTGGCCGGATAAATTTATTGAGTCGGTCAAGAATTTACCTGAATGCACCGGTATCGCGCTGGGCATAGACCGCCTGGTCATGCTCCTCACCGATTCCGCAGAAATAGATGAGGTCATCGCCTTCCCTTCAGATCTGCTGTAATACAGGAGATCAGCTAATAAAAAAACCCTGTGCTTTGACAAGCACAGGGTTTTTTAACAACACAATCTGGTTTATTTTTCTGTGATGGTTATGTTCTTGATTACGGGTGGTGTAACCGGCTTACTGACCTCACGTCCGTTTGAAACTACCTGGACGGAAGCTATTTTTTGCACTATATCCATCCCTTCGATAACTCTCCCAAACTGGCTGTAATTGGGATAATTATCGAGGTTTTTAGAGTCAGACCCGGTACAAACAAAGAACTGACTACCGTTAGTGTTCGGACCGGCATTAGCCATAGCCACAATCCCAGCCTCATAGCTGTGCCTGGGTGGCAATTCATCCGCAAATTTATATCCCGGACCACCGCTTCCCGTACCGGTAGGATCTCCGGTCTGGATCATAAATGTTTTAATAATGCGATGGAAAATAATCCCTTCATAATAGCCTTGTCTGGACAGAAAAACGAAATTATTGACTGTATTAGGGGTCTCGTCGACTAAAAGTTGTATCTTGAACGTCCCCAGCGAGGTGTCCACCGTAGCGGTGTAGCTTTTGGATTTATCTATCTGCATAGCCGGAGCCTTAGGCCATGAGGTTGTTTTGGGTGAGGGTGTTCCAGACTGCGCGGCACAACCCCCAGCCAGAATCGTTGCCCCAAGTAGAAAAACTGTTGCTAACTTCATAATTCTCCTTATCATCTCTGGTTTATTATCTCCTGCATTAATCTAAATAGGTATTTTAAAGGATAATCGATATTAAGGCAATTAAGCACCGGTAGATTGGAACTTGCCTTCTTTGGCTTGCCTTATACCGCGATTTCTGGTAAATTATATAAGTATATTGAATGGGGCCGTAGTTCACTCGGGAGAACGATTGACTGGCAGTCAATAGGTAAGGGGTTCGAATCCCCTCGGCTCCACCATTCAGTTGCAATACCCTGTTTTTCGCTTCGTATTTTCCCTCGTCTGTATGTCTCTTTGGCATTTATTCTGTTATTTTAATTGACTTCCTCCATTTAACCACAGCTCACAGCATTTTATGATAATATTTACTAAGGCTACTGCGCTTGATAGCCTGTCTGGTGGAGTTTTCAAAATATAGAGGTGTAAAATCAGTTCTAAAACAGGCATAAACGAATTAATAGTCCATAATCTGGCTGAGATCAGGCCTTATATTTCCCAAAATAAGATTTCTGCTTATAGATTAATTAATAATACGCAGTATTTATTACCTGTGACGGTAGATATTTATCAAGATAACGCTGTGATCCATGTTTTTTCCTCTGTCGCGCCGGAACTTTTAACAGAACTTGAACAGCATCTTAAAACAATCCTTCAAATCAATTCTTTCTTTTATAAAAAGAGCTTAAAAGATGATTTTATGATCCCGCAAAGTGCCTCTAAGAAAATGATTTTAGAAGAATCCGGCAACAAGTTCCTGATTAACCTCTCTGATTATATGGACACCGGCCTATTTTTAGATCAACGTGAAAATCGAAAATGGATAGCCAGCCAGAGCCAAAATAAGACCGTATTGAACACCTTTGCTTATTCCGGCTCATTTACTATTTACGCGGCAAACGCTGGCGCTGCGAAAACCTATAGCGTAGATATTTCAAAGGTATATGGTGAATGGACCAAAGAAAATTTAGCCTTGAATAATTTGCCGCTGGAAAATAACTGGGTCATTAAAATGGACACTCTGGAATTTTTTCAATACGCTAAAAAGAAAAACTTGATCTTTGATATTATCATTATCGACCCTCCCACATTCAGTAAAAATAAAAATAAATCTTTTTCCGTGCAAAAAGATCACCCCCGCTTGATTAATGGCGCCCTTGAGGTATTATCCCCATCCGGATTTATTTTGTTTACGAACAATTACAGGGAATTCCGCCTGATAGATAAGGACCTCTTGCCTTGCGTCATCACTGAGAAATATGACACTATTCCCCCAGATTTCTCCGAAACCCTGCCCCATTGGTGTTTTATCATCCGCAAACCCTGATTCCCCTGCTTCTAGAATTGTTATATAAGCATGATAGTGATAAAATTAACAAATGTGCTGTGAAATATAGCTTCAATAACTGATTGAATTATTATAAATTATTTATAAAATTAAGGAGGAAGGTCTTGGCTATCATTGACTTTGGAGGAACAAAAGAAGAGGTCATCATGCGGAGCGAGTTCACGATGCAGAAAGCCCGCCAGGTTTTAAAGAAAGAGACTGTCGCCATAATCGGATATGGAGTGCAAGGACCTGGACAAGCCCTTAATCTTAAAGATAACGGCTTCAATGTTATCATCGGACAATCTAAAACTTTTAAGGAAGACTGGGCCCGGGCGGTGAAAGATGGCTGGAAACCCGGTGTGGATTTATTTGAAATCGAGGAGGCCGTTCAACGCGCCACCATTATTGAAGTCCTGGTTTCAGACGCGGCTCATAAAACAGTCTGGCCTTTAATCAAAAAGAATCTTAAAAAAGGTGATGCTCTTTATTTTTCTCACGGTTTTTCCATTGTCTACAAAGACCAGACCAAGCTTATTCCACCCAAAAATGTAGATGTAATTATGGTTGCGCCCAAAGGTTCCGGAACTTCCTTACGGCGTAATTTCCTATCAGGTGAAGGAATTAACGCCAGTTTCGCGGTTTTCCAGGATTTTACTGGTCGCGCCAAAGATCGCGCCCTTGCCATCGGTATCGGTATCGGTGCCGGTTACCTCTTCCCGACCACTTTTGAAAAAGAAGTTTATAGCGATCTCGTCGGCGAAAGAGGCGTTCTGATGGGCGCTCTAGCCGGTATTATGGAAGCCCAATATGATACTCTACGCAAGAAAGGCCACAGCCCCAGCGAAGCCTTCAACGAGACTGTTGAAGAGTTAACCGAGAGCTTAATCCGTCTGGTCGCAGAAAACGGCATGGACTGGATGTACGCTAACTGTTCAGTCACAGCTCAGAGAGGCGCTCTGGATTGGAAACCCAGGTTCAAGAAGGCGGTTATGCCCGTCTTCAAAGATCTTTATGAAAGTGTCGCTACCGGCGCAGAAACCAAACGGGTCATTTCTGCTTGCGGCAAGGTCAACTATAAAGCGCAGCTTGGTAAGGAGTTAGCTAAAATGGGTAATTCTGAAATGTGGCAGGCTGGGAAAGCCACCAGATCACTAAGACCCAATGAGAAAGCTAAAGCCGGTTCAGATAAAGCTAAGGGGATTGCGGGCAGAAAATCTAACTAAATCACCACCTCATAATCAGGCTTAAATAAAAGAGGGTGACGGATCAATCCGTCACCCTCTTTTAAGTTTCTGAATGGATAGACCTTAAGCTAATTGCGTTGATAGGAAAACCTGAATACCCATTTGACCGATCTCATCCTGCACCGCTTCGATAAGATCGATGTGAGCATCTTCATCATTGAGGATGCTTTGCAGGATGTCACTGGTGGCATAATCCTTGGCCTCGCCGCAGACCACAATGCCGGCATTATAACTCTTAACCGCACCGTCTTCAGCGACATGATCGCTACCGTACATCTTGGGAACGTCTGAGCCAATGTGAATATCGTTCAATTTGCTGACGATGGGGATACCCCCCAAAAAAAGAATACGGCCAATCAGTTTTTCCGCGTGTTTCATTTCATCGATGGCCCTCTTCTCAATCGTCTTGGCCAATTTGCCATAGCCCCAGTTGTCACACATCTCAGAATGCACCATATACTGATTCACAGCGGTCAGTTCATCCGCCAACAGTCCGTTCAATACCTTTAGTACCTTTGGATCGCCTTTCATAACTGCGTACCTCCTTTGTCATTTGATATTTTGTAATTATTCATTCCAGTATTAATTATATTATAATCAGAAAAATTGTTTTTGTGGGTTTTCCATATACAGAATGCAATCTGTCTGTGAACTGATTCCTGCTCTTATTCCTTAAATCCTGTATAATAAGAGGATAATAAAACCCATGGGACATGTCAAATCTATAAACTAATTTGGCCCGCTCCCATCAAAAGAGACTCTAATTGGATGCTTCCACTGCTCCGGAAAACCAAAAACGCGCCACAACTCCCCGCTACGCCTATGTTGTACTACTAGTCTGTTTTCTGATTATGACGGTGGTCTACGGTTGCCAATACTGTTTCGGTGTCTTTTTTAAACCTATGATCGCAGAGTACGGCTGGTCGCGCGCCGCGACTGCCGGACCCTTTGCCCTCTTTATGATCGTAACCGGTGTTTTAGCGGTAGTTACCGGCCGACTCAGTGATCGTTTGGGCCCCAGATTGATTATTACTATCAGCGGTTTGATCTTCGGCATAGGTTATATCCTTATGTCACGAATTTCCAGCCTCTGGCAGCTTTATCTGGTTTACGGTGTGATTATCGCCGCCGGCTCCAGCGGAATGTATACACCGTTGGTTGCCATGCTCACCCGCTGGTTTCCTCACAATCGCGGTCTCATGGCAGGAATAGGCATTTCCGGCATCGGTTTCGGTATTGCCGTTATGCCGATGCTTGCCAGTTCAATGGTCGTCGCCTATAATTGGCACACTTCTACTCTGCTATTAGGTATCTTCAGCCTTTTATTAGTAACCCTGCTTGGCCAGTTTGCCAGGCAGGCGCCTATTCCCATCCAGAAGGTGCATGTCTCTAACCCAAACTTGCCGTTGTCCGCGCCGCGCAAAGAATATACTTTCGCTCAGGCCGTTCGCACTCATCAATTCTGGCTTTTTTTCATCGCCTGGGTTTGTTATGGTTTTATTGGTCACGCGGGGTTGGTTCATATCGTGCCCTACGCCACAGACATTGGTCTATCCGTCACCGCCGCGGCTACAGTTCTCACCACTATTGGGCTGGTGGGTACCGCCGCCAGAATCGGATTAGGCTTTTCAGGGGATCGTTATGGGCACAAAACTATCGTCTTGATCAGCTTTATGGCGTTGACTGTGGCTTTTTGCGGACTTGCTGCCAGCCAATCTGTAGGAGTGCTATATTGCTTTGGTATCGTTTTTGGCTGCTTCTCGGGGGTCGGTGTTCTGCTTGCCCCCATGGTTGCGGATTATTTTGGATTCAAGGCACTGGGTGTTATTGTGGGTGCGCTGGTTATGGGCAACGCGCTGGGAGGAGCTATCAGCCCTCCTTTAGCGGGTGGCATTTTTGACCTTACCGGCAGCTACCTCTGGGCCTTTATTATCTGCGCAGTCCTCGGACTAGCCTCTGTGGTACTGATGTATCTGATCAAGCCACCAAACAGGACAGCCTGATACAAGGGTTATTTATATTTGGCTATGGCCTGCTTAAAACCTTTCAAAGAACCTTCAATCACCCGGTCGTCCGTACAATAAGACAGGCGGAAGTATCCAGGAGCACCAAAAACATGACCCGGCACCGTTAACACCAAAAGATCCTTTAATTCCTTAACAAAAACTTCATCGTCCGGATTGGGTGAGCTGGGGAACATGTAGAAAGCGCCCTGCGGTTTGACAATGGCGTAACCCATTTCGGTTAAACTTTTAAACAGGAAGTCTCTCTTCTGACGATAAATAGAGATATCTACCGACGCGTTTTGCAGATTGCGTATTGCATTCTGCATGATCGCCGGAGGATTGATAAATCCTAGCACCTGACTGGCATATACCAGGCCTTTCACTATATCGCCTGCATCCTCACATTGAGCCTGCACTGCGATGTAGCCAATACGCTCGCCGGGTACAGAAAGGTCTTTGGAAAAGGAATTGACGATAATAGTATGCTGATAATGTTGAGCCATCCGCGGGCACTTCCCCTGCCCAAAATACAGGTTGGCATAAACATCATCGCTGATAATGTAAACCCGGTGTTTCAATTCAGCGCTGCGGCGGGCAACCACTTCAGCGATCCCTTTGAGTGTCGGAGCGGTATAAACATGTCCGGTGGGATTATTGGGAGAGTTGATAACTACCGCCCTGGTACTGGTGGTAATGCCGGCTTCCAGTGCTGCCAGGTCAGGATTCAGATTCTTATCAGAAGCAATATATTTGACCCTGCCGCCGTGATTTTCAGCGTAATGCACATATTCAAAATAATTGGGTGTGAATGAAATAACTTCCTCGCCTGGATTTAAAAGGGTTTTAAAAACTACATTTACGGCCCCTGCCGCTCCAAAAGCCATCACAATATCATTCAAACCGAATTTCAAACCCGTATCCTGGCTGAGCTGGGCGGCTATAGTTGTGCGAGTTGCGGTGTAGCCCGCGGCTTCCATCTGCAGGTGCATACCCGGCCAGGGATGGTTAACGATTTGACGCAGTTCACGGTTAAAAGCTTCAGGAGGCTCCATTACGGGGTTTCCTATGCTTAAATCGTAGACATTAGCATCGCCGTGTATTTTTTTTAAGGCAATCCCTTCTTCAAACATTTTGCGGATGTAATTACCCGCCACCATGGCATTTTTAACTGATTTGGATATCGCCATTACGTCTGCCCCTTTATACAGAAAATTCACCCATTTTACAGCCTCGAAACCGTATCTATTATAGCATCATCCGCCCTATCATCGCATCTTAAAACATCAATCTTGTATTGCATTCTTAGAAGGAGTGGTTAGATTATTAAAATAAAAAGAGAGAAGAATGAATTTCTTCTCTCTGATCATTTAGAATTACCCTCGTTTAATATTACGGCACAATATCATGAGCTTGCTCTAACTCGAGCTTGCCGCAACGTCCGCAATACTTGTACCTCGAGCTAATCCAGATGTGCCCAGCGAACAAACAGATTATCGATTTCAAGATCCACATCGCCCTTACCCTCCTTGCTATCTAGTTACATTATAAGTTCTTTAGCGTGATAATTGTATACGTAAAATACCGTAGTTTTTATAGGTAAAAACATGTATTTTTACGCAGATGACCCTGCACAATCTATAACGGACTTAAAAGCTAAAAGTTAGTACTTGAGAAAACAGCAGGATTTATTGCACTTTTTCCAGTTTGGCAAAGCTTAACAATAGTTTTTTCACGCCTACCCCACTAAAGGCCGTTACCACCTCTGAATCGCTCCCCTTAGATGTACAGCTGACCACTACCCCTTCTCCAAATATGGCATGGCGTACACGGTCGCCGGCTTTCAACTCTATCGAAGGAGCCTGCGGTTTGTTTTCCGGAATGGCGGTTGACTTGCTCATGTAGTCCGCTCCCCACTTACTTTCCGCGGCTTGCCATAGTTCCCCGCCCGCAATGAGTTCCCTGGGTATATCCTGTAAGAAGCGCGAAGCTTTATTAACCGTGCTGTGTCCCATCAGTGTGCGGCGGAAAGCATGCGTCAGGTAAATCCGGCGCTTGGCACGGGTAATTCCCACATAACACAGCCTGCGTTCTTCTTCCATCTGAAAAGGATCATCCAGAGACCTGATATGCGGCAGTAAACCTTCTTCTACACCCACCATAAAGACATTATTGAATTCCAGCCCCTTGGCCTGGTGCAGAGTAATCAGCGTAACTTTATTGTTTGACTCATCCAGATCATCTACATCGGAAACCAGCGCTACACTCTCCAGAAAAGCTGCTAAAGCGTCCGGGGGCGCCAGTTCACGATAGGTTTCCGCCACCGTCCTCAGTTCCTGTACGTTGTCCCAGCGTTCGTCGCCGTCTTCATCACTTAATATAAAATCTTTGTAGCCAGAAGCAACTGTTAAATGATCGTAAAACTCCAGCAGATTGGCCGCTTGGCTGCGCTCAATTAGTTCTTTTAATACGGCTCCAAATCCACCTAATATTTTCACTGTTCTGGCGTTAAAGGGCAGAAGGCCTGAGATGCTTTCCGGAGCGGATAGCCTTTGTAATGCTTCAAATTGTGAGATCCCCTGTTCTTTCGCCCATTTCGCTAATACATTTAAAGTCTGCTGGCCTATACCGCGGTTCGGCACATTGATGATACGCGCCAGACTCACGCTGTCAAAGGGGTTCTGGACTAGTCGCAAATAAGCGATGATGTCCTTAACTTCCCTTCTCTCGTAGAAACGTGTCCCCGCCACCAGTTTATAGGGCAGGCCATAGCGCACAAAAGCCTCTTCTATCACGCGGGATTGAGCATTAGTGCGGTACATAACGGCGCAATCCCGGTAGTTAGACTCCCCGCTGTCCACTAGCCTTTCAATTTCCTTAACCACATATTGAGCCTCTTCCTGCTCGGTAAAGGTCTCAATAACTTTGGTCAATTCTCCCGGATCATTTTCCGTCCACAACTCTTTCTGTTTGCGTTGCCGGTTGACTTTAATAACGTGAGAAGCCGTGTCCAGAATCCGGCTGGTAGAACGGTAATTTTGTTCCAGGTAGATTACCTTGGCCAGGGGATAGTCCTTTTCAAAATTAAGGATGTTCCGTAAATCAGCGGAGCGCCAGGAATAAATGGACTGGTCGGGATCTCCTACCACACATACGTTTTTATATTTATCCGCGATTAGTTTAATTAATTCATATTGAGTCAAGTTGGTGTCCTGAAACTCATCCACCATAATGTGGATATACCGGTCTTGATATTTTTTCAATATTTCCGGATGTTCCCGGAAAAGCTGCACCGTCCGCATCAGCAGATCGTCGAAATCCAGCGCCTGGCTTTCCGTTAGCAGCTGCTGATAACGTTCATAAACGCGCGCAGTTACTTCTTCAAAGTAGCTTCGGGTATGACGGTTAAGGTCCTGGGGAGCCAGCATATTGCTTTTTGCCGTACTGATTACAGAAAGAACGGCCCGCGGCACGTATTTTTTGGGATCTAGGTTCAATTCCTGCAAAGCCCGCTTTATCAGATCCAGTTGATCGTCATCATCATAAATCACGAATCCCGGCTCTATTCCGGCGGTCTTGCCGTCTTTGCGCAGAATGCGGGCGCAAATTGCGTGAAAAGTGCCCATCGTCAGATTTTGCGCTGAACCCGGCGCCAGTTCTGAGATTCGCTCTCCCATTTCCCGGGCCGCTTTATTGGTAAAAGTGACCGCCATGATATTATGGGGACTGATACCGCAGACTTTCATCAGGTAAGCTATCCGGTGGGTAATAACCCTGGTTTTCCCTGAGCCGGGACCGGCAATCATCAGCACTGGGCCTTCGATCGTCTCAACGGCCTCTTTCTGAGAGGGATTTAGTTTGGCAAGAATATCCATCAAAATATTATATCACCGGAAACAATCAAAATGTGCTTTCAGAAGGACACTACGGACATGTCTATATTCCGACCGGAGGGGACGGGAAAAGAAGGTATGCAGGAAGATAAACTATTTCTTATCCCAGATAGATTTATGACCGTCGTTGGAAAGAAATAGTCCGACATCGATAAAGGCCATATTCTTATATTTGTCCTTAGCAGCTACAGCTTTCAGCTCATCAAAGGACTTAATCGCCTGTCCTTCAATCGAAACTATGATATTACTGCCGCCATCAGACGTCCAAAAATAGCCCAAATTGCCCTTTGCGTCTTCCACATCCATTTCTATTTTTTGTACGGAAGCGCCGCCGAAATATTTTGTAACTCGAAGTTTGGGTGACCCAGCCATGTTAATCCCCCTAGAAAGCATAATAACCTTTTTATTATAGAGTAGATCAGCTTCGAAGGCAAACCGAATTATACTGAATTTTCAGCAAATTAAAGCAACTGTTTTTAATTAAAAATTCGATTAGGGAAAGATCCCAGCTCAGACTAGACGCACCAGACGGTATTCCTTCTGGCCTTTACGCAGAATCAGTGCCTGCCCCTCAATGGACTCATTCAGCCTGACGTTATTTTTTACATCCGTTATACGGACATTATTTAAATAGACTCCGCCACCTTGAATCAGCCGTTTAGCTTCACCCTTGGACTGCGCCATCCCCGCTGAAGCCACCACATCCACCACCGAAAGACCAGAACCTTCGAATTGTGATTTACTCAGGTTAACCGAAGGCACATCGGCAAAGACTTCCAATACGTCCTGTAAGCTTAGATTACTGACAGCCTCCCCGAAAAGTATGCACGAAGCCTGCTCGGCTTTTCTCAGGGCTTCATCCCCATGTACCAGGCGGGTGACTTCTTGTGCTAGCTTTCTCTGGGCTTCCCGCTTTTCCGGGCTGGCCGCAAGTGAAACTGCCAGCTCTTCTATCTCCGGCTTGGTCAGCAGAGTGAAATATTTCAAATAATTAACAGCATCTTTATCTTCGGTATTCAGCCAGAACTGATAAAAACGGTAGGGAGATGTGCGTTGCGGGTCGAGCCAGACAGCGCCGCTCTCAGTCTTGCCGAATTTGCTGCCGCTAGAGGTCGTCAATAGGGGAAACACCAGGGCATGGGCCTTGGTGCCATGCATCTTGCGTATCAGGTCTACCCCTGAAGTTATGTTGCCCCACTGGTCGCTGCCGCCCATTTGCAGCGTGCAATGGTATTTTTCATATAATTTTAAAAAATCATAGGACTGTAAAAGCAGATAACTGAATTCGGTATAAGAGATCCCTTCCGCTTCCAGCCGCCGTTTAACGGTCTCTTTGGCGATCATCGTATTCACCGAAAAATGCTTGCCTACATCACGCAGGAAATCGGTCAGGCTGACAGTGGTCAGCCAGTCCGCATTATTCACCATAATTGCCGGGTTGACTTTGCTATCGAAATCCAAAAAACGGGCCAGTTGGGCCTTAATGCCTTCCAGGTTAAAATTAACCATCTCTTTGGTGAGCATCTGGCGTTCCGTGGTCTTGCCGCTGGGATCGCCGATCAAACCAGTGCCGCCGCCGGCCACAGCAATGGGAATATGGCCGAATTTCTGCAGACGCACCAGCCCCATAATAGGCAGCAAAGAGCCGCAATGCAGGCTGGAGGCGGAAGGGTCAAAACCAATATAGCCCATGATCTTCTCAGTTTCAAAGACTTCTCTCATCCCCTCGGTAGAATCATAGACCAGACCGCGCCATTTAAACTCATCAAAAACGTTCATTTTTTGCTTCCTTTTGTAATACAATAACGTTTTTAATCTAACACCTGCCGTCAGTACTGTCAAACAGGGCGAAGGAGCCTATAATAAAACCCCCCGGCTTCTGAAGAAGCCGGGGGGTTTTGACACAAATCTATTTCAATTTACCATGTTCTATTTTTTGTCAGAGGATTCGACCATTTTAGAAAACGCCTTCAGCAATTCTATAGGCAGCGGGAAAATAATTGTGTTAGTTTTTTCCGAGGCGATTTCCGTCAGCGTCTGCAAGTAACGCAGCTGCAAGGTAGTCGGCTCTTTGGCAATCACTGCGCCGGCTTGAGCCAGCCTTTCCGAAGCCTGATATTCACCATCAGCATGAATGATCTTGGCACGTCTTTCGCGTTCGGCTTCAGCCTGCGCGGCCATCGATCGCCTCATAGCTTCAGGTAGTTCGACGTCCTTGATATTAACCGTCGAGACTTTAATGCCCCATGGTTCGGTAGACTCATCGATGATCTTCTGAATCATCTGGTTGAGTTTCTCACGTGAGGCCAGCAGTTCATCCAGTTCCACCTGGCCAAGCACGTTCCGTAAAGTGGTTTGGGCGATCTGAGAAGTGGCACGGATATGGTCGAGCACTTTTACCACGGCACTCTGAGGATCCACTACTCTAAAATAGACCACGGCGTTGACTTTGACCGTTACGTTGTCTTTAGTGATAACGTCTTGCGGAGGCACGTCCAGGGTCACTACGCGTAGGTCCATCCTAACCATGCGGTCAACGAAGGGGATGATCAGGAAAAGCCCCGGCCCTTTGGCGCCGGTCAAACGGCCCAGTCGGAAAATAACTCCGCGTTCGTACTCCTGTACGATCTTGATAGTGGACGGTCCCAAAACCAATAAAAGAAAAATAATTACTACAACTAAAACAACTCCTGTCATACTTTTACTCCTTTCCTTTTTTATTCACTATCAATCTTAAACCATCGATCTTAGAAATAAACACTTCTCCCCCGCTTTCGATATCTCCTGTTTCAGATACCGCGGCCCATAGTTCTCCCATGTATAAGACCATTCCCTCCGGCGCGAGTTTTTCTTTCACCATGGCTATCTTACCTATCATGTCCTCCCTACCAGTAGTGGCCTGCTTCTGATAGGTGTTAAGAATGCTGATGATAACAAAAGAGATGACTGCCACCAGGACAATGATGATTATGCCAACCAGCCACCAGTTAACCATCAGCTAACCTCCTTGGGCTTACCTTGACATGCGGAGAATTGAATTGTTCTGTCAGAAAGACTAGCATCTTTACGCTTAATTGGTAAGTTGATTATAGCTCTAATATAATAGTATAACAATATAAAAATTAAATACAGAGCGTAAAAAACGAATGGACAGCATCATCGAAGGCAGAAATCCGGTTCTGGAAGCCCTTAAATCAGGACGGCCGATTAATAAAATTCTTCTATTGAAAAACATTGAACGCCACGGGATCATCGCCGACATCCTGCATCTGGCGCAGCAAAACGGCGTGCTGCTGGAATATATCGAGAGGCAGGCCATCGACCGGTTGGGACAAAGCGGGGCCAATCAAGGGATTATTGCTTTAACCGCTGCTAAAGAGTATGCCGATTTGGATGAATTACTGGCAATTCCTGCTCAAAAAGGGCAAACCGCTTTTTTCATTGTTCTGGATGGTTTGGAGGACCCCCATAATCTGGGAGCCATTATCCGCACCGCTGATGCCTGTGGGGTGCACGGAGTCATTATCCGTGAACGCCGTGCGGTAGGGCTCACTTCTGTGGTAGAGAAAGCCTCAGCCGGGGCCCTGGAATATGTGCCGGTGGCCAGGGTAACCAATATCTCTCAGACTATTGAAACGCTCAAGAAAAACAACGTCTGGGTAGTAGGCATCGATCAGGCGGGACAAAGCGATTACACTAAAATCGATTATCAACCGGCTACCGCTATCGTCATTGGGGCTGAGGGCGAGGGACTATCCGACCTGGTCCGTAAAAATTGTGATTTTCTGGCGGCCATCCCCATGCGCGGCCGCATCGCCTCTCTCAACGCCTCAGTGGCCGCCGCCGTAGTCATGTATGAGGTTGTCAAACAAAGGACATAAGTTACTAGTACACGTATGGGCAATCCCCTGTTTGCCAGGTCGTCCTTTTTGTTATTTGTTATTTATGATTTGTGTTTTTATGGCACCCGGTGCACCTTCAACAAATTGGTAGTGCCGGCCACCCCTACCGGAATACCTCCGGTTATCACAATCAAATCGCCAGACTTGGCGATACCTAATTTCTTGACCAACTTCGCTGAAATTTCCAATTGTTTTTCCAACGAGGCAGGCGTTTCAGCATAGAAAGCGTATACTCCCCAGTTGAGTACCAATCTCCCTATTACCTCTTTGTTGGGGGTGATAGCGATCACCGGCATATGCGGTCGATAGCGGGATACCCGGCGCGCTGTGCTGCCGGATTGCGTTACTGCCACAATGGCTTTAACATTCAGCTTTTCCGCGGTAAGACAGGCATTATAGCTGATCAATTCATCGGTATGGTCCTCCAGATATGGCGCGAAACTGGCCAGAATTTGATCGTGGTGCAGATGCTTCTCAGTGACCAGCGCAATATCGTACATGGTCTTAACCGCCTGTACCGGATATTTGCCAATAGATGTCTCAGCGGAAAGCATGATCGCGTCTGTGCCATCCAGAATGGCGTTCGCCACGTCAGAGACTTCAGCCCGTGTAGGCCGGGGTGCGTTAATCATCGATTCCAGCATTTGAGTAGCGGTGATAACTGACTTACCAGCTAAGTTGCAGCGCCGGATAATATCTTTCTGTATCAAAGGCACCTCTTTAAGCGGCATTTCTACACCCAGATCGCCGCGTGCCACCATGATGCCGTCGCTGGCTTCCAGGATTTTATTTAAATTTTTTACCGCTTCTGCCCGCTCGATTTTGGCGATGATAGGTGTCTGGCAATTGGTATACTTGAGAATATCTTTGACCTTCCGGATGTCCTCCGCCGTGCTAACAAAGGAAAGAGCAATATAATCCGCTGTTTGTTCTACCGCGAAAGCCAGATTTTTCCGCAGATCAGCGGTCAAAAACGGCTCAGAGATTTTAGCTCCGGGCACCACCACTCCCCTGCGTGGAGTCAGAATTCCTCCTACTACTATCCGGCAGATTATCTCTGTACCGCGGATTTCCAGCACTTTCAGCTGCATAGCTCCGTCATCCAGTAAAATTAAATTGCCGGCAGTAACATCTTTATGTAAGGTAGGAAAGTTAAGCGAAAGTATTTTCTCATCACCCGGTGTCCGGGTATTGCTTAAAACGACCTCAGCACCCTTTTTCAGGGTAACAAAAGGAGTTTTCAATTCACCTATACGGTATTTGGGACCGGGCAGATCAATCAAAATGGCTACATTTCTGCCCAATTTCGCAGCTGATTCACGTACTGTACCAATCTTATCCGCATGCTCTGCGTGTGTGCCGTGTGAGAGATTGAATCTGGCTACATCCATACCTACCCGGATCAAACGCTCGATCAAGCGAGCATTGAGAACGGGTCCCATGGTGCAGACTATTTTGGTGTGCTGGTTCCAAGGTTTCATTAAGGGCATTATTCACTCCATACCTTTCGTTTGTTCATATAATGTCTAATATTATCATAAACTAAAACGAATAATTAAAGTGCTTCAGGGCATCCGTCATTGCGAACACCTTCACACCGTAAGCAATCTTAATCTATTTCCTATCAACGAAGATGCTATAAAAAAACAGCACTGCGTTCAACTCAATTGCAGCGCTAAATTTTTTGTTGGAATTATAAATTTGTTTCGTATCTGGGATTTATTTACCGTTCGATCCCGTATAAGCGTAGCGAATCGGGATGATTAATAATTTTTTATTTCTCATTTATTTTGGTTCTTATTTTTTATTTGTCATTTTTTATTTTGTGTCTAATATCCCGGCCAATTATATCCTTTGCTCAGCAAGACGGCCACACCTGGTAACCGCACACCTTCCAGGAGCTCCAGCGAGGCGCCGCCGCCGGTTGAAACATGAGTCATTTTACTGGAAAGATTCATCTCCTCCACAACTTCAGCGGTTGAACCACCTCCCACCACTGTAACAGCCTGGCTCTCCGCTAACGCTTTAGCGACTAAAGTTGTTCCCTTTGAAAAAGCTTCAATCTCGAAAACCCCCATCGGGCCATTCCAGAAGATCGTCCTGGCAACCTGGATCTCTTTGACGAAAAGCTGGATTGTCTCTGGCCCTATATCAGCTATCACCCAACCATCCGGAATGTCTTTGACCGCCACCACTTTACAAGCTGCCCCGGCTGCTATTTTTTCGGCCGCTACCACATCCGTCGGTAAGACAAAACGTCTGCCCTTTTCCTGGGCTTTCTTTAACATTTCACGACAATAGCCCAGCTTTTCTGCTTCCACATTGGAAGCGCCGACATTCAACCCTTGAGCTTTCAGGAAATTGGCTGCCATACCGCCGCCGATCAATAGAGTTTCAACCTTATCCAATATATTTTCGATAACGCCGATTTTATCACTGACCTTAGCTCCACCCATCACCACCACGAAAGGATGGCCAGGATTGTCTAGAAGGTAACCTATATAATTAAGCTCTTTTTCCATCAGAAAACCGGCCACCGCGGGCAAATAATCGGCAATGCCGGTGATGGAAGAATGAGCGCGATGGCTGGCACCAAAAGCATCATTGACATAGACTTCACCTAATTTGGCCAGAGAACGGGCGAAATCAGGATCATTGGCTTCCTCTTCAGGATGAAAGCGCAGATTTTCCAGCATGATAATGTCACCTTCATGCATCGCAAAGACAGCCTTTTCAACCTCAGGACCAATACATTCTTTGAGAGCTGTCACCGGCCGGTTTAAAATCTGGGAAAGTCTGACAGCAACAAAATTCAACCTCATAGATTCCACTACTTTGCCATTGGGCCGCCCAAAATGGGAGCAAATAATAATCTTGGCGTTTTGGCTTAGAAGATATTGGATAGTCGGAAGGCTCGCGCGTATACGGCTGTCATCGGCAATCTTGCCATCCTTGGTGGTTGGCACATTATAGTCAACCCGCAAGATAACTCGTTTACCAGCGACATCGATGTCCTTAACCGTCTTCCTGTTGAATTTCAAGCCGTTCGGCGCAATAGTGAGATTGGACAATTTATTCTCCCTGGTTTATTTGTTATTATCCCTGATGAAGTTTTCAAGACATGCTAACACATTTGGCGGATTTCGACAATGTTGGAATAACCCAATCAAGCATGATTTAGATCAATTCTTTCATCAAATGAACAGCTATCTGCGGATTTAATTTTCGTTTGACCAGCGGAATCCCGTCTGCCTGCCACAGGCTGTCTTCAAAAACTGGACGTTCTACTTTATACAGAATGCCGGTGGGTATTTTATCTCCCCACTCTAACGCTTTTTCAAAGGCTTTAAGTCGGTCGGCAGAATCGTAACCAACTTCGTCCTCCACTTTATATACCCGTTCTTGAAAAAACTGATAGGTGTTGATGTGATTAAAAGACACGCAGGGCTGCAGAATATCCACCAGGGCAAATCCTTTATGTTGTATGGCAGCGCCGATGATCCGGCTTAATTGCGGAATGTCCCCGGCATATCCGCGGGCCACGAAGGAAGCGTTGGTGGCAATCGCCACCGCCAGCGGATTAAGCGCTTCATGCGCTCCGTTTGGAGTAGTTTTGCTCACGAAGCCCTGATCGCTGGTGGGTGAGGTCTGGCCCTTGGTTAGAGCATAAACCTGATTGTTGTGCACCAGGTAAGTAAAGTCCACGTTGCGCAGCATAGCATGCAGATAATGATTGCCTCCCTCCCCATACCCGTCTCCGTCCCCTCCCTCAGCGATCACCGTCAGCTCGGGATTCACTATCTTAGCCGCGGCAGCTGCCGGTAGAGAACGGCCGTGCAGCTCATTAAGCATATTGCATTTTAAATAGTGCGGGAACTTCCCCGCCTGGCCAATGCCTGAAACAAAGAGGACCTTCTGCGGCGGCAGTTGTAAATCCACCAGTGCTTGTTTGACCGCTTTCAAAATTCCAAAGTTGCCGCAGCCTGGACACCACGCAATCTCTATATCTGAGAAGTAATCGTTTTCTGTTAGACTGACAGCCTTACGCTCTTCTGCCATTTTCAATAATCCCCTTTTTCAATTGGTCCAGTATAAAACTGGCTGAAATCGGCCGCCCATCCCATCGGTTAACCTGCCCACTGACAGATAATCCGGTCTCTGCCCTGATCAGGTAAGCCAGTTGTCCGGTAGCGTTGCTCTCGATCACCACGCTCTTAACAGTCAGCTGCAAGGCTTCGCTCACAAACTCAGCAGGGAAAGGCCAAATTTCGCTGATATGTAACACATTGTTGATGATGCCCTGTTCCAATAGTAACCCGGAAGCCTCCGCGATGGCCCCGTACGTGGAACCCCAGCCTATTAAGGTTACTACCGCTCCCCGTCGTTTAATAAAGCGCGGCGGACTAATCTCTTTTCTTAATCCCTCATATTTTTTTAAGCGTTTGGCGTTCTGACGGTGGCGAATTTCGGCTTTTTCGGTCAAGTGGCCGGATTCGTCGTGCTCGTCCGAATCCGCTGCTACCATCACCTGCCCCTGACCCGGAAGAGCCCTGGGCGAAACCCCTGATTCGCTGATGGCAAAACGCTGATAATTCGTCAGGAGAGAAACCTCTTTATCCGCCAGCAAAAAACCCCTCTCAATTTTAACCTGGCTTAAATCAAACTCAGGCGTATCAGTCATTGAATTAGCCAGATGGGTGTCCGTTAAAATAATTACTGGAATTTGGTATTGCTCGGCCAAATTCAAAGCTTTTATCGTTAAATAAAAAGCGTCCTCAACATCTGCCGGCGCCAATACCACCCGTGGAGATTCCCCGGTGCCGCTGCGGATGGCAAAAAGCAATTCACCCTGCTCGGTGCGGGTAGGTAGTCCCACCGCGGGCCCCGGCCTTTGCCCCAGTACAATCACCGCCGGTGTCTCTGTGATCCCCGCCAAACCTATGCCCTCCACCATCAGGGCATAACCGCTGCCGGAGGTAACTGTCATGGCCCTTGCGCCGGTATAGGCAGCGCCCACCACCATATTGATAGCCGAGATCTCATCTTCCGGCTGAATGACTACCATCTCGCATTCTTTGGCTCTTCCCGCCAGGTATTCCAGAATCGAGGTAACCGGCGTCATCGGATAGGCAGACACGAATTTACAGCCTCCCGCCACCGCGCCCATTGATAAAGCCTCATTACCGCTTAAAAACATATTTGGTCCGGCTTTTTCCCCTTGAGCCAGCTTGATAAAACCAGCCGGACGCCTTTGTGCGGTATAATCATAGCCGCTTCTAGCGGCGTTCAGGTTTTCGGCGCGCACATTCTCATTATTTTTAGCGAACTGGGCGGCTAAGACCTTAAAAAGGACTTCTGGATCACCTCCGATCAGACCCAGCACTGCCCCAGCCGCCACCGAGTTAGCGGTAATTTTATCTCCGGCCGACTCCACTGCCAGTTTTTCCAGCGGAATATCCAGGATCTGTAGTCCCGCGAAATCGCTCCCCAGTGCCTGTTTATCCAGTATAACAAGTCCGTTTTCTTTTAATTCATTTTTGTGGAGTTTAACCGTACGGCTATCCAGTGCTACCAGTATATCCACCTTTTCACTCTGCGCTCGAACCGCTCGGTCGCTGGCTCTTACTCTGAAAAAGTTGTGGCCTCCCCGAATGCGGGATTCATAGTCCTGGTCAGCGAAAACCTGCAGGCCGCTGCGGACCAGCACCTTACCCAGAACAAAACCAATCGTCTGGATGCCCTGTCCCGCCTCCCCCCCCACTAATATATTAAGATCTAACAAGCTCATCCCCTCTGTAATTATTAGTTATTAGTTTTTAGAATTCTGGTATTAGGATTTGTTTAGGATTTCGGATTTTGAATTTTTTGATTATTGGAATTTGATTTGGTTGTTGTATCTTGGTTATTGGTTATTTCACCGCGTGCTTCCCTGCAATCTCCTCCGCCAGCTTCTCCAATGCGGCGTAATCCTCTTCCTTCGGCTTTCCTTTGATCATCACCGGGTCCAGCAATGTAACATTCAGGTTGGGCACCAGGCTTTTTAAGACCTCTACCGCCCGTGTTCCCCACAAGTAAGACCCAATGATCGCGGCATTCTTCAATTTAGGCCGCAGGGCGTTTGCTAGAACAGCGGCGTAAACCGCGCTCGGATGCGGGCCGGCCAGCACTGTAGGAGTGCCGATTATGATCGTAGAGGCATCCACCAGCGCCATCGCCAGCTTGCCGATATCGGAATCCGCCAGGTTGAATTGCTTGACCTCCACCCCCCTCTTCTCCAGGGCTTCATTCAGATGGTTAACCATCAACTGGGTACTGCCGTGCATAGAAGTGTAAGCGATGACGGCGATGTTTTTCGGTTCATCAAAAACCCAGCTGTGGTACAACTTCAGGATAAATTCAGGATGATTGTAAATCGGCCCATGGCTGGGAGCTATGATCTGGATATCGTATCCCTGCAGTTTTTGGAGGTTTTTTTCGATGTTGGTATGAAAAGGCATCATGATCTCGGCATAATAGCGTTTGGCCGATTCCTGGATATGGCCTTCATCCGTCACGTATAAATCGGAGGTAGCCAGGTGAGCCCCGAAAAAGTCGCAGGAAAAGAGCATTTTCTCTTCGACCAGGTAGGTCACCATCGTCTCCGGCCAGTGCACAAACGGCGTATAAATAAATTTGAGTGTGCGGTCACCCAAAGAGAGGGCCTCTCCGTCCTGTACCTCTACAAATTGTTCCGCCGGCACCCGCAGCAGATCTATTAAAAAACCCTTGCACTTCGGATTGGTCACTATTTTGGCCATGGGATACCGCTTTAAAACCGCAGGAATAGCCCCGGAATGGTCCTGCTCCGCATGATGAGCGACTATATAATCGATGTTTCCAACTCCCAGCTCCTGGAGGTGTTCTAAAAGCACGTTTTCCATAGCCGGGTCTACCGTATCCAGCAGTGCCGTCTTCTGGCTGCCTCTAATCAAATATGAATTATAGCTGGTCCCGTCCGGCAGAGGAATCAAGGAATCGAATAATCTTCTATCCCAATCTTTGGCCCCCACCGCAAATACACCCGGGCGGATCAGTGCTGACGCCATGTCATGCTCCTTTATCATTTTTAATTTATTATTTCTTGTTTATTATTTAATTCTTGTTATTTAATTATTTCAAACTGGGTTTTATCCACGCCGCACATCGGGCAGACCCAATCATCGGGGATGTCCTCGAAACGCGTCCCAGGCTTAATCCCTCCGTCCGGATCACCCACTTTGGGATCATATATCCACCCGCACACCGAACATTTGTATTTATCCATTCTCTTCTCCTTGTTGTTTGCTGTTCACAGTTCACCGTTTACAAAAAAACGATAACTATAAACAGTTTATAGTTATATTGTAATATATTATCAGGGTAAAATAATCGAGAAACAAGGGGGATAAAAATGGTTATTCCAGGAAAAGCTCCTCATCCCTGGCAAGCTGGTAATTGTTGTTATGGACCAGGCCTGAATCTCGACCTCGCTAAAAAGATGCTGGACGCCGGCCAGAAGGAAGCCCAGAAACAAGGTGTCCCCATGGCGATGACGATCTCTGACTCCGGGGGAAATCTGATCGCTTTTAACCGCATGGACAACACTATGCTGGTCAGCAACCAGATTTCTATGGATAAAGCCTACACCGCTGTTTTCGGCAAATTGCCCACCGGCGCCTTTAGCGGCGCTTACCACGATCACGAACTGGTTCCGCTTTTCTTCCATGAGCGCTGGATCACCTTCAACGGCGGTTATCCCCTGATCAAAGACGGCATTCTCATGGGCGGCCTGGGAGTCAGCGGAGGCCGTATCGAAGACAATTATGTAGCTAAAGCTATCATGAAAGTTGGTGGATTCGATACTGCTGCCGCGGATGCCCTGATCAAAGAATACGAAGCCGGTTTGAATAAAGAAATATCGCAGAAGACCAAATCTAAGAAAAAGTAATGGGAATTTTCTAATCAAGGAGTCTTCTTGCAATAGGGAGTTTTTTGGAGGCAAGGAGACTCCTTGTAACTCTCAGTTTTGAATTTTGATTTCACCGTGTAAATGACAATAATCGGGAAATCTAGGAGCTTAAAGCTCATTTACCTTTACCCTTCCCACCTCACCACCCTGCAGCTCCACGCTTCCCTTATCGCTTTCTCCAGCCCGTCCCGATTGGCCTCCCGGATATTCAAAATCAGCTCTATCGTCCTTTCATCAAAGGCGTGCAAGAACTCAATCTGCTTGCGAAATCCCAGCAGCGTCTCCCGCTGTCCGCCGTAGATCAAATAATTTAACGATTTTAAATATGGCTCCAGTTGCTCCCTTATATGCACCCCCACCTGGGTAAAATAAGTCTCCATCTGCTTGTAGCGGTGCCGTTCAAAACGGTGCGAGGACGATCCACCCTGCCTGTGCCGTGAGTGCACCAGCCCCGACCCCACTTTGCTGCTGAGCAACCCCTCCCCCCTGAATACTCCAATTCCATAGTGCCCCAGCCTCACCAACACCAGACCAATCGTGATATCGGCTTCCAACAAGGCGATTAAAGGCCTTCCCTCAAAACTATGAAATACCTCTTCTTTTTGAACAGGAAAGGGTGGCAGTATCAAATACCTGTCCTGTGCGCCCCAGATGATAATTGAACCGGTTGGTGAATCCTGGATATATTCATGCAACTTGTCCGGAATGCCCTCCGCTTCTATGATCGTCTCCAGCAGTCCTGTCACATTGTTTTTCGGAGATCCCGGAGGTAAATAAAGGGTATTAACTGGATGTAAAGACTTTTCAACCTCATCCAAAAATTTAAGGGTTGACGTTTTACTTAATTTATAGCGGTTAGCAGTTAATATCATGCTCATAATTATTTAGATGCTGCCAGTTTGAAGGCGTAGCCTTCCCCCCTCTCTCGGTAAAGGTGCCACCTTGCGGGCCTTTTCTCCTAACTAGTAAGGTGTCACCTTATAAAGCCCCCCGTCTCCTATTCTCGTAACTTTAAGCTTATAGCTTTTAGCTTTTAGCTAGATTTTGACTCTTCGTCAAAATTTAACCACCGTCGCCCCCTCTCCCCCCTCCTCCCGTTTCCCCGACCTGAAAGAACTCACCAGCGGATGTGAAGCCAGATACGTTCTCACTATTTGCCGGACCACTCCAGTCGCCATCCCGTGTATAATTCGTACTTCCGCCATATTAGCCATCGCGGCATTATTCAAATAAGCGTCCAGTTCAAATTCTACTTCGTCCGCCCGCTTGCCTCGCAGATCGAGCTCTTTTGCCACGTCCCGCACAGGCTGACTGCTTCGCGCCAGAGAAGGCACCCAACCGGGTTTCTTGGCTGCTGGGGCTTTTTCAAGGTTTTCCGGCGACATCCTGGCCCGTGTATTTCCCACCATGACTTCATATTGTCCGTTGCTGTCTGGTTCAGAGGCCACCGTTCCTTGCGCGTTCAAACCCACCAGCCAAACCTTGGCGCCCACCTTAAAAGCCGGTTCAGGGCCTGCTTTGCCGGGGCTGACATTGGGTTTCCAGTTTTTAGTTTCCAATTGTGCCCGCATCGCGCTGAGGGCCTGCCGGGCTTTTTCTACCTTTTCTTGCGATTTGTTTTTCTTAAGTTCAGCTATCGCGTCCCGGATTTCTTTCAGTAGCTCGTCACCTTCGCGCACCAACCTGACCCGGGTTTCATGCAAGACATTTTCTTCTTCTTCTTTGATCTTCCGACGTTCTTCTTCCAATTGCAGACGCAGCTTTTCCGCCTTTTCTTTTTCTGCACGGATGGCGTTCTGCATCTCTTCCAGCTTCTTTTTTTCCTGAGCTAAATCGCTCAGCATGGTCTCGATTTCTATCGCACCCTTACTCAGCCTGTTTTTAGCTTCCTCAATGATCTCCTGCGGCAAGCCCAATTGAGCCGCAATGGCTAAAGCGTTGCTGCCACCCGGAATGCCTAAGGTCAAATGATAGGTGGGACCTAGCGTCACCGGATCGAAGTCCAATGAGGCATTGCGCACGCCCTGTGTAGCGTGAGCAAAGGCTTTGAGTTCACTGAAATGGGTGGTGGCCACTACCAGCGTGCCGCTGCCCACAAAATGCTTTAAAATGCTCTGCGCCAGCGCGGCCCCTTCCGCAGGATCAGTGGCCGTGCCCAATTCATCCAGCAGCACCAGGCTTCTGTCTGTGGCGTCTCGTAAAATATTGACGATGTTGCCCATATGCCAGCTGAAGGTAGAAAGGGTGGACTCTATGCTCTGCTCGTCTCCGATATCCGCGAAGATCGCGTCGAAAAGCGGAACGCAGCTTTCATGCGCTACCGGGATAGGCAGTCCGGCCTGGGCCAACATGGCCAGCAGCCCGATGGTTTTCAAGGCCACCGTCTTGCCGCCGGTATTGGGGCCGGTAATAATTAATCCGCGGAAGTCCTCACCCATCTCCAAGTTCAGCGGCACCGCTTTGCCTTTCAAGAGGGGATGTCTGGCGTTTTTCAGGCGCAGCAGGCGGGAGGTGATTTTCCCATCCTCGCCCTTCACTCCGGTAATGATCGGTTCCACTGCGTGGTAGCGGTCGGCGAATTTAGCTTTAGCCAGTGCCAAATCGATCTCCGCGATTAATTTTAAATTTAAAGCGATAGACACTTCTTCTTGGCCCACGGCCGTGCTTAAAGCGATCAGAATGCGTTCTATCTCGTGCTGTTCTTCGATCACTAACTCGCGCAGTTCGTTGCCCAGGTCGACGGTCGCCAGCGGCTCCACGAAAGCGGTAGCCCCTGTGTTAGAGATATCATGCACAATGCCTTTAAATTCCTTGCGCAACTCCACCTTGACCGGGATGACATAGCGCCCGTCCCGCTCGGTGATCAGGGGATCCTGGATATACTTTTCCGTCTCCGGGGCCTTGATCATGCTATCCAGGCGGCTCAAAATTTGCACCCGTTTATCTTTAAGCAAGCGGCGAATTTCGGAAAGCCGTTCTGAGGCGCTATCCATCAACTCCGCGCCGGGTGAAATACAGCGGGCGATTTCTTTTTCTAATTGAGGTAGGTCAGTGATCTTTTTGCTGATTTCAGCCAGTAACGGCGCTTCAGCGGACAGCCGGTTGAGTTTATTGGAGATAAAACGGATGGAGCTCAGCGTCCTCTGTACATCCACCAGGGTTTGTAATTCCAGCTTCATGCCCCGGGCTGCCAGCGCCACCGCTTCGCGGATATCGAATATCCCGCCGATGGAGATGTCGGGCTCGATCGAAAGCAAATGCCGGGCTTCCGCGCTCTGCTTCAGCATCCGCGAAACATGGACATAGTCCCGTGAAGGCTTCAAAGCCAGAGCCAGTTCGCGGCTTACCGCAAATCCGCAATATCCCGCCAGGATCTCAATCACCCTGGGAAATTCCAGCATCTCTAAACTTTTATCTTTCAATTTTTATCTTGGTTTTTAGTTTCTTATTTCTTATTTTTAATTTATTATTTGTGATTTCTTTGGTTATTGGTTATTAACTGGAAGCTCGAAGCTAGAAGCTCGAAGCTCATTCACTTTTGACTTTGGTTCACTTTTGACTTAGTAAATAGCCTCTCCCTACAGATTAGCATTAAGGGAAAGAGTTGTCATCCTGAAAAAATAGTGCAAGACAAAACAAATAATGTGAGCTATAATAATGGCAAATATGGGTACTGAATTATTATCTAAATACATACACAAAAATTATGAGCTCCATGAATGGAGACACGCCTGTGCTATTTTGCACAACGATTTCCCCAATGAATTTAAAGATATCAGTGACCTGCTCGAACAATTCAAGTTAAAAAAGAGTTGGATAAACATTGGAGGAGGATCAAAATCGAAGGTATCAGGCGCGATGGATACCTTCTTGTCAAGAAGGGGTTGGAAAGAAAAGAAGTTTTCCACTTCAGTTAAGGTTGATGACAATATTAGGGAATCACCGACTCATAAAGTGGATTGTTATAAAAATCGGGTTGCTCTGGAAATTGAATGGAATAACAAAGACCCATTCTACGATAGAGACCTCAATAATTTTAGACTATTATTTGAATTACACGCTATAAGTATTGGAGTAATTATAACCAGGACTGATGAGCTGCAAATAATTTTTGATAATTTGGGTAGGGGCGATTCCTATGGTAACTCAACTACACATTGGTCGAAGCTACTTCCAAGAATTGAAGGTGGTGGAGGCGGGGGTTGTCCCATTTTGGTATTTGGAATAAAGGACCGATTATATGTTGAAGACTGTTAAACCGATCGAAGATACTGTATTAACTCCAGCCCAGGATTTCGCTAGAAATGTTGTGAACAGATCATATGGCACAATTCTTGCTGATCCTCCCTGGAGATTTCAAAACAGAACGGGCAAGATGGCTCCGGAGCATAAGCGATTATCCAGATATACCACATTATCTTTACAGGAGATAAAAGAAATACCCATTTCTCTTGTAGCCGCTGATAATTGCCATCTGTATCTTTGGGTACCCAATGCTCTTATTAAAGAGGGATTACAGGTCATGGAGTCCTGGGGATTTGAATACAAGACCAACCTTATTTGGCACAAAATCCGCAAAGATGGGGGACCGGATGGACGGGGAGTAGGTTTCTATTTTAGAAATACTACAGAGATGATTTTGTTCGGCACAAGAGGGAAAATGCGCACATTGGCGCAAGGAAGAAGCCAGGTCAACATCATTAAAACCTGTAAGAGAGAGCATTCTAAAAAACCGGATGAACTGTACCAAATAATAGAAGCTTGTAGTCCCGGACCATATCTTGAATTGTTTGCACGAGGAAAACGGCTAAAATGGAATCAATGGGGAGATGAAGTCGAAAATTACACCCCTAATTGGCCAACCTATGCCTATAATAGTCAGGTTGAGAATATAAATAAAGAGAACCTAACCTACAGATTGTTAGATAAATAACAAATCTTCTTACTTAGATCAAATCACCCAGCAACCAGTACTTTATTTAGTATGAACCCCGCAGTTCCAACAATATGTGAAGGTTGATTTAGATTTTTAAGGTCTAGGCCTATCCTGTATGTTGGTCGCGGAGGGTTAGATTCCATAAGAGTCACTATTTCATCATAGATGGTCTTTTCTTGCTCGCTATATCCGACAATAAGAAATGTAAAAAGCTCGCTTTTAAGATTCGTTAGTTCGACATATTTTTTAAAACTTTCAAAAACATATCCCTGTTCGTCTGGGAAAATCCATCCACCTTGCCCAGGAATATTATCCTGAGTGATATTCCCAATATCTCCATGAAATTTCCATAGGCAATTTGTCGTTAGGGCAGTAGTATCTACGTTTTGTTTGCTGACAACAACTTTTAATGCTATTGCAGCTTTTTCAATTAAGTCATCCCAATTTAGAGACAATATCTCAAATATATATTTGGGATAATTAGTAATAAGTATCTCATGGGATTTCGATGGGTTCTTGCCAGCACATATCTTACCGAATTGTTTTTTAAAAGCTAAGCATTTAGCAGGATCTGCTCTCAACTCTTGCCAATCTTTAGCCCCAACGAATTTGAGAACATCTTTTAGGATGCTTGTGAGGGGGATATCGCTATCATAGGATAGACCTGCGCCAGCTAAAACAATTGAACGGTAAGCTTTAATGCGCTCCCTACAATCGTTCCAGATTTTAGATTGCCCCAGTACAGCATCGATATAGGTGACCGCAGCCCTTTCAACCCTGCTCCTAATTAGTCTTTCATTCTGTGTTCTCCAAGAATCACCTAGTTGGCTTTTTGAAACAATGATGGCAGCATTTATAACTGGTTGTAATTCAATAACAGAATGCCCGATCGCCTTAATATGTGTTTCAAGAAACTGTTTTACTGGAATATCAAAGACATCAAGATTCGTCGTCATGGCAAATTGGCCATCAATTCATTTGCAAAGTTTGCATATTTATTTTCGGCTTGAACGTAATGCTCATAGCTAATTTCGCCACTCGTAAATTTTTGAGCTACTTGACTCTGTAACCGACTATACTCGTCAATAATAATCGCTCTTATACGCTGATTCATTATTCCCAAATAATCAGAGTCTTTAGGAACTGCAACACGAAGTTCCATCTGAACTTGATCATCAGCCCTATATAATTCCTTGATGCAATCTGATTTTGACTTTCGGTTTCGGCTCTTAACATCGTTTCGTGTGACCTCATCAATTCTGTTTATGAGATTGTAATCATCAGAATAAAGGTACAGGAAAGTTACTATCCGATAGATATCATGCATTGTTAATAAGTAAGTTGGATCTTTTTCAACTTCGGTTATAAACTCAAGAGGAGAAAAAGTAGTTTCCCAAATGCTACGCGAGGGAAGACTATGGATACTGGCGTCAGTTGTTGTCGATTTTGATACATTCTGAACCGAGGAGACATTCTGACGAGTGCCGTATGCACTTAAAAGATTTCGCACTGGCTGGTATGTTGCTCCCGTACCTTGGAACGATGATGATAAAGCGACACGCCCTCCGTCGAGTCCAATTATTGGTCCAGGTCCAGCATCCTCAATAGGTACATTGTTCAACATTTTCAGTTGTCTCAGAAGCTTTACATTGTCGATGTGATCAAGTAACAATTCCCGCCTGTTCGTTTCGTCCTTTGAAACTCTCTTCCTGGGCAATCTCCTGCTTTTAAACTCAGCTTGTTTTAACTGCAATTGCGTCGGAATTTTTACATATGAAATGGCCTTAGAAACGACTGAACCGGATTCAATTGCGCCAATCATAACATCGGCTATCTGTTGGGCAGATGAGAATGGATATTGGGTTGCTAAATCAGTTGCGATTTCTAATAGAGAGTTAGTCACTATACACCAACTTAAGTTTTTAGTTCTTTTTGAATAGCTTTGCCGAGTACTTCCGAAAGTTTGGCTTTAGTTTCTTTGCTCAACTCCACTTGTTTAGAAGGCACTCGTGGTGTAATTTCTTGGTAAAATATAAAGTACTCTCGCCACCCCTTAATTAAGTCCCAAAGTAATACATTCGCTTCTTCTAAGTTTAAGGTGGCCGCTGTTGATAAAGCGCTTAAACGCTCAACAAAAGGGAAAAAACGTGTTTTTACTGAGTCACTATTTATTTCCCCATTAAAATTAAGGTTTTGTACCCTAAAGTAATCGTAAAACCTATCAAGCGCAAGCAAACACGAGAATATAACCGTATCCTCTACTTGATATCCAAACGCTATACCAGTTCTCTGAAGTTCGTTTAATATACCTTTAACAAAATTATTATGATTATCGCAAAATAATATCTTGTTAGCATTTAGGAAGTCAATCAGCCACTTTCGGATTTTTGTAGTCGCCTCAGGATCGTCGCCGTATTCCTCAGCAATCTGTCTATTAAGCCCTGTTGCTGGATATTTTCTCAAGTCAAGATTAAACTTGTGATAATCAACCCAGTTTTGAACTATATCCACCTTCACATTTCTTGCCAACAGACAGGCAATATATTTATCGCCGGAAAGCTTAACTTCAAGAAATTCAGAATCTGCTAATTGCGGTTTTAAATTGACAAACGTCAAGGCTACCTGTTTTACGAAAAAGCCAGCGATCGCAAAATTTATGTTATTTATAAATAGTGAATCGCTCATGATTCTATTTCCAATAATATTCATGAGGTCAAAATCATCGGCTTTAAATGACAATGCTGCAATGTTTAGGTCTTTTTCAATAATTCCCATCTCAATTTCCTCACAAGACGAACTTTGGTCTGGAAATAAAATAATTAAACCTCGTAAGTGTCATTTTAGTCAGGAACGAAATAAATATCAAGGTGCAACGTAGATACGGTTAAGCAGTTCAAGTCCTGAGTATATTCCATCAGGGGGAATCCCCGAACTATTCCAATGCAATTTCCAATAACTCAACTATTATGAATATCGCGGAATGCCCAAACATCTCTAACAAAAATCTCTCGCCTGAACCACAAAATCTTCGAAACCAATTGGCTTATAGTCAATCTGTCCAAATAAACGTTTATAAACAGCATATTCGGCAGATTTCCGGTTTTTACCTTTTCGATCAATCACAATGATTTTGGGAAATGAGCCTTCCGTTCGAAAGAGCGACTTTTTCAGTAAATACTTGATATGAACATCGGATTCTGGCATCGAGTAGCCGACAAATATAACTCGATTAGCTTCTCGAAGCAGCCGTTCAGCTTTATGCCATATAGCTACTAGAAACGGATTATCGTAGATTTTCTGAAACGTAGGTGGAATTATTAATGCTCTTTGACGTGATCCATCCTTTTCGCAAACTTCAGAATGGGTAAAAATTCTCATCACTCCTTTTTCTTTTGGAGTAATCCTTATTGAGTTACATGTAGGACAAAATAACCAATTGAGACTACCATGCAACTTCAACAAATACACTTTTCTCTCACTCGGTGATCTCCAATCCGTCCCTTCATTCCTAAATGATGCTGCGTAATCAAGATCAACCGGATTAGCCTTCGAGCCATCTCCCAATTTGACCAAAGCATTATCTAGAAGAATGTCATAATTTAGACTGATAAAAGCGAAGTGCTTCCAATCGTCATCATTTTGTAATAGGTTATTAGTCAAACTGACATGATACTTGTTATTTTCTAATAACTTCTCATGGATTACGGAACAAATACAATATATAAGATTCTCTCTAAGTTCTGTTAATTTGTCGTAATTCCATTTTGACGATATCTGTTCTTGCTTCTGTAAACATATATCTATAGGGCTAAGAATCTCTTCAAAAGTTGGAATCGAGGCTTCATTTGAGCAGTCATTTGAATAGAATTCACGAAGGAATTCCTTGACTAGTCTTATTTTCCCATCATTTGGAAATTGCTTAAAGGCCTCAACCAGTAAGCGGCTTGCGATTGGTGCGCCTTCCGCAGCGGACGCCCCAGCCCCGAAGAAAAAAATAGTTTTACCTTTTAATTCTGGACTCATTGCAATATGCTTACATTTTTGCTATCGGTATGTCAAGAGTAAGACCATCCAGCATATATGACTTCTCATTGCCTCAGAATGATAAAAACCAAGTTGGGGACGTTGTGTCTGAAATGTCCTTAGGTATCCAGCATTGGAAATAATATAGTAATATTGCTTCGATAACTCGAAGCTCGCCATCGAAGATCCCGTCTAACCCCCCCCCATCACAGATTGAGGTATGCTGGGTTTAATGGACACGAAAGGATAAAGTAGAATAGAGAAAGAGAGGTGTCCAGATGCCAAGACTACCACAAGGGAAATACACAAGGGAATTTCGGGAAGAAGCGGTAAAACTGGTTATTGAGGAAGATT
>JANYAV010000008.1 GCA_025361145.1 Dehalococcoidia bacterium | reverse complement strand
TACCTCCAGTTTTAGCAAGCCTCTGTTTCCAGAGGTAGATCGTGGAACGGCTTTTCCTAAAAGCTCTTTGCGTTGCTTCAGATCCAAACTCATCAAAGAATTTTATAATCTCCAGTCTGTTTTCGATCTCTTTCCGTTTAGGATGAGTAAGGTTATCTAGTATATACTGCATGCACCGACTATAACCGCTTTTAAAGTAACTGGCTACATAGATCTGCTGCACCTGGACTCCTCGCCTTAATGCCCCTGAGAGTCCAATATGTTTCTGAACTTTTTCACTATTTTAGCCCTTTTCCTCATCCAGTGGAATTACCGCTGTTAGTATCGTCCCTGAACCCGGTTCAGATATAACTTGAAGTGTCCCTTTAACAGCGGATAGGCGCTCACTCATTCCGCGCAGTCCGAAAGAGACATTACTAGCCAGTTTAGCCGGTTCAAATCCTTTTCCGCTATCTTCAATCCTGAGCGTCAGAGTGGACTTATCTGCCCATGCACCTACCTGTAGCTCGGTCACTCTCGCATATTTGGCGGCATTGGTGAGGGCTTCCTGTACTACCCTGTAAGCTGTTTCAGATATAAGCGGTGAAAAATGGCGCTGTAAACCCTGATGATTGAAAACGACTTTAATTTTAGTCTGGTTCTGGTATTTTTCGATATGCCAGGCCAGCGCTGGCAGCAAACCCAGATCGTCCAGCATGCTAGGCCGTAGGTTAAGAGACATTTCACGCACCTGGCTCATTAGCTCGCTTAATACTTTTTGAGCTTCGGTCAGAGTTTGCGCAGCTTGCTCACTTGTCACTCGCGCGGCTTGATTAATCATTAATTTAAGGGCGGTCAAAGATTGACCGATCTGGTCGTGCAGATCGCGGGCAATGCGTTTTTTTTCATCTTCTTGTATACGCACCATGCGTATCGCGAAATCCTTGAGTTGAGCATTGGCGCTGGCCAGCTCGGAAGTGCGTTCTGCCACCTTTATTTCCAATTCATTCTTGGCTCTAATAAGCATCTGCTCAGCCATTTTACGCTCAGTGATGTCTCTAATAATCCACTGCAGATAAGTCTGGCCTTCGACTTTAATATTGACCGCACTGACTTCTACCGGAAAAGTAGTGCCATTCTTAAGCAAGTGTACGGATTGATACAGATTATGCCCTCCAATAGACAAATCTTTTATCTTTTGGCGGTGCTCTAATAGATAATCCGGTGCTACCAGATCATCAATTGTAAGTCCCGGTAGTTCTTCTCGGGTGTATCCGTAAGCTTCCAGTGCCCGATCATTAGCTTCTATGATATGCAAATCCTCGGCAATTAAAAATATCATATCATTGGCGAATTTAACTAGATATTCGTAATGTTTTAGAATTGCCTTCCGCTCTCTTTCAGTCTTGTAAAGAAGCTCAAACGTCAAGCCTCGGCGGCGCTGGATATAATAAGCGGCGAACAATAACATGATTATCGAAATAACGGCGGTAAGAACTAGAATCAGGACTGAATTAAACCTGACTAAAGAGAAAGCCTCGCTGGTATCGATTTTTGCTACGATAAACCAGGGAGTATCGGGAACCGGTTGGAGGACAGACAGGACTTTTATACCGCGGTAGTCTATACCACGGAAAAGTCCTGTCCTACCAAGAATAGCTTGAACAGCCGGGACTTCATTTTCTGTCAGAGGTATTCTCAAAGAGAGAGCGCTATCCGGGGAAAATTTAACATCATTTAAGAATAATGAGTCTCCTCCATCCCTGCGCACAAGTAGAGTTTCAGCACTACGGTTGGGTAGTGGCCAGGTTTCAATCAAGGGATAAAGGTAATGACTGGGATCGACAGACAGAATCACCGCTGCTATTTGTCGCACAATTCCATTTTCGGTTATATACATGGGTGCGATGATATCAATATGAGGCTGCCCATCTATTGCCGACTTATGAAAATCTACCATGGTGGAGAGATGATCTTTGAAAGCTAGAGGCAATTGTGCGAGGGTCTCAGGGTCAATTTGCCTGGTTTGGTTGAGGGACAGCATAATATTTCCTTCAGTATCAGTTAAAATAACATCCTGGTAAGGATAGCTCTTATTGAGTACATTAAGCCTGGATTTTATCTTGGCCTCCAGTTCAGGTGTGGGAGATTTCATCCATTCCTCGACACCCTCAGCGTAAAAAATACTTTCCATCATAAAATCGGCATTGGCTAATCGTTCTTGCCGCCAGGCTGATATCTGTTCTATTTTGAGATCGGCGATGGTTTTGAGATCATTCTGAACACTATCCTGCTGCTGTTGCTGTTGGAGAATAAATGACAAAACTCCACCCACGATAATCATAACGACGATCAATACGAAAATAGATATAATTCTACGGGTGTACATCCGGGAGGATATATCCTCCGGGCTTTCAAAACTATGGGTAATTTGGCCCAAAAATTTAATATTTTTCAAAGTTTATCTGTCCGGCTATAAATGTAAAACTAGTATATTTTGATTTACTAATTTAACATATACGATAAATCCTGAACAGTCAATATATAGACTTTGTAGGTGGATTCTAAATAGCAGAAAAATGTTAGTTTAGTATCAGTTTGTATTAAAAACGGCTGTCAAGCAAGGAACGTCCAATTATAAAGTTGCGTGGTTGGGAATGTTTTGTTGTTATTTTAACCCCAATTCGATAATATGTTGTGAAGGAAATCTAATGAACTGGGAATTTATCGCGGGCTTTTTTCAGATCGTATTAATAGATCTTACCTTAAGTGGCGACAATGCCATAGTTATAGGTATGGCCGCTGCTTCACTCCCCCGAAATCAAAGGACCAAAGCCATCGTTATTGGCGGAGCTTGCGCGATTGGTCTGAGAATTCTTTTAACTTTAATTGCGACATGGTTGCTGGGAATACCACTTCTTTCCGCCTTCGCTGGACTTGTGTTGTTCTGGGTAGCCTGGAAGTTGTTAAAGTTGGACATTTCTTCCCAGGAGGCTGCTGAAGAAAAACAGCATAAAACCGCCGAAAATTTCAGACAGGCTATTTTCATTATATTAATGGCTGATTTTATGATGAGTCTGGATAATGTACTTTCGGTGGCGGGCGCCGCTAGCAGCGCTACACGAGACTCAGGAAGCGGATACTATTTATTACTGGTTCTGGGTTTGCTTATCAGCATGCCGTTACTGATGACTACCGGCGGCCTGATTTCGCGTCTGATCGATAAATTCCGATGGATACCTATTTTGGGGGCTATGGTAATCAGCTACGTCGGAATGGATATGATTCTTACCGATAAGTTTATTATTAAATACTTCGAGCTTTCTCACCTGTTGATAATTTTGTGTTCGATCGCTGTGGGTCTGGCTCTGCCGGTTATTATTTTGCTCATAAATAGACGTAAGGGAATATCTACAGCGGGGAAAAATAAATAATTAGGCAACAACAATTAAAAAGCAGGCTATGCCTGACTGCTTTTTAATATTCTTTTTGTCAGATATACTTGTGTTACAATATTGTTAATATTTTATTTTACAGGAGTGAGATTTTGGCCAGCTATAAAATACCCAAAGAATTTGATGTGAAAGAATATCCCTTTGAAATAAGGAATGAAGTAGCCCGATATCTTAATACTCACGCAGGCAAATATAGTATTCCCGATATTGCCAAAGCCTTGAATGTAGATGAACTTAAAGTAGCCTGGGTGCTCACAAATTTATGCGAATTGACGACCCCTGAAGTCATTATAGATACCCTAAAAGGCAAAGAATATTGGGAAAACTCCTTAAAAATGAAGGGCAAGTCCCCTAAATCTTTTGATGAAAAGTCCCTTTTCTTTGGGCGGGTCATGCGTAAATAAGACTATTCGAACCTGATAGGAGATAGTTTGGAATCAGACCGACAATCAGAAAAGGCGATCAGATCAAAGAAGTTTTACGGCTGGTATCAGGTAATCATTGCTTGGGTAATGGCCTTTTTATTGGGCGGGACTGCCGTCAACCTGTATTTCAAGCCTATTCTGGATGAATTCGGCTGGTCCAGAGCAGAATTATCTCTGGCAATCGCTGTGGTTCTTGTTGCCTTGGCCATCCTCTCGCCATTCATCGGGAAAATGATTGACTGTTTTGGGCCTCGGTTGATGTTGCTCGTTTCTATTTTGGCACAAGTTGCTTCAGCCGCGGTTAATGGGATGGCAGGCAGCCTCTGGCAAATCTATATCGGGCGCTTTTTATATGAATTTAAACCTACTCACGCTACTCAGGTGCTGCTTAACCGCTGGTTTGTGGTTTTCAGGGGAAGAGCTCTAGGGATTGCTTCTACGGGCGTCCCGCTTGGAACACTTTTACTGTCGCCTTTAGCCCAATATTTGATATTACACTGGGGATGGCGCACAAGTCTTATTTTCTGGGCTGGAGTCAATCTGGTTGTCTTGTTACCATTGTTGGCCTTTATTAAAAATCGGCCTCAGGACATAGGCCTAGAACCGGACGGTCTGGAACTAACTGAAGATTATCAAAAAGCGGTTAGCGATCTTCCGCAAGCCAAGACTCACGATACCAGCGGGTTAGCTTTATCTAAATCCGCCAAGACCGTAGCTTTCTGGCTCCTTTCCGGAACTCAGCTTATCTGCGGAATAGGCTGTGGTTTTATAATGACCCATCTGGTTATTTTTGCCACAGACATCGGTTATTCTGCCATGATTGGCGCCGTATTTATGAGTATTATCGGGGGGGCAAATCTTTTGGGGGTACTGGCTGCTGGGCACTTTTCTGATTATAAAAAGCGCAACAGGGTTTTATCCTTAACCCATCTAGTAAGGAGTTTGTCTTTCGTCACAATCGTAATCGCCGTTTTAGTGGGAGGAGGAACCCTCTGGTTGCTCTATTTGGCGATGGTTCTATTTGGGATAGGCTGGTTCACCACAGCCCCTCTGGCAGCCGGTCTAGCAGCAGACTTGTTTGGCTATAAACAAATGGGTACGATTCTGGGTGTTGTTATGGCCTTTCATTATGTTGGTATGGCTATAGGTGCTCTGGGTGGCGGAGTTGTTTTTACTCAAACCGGCAGTTATCTGGGTGTATTTATAGTGCAGGGATGTTTAGAGTTTCTGGCAGCGGTCGGCGCCTTTATAATCAAAAAACCAATTAAATTAACCTGAGATTAATATAATATAAACTGGATATTATCGTTTGTTTTCTAACAGAAACTAACCGCTATTATTCTTTGAACGTTTTTATATTTAGCTGAATCGCAATAGCTCCTTGCTTTAAGCCTCGGTAGTTTATTATCATTAGAACTATGATCTTGCTTAAAAGCTCAATTTTCAGTATAATTACTAGGTATTAATTCTGGGAGGGACATATGGAAGTTAATGTGTCCCAGTTATTACAAGCGTCTATTGGGAATACTCGCGATTTCTCTCTGGATGAACCCATCCTTATCATAGATGAAAGTGAAAGTCGCGTGACTGGTACTCTTAGGGTTACTAAAACCCATCGGGGCGTTCTGGTTCAGGGGGCGGTGGAGACTAAAGTACCGATGGAATGCAGCAGGTGCTTGAAGACCTTTAAAAATAAATTAACTTTCGATGTCGAAGAAGAATATTTTCCTTGTCTGGATATAAAGAGCGGCAATCCTCTTGACACTCCTGACGAACCGGATAGTTTTCTAATCGACGAGCACCATATACTTGACTTAAACGAGGCAATCCGTCAAAATGCATTATTGGCGATACCAATGAAGCCGCTTTGCCGCAAAGACTGTGCTGGTTTATGCCAGATATGTGGTAGGGATTTAAACAAGGCTCATTGTGATTGCGACAAAGGTATAATAGATCCCCGCTGGGCTAAATTGACAGACCTGGTAGAAGCGGGTAAAAAAAGTAAGAAAAGAAAAAAGGAAACGGAGTAAATATGGCACCCTTAACCAAGAGAAGATACGCTAAATCACGTCAGAGAGAAAGACGAGGTCATCAAGCAATTGTGGCATCTTCAATGGATACTTGCTCTCAATGTCACAGCGCCAAGAGGTCACATCATGCTTGCATGGTCTGTGGATTCTACAATGGCAAAGAAGTAGTAAAAATAGAGACCCCCAAGAAGAAATCCACCTAGGGTTTAAGTCATGCTGAAGATGGTAAAAACTCACCTCTTTGGCAAATGTTATCCTTTATCCAGAATTGAATTATACTTCTGGCAACGGCTGAACTAGTTTCAGCCGTTTCTTGTACCTGGTGGTTATTCGCAGTTTCTAGAAAATTGTTTTCTGGTATTATCTTTCTTAACTGAAGCCGAATAGCGCGTGTTCAAGGAGGCTTGAAATGCCGGATACTAATAACATCGCATATATATTCCCCGGTCAGGGTTCGCAAAAAGTTGGTATGGGCAAGGAATTATATGATTCTTCCGAAGCTGCGCATTCAGTATTTCAGGAAGCCGATAAAGTACTGGGATTTTCTCTTTCGAAACTATGTTTTGAAGGTCCGGAAGAGGAATTAAGACTAACTAAAAATGCCCAACCGGCTTTGTTAACCATGAGTATAGCGACGTATCAAGCTGCCTTACAGCTAGTGGATAAAACTAAGGTCATTCCTCCAGTCTATGTAACAGGGCACAGTCTTGGTGAGTATACTGCTTTGGTTCTAGCGGGTGTCTTGGATTTTCCTTCTGCAGTCTATTTAGCCAAGGAAAGAGGCCGCCTTATGTTTGAAGCGGGACAAAAAATTCCGGGAGCTATGGCAGCCATCATTGGACTGGATGAAACCAAAGTAAAAGAAATTTGTCTGGAAAGTGGGACCTGGCTAGCCAATATCAATTGTCCTAGCCAATTAGTGATAAGCGGGGTAAAAGAGAATATTGACAAGGCTTTAGAAATTGCCAAAGCCAGAGGCGCCGCCAGGGCCATTCCTCTACAAGTTAGCGGAGCCTTCCATTCACCTTTGATGCAGCCCGCGGTTGAAGGTTTAATTGCTGCGATGGACAAATTAAATTTCAAAGACGCTGTGATACCAGTGGTTGCTAACGTGACCGCTGTTCCTTTAACCTTCGCTGGTGATATAAAAACAGAACTAATAAATCAGCTTATTAATAGTGTACAGTGGCAAGGTGCTGTAGAATACATGGTGAAAAATGGGACTTCTGTTTTTATGGAAATCGGAGCAGGTAACGTGTTGACCGGTTTGGTCAGAAGAATAGATAGAAATGTCCGGACCATAAATATTGGGACTTTGGCCGAATTGGGGAACATAATAGCTTAGACGCTTTAACAGTAAGGAAAATATTCAGTCAAATACCAACGTTTAAATGGAGGTACATATGAATTTAACAGGCAAAGTTGCTTTGGTAACTGGTAGCGGCAGGGGCATAGGCAAAGCCATAGCACAAAAGTTGGCTGAGGCCGGGGCCTCCATTATTATTAATGATGTTGCGGACTCGGCAGAAGCAACCGCACAAGAAATTACAACGGCTGGTAAGCCAAGTTTATTTATAAAAGCCAATGTTTGTTCGTCAGCCGAGGTTAATACCATGATCGAAAAAATTGTAGCGACCTACGGCAAACTGGATATTCTGGTTAATAACGCCGGAATATCCCGGGATCAAATCACTTTACGCATGACCGACGAAGAATGGGATGCAGTAATTAATGTAAATCTGAAAAGTGTCTTTATATGTACGCGGGCGGTCCTTAAATATATGATGAGGCAACGTTATGGTCGCATTGTCAACATTAGCAGTATTGTAGGCATTATTGGTAATCCCGGACAGGTTAATTACAGTGCGGCTAAAGCCGGAATAATCGGTATAACCAGATCGGTGGCTAAAGAAATGGGATCTCGTCATATCACTGTAAACGCGGTCTGCCCCGGTTTTATCGAAACTGAGATGACACAAAAGTTATCGGAAAAAGTTAAAGAAGAATACAGCCAACGCATTCCACTGGGATTTTTGGGTTCCCCAAAAGATGTTGCTGATGCGGTAGCTTTTCTGGCATCAGATGAGGCCAGGTATATCACTGGGCAATACTTGTGTGTGGATGGAGGCCTGATAGCCGGCTGGTAGCATTTTAACCTGAGATAAACCATTTTAAAAGAAAGTGACCTAAAGCTTCTTGGGTGATATAATGGGTATTCGGGTGGTATAAGGATGAAAGGCGCAAGACACAAAGCCAGGGAATTGGCTTTACAAGTACTTTATGAAATTGATTCTGTTAAACATACTGAAACAGTAGCGTTAGAGCATATCCTTGAACGTGTTGAGGTTTCTGAAGAAATAGGACAGTTCGCCCGTGAGCTTATCCACGGTGTTTTAGATAAAAAAGAACTGCTTGACCAGAGCATCAAGGATTTCGCGCCGGCTTGGCCGCTTGATCAGATTTCGCTGGTAGATCGTAATATATTACGACTAGCTATTTATGAAATGCTGCACCACAATAAAATCCCAGTAAAGGTTGCCATCAATGAAGCTGTAGAATTGGCCAAGAGCTTCGGCAGTAATAATTCTTCTCGCTTCATCAACGGCGTTCTAGGTTCAGTCAGTAATATGGTAGTCAATAAAAACCCTTAAAATCCGTATTAATGGGTGAATAACGTGATAAAAGGAATCTTCTTTGACTGGTTCAATACTTTAGCCCACTACGATCCTCCCCGTGAAGAAGTTTACCGCAGCGCTTTCAAAGAACAAGGTTTCGATGTGTCTTTTGAACAGGCATATCGAGGTCTGTTAGAAGGAGATAGACAATTCTTTTCTCTTAGAGCCAGAGGACTGGTTAAGTTCACACATCTTTACGAGATAGAAGATGTGCTTACACTATATCCTTCGGCTATCAGCAGTGCTGCAGGTGTATTAACTTCCTCTGATATCAATTTAAAAATCATTCGCCAGGCTTTAATACAGTTCAACAGCCGGACTATTCTTTTTGAAGACGTTGTACCGTTACTGGATGAATTGAAGAAAAGAAATTATATTCTGGGAATAATTACTAATGCCGATCAAGGTGTGGTAAAACTGATTAACGAATTAGGGCTTGATCCATATCTAAAAGTGATCGTTACATCAGAGGGGGCGCGGGCCGAGAAACCTGACGCAGCTATCTTTAACGCAGCTTATAATCAAGCCGGTCTCAAACCTGAGGAGGTGTTGTACATCGGGGACCAGTACAAGTCCGATGTCTTGGGGGCTAAACGGGCCGGCAGCAGTGCTGTCTTGTTAGACCGGTACAATCTGACCACTGAGGTCACCGACTGCCCAAGGATAAGCCGTTTAGACCAATTAATGAATATTATTTAATACCTTATCAAACTTATCTGACTAAAACAAAAGAAGGCAATGTTTCAATACAATGCCTTCTTTTTCTGTTAACGGTTTTTCAGGCAATATCGACTATAATAAACTCGCAACAGGGGCTTCAACGCATTTACTAATCACTTTGCGGAAATGGTAGCCATAAACCGCTAGAGTGACAAACATAGGAAAGGTGCGAGGTCTAAGAAAGAGGGTTGAGGCGAACATCCTCCAGTAATACTTTCGGCCCTTTTCTCTGATACCGACAAACCAAACGCAGTTGGCCAGTCCGCAAAATAGTCTAAAAGAGGTCGGAATACTGGGTGTCTGAGTGCGGTGGCGGCGGGGTTTATATTCCTTGAGTAAAGTTTTGACCCGCTCATAATAATGTTTGGGAGAATAGATGGTATCTAGGACGTTGTGGTAACCCTCGATTAGCTTTTTCTTGTCCATCCTGGGTTCGAAGTTAAGAGAAAAATCCATATTGTCACCGGTAAACTCCTGTTTTACGAGTCGGTTTTCCTTTTTCATACGTTGATACAGGCGAGTTCCACGAGGAGCATTTAGCAGACCAACCATAGCTGTTACTATACCGCTTTTTTGAATAAAATTAATCTGAGATTTAAAGATCTCAGCTTGGTCGTTATCAAAACCTACGATAAAGCCAGCCATGACTTCTATGCCGTGGTTATGGATATTTTTTACAGCTGCCACCAGATCACGGTTAGTATTCTGGTTCTTGCTGCATTCGGTTAAACTAGCTTCATTGGGTGTTTCAATACCAATGAAAACCTTATTAAATCCAGCCTTGGTCATCATGTTTATTAATTCTTCATCATCCGCCAAGTTAATCGAGGCCTCGGTAAGCAACGAGAAAGGATGATTCCTTCTGGCCTGCCATTCGATTAACGCGGGTAGAATTTCATCTTTTAGCTTGCTTTTATTGCCGATAAAATTATCATCGACAATAAATAAAGTGCCGCGCCATCCCTGGTTAAAGATAGCTTCCATCTCAGCATATAGTTGGGAAGTGTTTTTGGTGCGAGGGATGCGACCATCCAAAACAGTGATATCGCAAAACTCGCAATTAAAAGGACAACCGCGGGAATACTGGAGGGCCATAGAAGAGTAGTTTCTCATCTTGACCAGCGACCAAAGAGGGGTGGGGGTAGACGTAATCGCAGGATGTTCGGTAGTGCTATATAGGTGTTTGGCTTCACCCGCCGCAAGATCGTTTAAAAATGGCGCCAAGGTAATCTCGGCTTCATTTAAAACCAGATGATCAATCTCTTCAAATTGCTCCGGTTCGGTAGTAAAGAGCGGACCACCGGCTACAATTTTTACACCCAGTTTCTTGATCCTGTGGATTACTTCGTTAACCGAATTCTTTTGGACCACCATGGCACTTATAAAAACATAATCAGCCCATTTTATATCTTTATCAGTTAAAGAATGGACATTCATATCTACCAGTTTTTTATTCCATTCTTTGGGAAGCATCGCTGCAACGGTTAAAAGGCCTAATGGAGGGAAGGCAGCTTTACGCAGAACAAATCTTAGTGCGTGCTTAAAACTCCAAAATGTATCTGGATACTGGGGATAAACCAGTAATATATTCAAACCAGACTCCTATTAAAGTCGAACCTATGTACTGCCTAGTACCATTTTAGCACTTACGGATACCTGCATGTTAATTAGAGGGTATTATAAGCATTTTAAAAGTTCCTCAAATATGTTCTGCCAGTCTTTACCCATACGTTTGATATTGATGCTAAGCTGGGATATGCCGATTTTAGGACCATACCGGTACATGGAACCCAGACATTCCCGCTTTATCATGGATCCGGGCAGAAGACGAATGGTGATTATGCTTTCGTTAGTGGCTATAGAATCTATTACAGTATTTAAAGCAATTGTTTTTAACCTTAGGACATACAGCAGATTTCGAACTTCAACGGGTAACGGGCCAAATCTATCCAGAAGTTCTTGAGATAAATCCGCAGCCTGGTCCGGGGTATTTAAACTCGTAAGTTTCTGATATATACTCAAACGCATATCAATATCGTTTACATAATCATCAGGAATGTAGGCTTTAAGAGGCAAATCGATTGATGGATCAGGTCTTTTAAGCGTAGGCGTCAGCTTCTTAGCACCAGATTGTTTGGCTTTCTGTTCTTCAACTGCCTGGGCCAATAAATCTGTATATAAATTGAAACCAACCGCGCTAATCACACCACTCTGGCGCATACCTAATAACGAGCCGGCCCCTCTGATTTCAAGATCCTTCATGGCGATGCTGAGTCCAGCCCCCAGGTCAGTGGCTTCGAAGATCGTCCTGAGTCGTTTTTCGGCGGTAAAATTTAATTGTTTGTCCCGATCATAGAGAAAATAGGCATAGGCTAGATTGCTACCGCGGCCGATTCTGCCACGCAGCTGGTAGAGCTGTGTCAATCCGAAACGATCCGCCCGATTAACGATAAGTGTATTCACATTGGGCAAATCCAATCCTGATTCGATGATGGTGGTACATACCAGTACATTGCTTTCGCCCTGCTGGAAGTTATACATAACTTTCTCGAGTTGTTCTTCCGGCATCTGCCCGTGCGCAATATCTATCCTGGCTTCCGGGACCAGTTTCTTTAATTTCTCAGCTATTAACGAGATTCCCTGTACGCGGTTATGCACAAAAAATACCTGGCCGTTGCGTTCAAGTTCCCTGATTATGGACTCTTTAATAAGTTGATCGTTATATTCTGCCACATATGTTCGGATGGGCAATCGGTTTTCTGGCGGGGTTTCGATAAGGCTCATATCTCGGACGCCTACCATTGACATGTGTAATGTACGGGGGATAGGAGTAGCGCTTAGGGTAAGAACATCCACCTGTTTTCGTAAAAGTTTCAGATGTTCTTTATGTGTGACTCCAAATCGCTGCTCTTCATCAATGATTAACAAACCAAGATCTTTAAAAACCACGTCTTTTTGTAACAAACGGTGGGTGCCGATACAAATATCAACATTGCCGTTCAATAATTCTGCGATTACTTTTTTCTGGTCTTTGGGCGACCGAAAACGGCTAAGGACTTCAATAGTGACCGGATAAGCGGTCATACGCTGCTTGAAAGTCAGGTAATGCTGTTCGGCCAGCACGGTAGTTGGAACCAGAACCGCCACCTGCTTATTGTCCATAACCGCCTTGAAAGCTGCTCGTACTGCGATCTCTGTCTTACCGTAACCTACATCGCCAACTACCAGTCTATCCATAGGTTTTTCTCTGGACATATCAGCTTTTACCTCTTCCTGGACCTTGATTTGGTCGGGTGTTTCGATATAAGGGAAAGAGGCTTCCAGTTCTCGTTGCCAAACGGTATCTTGCGAAAAAGCATGACCCGAAACGACCTCTCGTGCAGCATAAAGCTCTAAAAGATCTTCAGCGATTTCTTCAACTTCGCCCTTAACTTTTTGCTTGGTGCGGTTCCACTCCTGAGTACCTAACCGGCTTAAAGTTGGAGTGTCTTCACCGGCGCCGATATAACGGTTTACCCGGTCTATCTGATCGGTAGGCACGTAGAGCTTATCTCCTGCTGAATAAATTAAAACCAGATATTCTTTCTGAGTATTAGAGGTGGAGATTGTTGTAATTCCGTTAAACTGGCCAATACCATGTTCAACATGAACGACATAATCTCCGGGTTTGATATCTACCAGAAGTTTGTGCTTTTTTATCGGGCGTTTTTTGAGCAGCCGTCTTTCTTTTACAAAACCAAAGATTTCACGGTCGGTCAGTAGATAGGTATCATCCATTATCCAACCTGCCGCGAGCGAACCCTGTATCAGAGTGATAGTCCCAGGCAAAGGCAAGATTTTAATCTCATTTAAACAGGGCGCCAATATATCAGATTCTTCGAAAAGTTCTGATAGGCGGGCAGCCTGATTGCTTATAAATATAAGCCGCTTGTTTTGTCTAACGAAGTCCTTCGATTTTTCGATTAAGGTAGCTAAACGTCCAGTGTAATTTGCCGCTTGTGAAAAATCTAGATGATGTAGGCTAAACTGTTCTGGTGTTCCCCAGGGGCTCAAAGAAATTAACTTTCTTAAATTGAGGGACATTTCTAATTCCGGCCAAATAAAGAATGGCCGAGGAATATTATCCGGCAATTCCCCATTCTCAATCTTTTGCCGTCGCATTTCTTCAGACTCATCGGTCAGATAGATTATTTCCTTTTTAATTTGATTGATATCATCCAGAATTATAAGAGCGTCTTTAGAGAGGTAGTCGAACAGGGTGTCGTTATTGAAATATGGCACATAGAAGTTTAAATTAGCAGGTTTTTGTCCGCTGGAAAGCAAGGATATTTCTTGTTCGTATTGTTGCCTTGCTTCGTTATTACAGGCTGCCAAATGTAATTTACTCAAAGATTCGATCAAGGCAGTATTGTCTTTCACCGGTAATATTCCAGATGCCGGACTTATGTTTAAGTGGGTGATAACTTTTAAGGATCTTTGAGTGGCGGTATCAAAGAGCCGCATACTTTCGATAGTATTGCCAAAAAACTCCAATCTTATGGGGTAATCCGAAGTCGGCGGAAAGATATCCACGATCCCACCTCTACGGCTTATAGAACCAGGCTGTTCGACCATATTCTCCATCTGGTAACCCAGCGATACCCAATTGCTCATCATGATTACTGGATCAATTTGCATACCAACCTGGATAGTACTGCAGTTTGCGACAAATTCTCTGACGTCCGTTAGTTTTTGCATAACGGCTGGTACTGAGGCTACCACTAAAGAAGGTTGTTTTTTCTTATTAGAGTCAATTAACGCAGAAAGGACTTGTAAGCGGTCCTGTTCAACCGAATAATCAGCAATTGTGCGTTGATATGGTAGTGTATCAGGTTCAGGGAAAATATAGGTATCCCTGGTACTGCACCAATAAGCGATTTGTTCAAATAAACTCTTAGCATTTTCCGGTTGGGCGGTAACCACAAGAATTGGTATCTGCAGTTTCTTAGAGAGAGAAGCAATCAGGTACGGCTTGGCCGCATCCAGCAGCGAGACTTGAATATCTTTGTCTCCGGATTCTTTTATTCTAAACAGTAATTCTTTGAAGGAGGGTAACTCGTCAATAAGCTTAAGCAGCAGGCTTAAATCGGTTTGCAATATTCTACTTTCTCCAAAACACCATAGAGCTAGCCATAATGGACTAGCCCTCTGAAAGTATTTTAACATAACATATCGTTAAAAAATAAGTAGCATAAAACCTGTAGCATTCATTAAAATTTTGTAGTAAACTAGGGACATGAAAAATATAAATAATAATAGTAACGTAACCCTTGAGCGTAATATTGCTATGGAACTGGTACGGGTAACCGAATCAGCTGCTCTGGTTTCAGCCAAATATCTGGGTATGGGTAATAAAAACCTGGTTGATCAGGCAGCAGTTAATGCGATGCGTAAGGTACTGGGGTACGTGCGCATGGACGGCATTGTAGTAATCGGCGAAGGTGAGAAAGACGAAGCTCCGATGCTGTTTATTGGAGAGAGGATTGGAGATGGTTCGGATTTAAAGGCGGATATAGCCGTTGACCCTGTAGATGGTACTACACTTGTGGCCAGGGGGTTGCCTGGTGCGATATCATGTGTTGCTCTGTCTGCTCGTGGTACTATCCATTGTCCTCGCCAGTTTGTTTATATGAATAAGATCATAACTGGACCAGAAGCTAAAGATGCCATAGATATCAATGACACGGTAGCTAATAATCTTAAAAATGTGGCTTTAGCCAAAAAACGCAAAGTTTCAGAGATAACCGTGGTAGTACTGGATAGACCGCGACATGAACAGTTATTGTCCGAAATCCGAGCCGCTGGCGCCAGGGTAAAATTGATATCTGACGGCGATGTGGCGGCTGGTATTCAAGCGGCTTTGCCAGACACTGATGTTGATGTTTTGATGGGGGTTGGTGGTACACCTGAAGGTGTTCTTACCGCGGCAGCTATCCTATGTGTGGGTGGTATGATCCAGTGTAAGGCCTGGCCGCGTGACGAAAAAGAGCGAAAGCAGGCGGTTATTGATGGTGTAAACCTGGAAAAAGTATACAAAACTGAAGATTTAATAAGTAGTAATGATGTCTTTTTCGCGGCAACCGGCGTAAGTAGCGGAGAGTTGCTAAGAGGTGTGCGTTATCATACCGGTGGAGCCCGGACTCAATCTATCGCTATGCGTTCTAAGTCTGGAACTGTACGCTGGATTGATTCATGGCATAATTTTGAAAAATTGGACAAGGTCAGTTCTGTTGAATTTCACTAAAAACTACTGAAAAATTTACTGCGGGATAGCTTTAAGCTATCCCGCTTTATTTTATAGGTTATTAAGTTTCAGGGTTTTCCGCTTATGAAATAACTTTAAGCACCAAAGAAGTTTTAGCTTATGCATTCCTACACTTGAACTGGTATCTCAAGACAAGTGGTTACAAATAATTATAGGGATGGTATTATAGTCAGGTGAGAGAGCTGATTTACGATCCGCAAAAATCCGGGAAAAGAATGAAAATCGTGTGTTTCGTCTCAGGGTCGGGTACTAATTACCGGGAGATAGTGAAACGCGATCCGGATCACGATTATCTGGTCTTTTCAAATCGTCCTGAATGCGGAGCTTTGACAATTGCGCATCACTTCCACCACAAAATAATTGAACTTAATCACTTGCCTTATATGAAAGAAGCTAGATTAAAATATGGTCCCGGCAAGGTGCCCGCGGATTGCCCGGAAAGACTGGCTTATGAACAAGAGGCAGTACGCTTAATCGAAGCCGAATTAAAGAGCCAACCAGATCTAGTCTGCCTGGCAGGTTACGATCTCTGGCATACATCCTGGTTTATCGATAGATATTATCCGCGGGTTATTAACGTACACCCGGGAGACACGGTCAAAGGGTATGCCGGATTACACTGGATACCGGCAGCCAGAGCTATAATCGCGGGTGAAAGTAGCCTCAGGTCAACGACCTTTATCGTCGATAAAGGCGGAGATACAGGGCCAGTAATGGTGCAGTCAACCCCACTTTATGTACGTGAAACAATTGCAGAAGAGGATTCTGCCAATCAAACCAATCTGAAAACTAAATTTGAGGAGATAGAAAGATTCGTCACCTCCAAAGGTATCTCTACATATGAGGAGTTCAATGCCAAATCCAGTCCTGAAATGAAGAGGTACATGGAAGACATTTGCCGATTATTACAGGACTCTTTGAAGAAAAAGGGTGATTGGCAGATATATCCCTTTGCAGTCCATGATCTGATTGCCCGTGGTAGATTAGCCTTGGAGGGTCGCCACGTTTATATGGACGATCGTATTTTACCGGTGTATGGTTGCCGAATGGAATGCAACCCATAACAAGCGGTGGTACAATGAAATTAAGGGAAATATATTTCCAGGTTTTGTGATAGGTGAATAATGGCAAGAACGGTTAAAATAGATCTTCATACCCACCCGATTGAAGCCCTCAAGTCAAAATTCGGGATTAAGGGCATCAAAGATATTAAAGGCGGAGTTATAGAGGAGATTGTTAAGGCAGTCTCAAAGGCAGAATTAAACGGGATAGCCATTACCGAGCACAACAACTTTAACCACAGTTGGGTAGCCACCTTGGAAATCCTCGATCATTTTAAAGATGAAAAATTGATTATTTTGCCCGGCGAAGAATTGGACTATGCCGGGCAGAAGCTGCTGCATATTTATATTCCTGATTATTACCGACGGCGGTTACCCTTTTTCCAGGGCAAAGAATGGGTGATGATTTTGGCACAACCAGGATTGGTCAATCCCTTGGATTTGGAAAAAATTGCCAGTATTAAATTAGACGCTGTGGAAGGGACAAGCCTGAAGGGCGATTTTGAAATGGCCGAGCGCGTAGCCCTGGAAAAGAGCATTCCGGTTATCAAGGCTTCAGACTCGGCGAGTCTGGCGGATATCGGTAAATTCTACACCGAACTCGAGTGGAAATGATGCAGCTCATGGCTGTGTTTATTTAACCAGCGGCGTTGATCTCTCCAGTCAGAACAATATTTGGTAACTTCATTCCAGAAAGCCTTGCTGTGACTCATGCGTTTTAAATGGCATAGCTCGTGGATGATCACATAATCAAGCACAGCCTCAGGAGCCATAATTAACCTCCAGTTGAAATTTACATTTCCTTTATGAGAACAGCTGCCCCAGCGGGTTTTTTGATCACGAATACTTATTTTGTTAAAATTGACGCCGATAATTCCACTGTATAGAAGCGCCCTGGCAGGAATAATCTTCAGCGCTTTTTGCTGCAGCCAGCTCAATACCCCGTGATAGTCAACCAGCGTGCCATCAAGCAAGCTGTAGGTTTTTTTATGATCTTCCCCAAAAGACTGAATAGGGCTACCTTGATAACAGAGCGGAACTTGAGGCGCGTTGGTGTCTACCTCTGCGCAGGATAATTCATTCTTAAGCTGGTTTAAGTGGCGTAATATCCAGCGGGTTTTGGAGGTCAGATAGGCAGGTACGTTTTTATGGTCGTAATGGCGAGGCATGGTGACGCTCAAGCCCTTTTCAGGATGAATTTGCAGCCATAACTGCCGGGCCCGCAAGCTGCGTTTTAGATTATAAGATACGTTCTGATTTTCCAGAACTATGACAAAGGTTCCAATTAGGATGGGTTTTGTGGTTTTATCCAAAATATTCATAAATAAGTAGTTTTAATTATAACAGAACCGTAAACACAATTAATTAGGGAAATTGTGAAAAAAAGCGTTGTAAGATATGATTTTAGTAGCGATAAAATTAGGGAGCTGAGCATGAAATTAAATGATAACCTCTTTGCTTATATCTGGAAAGGAAATGATAATAACTGCAACTCTTTTTTATTTGCGAATGCATTCGAGGGCAACAAGCACATTCTCATTGATCCTGGTCATATCGTGACGCCATATTTACATGAAAACGGTTACCAGCGTTTGATCGATGAAATTAAATCTGACGGATTGAAATCAGAAGATATCGGCTTGATAATTTTGACACATGCGCATCCTGATCACGTGGAATCAGCGGCAAAATTCAGGTCATCATTTGGGATCCCTATCGCTATACATAAAGATGAGATAAGTACTTATAAAATTTTCGGCGGGGCAAGCCCTATTGACATAAAGTTGGGCGAAGGAATATTAAATCTGTCCACACCACTTAAGACACAGATTGAAATCATTAAAGTCCCAGGGCACTCCCCCGGGCATGTCGCAGTGTATTGGCCTTCGCAGAAAGCCTTAGCAGCAGGTGACGTGGTTTTTTACCAAAGTATGGGCAGGGTGGATCTTCCCGGCGGTGATGAAAGAGCTATGCAAGCCAGTATTGAAAAATTGGCCAATTTGGATCTAGAATATTTGTTTTGCGGACATCCGTATATGCACCCTGGAGTGATACAGGGAAAAGAGGCCATAAAAAAGAATTTTGATGTGTTAAAGCAATATTTTGCGTAGGAAATCATAAAGCAAATGGTAAAAGTCAATCCCGATTCACTCCGTTTATACGGGACCTACGGAGGTTAACAGTTAACCTGGGGATAAACAATTCCAAGATGCAAGTTAGCAGTGAATTAAAGTAGGATCAATGAGTAACCTGCTATTTAAGGGGATAAAATGAGATCAAGATTGCATTGGTAATCTGAGAATCATATAATAGTAAGTGTTACCGTAATAAATAGCAAAAAAAGAGAGGGATCGCTCAGTTGATAAAATTAAACTCTAAAAAAATTTATTGTCCTAAATGCAAGAAACTGTCGCACATAAAAGCGGAAGGTACTGGTGAAAAGACTAAGTTCACCTGCGTAAAATGTGATTATGAAATCTGGAATAAAAGTGGACTTAACTGGAAATATTTTAGAGCTGAATAACATTTGGCTTGTATCTTATAACGAATTAATGGCCTAATTTAGTTTTTAAAACAAACAAGCTTCAAATTTAAATTTGAAGCTTGTTTCTATTTGTCTAGCAACTAGGCATCTTAACCAATATATCCTTGCTTGATTAAAAGTTCTGCAGTTAAAGTCGCGCCTCTGGCTGCTCCCATTTTAGTATTGTGGGAAACCAAAACATATTTAATGCCGTTTTCAAGAGCGGGATCTTTCCTTATTCTGCCTACGGTAGTTGACATACCGTTCTCAGTATTGCGATCAAGGCGGGGCTGAGGTCTGAATGGGTCGGAATTGACCGTGATCATTTGCTTTGGGGCAGAAGGTAACCCCAAATCCTTCAGCGGATTGAAATCACGCATGACCCTGGCCACATCATCAGGTTGGCAGGGTTGGCGAGTAGCGACAAAAACTGACTCCGTATGTCCTTCAAGAACATTAACTCGCGTGCAGGTACAACTAACAAGTATATCAGCTGGTTTGATAGAGTTTTCTGATAGCGTGCCTAAAATTTTCTGGGTCTCTTTCTGTACTTTTTCTTCTTCACCGGAGATGAAAGGAATAACATTATCCAGAATGTCTAAACCAATTACACCGGGATTTCGCCCAGCTCCAGAAATTGCTTGTAAAGAAGTCATAAGCACCATCTTAATACCAAAGGCATCAAAAATGGGTTTTAAAGTAATAGCCATGCCAATGGTTGTGCAATTTGGATTAGGTGTAATAAAGCCTTTCCAACCTCGAGCCTTGCGCTGCTTATCCAGAAGAGCGATTTGCTCTGAGTTAATACCAGGGATCAGGATAGGGACGTCTTGCTCGTACCTGTAGGCTGAAGCGGTGCTGATGACGGGTTTGGTGGCAGCATATTTAGGTTCAAGGATCTGGGCCTGATCAGATTCAACAGCAGAAAAGACCAAATCAATACCGGAAATATCCATCTCCAGCGCATTCTGGACAGGCATTCTAAGAATTTCTGTATCGCAGATTTCATCGCAATACCATTTGAAAGCCCCGTTTTTAGGATCAGTAATGGACTCCTTATATATCTTGCCAGCCGATCTTTCTGAGGCGGCCAACGCAGCTATTTTAATCCAGGGATGGTTTTGTAGCGCAACAATGAACTGTTGTCCGACGATGCCAGTTGCTCCAACTATTGCCGCTCTAATCATTTTCAATACTCCATTCTTGTCATTCTTGACACAGTGTAACTTCTTGGAAATATTATAACGTATAAGATCGGATGAAACAAAATCTTATTCGATAAGAGCTATTGACAAAGGGTCGTATAGTGGGTGAGAATTACTTAACCGAAAGATGTATTATGATTAAAATAATTTTGGCTGACGATCATCAGATAGTAAGAAAAGGATTCAAAGCTTTATTAAGCGTAGAGCCAGATTTAAAAGTCGTGGGTGAAGCTGGAGATGGCTTTGAAACTGTAAAAATGGTTGAGCAACTTCAACCAGACGTATTGGTATTGGATCTTATGATGGCTGGAATCAATGGCTTAGAAGTAACCAGGCAGATAACCAAGAAGAATACGAAATTGGGAATTATAATTCTTTCAATGCATAGCAATGAGGCTTATGTACTGGAGGCTCTGCGTTCCGGAGCCAGAGCTTATATTCTTAAAGAATCTCCACCGGAAGAATTGGTAAAGGCGATTCGTGAAGTATATAGTGGGCGGCGTTATTTGAGTTCCCCATTAACTGAAAGAGCCATCGAGGCTTATACTCAAAAAACAGAAATACAGACCATGGATTCATATGACCAGTTAACTACCCGAGAACGGGAAATCTTACAATTAGCTGCGCAGGGGAGCACCAATAACGAGATAGCTACCCGTCTTTATATAAGTCCTAGAACTGTTGAAACTCATCGTACAAATTTCATGCGGAAGCTTAGCTTACATAATCATTCTCAGTTAATTCAATTTGCCATCCAAAGAGGGCTCATCCCCGGTCAGAATTAATCTTTCATTTAACTTCTTTCTTCGAATCTACGTATAAAACCTTCGCAATTATCAAGAACCTGCCAGTATGTAAAATGCGTATCATTACGTATTACAATCTACATTCTACAGCCTCATAATATAAACGTTAAGATGAGCAATAAGAGGCAAGATTTGAGAAGCGGCGTCTTTTATCAGCGGGTATTACTGTGATTACTATTGTTCTTGCTGATGATCATAATCTAGTTCGTAAAAGTCTAAAGATACTCTTCAGTGCTGAACCTGATTTTAATATTGTGGGTGAAGTGGAAGATGGACTGGAGGCTGTCAGTCTAGTCGAAAAAATCAGACCGGATATTCTGGTTCTGGATATGGCTATGCCGGGCATGAATGGTTTGGAGGTTGCATTCTGTCTGAATAACCGCGGATCCAAGACACAGATCGTGATTTTGTCTATGCAGAATAGCGACACCTATGTCTCACAAGCCCTAAGGTTTGGCGTAAAATGTTACGTGCTTAAAGAATCTCCACCGGAAGAAATAATTAAAGCCATCAGAGAAGCTATGGCCGGCCGTATCTACTTATGTTCAATGCTCAACAAGACCAGTAGAGCTGCTTGAAGATAACTTAAAGGCTTAAATCAGGCACTTTCTAATGTTTAAATAGTCCCTCTTATTAAATTCTTTCATTTATTTACTACGGATACACATCGAATAAAACTACGGTTTTTATTCTTGCATTTTGCGTATCTCTACGGATATTCACAAAATACAGAAACTTGTAACCTTTGAGTGGAAGATCGAAAAAGGGATTACACTTGGGAGGGAACCTATGACTACTAAAGCCAGAACAATCAACACTTCAGAAAAACCTCATAGAAACAAGATAGAAGAAAATCTAGATATAAATGTTATTAAGAATGAAACTCGTGTAGAAGATAACTGGCCGGAAGGTGAATCCAATATCTCACTAAACAGTGTTGCCGATATGGATAATCTTGTTTATCTTTATTTGTCTGAGATGGGACAGACCCCTAAACTGAATGCGGCGGAAGAAAAAATCTTGGGCAGCCGTATCGAACAGGGCAAGTATTTGCTAAAACTGGAGCAGGAATTAAAAGCTGACCCTTCTGAAGTAATCATATCCTCAGTATTAACGAGAGAAATCTTGACCCGTTTTTGTGAGTTTGGAGATTTATTTTTAGCAATCAGTCGTTATAACCACCTTGAAGATTGCGAAACTGTTGGGCAATTAGCTGTTCATCCCACTCTCCACCGGGCAATAGATGGTTACATCGATCCTCAAATGATCGAGATATTTAAAAACATTCAAGGAATTGAAACAGATAAGATTGTAAATGCAATCAAGGAGCTGTCATTAACTAATCTGTTGATTGATTGGGGTACGTTGGTTGAAGTGGGCAAAGCCGGCAATATGGCTGAATTTAGTAGAAAAATAAAAACCGGAGCTTTTTGTAGAATATTAGCGACACATGAGAAGGACCTGGATGCGCATTTTGCAAAAATAAAAGCCAGATCCAGAGAAGCTCAGGAACATCTGATCGTTGCTAACCTAAGATTAGTAGTAAGTATTGCCAAAAAATTTATTGGCAGAGGACTTTCTTTGGGAGACCTGATACAGGAAGGCAACCTGGGTTTGATCAGAACTGTACAAAAATTTGATCACCGCCGTAATTTTAAATTCAGTACTTATGCCACCTGGTGGATCAGGCAGTCGATTAGCCGGGCTATTGCAGATGGTTCTCGCACTATCAGGTTACCGGTGCATATGGTCAACACGGGAAAGCGTCTAACAGCAACTCGCCAGAGGTTATTTCAAGATAATGGACGAAAGCCAACCAATGAGGAGCTTTCCCAAACAATGGGCATAACTACTGGAGAAGTAAAAGACCTGATCAAAGCCATGTCATTGGAACCTGTCTCTTTGGAAATGCCGATCGGTGAGGATGACGACCAGTTAAGCGATTGTGTGGAAGACCAATCAATACCCAGACCTGAAGACGAAGCAGCGGATTCCATGTTATGCCAGCAAATCAGGCAAATCATAGATACTTTACCCGAACGAGAACGCAGGGTCATTGAACTTAGGTTTGGTCTGGGAGACGCCAACGGGCGGACGCTGGAAGAGGTGAGCCGTGAATTGGGCATTACCCGTGAAAGAGTGCGGCAAATAGAACTAAAAGCGTTGAAAATTCTTAGAGATCCCCAAAACAAAGCGAAATTGAGAGATTATGTTTGCTAAAATGTCTTGAATTATACTTCAACGGCAAGTAAAATATAGTTCGTAAATATTATAAAGGGGAGGCCAAGATGTCACCTAAAATCTACACACTACCAGCTTTACCTTATGGATATAATGATTTATCGCCGCAAATTTCTGAAGAACAGTTAAAACTGCATCATACTAAGCATCATCAGGCTTACGTAACGGGCGTTAATAATATATTGGCGAAATTGGAAAAAGCCAGAACAGACGGGACCGATCTGGATATGAAGGCCACTTTAAAAGAGTTCTCCTTTCACCTAGGAGGCAATGATTTACATAACCTTTTCTGGTTTAACCTGGCTCCAGTCGGCAAGGGAGGAGGGGCTGAGCCGTCCGGTAAGTTGGTGGAAGCCTTAAACGCTGAGTTTGGCAATTATACCAGATTTAAAAAAGAGTTTAGTCAAGCTGCTTCTTCTGTGGAAGGCTCAGGTTGGGCAGTTTTAACCTACCTGAAAGAGTCCGGCAGATTAGCCATCATGCAGATCGAAAAACATAACATCAATTTCCCGGTTGGAACTCCGATTCTGATGGTGCTGGATGTCTGGGAACATGCCTATTACCTGGATTATAAAAATGATCGGGCTAAATTTGTTGAGGCTTTCTGGAGTATAGTGAATTGGGCGGCGGTGGTACAGAGGTTTGAAGCCATACAGCCTTAAAAAAGAAGACCCGGTCATATAGATATGGTCGCCTCGATGCCAAAGTCGAGGCGACTGTTTATAATAGGGAGTTAAACTTGACCATTGAAGGGAGCACATGGTAAATTTTAATAGTCACCTCCCTGTAGCTCAGCTGGATAGAGCATCTGCCTTCTAAGCAGGTGGTCGAGAGTTCGAATCTCTCCAGGGAGACCACTTTCTAAAGACATATGACAGACTTTCATCTCCTGGGCTTCCTACAAGATAAGATCAATGTCTATTTTTTATGTTACCGTTATTTATCACTCCTATCCTTTTAATTTTACTAAATATATTCCTCTATTTTGATAGCAAAATGTGCTATTAACAGCGAAATAGATAATCGTATGCCACAGTTGAGCAAAAGTATAATATAGTGTTAATTTATATATAGAATCGAAGATATTTATCATATCAATATGTCCAATTACATAATATCCTAAATTAGGTAGAACGTGAATAATATCAAGAGTTATTTAGAGGAGATACAAGTCTGTGTATAAAATAGTAGAACGGCAGGATTTAGCGCCCAATGTTCACCTCTTTAAGATCAATGCTCCCGAAGTGGCCAAAAAGGCTCAACCAGGACAATTTGTAATTGTCCGCATCGATGAAAAGGGTGAGCGAATTCCCTTGACTTTCGCTGACTGGGACACTAAAGCGGGAACCGTAACTATTGTTTTTGCTGAAGCCGGCGCGACAACCTGCAGATTAGCTACTTTAAATGCTGGTGATTCGATTGAAAATTTCGTGGGTCCCCTGGGAGTACCTACTCATACTGAAAAATTTGGCACGGTAGTCTGTGTAGGCGGGGGCATAGGTGTGGCCCCGATCACACCCATTGCCAGAGGTTTAAAACAAGCCGGTAACAAGGTTATTTCTATCATGGGTTCCAGGAATAAAGATCTTCTATTCTGGGAGAAAAACCTGCGGGCTTGCAGCGACGAATTGACCGTGTGCACCGATGACGGCACTTACGGCCGCAAAGGTTTGGTAACTGAACCATTAAAGGAATTATTAGCCTCTGGTCAAAAGATAGATAGAGTGATCGCGATTGGTCCAATTCCTATGATGAAATTTTGCGCCCTGACTACTCAACCTTTTGGGGTAAAGACTATTGTGAGTTTGAATCCGCTGATGGTAGATGGTACGGGTATGTGCGGATGCTGCCGGGTATCTGTAGATAACGCTACCAAATTTGCCTGTGTAGATGGGCCGGACTTTGATGGCCACAAGGTAGATTGGAACTTAATGGCGACCCGGGCGAAAGGTTACGCCACAGAAGAAAAAAGCGCTATGGCCAAATCGCAGTGCCAGTGTCATAGTAAGTAAAGTCAAAGTCAAAGGTCAAAAGGTAAAGTACAAATAAGAAACCATAAAATATAAATTACAAACAACAATATTAAGCAGAAGACAGTTCAATCCCGACAATGAGGATTAGGCCGAAGGAGAAATATGGCTAAGATAGATTTAAATCGTTTGGAAATGCCCAGGCAGGAGCCTGCAGAAAGAGCGAAAAACTTCAAAGAAGTTGCCCTGGGTTTCAGCCCGGAGCAAGCCAAGCAAGAGGCCAACCGTTGTATTCAGTGTAAAAAGCGCAACTGCACAGTGGGCTGTCCGGTAAGTGTAGATATTCCTGAATTTATTAAAGCCCTAAGAGAAGACAATCTGCCTGAGGCGGTCAAAGCGCTAAAAAATAAAAATAGTTTACCTGGCGTTTGTGGACGGGTTTGTCCACAGGAGTCCCAATGCGAAGCCGTATGTACCTTAAATAAACAGGGTGGGGCCATTGGCATTGGGCGATTGGAAAGATATGTGGCCGATTGGGAAAGAGACAATAAAGCTAGAATGGATAATAAAGTAACCTTACCACCGCCGTCCGGGAAAAAAGTTGCCATAGTAGGAACCGGTCCTGCCGGTCTTACTGCCGCCGCGGATCTGGCGAAATTGGGTCATAGCGTTACTATGTTTGAAGCTTTACATGTGGCGGGTGGAGTTTTGATGTACGGTATTCCCGAGTTCAGGTTACCCAAAGCCATCGTTCAGAATGAAGTGGACTTTGTTAAGTCATTAGGTGTAGAGATTAAATTGGATTCTATCGTCGGCAAATTAGACACCGTGGATGAATTGTTGAGCAACGGTTACGATGCGGTTTTCCTGGGTACCGGTGCGGGCCTGCCGATGTTTAGTAATATTCCCGGTGAGAATCTGAACGGAATTTATTCCGCCAATGAGTTTTTAACCCGGGTTAACCTGATGAAGGCGTACCAGTTCCCGGCATATGATACTCCTGTCAAAGTAGGTAAAAATGTGGCTGTGATCGGCGGCGGCAACGTCGCCATGGATTCAGCTCGCTGCGCTCTAAGACTGGGTGCGGAAAAAGTGTACATAGTGTACCGTCGCTCTAAAGATGAACTGCCTGCCCGCCGTGAGGAAGCCGAGAATGCGGAAGAGGAAGGCATTATCTTTAAATATTTAACCAATCCCAAGAGCTACATAGGCAATGAACAGGGCTCGGTTAAGGCTATGGAATGTTATGAGATGGCCCTGGGTGAGCCTGATGCCAGCGGGCGCAGAAGACCGATTGTGAAACCCGGCAGTGAGTTCATGATGGAAGTAGACGTGGTGATTGTGGCTTTAGGCACGACTCCTAATCCCCTGATTGCAGCTACCACACAGGGTTTACAGACTACCAGTCATGGCACAGTGGTAACAGATGAGATTAACGGCCAGACCCAGAAGAAGCAGGTTTGGGCGGGCGGAGATATTGTAACTGGCTCAGCTACCGTCATCAGTGCGATGGGCGCCGGCAAACGGGCCGCCGCGGACATAGATAGGTATTTAAAAAGCCAAGGTTAGCCTTTAAGGTTTCCTTCTTATTAAAAAGCTATTGACTTTAACTGATCCTCCTGCGTAGTATATGGGTAATTACCCAGATATTACGTTAAGGAGGAATTTATGGCCATTGATAAATCTTTGGAACGGCGACTTAAGAGTTTACGTACCTGGAACATCATCGTAGGTTTAATTTTAGCAATCCAGGCGATTATGATCGCGGTTCTGACTAACAAGTTCGCTCTTCCTGTCACTGCAACTTTTATGGAAGGCCCTCCCGGTACTGCGCCTACTCTTCACCATCTATTTAATATCCCCACGGGCTGGGGTGTTTTTACCTTTCTGGCTATTTCAGCCGCAGCGCTGCTGCTTATTGCGTCACCTCTAGTCTTCCCCTGGTACAAACGCAATCTACTGCAGAGCCGTAACTACGGACGCTGGATTGAGTACTTCTTCAGTTCATCCATAATGATAGTCTTGATCTCCCAAATAACAGGCATCAGCGATATAGCCGCTTTAATTGCCATCTTCGGCGTTAATGCCAGCATGATTCTCTTCGGTGGGTTGCAAGAAAAATATGAAAAACCCGGTAAGCCAAACCTACTATCATTCTGGTTTGGTAGTTTCGCAGGCATTATTCCCTGGATTGCCATTGTGATATATGTCTGGGCTCCTGGCCTTAAAGCGTCTCCCCCCGGTTTCGTTTACGGGATAGTGGCCTCGCTATTCGTTTTCTTTAACTGCTTCGCCGTTAATATGATATTACAGTATAAGAAAGTGGGACCCTGGCGGGATTATCTATTTGGCGAAAAAGTTTATATCATTCTCAGTCTCACTGCCAAGGCCCTCTTGGCCTGGCAGGTGTTTTTCCCCGTATTGACCTTAAAATAAATAAGTTCGCCAACAAAAAGCAGGTTATCCTATTAGAATGAATAGGATAGATGGTCGTGCAGACCAAAAAAAGAGGTGCTGATGACAAATCCTGCTTTGGACGCTTTATGTATTAATACTATCCGTTTTTTAAGTGTGGACGCGGTAGAAAAAGCCGAATCAGGGCATCCGGGTACACCGATGGGCGCCGCACCATTGACTTATGTAGTTTGGGACAGGTATTTAAAACATAGTCCGGCTAATCCTGATTGGTTTGACAGAGATAGATTTGTGCTTTCAGCCGGTCATGCTTCTATGCTTTTATATTCATGGTTGTACCTGACGGGTTATGGCCTTTCATTGGATGATTTAAAAAACTTCCGGCAATGGGGCAGTAAAACGCCGGGTCATCCGGAACACGGTGTGACTACAGGGGTTGAAGCTACCACTGGGCCCCTGGGACAGGGTTTTGCCAATGGAGTGGGTATGGCCATCGCTGAACGCAAACTGGCGGCAAGGTTCAACCGTCCGGGTTTTGAGATAATAGATCACTATACCTATGCCCTGGTTTCCGATGGCGACTTAGAGGAAGGGATATCCTACGAAGCCGCCTCGCTAGCTGGCAATTTAAAGTTGGGAAAGTTGATTTACTTCTATGATTCAAATGGCATCCAGCAGGACGGCCCGACTGTTTCTTTCACAGAGGACATCAAAAAACGTTTTGAAGCTAGTAATTGGCAGGTAACGGGACCCATTAATGGGCTTGATTTAGAAGAAATGAGTCAGGCTATCGCAGCTGCTAAAGCTAAACCAGATCAACCTCATCTGATTATCTGTAAAACTACGATTGGCTACGGGAGCCCGCATAAAGCAGGGACTAATTTAGCTCACGGCGAGCCGCTGGGAAATGAAGAAGTCAAGCTGACCAAACAGAACCTGGGTTGGAATTATGCTGAGACATTTCTTGTCCCAGGGGAAGTTCTCGAACACTGCCGTCAGGCCAGAGAACGGGGTACAACGCTTTATATTAAATGGCAAAGCCAAATCGGCAATTATACACAGGCTTACCCCCAAGAAGCAGCCGAGTTAGCGCGGGCTATTTCAGGAGAAATATATTCTGGTAGAGATACCTGCTTAGAGGACGGAATTAAAACTGAGGCTGCGGCTATGTCTACCAGGGAAGCCTCAGGTATTATATTGAACAATCTGGCTGACAAAATTCCCGACCTGATAGGAGGGGCCGCCGATCTAGCCGGTTCTACCCGAGCTTATCTGAAAGGATCAGGGGATATCAGCTCTGGAGATTTTTCAGGACGCAATATTCGCTACGGCTTAAGAGAGCATGCGATGGCAGCGATCAGTAATGGCATAGCCCTGCATGGGGGATTCCGCCCATTTTTAGCTACATTTATGATATTTTCTGATTATTTGCGGCCGGCGCTTCGTTTATCGGCTGTTATGAAGTTGCCGGTTATTTATCTCTTTACCCACGATTCGATTGGCATTGGCGAAGATGGGCCTACCCATCAACCGATTGAGCAATTAATGAGCCTACGCCTAATACCCAACCTAACTGTTATTCGCCCGGCTGATGCTGCCGAAACTGCCGAGGCCTGGCGAGTAGCCCTGGAGCGTCGAAGTGGTCCGACCGCTTTGATACTAAGTCGGCAAAATTTGCCGATATTGGACAGAAAAAAGCTGGCACCAGCAGAAAATCTTGGCAAAGGCGGTTATATCTTAAAAGATGCGATAGGAACAATTGACATAATATTGATGGCAACAGGATCTGAAGTCTCAATTGCGTTGGCCTCAGCGGAAATTATGGAATCCAAGAACATAAAAGTTAGAGTGGTTTCTTTACCTTCATGGGAAATATTTGCGGAGCAATCGGAACACTATCGACTAGCAGTGCTGCCGGAAAAAATAAAGACCCGAATTTCGATAGAAGCGGGAGCGACCCTGGGGTGGGAACGCTATCTTGGTTCAAAAGGTCTGGCAATCGGGTTAGACCATTTTGGCAGTTCAGCACCGGCGAAGGTGCTTTTCGAGAAATTCGGTTTAAGCGTCGCTAATGTAGTTACCAAAGCTGAGAGGTTATTAGCAGGGGAATAAGATGCGGAAGATAGCTTTAGCTGCCGATCACGGCGGCTTCGCTTTGAAAATGGACTTAATTAGCTGGTTAGAAACTCAGGACATAGAATTATTAGATCTGGGTGCTAAAACTTTTAACGCGCTAGACGATTATCCTGATTTCGCAGAATATAGCGCGGAGGCTATTAATACAGGCAAGGCTGAACGCGGCATCATGATTTGCGGCAGCGGAGCGGGAGCGGCAATTGCGGCTAATAAAATTCCCGGAATCAGAGCAGCTCTGTGTCAGGATACATATACGGCCAGGCAGGGAGTGGAGCATGATAATATGAATCTGTTGTGCCTGGGCGGCAGGGTAATTGGTGTAGAAATGGCTAAAGAGTTAATTGCCTCTTTTCTTAAAGCCGATTTTTTGAATCAGGGAAAATACCTGCGACGATTGAATAAAGTATTGGCGATAGAGTCGCGCTACAGCCCCGTTAATAGAAACACAACATAAGGCTAATCTACAAACCTAATGATAATAAGTTAACTTCACCGTTAGAGACAGGACTTTAACTTGTGAAATTCGATTGAGGGTTTTACTTTTAGCAAGGCAGATGCATTGGAACTATTCTTATAATACAACCCTTGTTCGGCTTCATACTGCGGGAAGCTGGTCTTTAGGGTATGATGTAAAGTTCTTGCGGAAATTCTACGATTATCAAACCAGGAATTATTTTGAGGCATCACAGCAGGTCGTTTGATATGATGCTGTATGGCAATATGTTCCGTGCTCAAATGGCGTCTGAATCCAACCGGCTCAGTATTTTGTATAGACCTTTTGATGAGGAGTTCCAGATCGCCGAATTTAGCCAGGCTTCTCTTATGGTATACTGCGAAGACTAAAAATAAAATAACAATTCCTACAGGTGTAGTAAACGGCTCCGGCAAAGCTATTAGGGTAATGCCTAAAGTTTTAAGTACTTTTTTTATTCTGATTTGCGGCATTTTCTAGAACTCTTTCTAAAATCTAATTTATATCAGTAATGCTATATCCTTATTGTAATTCATAAATCTTGTCTGTCAAGAGGTTTTATGACAACATAGACGATTCGAAACAAGTCTTTACTGTGTTATAATAAGTCAGAATTTTACGAGGATCGCTTGATGTTTACCCATCTTCATGTTCATTCAGAATACAGTTTACTAGACGGCATGTGCCGTATTCCTCTATTAGTCAAACGCGCCAAGGAATTGGGCATGACCAGTCTAGCTCTCACCGATCATGGAGTCATGTATGGCGCCATTGATTTTTATCAAGCGGCCAAAGATGCCGGGATAAAACCTATCATTGGCTGCGAATTGTATGTAGCCCAGAACGACCATACCAGCCGGACGCCCGCGGAAAAGTCCAGCTACCATGTTGTACTATTGGCCAAGAACCTGACCGGATATCGTAACCTGATGCAGCTTACCACCAAAGCCCACCTGGAAGGGTTCTATTACAAACCCAAAGTAGACCACGCTTTGTTGGAGCTACACAATGAAGGTCTGATCGCCTTGACAGCTTGCCTGGGTGGTGAAATACCTGCACTGCTATTGCAGAATCGTAGCGAAGAAGCTCGTCAAGCTGCTCTCTGGTACAAAAAGGTCTTTAAAGAATTTTACATAGAAATCCAGAGGTTCCCCATAGCGGAACTGGAGAAAGTCAACCGGGAATTGATTGCTTTAGGGCAAGCACTGAGTATTCCGCTGGTGGCTACCAATGATGTTCACTATATAAACCAGGACGATGCCCCTTATCATGAATTGCTTTTATGCGTTGGAACTAACACCACCATCAATGATCCGAAACACATGAAAATGGCAGGAGACTATTTTTATTTAAAAAACCCCCAGGAAATGATCGACGCCTACCAGGATATACCTGAAGCCATAGAAAATACTCAAATTATCGCCGATCTGTGCGATTTAAAGTTAGATTTCTCCAGGTTGCATCTGCCTGAAATAGATCTGCCGTCAGGTAAGAGCGCGCAGGACTATTTGAAAGACCTGTGCACTGGGGGTTTCAAGACCATGTTCCCCAACCCAACCCCTGAACTGGAACAGAGGTTGCAGTATGAATTGGAAGTAATTGAAAAAACCCAATTCGCCAATTATTTCCTGGTAGTTTGGGATATGCTGACCTTTGCCAAGAATAAAGGGATTTATTTAGGGGTGAGAGGCAGCGCGGCGGCTAGCCTGGTATTGCATTGTTTGGGTATTACTCCTCTGGATCCTGTTGAGCACAAACTGGTTTTCGAGCGTTTCCTGAATATAGAACGCAAGGAAATGCCGGATATTGATTCCGATTTTGAAGACCGCCGCCGTCAGGACGTCATTGACTACGTGTCTAATAAATACGGGGCTGACCATGTGGCCCAGATAATCACCTTTGGTACCCTAGGTGCCCGGGCGGCCCTGCGGGACATCGGGCGGGCGTTAGGTATGCCTTATAGCGATGTGGACAGAGTGGCGCGGTTAATACCCCTGGGACCGGGTGTTACACTGGACAGATCGCTGGTAGAGGTGGCTGAGTTAAGGGAAATCTACAAAGATCCCATTATCAAGAAACTCATTGATGCTGCAAGGCGGGTGGAGGGAGTTGCCCGGCACGCCAGCACTCATGCGGCAGGTATCGTGATCTCCAAAGAGCCGCTGACTAAGTATGTACCCCTTTTGCAGGTATCAAAGGGAGAAGGCAGTGGTCTGGTGATGACCCAATATGCCATGGAGAACATCGCCAAGATCGGGCTATTGAAGATGGACTTTCTAGGACTGGCCAATCATACCATTCTGGCCAAAGCACAGGAGATCATCCTGGCTAATCGGGGTGTCAATCTGGATATCAATAAATTGCCCTTAGACGATAAAAAGACCTTCGATCTTTTAGCGGCGGGAGAGACTACCGGTGTTTTCCAACTGGAAAGCTCCGGCATGCGTCGTTATATCAAGGAACTCAAACCCACTTGCTTCAGCGATATCGCTGCTATGGTGGCTTTATACCGTCCCGGCCCGATGGAGCATATTCCCAAATTTATTAAATCTAAACACGGTGAAGAGCCCATCACTTATCCACATCCGGCACTGGCTAAGATACTGGAAGAGACATATGGGGTGATTGTCTATCAGGACCAGGTATTGTTTATTGTGCGGGAATTCGCAGGTTACAGTTTGGGGCAGGCCGACATTTTCCGCAAAGCCATGGGTAAAAAAATCCCTGAAGTCATGCAAAAGGAAAAGACCAATTTTATCAACGGCGCCATCAAACTGGGTTACTCCGAAGAAATCGCCAACACGATCTTCGCCCTGATTTTGCCTTTTGCAGGTTATGCTTTTAACAAAGCGCATAGCGTGAGTTATGCCTTAATTGCCTATCAGACGGCTTATCTCAAGGCTAACTATCCTTCTGAATATATCACGGCCTTTTTACAGACCAATATAGACGATCTCGAAAAAATTGCCATGGCTGTTTCCGAAGCCAAACGTCTGGGGATAACCATTTTAGCGCCGGATGTAAATTATAGTCAGGTGGATTTCAACATTGAGAGTAGTGCAGAAGCTGAAAAACCCGCTATTCGTTTTGGTCTAGCCGCGGTGAAAAATGTAGGGAAAGGCGCGATAGAACCGATAATTGCTGAACGAAATAAAAACGGCCCATTTAAATCGATAGAAGATTTTTGCCGTCGCTTAGACGCACAAAGCGCTAACCGCAGAGTCATGGAAAACCTGATCAAGGTGGGAGCGATGGACTGCCTTGGGCTGAGGGGCGCTTTATTTAACAGTGTTGAGAGATTGATTTCTCTGGCCCAGACCGAACAGAAGCTAAAAAGCAGTGGTCAATCCACTATGTTTGACCTCTTCGGGCAGTCGGCTCCTATACCGATGCCCAGTCTGGAACTCGGCGGAGAAGACGTCGATGCTAAAGAGAAGCTGCTTTGGGAAAAGGAGTTGATGGGGGTTTACCTTTCCGAACATCCCTTTGCCCGATATTCTAAACTGATAGACACTGAGAACACCATATTGCCTTCCCAAATAAACGCAGAACTGGAAGGTCAAAGCCTGGTATTAGTAGGAATGGTAGATTCAATCCGGGAGCTTTTTACCAAGGGCCATAGGGCCTTTTGCGCAGCGACAATTACCGATGATGTTTCTGCCCTGGAAGTAATGGTTTGGGCCAGGACTTATGAAGATACTAAAGAACTCTGGAAAGCAGGCAATTTCCTGCGGATAGAGGGCAAGGTTAAGATAAGAGAGGAGCGGGTACAGTTCAATTGCGACGCCGTCGATATTTATAATCCTGAATCGGCAGCCAAACCCACCCGGTTGTTGGTAGAGAAGGAAAACACAAAAAGCGCAACTAACGGCAACGGCAATAATGGCAAGGTCAAAAATGGTGAGCACAACGGTATAGCAAGCGTAAATAAAGACACCAGCACAATGCCGATAGCCGCACCTCAAAAGCTAATTATAACTTTGGCCCAGACTGATGACGAAAGTAAAGACCTAGCAATGTTAAACAAAGTCATTGAGATAATTAACCAATATAGCGGGAAGGACGAAGTCCATCTGCGTCTTATTCTTCCAGATCAAATTAAAAACCTGAAAATGAAGGAATCTACCGATGCTTCCCCGGACCTAAAAAAACGTTTAGTGCAGATACTGGGTATTGATAACGTTAAAACCGAAAAATTATAAGGAGTACTGTTAATGGAAGCAAAAGAGGACTCCAAGGGACACCGCAAACGGTTAAGGGAAAGATTCTTAAAATACGGTCTGGATGGCTTTCAGGATTATGAGATCGTTGAACTGCTGATCACATTGGGCAAGCCGCTATCAGACTGTAAACCCCAGGCCAAGGAAGCAATTCGCAGATTTAAAAGCCTGAGGGGTGTTTTAGAAGCTTCTCCTGAGGAATTGCAAGAGATATCGGGCATCGGTCCTCACAGCGTATTTGGCATCAAATTTATGCAGGCTGTTGCCTCCCGGTTCCTGAAAGAGAAAAGCCTGCAAAAACC
>JANYAV010000004.1 GCA_025361145.1 Dehalococcoidia bacterium | reverse complement strand
AACGAAACTGGCATTTAAAGACTGATCTAATTCTCCATCAGCTACTCTAATCTATTAATCAGGTATTACTTTCCAATTTCTTGTTAAATTCAGAAGGTGGGAATGACACCTAATAGAAACGGGGAGAGCAGTGTTACCTGCCCTCCCCGTTATTCTGCACTATAGAAATAATCGGAAAACCCTAATCTTAATTCAACTAAAAGTTATTTGCCAATTTATTACGGCACTATCTTGATAAGTTTAATATCCCGGATAGAAAGCTCAAGGTTTCCAGTATAAGGATTGTCCTGGAGTACCTGGGGGCCTACCGCCACGGTTTTACCTACGTACATCTGCATGGAGGCGAGGTCAGGCCAGAAAGTGGCGCTAGAAAGCCCAACCAGGAAATAACCTGGTCCTACATTTCCGGGTTCTAGTGACATATCATACTCTCCTACCGGCATGGTAGTGCCTAAAACCAAAGATAAATCATGCGCTTTATATGTCCCGATAACCGGACCAATCATAGTTACGGTTTTATTCAAGTACTTTGCATCAGTGGCTTGGTCCCAATAAATTTGACCTGCTGGCAGAACCGGTCTGGTCGTGGCATCTGATGGCTGTCCATCAATCAAAAGTTGTGACGAATCCAGAATATTAAATACTTGAAGTCCTTTATTGGCTAGCATTTGGCCTATCTGTACCTTACCGGTGGCAGTCGCGGTTTTACCTATCCAGGCGGTTTGAAAGTCTGCTGGAAATTGAGTTGGATCATAAATCTCTAGATCGAATCCATCCGGAAATGGCTTGCCCAAAGACACTAGCCAATGGGTAGTCCATCCTGGGACTATCGCAACAACCGGACCAGTAACAGTTACTCGTTTATTCAAGTACTGCGGATCTCTGGCTTGTTCCCAGGTTATAGTAGGTATTATTGCTGCTCCAAACCATTTAATAGAATAAGTATCGATTAACCCATCAGCTATTACAGACTTCAATCCAGAATTGATTTTAGAAAGAAGCTCTGGTTTACTTTTAGCTACAGCTATGCCGTAGCTCTCGTCAGTGAAGGGAGAACCAGCTAATTTAATTTTACCCGAATTTTGACCGACATACAGGAGAGCCACCGAATTATCGCAAACTACCGCGTTAATCTGGCTGTTCAATAAATCCTGGAAAGCCAGGCCGATATCGTCGTATGGTTTAGAAGTAGCAGTTTTTATCTTCTGGACCTCGATGTCACCGGTCGTACCGATCTGAACACCAACCTGGCCTGTGAGAGTATCTTTGCCTGTAATGTCATTATTATTAGAGCGGACCACTATTATTTGACCGGCTGCGAAATAGGGATCGGAGAAAAGCATCGTTTCCTTGCGATCTTCGGTGATAGTTATTGAGGAAATGGCGCAATCGTAAGTACCCTGGGCGATACCTTCCAACAATGGATCCCAGGCTAAATTTATGAATTCAATATTCAGATTTTCTTTGGCTGCGATAGCATTCATAATGTCGATATCAAAACCGACGATGGCTTTGGTCTGATCATCCACATATTCGAAGGGCGGCCAGGTAGCATCAGTGACTACGGCAATCGTGGTCGGAGTCGGGTGTGGCCCCGAGACGAGTGGTGTAGTGCTGAAGCCGTATAAAGTATCCGGATTATCCATAACCACCCAGTAACCTTTAAAAGGCAGCAGGGAATACATCTGACCGCCGACAGCATAGGTCCAGCCAGTCTGGTTATGCGCAGGACTGATAACCATAGTATAGCCATTTAAACCACCGGCTGTTTCTGCAATAGTGTTCAATGACTGGGTAAGCACCTGACCTGAAAATGAGCCGTTTTGATATGCTGGCGCAGGTCCAATTAGATTTAACCCTGCCTGCAAATCTCGACTGGGGGGTGCTGATAAGTCTGATGATGCTACCAGGTTAGCTGTTGCGGACATACCTTGCGCTAATTTCACATATACGGCATTTAAAGGCATCAGTTCATAATTATTATCAATCTGTACCCACTGTGAATTTTGCCATTGATAGGCAATCTCGATATTGCTCAAAGATTCTGCATCAAAGATCTGAGCCAAAGTGTCGTGATCGTTGTCTAACTTGCAGGGTGTAGATAAAAGGTTCCAACCACTGGAAAGGGTGACGATAAATAAATTGGCTACAGGGGTAGGGGCAGGGCCGCCACCGCCGCCTCCTCCATCGCCAGAGCTAGCAATACCTGAGATAGGCTTATAAAGTGCAGAAATAGAAAAACTGATCAAAGTTACTAAAACCAAACAGGTCATTACAATCAATGTCCTGGCTTTTTTACGGAAAAACATTCTGAATTTAGTCTTTAATCTAGCAATAGTATTCATCTCTTCCTTCCTTTACTAAATCAGAATCGTTTTTATTCTATATCATAGATTAATCGTTTACTAGTATATCATAATTTCTTTCAATTATCTTTATTCGATCTTTAATATTTTATAGGTTTAAACAATCCGTATTTCATGGATAAAACCCCCAATTCAACGGCATTCTTACATATCCACCACTAATAACATAGGAACAATTTGATTAAGTTTATTCTACACCCGCTTTAACATTATAACAATTCTTTTTTCATATATTAACTTTCATTATATTGCTTTTCATAACAAAAACCCCCTGCTCCAAATCTGGAGCCAGGGGCTGTCTAAATACTAAAATCTGACAGCTTTGCTGTCATCCTGGAGTCCCGATTATATCGGGACGAAGGATCTACGGTGGGGAGTTCTCTCTACTGATAACTAATTATTTCGCTGTTTTTAATTTCTGATACATGGCTTCCAGGTCAGCTAACCAGAGGGCTGGTTCAGCATCAGAAGGCATGCGCCAGTCGCCGCGGGGAGAGAGACTGACCGAACCCACCTTAGGCCCCTCGGGCAAACAGGTCCGTTTGAACTGGTTGGCAAAGAACCGACTAATAAAACTCTTAAACCATTTATTAAGGTCATCCAGACTATATTTACTATCAAATAAACCCTGTGACCGCACCTGATCAGCCAGATATAGGATTTTACCCGGAGCCATGCCGAAGCGAATAAAAGGATACAGGAAGAAATCAGCTAACTCCACCGGCCCGATAATATCTTCACTTTTTTGCGTGATCACGCCGCCGTTGTGCCGCAATAATTCAGGAGAAATGGGAGTATCCAGAATATCTATCAGGATCTTTCGAGTTTTGGCATCTTTGATCTCATCAACCGCTACCCAGCGCACCAGGAATTGCACCAGGGTTTTAGGCACTGAGACATTGATGTGATAGTGAGAAACCTGGTCGCCGGCAAAAGTGCTCCAGCCTAAGGCCACTTCCGTCAGATCGCTGGTTCCCAGCATGATGGCATCCAATTCATTAGCTTTGTTAAAAAGAAAGGCAGTACGATAACGGGCCTGGACGTTCTCAAAAACCACATCTTCATGTCCCTTGTGCTTGAGGTCTTTCAATTGTGAATCACAGGTGACGGTAATATCCACTTCCGCCAGGGACACTCCCAGGGCTTTGCATAAACGGGTGGCATTGCCTTTGGTACGTTCTGTAGTACCATAACCCGGCAATGTAAAAGCATAAAGATTGGTACGCGGCAACTCCAGGAAATCCAGTGTTTTAACGGCTGCCAGCAGCGCCAGTGTTGAATCTAAACCGCCCGACATACCCAGTACAATCTTTTCTTTTTTTGCTCCGCTCAGCTTTTTGGTCAGCGCTCCAACCTGCATGGAAAAAATCTCATGGCATCTGTCATTCCGGCGAGAGGGATCAGACGGCACAAAAGGATGGGCTTCCATGGTACGATATAATTTGGCAGCGGCAACTTCTCCTACATCAATCTCTAACATGCGGAAAGGTTCACCGCAGCATGAATTATCCCTGAAGCTGGAAATCTGGCGGCGGTTAAAGGCCAGACGGTCGATATCAATATCACTGATGATCAATTGTTCAGCGCTGCATAAACGGGGCGACTCCGCAAGTATTATCCCATTTTCAGCCGTCATAGCATGGCCGCCGAAAACCACATCGTTAGATGATTCTCCGATACTGCTGGAGACATAACAATAAGCCGCCAAACAGCGCCCTGACTCAGCGGAGACCATAGTACGGCGCCAATCATACTTGCCCAGAACTTCATTGCTGGCGGAGAGATTAAAAAGTAGGTTTGCCCCAGCTACGGCCTGTTTTTCATGGGGTGAAAGCGGTACCCACAGGTCTTCACAGACCTCCACGCCGACGACTGCGGCCGAATTACCATTAATCTGGAATAACAGGTCAGTACCGAAGGGAACTTCTGCCCCTGCAATAATCGCGATATCGGTGGAAGCATTATCACCCGACTCAAACCAGCGGTCATCGTAAAACTCTTTGTAGTTGGGCAGTCTGGTTTTGGGGACTGCTCCGATAATCCTGCCCTGATTGATCAGAACCGCGCAATTAAATATCTTCTGTCCGATTAAAAGGGGAGCGCCCACCATCAGCAGCATGGCTTGAGCGTCTTTATCCGCAGCCAGACTAGCCAGCCCTTTTTCTGCGCCTGTCAGTAAAGCCTGGTGCTGTACCAGATCGCCCAGTGTATAACCGGTAACTGCCATTTCAGGGAAAGCCAGGACCTGCACACCTTGACGCCGAGCCTGACGAATTAAACTACGAATGGACTTCACATTAAAATCGACATCAGCCACCCGCAATTGCGGAACGGCCGCGCCTATACGTAAAAAGCCCAAATCCCGTGTTAACTTAAGATCCCGGTCCACCTGGCCCCCCTTTGAGGACACCTGTAAAACATTTTACTATTGTGCCAACATTCTAACACAACGTCAAACTGAATACATAACAAACCGACTCCTCCCTCAGTAACAGAAAAATACACCCGGTTGATAGTAGCAGAATCCGGCCGCATTGGGTAGAGTTAACTGGAACATTTGAAAACACCGCCCATTTCGCTATAATAGAAAAGAATTATTGCCCGTAATAGACTGGCTTTGCAGCTAAAACCACTGGGCAAGAAAAGGGGGGTTTCGTTTGCCTAAGAAAAAAATCGAAAAACCACAACATGAGATGACTCACCGCCAACTCACTCACTGGCAGAAACAACAGCGGTTACAGCGTATCGTTTTAATTTCCGGTATAGTCTTGATCGCGGCCATTATCGCAGTAATTGGCACCGGCCTCTATTTTGCGAAAATTAAACCTGCCAGAGATCTGGCTGAAAAGCTGGACCAGGTAGTCTTAAAGATCGATAATACCGGATATAATCTGGACTATTTGACCGACGCGATGTCCTTTTTTATTAAAATTTACCAGAATTACGGACTCGAACCCAACGTACAGAACCTTTCAATGTACGCGAACGCCGCGGTGCAATCCGCCGAAGGTAATTTCCTGATTGCAGAGGCTGCTGCTAAATTAGAAAAGCCGGTTACTGTCAGCGATGATGAAGTAGCGAAATATATCACTGACAATAAATTGACCGGAAAGCAATTCACTAAGGACTCCGTCCGCAGACAATTATTAGTCGATAAAATAAAAGCGGATTATTTCTCAGCGCAGGTCGCCGCTACGGCAGAACACAGGGCTGTCTGGGCGATGCTGTTGGAAAGCCAGGCTCAAGCCGACCAGGTAAAAGCTGGAATTAATACGGGAGAGACCTTCCCCGATATCGCCGCAGCCCTTTCACTGGATAAAACCACAAAAGATAAGAAAGGCGATTTGGGCTGGCTGCCGAAAGGTATCCTTTCTTCAACTTTAAGCGACATTAACCCCACTAATGTTGCTTTATTGGAAAATAAAATCTTCGACACTGGAATCGTAAAAAATGAACTTACAACCCTGGATGACCCAACGCTTTCTAAAAATACGGGTTATTGGTTGATTAAAGTAACTGCGACTGCTGATACCGATAGCAAAGCCTATGTTTATGCTATGCTGCTGGGCAGCTTGCAACAGGCGGAAGAAATCAAGGCGAAACTGGCTGCGGGTGGGGACGGCAATGACTGGGCTACTCTGGCTAAAGCCAATTCCCAATATAAAAACGCAGCCACGGACGGCGGCGATCTGGGTAATATAGCCAAAGGAACCCTGGGCGATGTGGTTGATGGGCAAATCTTCGACGCAAGTGGTAAAGTGATTTTAGCTAAAGATACCGTTACCGGACCTCTGGCTGACAGCAAACAGACTACTACCGGGGCGGTCTGGCTAATTCAGGTCAACGGCATTGAAGATCAAACTACCAGTGATGCCAACCGCTCCACGCTTATTGGCAACCTGTTTAACACATGGATGGACCAATACACCAAGGATAACACCAGTAGATTTACTGATGATTTTAGTTCCGACTTGCAGCAATTTGCTTACGACGAGGCTCTCAAACGTTAAAAAGGACAAAACACAATGAAGGATAGAAAAAGCATCGGAATCGGCCTGATGGGTTTAGGGGTAATCAGCGGTCAGGTAGCTAAGGTTCTTCAGGAAAAAGCAGCCGTGCTGGCTGAGCAGGCCGGCTGCCCCCTGGAGATAAAAAGAATCAAGGTCCTCCCGCAAGACTTAAAACGTCCGGCAGCTAAGGAATTCGATCCATCCCTCTTTACCACAAGTGACGATGAGTTCTTCGCCACTCCCGGCATAGACATTATCGTAGAGGCCATCGGCGGAGAGCATCCGGCTTTTGAATATCACCAGAAAGCACTCATGGCCGGTAAGCATGTAGTGACTTCCAATAAAGAGGTCATCGCTAAACGCGGAGCTGAGCTTTTTGCCCTGGCCCAGAAGAATAATGTCAGCCTGCGCTATGAAGCCAGTGTTGGCGGCGGTATACCCTTAATCAGTCCCTTCTTATTCGATCTCGTAGCTAATAAAATCAATGGCATTTATGCCATCATCAACGGCACTACCAATTATATCCTGACCCGCATGGCTAAAGAAGGCGCAGATTTTTCAGCGGTGTTAAAAAACGCACAGGAACTGGGTTATGCCGAAGCTAATCCGCGCGACGACGTTGAAGGCATTGACTCTACCTACAAGCTGGCCATTCTTTCTTCGCTGGGCTTCCATGCCCGCGTACTTCCCTCTGATATCCACCATGAGGGTATCTCCCGCTTAAGCTCCCGCGATTTTAAATACGCCAGCGAGTTAGGCTTTGCTATTAAACTATTGGCTATCGCCAAACAGGATGATAAATGGATTGAAGTACGTGTTCATCCTGTACTTATCTCGGAAGATGCCCTGCTGGCCAAGGTGGACGGTGTGTATAATGCCGTACTGGTAGAAGGTGATCTCGTCGGTAATGTCATTTTTTACGGCCGGGGCGCTGGCCCTCAACCCACCAGTAGCGCTGTTCTAGCCGATATTGTCTCGGTTGCACAGGATATTATGCTCTGTTCTGCTCCTCGCGTTAGATGGCAACCCAAACCAAAAACCATTAAACCTATGGCTGAAGTCATTACCCGCTATTATATCCGCATGAGTGTCGCTGATCAGGCTGGGGTATTGACCCAGATTACCCGGGTCCTGGGTGATAATCAGATAAGTATTTCAGCCTGCATCCAGAAAGAGACCGACCTGCCCACCCAATCCGCCGAAATTGTAATTATGACTCACCCGTCCAACGAAGCTGCCCTGCAAAAGGCTTTAAAAGAAATGACCACTTTAAGTGTAGTCAAAGAAATCAGTAATTTTATCCGGGTTGAGGATTTATAAGTTTTGGTAAAATAGGGAGGTCCTTTGAAATAATCCTCAAGAACCCTCCTTTAGGACTAGCATTGCCGGCTGATCTGGCAGTCATGTAAAAAGCACTGGGTTGGCGCTAGGAGAAAGATGATAAACGAGGAAAAGGTCAAACAGGCCATCAAACTGCTTATCCAGGCTATAGGGGAAGATCCCAATCGAGAGGGCTTGAAAGATACGCCGCGCCGCGTCGCTGAAATGTTCTCTGAACTATATTCAGGGATCGGGCAGGACCCCCGTGATGAGCTCAGCGTAGGCTTTGAAGAAGGCTACAACGAGATGGTGATTGTGCGGGACATCCCCTTCTATTCGATGTGCGAACACCATTTGCTGCCTTTTTACGGCACAGCTCACGTGGGTTATATCCCCAACAAAAACGGGCGCGTGGTGGGGGCCAGTAAACTGGCCAGGGTAGTGGAAATTGTCGCCAAGCGGCCTCAGATTCAGGAACGCATGACCTCGGTTATCGCCGATTCTATTGTAGAGGCTTTAAGCCCAATGGGTGTAGGGGTAGTGGTCCAGGCGGAACACCTTTGCATGATCATGCGAGGCATAAAGAAACCCGGCAGCGCTATCGTTACCTCTGCTTTGCGAGGCACCTTCCGCAACAAATCGGAAACCCGCAATGAATTCTTCAGTCTTCTACAGGGTAAGTAATCTCTTAAGGAGATGCGCTTCCGGGTCAGTTTACCTATTTGGTTTTCGGGACTTATATTTATCTAGTCGGAAGAAGGAATAGCCTTTGCTTCCTGGGTCTTCATAGGTTCGCCGCAACAGACAGCCTCACCGGCGCCGGCTTTAGTGCATAAAACTTCTGTGCCGCATTTGGCACAGCGATATCTTTTTCCTAACATATTAGCCATGTTAACTTGCCTCCTAATTCAGTCACCGGATTGCTACTTTTTTAATTCCATGGGCTGAGCGCAGCATACCAGAGCACCGGTACCGCCCTTGGTCACGATGAACTCTGAGCCGCATTTGGCACAACGATATCTTTTACCAGCAACATTTGCCATTGTCCAAAACCTCCCTCTTTAAGTTAAAACGTTTCATCGTTTTCAACGTTACCCCAATTATAAAAGCAATTATTTAGCCTGTCAAAGCACTATACGATCATAAAACGCGTTATTTAAGCCTGAGCGTTCTTGATCTGCAAAGTCCAGAGGCCCTTTCCACCATATATTCCGGCCACTGCACAGACACGAATATCGTTGTCTTTATAATTAGCCGCCGAAATATCGAAGATAAACTTGGCCAGTTCGACAGCCGTCTTAGCCTTAAATTCCAGCACTGGTAAGGCGAAATCAGGATTGGTGGCCGCGGGGCTTTCTAGCGAGCCTTGATAAGTTGATACCGTAGTCAACGTACCAGCTTCCGGCTCGATTTGCCAGCTTTTAGCGTGGGCAAACTGGGCCTTGATCCCGATCACCCAAAGTGGCTGTTGATCCTTAAAGGTGATCACACCAGCGATCCGGGGGGTAGAATAGCTATCAGGTTCCGCTCCCGCACCTTCCAGGGTCATTGCCAAATATTCTTTGCCAGGATTGGAGTCAGTGTTCAACAGCAGTTTGTAGAACTCATAAATGGCATCCGTCTGAATACCATTGCTGACGCTTAAGATTCCTGATCCGCTATCCAACTTAACTCCATTATAGTGTCGCAGCGGATCGTAGGCCTGGTCACCCAGCGGACCAATCCTGATTACGTCCTCCACCCGCACAGCCTTGCGCTGCCGGCTCTCGGGTGAACGCCCCGTAATCAAATAAGCGAAACAGGGATCACCTTTGATTGTTTTACCTAAAAATATTTGTCTGCCAGGATACGGCCCAATCGGATTATTCATGATTCCCCCTTTTGAAATTATTCTTTCTTTATCAAAGCTTTTCCCGCTGAAAAAGCAGCACCAACCATTTCTCCAAACCCGTGGTATTGAGAGCCTGACCCTGATGTGTAGATAAGTGGTTTTATTTTTTTTACATCCGGCTTGCCGTCCGTCAGGCATTCCGGACTGATATAAGTTTCTATGATGCGCCCAATCACCAGAATATGCGAACCCAACTCCAACTGGTGTTCAACCCTGCATTCAAGGTTAACGGGACACTGCTCAATCATTGGAGCTGTCTGCAGGACACCATAAAAGATTTTAAAACCACAATCTTTAACCTTATCAGTGACAGCACCTGAAACTATGCCGCAATAATCGGCTTCCTTTACCATTGTTACGGAAGGAATGTTGATCGAAAAAACGCCAGTTTCCCGAATACCCTTCAAGGTATAGCGCACTGAACGTATAGCCACGGAAACCATAGGCGGCTCATTACAGGCTACGCCAGCCCAGGCTACAGTCATAAAATTGGGTTTCTGATTTACATTCGATCCTACTAAAAAAGTCGGCATAGGATATAAAACAGGATGTGTGCCTAATTTAATCTTTTCCATAAGAATCTCCCCTCTACTAGTTGATCAACCTATTTTATAGCTACGCATAGAGCTGCTGCCATTTGGTATACCTTCGTAAACAAACTGCAAAGGCTCGCCTCACTGGTCGCCGGATTAATTCTCCAATCTTGAAATCAATCAAATTCCATTTTATATTATACTCGATTTCGCCTAAATACACATGCCTGAATTGCGTTTAAATATCCCTGTAAAAACTCGTCTTCCGTTCTTATACTAAATTCGCTGCGTTGACACCATTATTTTATATTTACTTATAAATTAAGATCAGCTATAATGCAGTCAATTCTAGCAAATGTAACGGCAAGGTAACTTAATTTGATTATTCGAGATGAAAACGTTAACCAAGACGAAATTACTGAAGAGCATCCGTGGAAATTTTCCCCAAATTTGGCATCTTCGAATATATCGGAAACCGACTCCAACCAGCAGATTTTACGCGAACTTCGCTTGCACCAGGTGCTGCTCGAAAAACAGAAGATCGAACTGGCTGAGGCTCGACAAGAACTACAAAATCTCAGATCTTCCAATAAAGAACTGCACCATTTTCACAATGTATTAACCGGAGTATCACCGGACGCTATTATTGCCGCGGATAAAAATCTAAATATAACCCGGTGGAATTCAGCAGCCGAGCGGCTATTTGGTTGGAAAACCGCTGAAGTAATGGGACAGAATGCTTCTCAGGAGATCCGCTCCAATATTATGTCTGCCCTCAAAAAAGAGGAAGTCTTTAACGGTCTGGCTGCGCGGGGTTATTGGATCGGCAGCCTGACGACGTCCAAATGTGACGGCCAGGACATATCCCTCCAGGTCTCGGTCGGTGTCCTCTGGGACCAGGCTGGTGCTTTTAATGGTTTGGTGGCCATCTACCAAAAACCCGAGATATCTGATGCCCCTGTTACAGTTGATAGCGAACTAGAAAAAAGGGTAAAACAACGCACTGAGGAATTAGAAAAAGCCAACCGCCTCTTACAGCAAGAATTGACAATACATAAGCAAGCGGCATTACTGGCCCGTGAGTCGGAGGGGAAAAATCGCGATCTGGTGGATAACATCAAGCTCGGTATTTTCCGCTGCACCCCCGGCCCAGGAGGCAAGTTTCTGGAAGTCAACAAGGCCATGGAAGAAATCACTGGCTACTCCCGCGAAGAACTGCTAATGATTGATGTCTGTAAAATCTGGACCAACACCGCAGAAGGCACTCCTTACACCAATGAAGTCAGCATAACTGATTGGAAAGTCACCCGTGAACTTCAATTGACCCGCAAAGACAGGCGTCAAATCCTTGTATCTAACACTGTGGTGGCCATCCGTTTCGATTCCGGCTTGATTCAATATTTCGACGGCATTCTGGAGGATATTACCGAACGCAAACAGGCACAAACGCAAGTGCAGCAAAGCCTGCAGCAACTACAAAAGACCATCAGAGAAATCATCGAGGCCATGGCCTATATCGGCGAAGTCCGCGATCCCTACACCGCCGGACATCAGCGCCGTGTGGCACAACTTAGTTTCGATATCGCCAGGTCTATGGGACTCTCAGACGAACAATACGAGGGTTTGACTATGGCAGCCTTCGTCCATGATATCGGCAAAATATTAGTCCCATCCGATATCCTGAGCAAACCCGGGAAATTAACCAAGCCTGAATTTGATATGCTCAAGGATCATACTCGTATCGGCTATGAAATTTTAAAAACCATAGAGTTCCCCTGGCCTATCGCCAAAATCGTACTCCAGCACCATGAAAGAATGAACGGCTCGGGCTACCCTTCAGGATTAAACGGCAACCAGATCATTATAGAAGCCCGCATTCTGGCTGTTGCCGATGTTGTAGAAGCAATGTCCTCCCACAGGCCTTACCGTCCCGCACTGGGGATTGAGAAAGCACTTGAGGAAATAAACCTTAATCGCGGCACGCTTTATGACCCAATGGTAGTTGACGCCTGCGTCAAACTCTTCGATAACAAAGCTTACAACCTCAACTAGTTGGGTTCTGAGTTAAAATCTTTTTCTTTTCAAGTTGTCTTCGATTTTTAAAGTAATTATATAGACGAACAACAAATTTGTGTTCAATTAATCCATTTTGCCAGGTAAATAAAAACCGGTATTCTCAATGAGAATACCGGTAAATTTTATTACTCGAAGCTTTAGCGAGTGGTTGAAGTTTCACGGCGAATAGGCTGCTGACGTGTGGCCGGGCGAGCACTACGCTCGGCCGGGCGGTTTTCACCAGTAGATGTCCGGCTGGATACCAGTCTTCCACGTTCCGGTTGTTTATCACCGATAGACGGTTTGGGTTCCTGACTGCGGAAACGCGGTCGGCTGTTTTGAACAGGACGGCGATCGTTACGTACCTCAGGTTTGGGACGACCGTATTGCATTCTGGCGGGCATAGCATCCGCGGGAATGGCAGCCTCGGCGGTATAATCAAAACCCTCCAGTTGGCGGGTCTCAAGCGGCTTCTTGAAGATACGCTCCAGGGCCCTGATCATTTCCTTGTCATCATTGGTTACCAGTGTATACGCTTCACCAGTGTTTTTGACACGACCGGTGCGACCGATTCTGTGTGTATACGCGTCCGTGGTATCCGGCATATCATAATTGATTACATGCGTAATACTCAGGACGTCCAAACCACGCGCTGCGATATCGGTTGCCACCAGAATTTTCAGCGAACCATCGCGAAAACCTTCCATGGCTTCCTGGCGCTGCCACTGAGACATATCGCCCTGAAGGGCAGCAACCTTGTAACCAGACCTCTGTAATTGCTGAGCTAGTTTTTCCACGCGATGTTTGGTCCGGGCAAAAACAAGTACCGAATCAGTATCCGAAGTGCGTAAAAGCTCCTTTAACAATGGAGTCTTCAAATGCGGTTTCACCGGATACAGGACATGCGATACACTCTCTGCGGGCGCCGAGATTCCGATTTTGACTTCCGCCGGGTTGTGCAGAACTTCCTGGACCAGCTTGCGTATATCAGGAGGCATAGTGGCTGAAAACAGCAAGGTTTGACGCGGTTTGGTCAGGCATTTTACAATGGTGCGAATATCGGGCAAGAAGCCCATATCAAACATGCGGTCAGCCTCATCAATAATCAAGACTTCCACATGAGATAAATCAAGATTACCCTTCAGGACATGATCTAATAAACGACCGGGACAGGCGACGATGATCTCCACGCCTCTGCGAATGCCGCGTAATTGAGCGTCAGCCCCTACACCACCGTAAATTGAGATGGCGCGCAAGCCGGTATATTTACCCAGAACATTAATATTCTCACAGGTTTGTTCCGCCAGTTCACGGGTAGGAGACACGATCAAAGCAGTAACTCTGCCTTTAGGGAACTCCATTAAACGATGCAGCATAGGCAACACAAAGGCTGCGGTCTTCCCGGTGCCAGTTTGCGCCAGGCCGATCAGATCACGTCCCTGAATAACGATGGGTATAGCTTGTGCCTGTATTGGGGTAGGTTCAGTATAACCCTGTGCCCGTACACCAGACAGGACTTTTGGATTAAGATTAAAGATTTCGAAACTCATTAAACTCCTTGGATTTTTTTATTTGTTTAGATACTTTGACAGACTAACTGTCATAGAGACGTACCGGTTTTACCGGCTGGTTTTGATGGTATTGTAGCAATCGCGGCAATACACTGGGCGGCCCTCTCTGGGCTCGAATGGGACCTGAGTCACTTTATTGCATTGCGCACAGGTAGCCGGAAATAGCTTACGCTCAACGCGGAACCCGGGCTGAATGTTTCTGAAGTTACCACTGCTCAACTGGCGAGCTTTTCTGGTCTCGCGGCAGGCGGGACAACGTTTAGGAGAGTTAGTATACCCCTTAGCCTGAAAATCAGTCTGCTCTTCCACACTGAATACAAAGGCATTGCCACAATCAAAACATTTCATGGCTTTTTCTTGCACAGTCATTGAATGACCTCCTCTTCAAATACTTTAGTTTGAGCTTGGCCATCCAATACTTGGGGAAATCTCTGAGGATTTAACGCAGTACTTAATAACCTAACTTCAACCAATACAACTATTATATACCATAATACGATAATTGTATATTTCCGATCTTGATGACAGAATATCCCAGATAGAAAATACGCGGCGAGGAAGTTTGAGAAAATTGCATTTAAGGCACACTAATACGATCACACATTGCTTCGTTAGAAATTTCAGATGCCTGGTAGACTGCCGAAGCAGCCAGGATTTCCGAGATATCCATGACCTTCAGAGTTTCTTCAGAGCCTATGGTCTTAATACCATCCTGAAACATCTGCAGACAATAGGGACAAGCAGTCGCCACTATATCGGCCTTAGCCGCCCTGGCCTGGTCAGTCCGCATTGCATTGATTCGTTGCCCAGCTGCTTGCTCCTCAAGCCACATATGGCCCCCTCCCCCTCCACAGCAGAAACTGCGCTCTCTATTTTGCGCCATTTCGACCAGAATAACATCGGGTATATAACTTAAAAGTTCCCTGGGCTGTTCATAAAGGTTATTGTACCTTCCCAGATAGCAGGGATCATGATAGGTAACTTTCCCCTGAGGTCCCTTCAATATCTTTAATTTCCCTTCCTTAAAGAGCTGCAGCAGAAAATCGGTATGATGGACAACTTCGTAATTGCCGCCAAAATGCGGATATTCGTTCTTTAAAGTATTGAAACAGTGGGGGCAACCGGTCACAATCTTCTTAAAATTGTATTTTTTCAGGACCTCGATATTCTTCACGGCCTGTCTTTGATATAGGTATTCATTGCCCAAACGGCGGGCAGGATCCCCGCAGCAGCTTTCTTCATTGCCCAGCACGCCGAATTTAACACCGGCCAATTTCATTAATTTGGCGGTGGCCTGAGCGACTTTAACACTTCTGTCTTCTAGTGCTTCGGTACAGCCTACCCAGTAAAGGATGTCTATTTCTGGATTATCCGCCATGGTGGGAATGTCCATGCCTTCAAACCAGCTTGTGCGGGTGAGCGCTGTGCCCCGCCAGGGATGGCCTCTATTCTCAATGCTACGTAAAGCGCCTTCCGCAGTCTCCGGTATCAAGGCTTGCTCCATTACAAGGTTCCGTCGCATTTCACCAATCTTATACATCGGTTCTATGGCGACCGGACACACTTCCTGGCAAGCATAACAAGTCGTACAATTCCAAATAGCTTCGGTCTCGATAACACCGCCAATCATAGGCCTGGTTTCAGCCTGAACTGGTGCTTGTTCTTGTGTATTTCTTTTAGCTTTAGCCGCAAGCAGCGCCGGGGCTTTATCTAACAAGTTCCCCTTCAGGTCTTGTATGACTTTTTTGGGATTGAGAACTTTACCGCTGAGATGAGCGGGGCAAACGTCGGCACAGCGGCCGCAGCGGGTGCAGGCGTCCAGGTCTAATAAATTCTTCCAGCTAAAATCCTCTACCTTTGCAACGCCCAAAGCTGTGGCTTTCTCAAGATCGATAGGAACCATAGCCCCCCGCGGCCCCAGGTTTTTCCAGAATACATTCAACGGCGATAGGATAATATGCCAGAGACGGTTAAAGTTCCAGGCAATATAAATCAGAAAACCGAAGACAATCAGCGAATGAACCCACCACATCGAACGATGGATAAGTAAAAGAGAGTCATGATCGATCCCGCTAAAAGCGAGAGCCAGCATCCGCCCGATGGGCGCCCAATATGACCAGGTCGGATGGAATGGCAGTTCGGTGGCAGCAATGCGAAAACCCTGCACCACAAAACCGGTAATCACGATTACGCTAATGGACAGCAGAGCCATCAGGTCTTCGGTCTTATTATCCAATCTCTCCGGACGCTCGCCGTAGCGGCGGAAAAAGACCATAATCACGCCGATTAAAGCCATCAGGCCGCCCACATTAGAAAGCAGTAAATGAAAGAAATAAACATTGCCTACAATAAAATCATAAATGTAATGACTGACGATATCCATGCTGGTGGCAACGAGGAGGAATAGACAACCCATAAAGATCAGAAAATGGGAAACACCCGGGTAGAATTCTTGAGGAATGAGGTCTTTTAGCACTGCTGGCCGGTGTCCAATATTTTCAGCCACAGCCACGAATTTTCTATGAAAAAGACCATCGATGATGGCGGCATTGATGAAGGCTTTCCATCTGGCAGACCGGCGGCCGACCAGACGGTTATCCGGTTTACCTAACCGCCAGATCTTGACCCTGCGGTAAACAGCGTAGACCATCAGAGCTACCACCAGGAGCGCAATGATATAGATGATTGGGCCTAATGGAATGTTCCCGAAAATTTCTCTTTCTGGAACCATAATTCATTCCTTCAGTGGGTATTATTACCGGAAGCTTGAAATCTCAGTGGTACCGCAACTATTTTATTCTACCAGAAAATGCCGGCAAAACCTTTTTTAAAAAAAGATTAAACAATTTCATGAAGGAATCAGAACATAACAAGCAAATCGGATTCGGAGGAATAGATAAATATTATGAAGGAAAAGGTGACCGGAGGCAATAACAGCAGCTTGACTATATAATAATATTGAGATAAATAATTTTCAAAGAATTTCTAGAAGAAATCGAATTGCAGTGGGCAATCTACCACTTTAATTAGGGGAAATGATATGGATTCGAAAACTTCAAGTAAAGTTGCCCCGAATAATCTTGGCGCTGATTCAAATATGCTTATCATTTCTGAGCGAATTGTCAGGGACTTGCTAACCATAGAAGAAGCCATAAACGCCGTAGAATTAAGCTTCAAACTTACCGCACTCAATCAGGTGATTATGCCGCCTAAATTATATCTGGACCTCCCATCCTACCATGGCGATTTTCGCGCAATGCCGGCTTATGTGGATGAGATAGCCGGAATAAAATGGGTCAGCGTTCACCCTGGCAACCACGAAAGGGGGCTACCCACCGTTCAGGCAACGATAATTCTCAACGATCCGGCCACAGGTAAGGTTCTCGCCATTATGGATGGGACCTATATCACTACATTGCGCACCGGTGCGGCGGGAGCTGTAGCGGTGAAATACCTCGCAAGAAAGGACTCATCAGTAGTGGGTATTGTGGGTGCCGGCACACAGGCCAAGATGCAACTTATTGCCATTAGTAAAATCATACCCTGGATTAAAGAAATAAAAGTATATGATGTGAAGAAATCAGCCCGAGATGAATACGTTAGTGAGATGAAAGGGATGGTGAAATCTGATATCCGCGCAGTGAATAGCCTGGAAGAAGTATCAGATTCAGACATCGTTATGACTACCACACCATCAAGGGAACCAATCATAAAACAAGACTACATTAAGCCTGGAACTCATATCAACGCTATCGGGGCTGATGCTCAGGGCAAACAAGAGCTTGAGTCCAGTCTCACCCAGAAATCAAGGGTCATAGTTGACGATATGGACCAGGCCTGCCACTCTGGAGAAGTGAATGTTCCTCTCTCCCAGGGCATAATTAAGCCTGAAAATATTATTGGTACCATTGGTCAAATAATTAATGGCGTCGTTGTGGGACGTCAAAACGACCACGAAATAACCATTTTCGATTCAACCGGACTGGCAGTCCAGGACATCATCTGTGCCAAATCTGTTTATAAAAAATTAATCGGGTCCAGGTTAAATAAACTAGAAAATAACAAGATGTAAGATCATCTAGTCAGTGCCAACAAAGCAAGCATGTAATCCGGGTTCTTCCAGGATTTTATTTTTGTTTCTCTCTGTCTTGCTTCGGACTAAGTTGGATAGGCCTCAGAGTATTTAAGATTCCACGGTCGGTAGGCTTTCGTTGACAGATAATGACCTGCGTTGTGCTTGGTTAGGCAGCGGATTATATCTTTCGTTGACCTGACGTAAAAACGATCACTTTTTTCACACTGTAAAATATACAAGTAACACATCTATGTTTATTGGTGGAGCCGAGGGGATTCGAATTCCGATTTACTCCGTTCATACGGAATGCCTTACGAAGTCGGCACCCCTTACCTTCCCGATGAAATCGGGACGTTCTCCAAATATTAAAGGCTAATGTCTAACATAACACGCATATAGTGAGGGTTTTTCCACGATTTGATAAGCATTTCTCGTTGTCTTGCTTCAGACAAAGTATTAAATTGCTCCGAATATACCAAAATCCAGGGGCGATAAGCTTTAGTTGAAGAATTGTGACCGAGGTTATGTCTGGCCAGCCGGAGAACGACGTCTTTGGCAGAACCGATATAGAAACGATTAGTCTTTGAACTATGTAAAACGTAAACGTAATACATCAATGTAAATGGTGGAGCCGAGGGGATTCGAACCCCTTACCTTCTGAATGCAAATCAGACGTTCTCCCGAGTGAACTACGGCCCCATACTAGATAACCCTGTTAATTATTAATCACGGGAGAACCCCTTACCTTCCCGATGGAATCGGGACGTTCTCCCGAGTTAACTACGGCCCCATACTAGGTAACCCTGTTAATTATTAATCACGGGAGAACCCCTTACCTTCCCGATGGAATCGGGACGTTCTCCCGAGTGAACTACGGCCCCATATGAAATACTACTTAAATCTACCAAAAACCGCCTGATTAGGCAAGTCACCAGCTTTTCTTGACATCTTAGTCCAAGGGTGTATAATAACTCCTAATACCTTGCCGAAGGGCATTTAAATGTCCCTTTTTTTGCAGTTAATAATTTCATATAATTATCTGATTTGATCAACCTATTAGTATATTGATTCAATAAAAAAATGTTGCTATATTGCTTTAAAAGGAGAAAATCATATGACTACCCCACAGTTTAAACAGCTTCGTCAATCCTACGGATTCGATGAAGTCGCGATAGTCCCCGGTGATGTTACGGTCAATCCGGACCAGACTAAACTAGATTTTAAAATCGGAAAAATCAACTTTGGCATCCCCTTCCTGGCATCTGCCATGGACGGCGTGACTGATGTTAAATTCGCCATAGCTATGAGCAAGCTGGGCGGCCTGGCAGTGGTAAACCTTGAAGGCGTTCAGACCCGTTATGACAATCCAGCAGATGTCCTTAACGAGATCGCTAATGCCCTACCTGACGAAGTCACCGCTCTAATGCAAAAAGTTTATTCCGCCCCAATCAAAGAAAAATTGATTGGCGACCGGATTAGAGCCATCAAGAAAGGCGGAGGGATTGCCGCCGTCGCTACTACCCCGGCCAATACTAAAAAATACGCTCCAGCCATATATGAGGCCGGAGCAGATATTCTAGACGTCGCCTCTACAGTCACCAGTGCCCGCCACCTTTCCAAAAGCCAGCGCGGCTTAATTTTCTCAGAGTTGTGCAAATCATCTCCGATTCCAGTAATTGTCGGTAACTGCGTGAGCTACAGCGCTTGCCTGGAACTGATGAAGACCGGCGTGTCTGGCATTCTGGTTGGCGTAGGACCTGGCGCTGCCTGCACTTCACGAACGGTATTGGGAGTCGGTGTACCCCAGATTACAGCCACTATCGACTGCGCGGCCGCCCGCGAAGAATACAGACGCGAGACCGGACGTTATGTTCCTATTATTACCGACGGCGGTTTCCGCAATGGCGGCGATGTCTGCAAGGCGATTGTGGCTGGCGCCGATGCCGTTATGCTAGGTTCGCTCTTCGCTATGGCTGAAGAAGCCCCCGGTCATGGTTACCACTGGGGCATGGCAACTCCCCACGCCTCCCTGCCCAGAGGCACCCGCATCAAGGTTGGTGTTCAATCTAATCTTGAGCAAATCCTGATGGGGCCTTCACACCGCACAGACGGAACCCAGAACCTGGTAGGCGCTTTGCGCACCTGCATGGGAGTCTGCGGAGCACGTACCATAGCCGATATGCAGAAAACTGAAATGGTGATCGCTCCTTCGATTACAACCGAGGGCAAATCATGGCAGATTTCGCAGAAGGTTGGCTCCAAGACCTGTTAATCTAAATTTAAGGTTGATTGACTCCCTCCCCTGAGGCCTCAGGGGAGGGAGTTTTGTTAAAGGAAGTATCATGGGAAATATGTTGACTAAACTCCAGAAAATATTGCCTTTAAGGTTTGAGTTGATCCCGTTCTTAATGGTAATTTTTGTGATCTATTTTAGTGCGGTCAACGTCAACAACCTGCCTGATACTATCCCCACCCACTTCAACTTCCAGGGACAAGCGGACGGCTGGGGTGGTAAAAACGGGATACTAATCTATCCTGGAATGGTAGTTTTTATTTATCTATTATTTACAGGTATCATAATAGCTTTAGCCTCAGTCCGCGACCCCAAAAGCATGATCAATCTTCCTGATTATGTCAAGTCTAAAATTACAGTCGAAAAAGCTGAGCTGTTGCGAATATTTATGGTGCGCTGCCTTTTCGCGTTGAAATTAACGATCATAGCCATGAATACTTTTTTAGTTTACGGAAACATCCAAACCGCTCTAGGCGATTGGTCTGGCCTGGGTTACTGGCCAATGTTGTTTTTGATTCCAATCATGGGATTGGTTTTCCTGATGCTATACCGCAGTCTGCGAATAGCTTATACCAAATAAAAAGTCGGTTATTTATAAACTGGTTTGAGAATTCTTATTTTTATAATATTCATTGACCTGGTCGTATGATGCGATAGAACCGATATCGTACCAAGTTTTAGCGGAAACAAAGCCGTATACATCCACTCTTTTATACAGCCACTCAATAAAATAACCCGGGGCATCCGGGTGGTTCTTATCTTGCAGGTATTCCTGGAGCAAAGGTTGAATGCCTCGCGGATACAGGTAACAACCGGTGGCAACATAAGAGGACTGGGGCTTTTGAGGTTTTTCCTGAAAACCGACTACTTTCAGGTTCTGATCGACAATGCCCAGTCCATAGCAACTCAGGTCAGTGTCAATTTTGTCAGTAAAGTCATAGAAGGCTAAAACGGGCTTGCGTGTTGCTTTAAAACAATTAACAAGTTCATTTAAACTGAACTCAAAGATATTGTCTCCGGCCACCACCAGGAGATCATCTTGATCAAGCTTTTCCGTGTTTATAACATATTGTATAGCAGCGATAGCGCCCAATTTCTCCGATTCTTTGATTGACTGTTCAGTAACAACTTTGATCTTCTTAGTGGAAGAAGTAAGACCGCGCAGCCAATAGCGGAAATTAGCTTCATAGCATTGGTTAGTTGAAACAATGATTTCATCAACTTCTGCGATTTGATTAAGCTGATCAAGAATATAATCTATCACCGGTTTGCCGGCGACCGGAAGCAGAGGTTTAGGAATGTGTTTAGTTAAGGGCAATAACCGGATTGCATATCCGCCGGCTAAGATAATGGCTTTCATTTTTGATCCTTACAAAGTCCATGATGAGTCAGATAGGTAATACAAGCATTTTGAAGCACGTCAGGTATATGTGTCAAATAGCCGGCGTAATTAGTCAACGATGAGTAATGAGGCACAAGGGGAAAACAAGTAAAATAGCAATATTTTAGAAACGAGTCGGGGCCAAAACAAGGTTTTTGAGGGTAGAAACAGGTGTTTTTAAGGCTAAAACGAGTCCTAAACGGGTCAATTCCAGCCCTTAATGAGTCAAAATGAGTGGTAAACCACTCAAATCCAGCGGGGAATGAGTCGGGACAAGTGAGGGTTCTAATTGCGAAGCTGAGATACGAGTCCCCGCCCTAGATCCTTCGGCCAGCCATCCAGGCCTCAGGATGACAACTTCGTTGTCAGTTTCTAGTCAGCCCCACCACTCTGAGATCCTTCGCTTCGCTCCAGGATGACAGCAGAGCTGTCAGTTTCTAGCTGCGAATCTCTCCACCCAACCCTGAGATTCTTCGCTGCGCTCCAGAATGACACCGACAAGAGCTGCGAGATACTAGTCCCCGCCCTAGATCCTTCGGCCAGCCATCCAGGCCTCAGGATGACAACTGTTTTTCCAGGGAAGACAGTCCACAGGAATTGGAAGAGAGATGGAAACTGGAAACTACCATATTTAAGTTGTTCTCCATAAACAATAAAAATTACCTGGCAAGTGGCTTAGCCTGTTAAAACAGGAGAAGGGTCTTCGGTATTAAATTGTTAAAGTGCGGTATAAAAGGATATTAGCACAATTGTTCTAGTGTGTAAAGAAAAGCGCAAGACGCTGAGACGCAGGACGCTGAGACGCTGAGACGCAGGACGCGGGACGCCAAGACGCGGGACGCTGAGACGCTAAGACGCAGGACGCGGGACGCCAAGACGCGGGACGCTGAGACGCTAAGACGCAGGACGCTGAGACGCGGGACGCAGGGCGCGGAATGCTAAGATGCAGGAGGCGCGATGCGGGATGCTGACCCCCCCAAGTGGCGGTATACGGATTGTGAGAATTGATTTAAAATGGTAGAGGGGTTAGGATGGGGGCAGATTCAAAATTGTAGGAAAAGAGTTTTTGTGACGAAAATTTGTGTCGTGGGGCCTGGCAAAAAATATTTCAGCGGACTAACAGCCTATACCATCTGTTTAGCTAATTCACTCTCCGCAAAAAACGAAGTCTCAGCAGTGACGATCCGCAATTTGCTGCCACGCTTTCTTTATCCCGGCAATAAGAACGTCGATAGACATGACTATACATTGGAATTTAGCCCGGGAATACGGGTTTACGAGGGGATGGACTGGAATTCTCCGATAAGCTGGAGCAAGGCGTACCAATTTCTGAAAAAAGAAAAACCGGATGTCATCATTATGGCCTGGTGGACGTCGTCAGTAGCCCATATGGAGCTATTTCTGGCGCTGGTCAACTCCGTGAAGATAAAGGCCAAATTGATACTGGAGCTGCATGAAATAGTTGATCCACTGGAGGCTGGAAAACCGGTCCTGCGTCTATATTCACGAGTAATGGGCAAATGGATCATGAACAAAGCGGCGGCATTTGTGGTACATTCCGACACAGTTAAGAAACAGACGATGGAAACCTACCGCCTGCCAAAAGAGAAGGTGTTTGTGATACCGCTGGGGGTTTTCGACAGCTATTCTCAGAGTTACAGCCGAGAGTCAGCCCGCCAGGAACTGGGAATTAAAGAAGAGTTTGTGGTGCTTTATTTCGGCATGATCAGAAAATATAAAGGCGTACGCTACCTGGTGGAGGCTTTCAATAAACTCCCTGAAGAAATAGCCCTGCATTCCAGACTGATCATCGCTGGTGAGAATTGGGGGGATGAAGAAGGTTTGGAGAGGCTGATCAAAGACTCGCCGTACAACAAACAAATTACTTTTCAGCCAGAGTTTGTGCCCGACGCTGGGGTGCCCAAATATTTTTCCGCAGCGGATGTGGTGGCGCTGCCATATCTAAGAAGCGCTGGCAGCGGTGTGGCGAGCCTGGCCATGGCCTATGGGAAACCGATTATTATTAGCGACCTGGAAAATCTGAAGGAAGCATTACAGGATTATCAAGGTACCAGGTTGGTTCCCTGCGGGGATGCAACCAGCGTTGCTAATAAGATAACGGATGAATACGCTCAGATTAAAGCGGGCAAAGCGGTGACTTATACGGCGCCCACAGTGTGTGGTTGGGACAACATCAACGATTTATTCCAAAAGTTAATTAGTCAGATAGGCTGAACAATAGCTTTTTAATGAGTTCTATGATCGAGGAATTGAACCCAATAACTTAAATAAAGGACGAGTTTTGTGCAGGCGGTTCTTAAAGAATACCCAACAGTTTCCATAGTTATATTAAATTATAATGGCGGCGAGGATGTACTCGAATGCTTGAAATCTGTCACCCAAATCGATTATCCAAGCTATGAGATAATTATCGTCGATAATGGTTCAACAGATGATTCCCTTTTAAAGATCAAAAAAGGATACCCCCAAATTAGAATAATCGAAAACAAGAGTAACCTTGGCTTTGCGGAAGGCAACAATGTGGGGATACGGGAATCAGCTGCTGATTATATTTTACTGCTTAATGATGATACCGTAGTTGGGAAAAGTATTTTAAAAGATTTAGTAGGAGCTATTCAGACTGATCCAAAGATCGGTATTGCGGGCCCCGAGATATTATACTTTGACGTTCCGGACCAGATATGGAGCGCGGGAGGCAAAATAGGTCTTTTCGGATATGCATCTCATCTGGGCAAGGGAAGAAAGTTGGAATCTTATAACTACCCTCGTTTCGTGCCCTACATCTGCGGCTGCGCCATGCTAATCAAAAAGGAGGTATTGAATAAGATAGGATTGTTAGACAAGGAATACTTTGTTTATTTTGAGGATGCTGATTATTGTTTCCGGGCTAATAAAGCCGGATATCGTTGCCTTTATGTTCCCTCTCCTACCGTCTGGCATAAGGTAAAGGCAGAATGGATAAACAATCCGATTCAGGCGTATTACAGCATGAGGAATCCTTTTGTTTTTGCCAGGAATAATCTGAGAGGCCTCAAAAAATTAATCTTCATTACCAGCCAAATATTTTTGATATTTCCATATTATTCAGTCAAACTGATCAGAAAGGATGCGAAAATATTCAAGAACCTGGTAACAGGACTAAAAGATGGGTTGAGATTCCACCGATAGTACCTTAATTACACAAAAATGGGCTGTCATCATCTTTATCAATAATATATAATACATTAGTACATAAACGCTTAATATCAGTCAATCTTTTACTGAATTGGTTTACGTTGTTAATTTTGCGAATAGGAAGTGAATAAATGAAAGCTCTAATATTAGCCGGAGGAAAAGGGGTCAGGCTCAAACCTCTCACCAATACTATGGCTAAATCACTTTTGCCCGTAGCTAATAAACCGATTCTTTTTTATGTATTGGAACAAATCAAAGAAGCAGGCATTAGTGATATAGGGATTATTATCTCGCCTGAAACCGGGCATTATATACGTGAATTTGTGGGTAATGGTTCCAAATGGGACGTTGATATCACTTATATCTCCCAAGTTAACCCAGGGGGTCTGGCCCACGCGGTTAAGACAGCCGAAACCTTCCTGGGAGACTCACCTTTTCTGATGTTTTTAGGAGACAACCTCATTCATGGCGGAATCAAAGCCTTTGTGGATGAATTTCAGAGTAACCTACCGAACGCTCTTATTTTGTTAAAAAAGGTGGCTGATGCCAGATCTTTCGGGGTAGCGGAATTGGATGCGGATGGGAAAGTGACCAAACTGGTTGAGAAGCCCAAAGTCCCAAAGAGCGACCTGGCTATGGTTGGCGTATACCTTTTCAAGCCAGACATACATCTCGCCATCTCCAAAATCAAACCATCAGCCCGCGGAGAACTGGAAATAACGGATGCGATTCAACAACTAATTGATGACGGGAAAACCGTGCATAGCCATATTTTAGAAGGCTGGTGGCTAGATACCGGTAAAAAAGATGATCTATTAGAGGCCAACCGGGTAGTACTGGATGATTTTCTCAAGAGAGATATCAGAGGTAAAATTGATACAGCCAGCAAAATTTCCGGAAGGGTTTACATTGGTGAGAACTGCGTGATCGAAAACTGTATAATCAGAGGGCCGGTTTCCATCGCGGAAAATTGCCAAATCAGTAATTCATGTATTCTGCCTTTCACCAGTATAGGAGAAGGAACAATAATCAAAAAATCTTCCATCGGACACTCTGTGATTATCGGGAAATGCCGCATAACCAATATTGAGCAGCTTAGCGATAGTATAATCGGGTTAGAGTCGGAAATAATCAAAGAGGACAATGGATTTAAAAACCTGAGTTTGTTTGTGGGTGATAATTGTAAAGTCGTGATGTAGGCGCGGGACGGAGAACGCGCAGGACGCGGGACGCAGAAGCGCTGGACGCTGGACGCAAGACGCGGGACGGAGAACGCGCAGGACGCTAAAACGCAGGACGCTAAAACGCAGGACGCTAAGACGCAGGACGCAAAAGCGCAGAACGCTGGGACGCTGAGACGCTGAGACGCAAAAACGCAGGACGCTAAGACGCAGGACGCAAAAGCGCAGAACGCTGGGACGCTGAGACGCTGAGACGCAAAAGCGCAGAACGCTGAGACGCTGAGACGCTGAGACGCAGGGCGCGGGACGCAAAAGCGCAGGACGCGGGACGCTAAGATGCAGGACGTAGGGCGCTGAGACGCAGGACGCAAAAGCGCAGAACGCTGAGACGCTGAGACGCGGGACGGAGAACGCGCAGGACGCTAAGACAAATATTTAGTAACGGAAAAAGACAATGAAAATATTAGTGACCGGCGGGGCCGGATTCATAGGCAGCAATTTTATTCATTATATTATGAAACAACATCCAGATTGGCAGGTGGTCAACCTGGATAAGCTGACCTACGCAGGAAATTTGGAAAATTTAAAAGATCTGGAAGGCCAGGCTAGGTATCAATTCATTAAGGGAGATATCACCGACAGAATCCAAATCGGCAGCATACTAAGCCAGGGGATAGATGTTGTAATAAACTTTGCTGCGGAATCTCACGTAGACCGCAGCATCCTGGATGCCTCACCATTTATTGACACCAATATTAAAGGCACCCAGGTATTACTGGATGGGATCAGACAAAATAAGATAGAAAAATATATCCAGGTGTCTACGGATGAAGTCTACGGTTCGCTGGAAAAGGGCAAGGCAACTGAGACTTCAAATTTGTTGCCTAACAGCCCTTATGCGGCCAGCAAGACATCGGCTGATTTGCTTTGCAGGGCTTATTGGAAGACATATGGACTGCCCGTTATGATTACACGCTGTTCAAATAACTACGGGCCTTATCAATTTCCCGAAAAGCTGATTCCCCTGGTTATTTCCAACGCGCTAGAGGGGAAAGATATTCCGGTTTACGGTGATGGTTTGAATGTACGAGAATGGATTCACGTTAAAGATCACTGCCGAGCATTGGAAGCAGTTGTTCTTAAGGGCCTACCGGGTGAGATTTACAATGTAGGCTCAAACATCGAAAAAAACAACCTGGAGCTGGTAAAATTTATTTTAAAAACACTGGGAAAGCCGGAAAGCCTTATCAAATATGTAACTGATCGGCCTGGGCATGACAGGCGCTATGCGCTTGACGCAGCTAAGATCAAGAACGAACTAGGTTGGGAACCTTTAATGTCCTTTGAAGAAGGCATGACCGCCACGATTAAGTGGTATATCGATAATAAAGCGTGGTGGCAGAGAATCAAAAGCGGGGAATACGCTGGGTATTACGAGAGGATGTACGCGGGACGCTGAGACGCAGGACGCGGGACGCAGAAGCGCAATACACGAGAGGCTGAGACGCACTACGCTAAGACGCAGGACGCGGGACGCGGGACGCAGGACGCTGAGACGCACTACGCTAAGACGCAGGACGCAGGACGCTGAGACGCACTACGCTAAGACGCAGGACGCATTAGACGGGAAGCAGGAAAGGGCGATGAAGATATTAATAATCGGGGCGGATGGGCAGCTGGGAACAGATCTGTGCCGGGTCTTCAAAGGACGGGATTTAATACCTTTGACTCAATCTGAGATAGAAGTTACCAGTATGGAATCGGTTGAGAAGGCCTTCGTCAAATATCAGCCTGAGGCAATCATTAACACCGCGGCCTTTATTCGAGTAGATGATTGCGAGACAGAGCAAGATAAAGCTTACGCGGTGAATGCCATGGGCGCCCGTAACGTGGCGGTACAGGCCCAGAAAATCGGGGCTAAACTGGCACAGATCAGCACCGACTATGTATTTGGCGGAGATCCATTAATACGCCAGGACGGATACACCGAATTTGATAAACCGATACCATTAAATATCTATGGTAAATCCAAGCTCTCCGGCGAGGAATTAGTCCGTAATCTATGCCAAAAACATATGGTTGTCAGAAGCTCGGGATTATTTGGTGTTGCAGGGGCCGCAGGGAAAGGCGGCAATTTCATTGAGACTATGATTAAATTAGCTAAAGAAAAACCAGAACTGAGGGTGGTCAGCGACCAGGTTTTCTCCCCTACTTACACTTTAGATTTAGCCAATAAAATTGCGGAAATAGTCGAAACTGAATACTATGGAACATTTCATATCACCAATAGCGGCACTTGTTCATGGTATGAATTAACACGCGAGACGCTGGACGCAATAGGCAACAAAACACCGGTTATTCCCATCACTTCCGATCAATATCCTCAAAAGGCTAAACGTCCGGCATATTCAGTATTACGAAATTATCAGCTACAGCTGCTTGGAATAAGCCCGGTGAGATCGTGGCAAGAAGCGTTGAGGGAGTATTTGAGGGAGAAGGGACATATCGCGGAACGCTGAGACGCGGAAGCGCAGGACGCTAAGACGCTAAGACGCAGGACGCAGAAGCGCAATACGCGGGACGAAGAACGTAACCCGCATACAACGAGTGAGGTATAGGGGGTTAACATGGAAATTAAAGAATACAAAGATTTACCTGGCGTGAGAAGCTGTGATCTAAAGCTGCTTCCCGATGAGCGTGGTTTTTTTATGGAATCGCTGAGGCTGGATTGGAAAGAATTCTTTCAGGAAGACAAATTGGTGCAGGTCAACACGTCGTTTACCTATCCTGGCATTGTGAGAGCCTGGCACCGGCATTTGAGAGGCCAGGTGGATTATTTCTATGTGGTAAGCGGGGCTTTAAAAATTTGCGCTTATGATGACCGGTCGGAATCTCCTGCAACTAAAGGCAAACTGCTGGAGATCATAGCCAGTTCCAAGAAACCACAGTTGGTGAGAATACCCGGCCTTTACTGGCATGGAATCAAAAACGTCAGTTCTGAGCCGACAACGCTGATCTATTTTGTAAATATGCAATATAACTATGCCGATCCGGATGAGCAGCGACGGGAGTGGAATGATCCTGCTATTATTGATCCTAAAAGCGGAGAGCCGTTCGATTGGAATAAATGTCCTAATAAATAGGACTGACGTAAGCAATAATAAATAATAGAGAAGTAAAAAATACAATAAATGAAAATAAGCGTCGTGGTCACTGCCTTTAATCATGAAAAATATATTGCCCAATGTTTAGATAGCATTTTGATGCAAAAGGGTAGTTATGACCTTGAAGTAATTTTGGGAGATGATTGCTCAACAGATAATACCCGACAGATCATGCAAGATTACCAAAGTAATTATCCTGATAAATTAACACTTCTTCCATTAACAACTAATCTCGGAATCACTAAAAATATTAAGCGATGTTTGGATAAATGCACTGGAGATTATATCGCTTTTTGTGAAGGAGATGACTACTGGACAGATGCTTATAAACTTCAAAAGCAAATGGAGTTTTTTGAGAGTCATCTAGACTATTCTGTTTGTTTTAACGCTATCATGATATATTATGAGGCCGAAAGAAGGTTTACAGCACATCCTGATCAGGTATCGCTTGAGACAGATACTATTACCGTTAAAGAACTGATTGCAATTAATTATATTGGTAATTTCTCGTGTTGTATGTATAGGTCTAAAATTATTAATCAGCTCCCAGAAAAATTATTTGATATCAATACTGTGGATTGGATGTTTAACATGGCTTGTGGGCAGCTAGGCAAGATCGGATTTATCCGTGACTGGATGTCTACCTACAGAATTCATTCCAATGGAGCGTGGAGCAAAAAATCAAATTATGAGGGTTTTTATGACATCCTTACCCACATAGATATCTATGACCATTATTTTTCCTATCAATATAGTGAGCAATTTTCCAGATTGAAAGAACAAATAATCAATAATATGAAAACGAGTCAGCTTAAACCTCGTTTAATACGCGCAATAAAGCATCCGAGGCAAGCTTTTAAAAAATCCTTGGAACTGACTTTTAAAGCACTACACGAAGCAAATACTAAATTATTTAGGAAACGTGAGAAAAAAATTGATTTAATTGTCCTGGACACCATTTTCCCTCATCCTCTTTCGGCATTTCGATTCGAGGAATTCTTTAGTTATTTAAAATACTTTAGAAACTCTATTGTGTTGACAACGGGGGAACATCTCCACTTTACGAAAGAAATTAAAAATTTGAATACTATTATTCATGATTTTGAAATACGTTATCCCAAATTCAAAGGAAGAACAAGGATTACAACTCACTTTATTGATAATCATAATGCTCGTTTAGCATATCTAACATTTCTTAATAACATTAAGGTGTTCATAAGAACCCTTGAAGACTGGAAAATACCATTCGTTTTTACTTTATATCCTGGAGGAGGTTTTGAGTTAAATCAAGAACGATCTGACAATGAGCTAAGGCGTGTATTTGGTTCCACTATGTTCCGAAAAGTAATTGTAACTCAACAGATTACATATGAATATCTGGTTAAAAACGATTTCTGTCCCAAATCTAAAATAGAGTTCATTTATGGCGGTATTGTACCACTAGCTACTATCAATAAAAGTAAATATTATAAAAAATTAAGCTACGGTTTGCATAAAGATAGATTAGATATTTGTTTTGTTGCTAATAAATACATGGCAAAGGGAATTGATAAGGGATATGATGTCTTTCTGGAAGTAGCCCAAAAGCTTGTGAAACTGCATAATAATATCTTTTTCCATGTCGTAGGGAATTTTGATGAAAGCGATCTTCCTATCGCAGGTCTAGAAACGAAAATCTCATTTTATGGCTTCCAAATATCGGATTGGTTTAATAGGTTTTACTCTGACAAAGACTTAATTCTCAGCCCCAATATTCCCTTTACTTTATCAGCTGGTTCTTTTGACGGTTTCCCAACTGGTTGTTGCGTTGAAGCGGGACTCAGAAAAGTAGCAATATTTTGTACCGATGAGCTCAAACTTAACACACACCTTCTCAACGATAAGGAAATTGTGATTATCCCACACAATAGCGACAACATCGTTCATATTATAGAATCGTTTTATAAAGATCCTACGACTCTACGCGATATTGGTGAAAGGGGAGCTCTTAAGCTCCAAAGGATTTTCAGTTACAATAATCAAGTCAAACCTAGAATTAATTTATTAGTAAATGAACTTCGCAAAGTTAAAAACGAGGAACAAACAAAATAAAACATTCCCTATTTCAGGACTAAAGGGGTTAGAGTACCATACTTTTTGGCAACAAGCCAAAATCCGATCTCAACAACAAGATTATTTTAAACAACTATTAAAAAAATGGAGAAAAATAATGAAGCCCTTTGATAAACCAATATATATAACACGTCCTCTACTCCCGGATTTAAATGAATTCCAACACGAATTAGAAGAAATTTGGGACTCTCAATGGCTGACTAATAATGGCCCAAAACATCATCAACTCGAAGAGGAAATTCGCCAGGTATTAAAAGTCCCCAATATCTCCCTATTTAATAATGGTACTATAGCTTTGATTGTAGCGATTAATAGTCTAAGAGTTTTTGGCGAGGTTATTACTACGCCCTTTACCTTCGCGGCTACTCCTCACATATTATCTTGGAATGGGATCACACCGATTTTCTGTGATATCGATAATAACACAATGAATATTGACGCAAGTAAGATTGAACAGATGATCACCCCTAAAACTACCGCGATTCTGGGCGTGCATGTTTTTGGTAATCCTTGTGACGTAGTCAAAATCCAAGAAGTTGCGGACCGGTATGGATTGAAGGTGATTTATGATGCCGCTCATGCGTTTAACGCACAGATTGATGAAACGGGCATAGGAAATTTTGGCGACATAACCATGTTCAGTTTTCACGCCACTAAATTATTTCATACAGCCGAAGGTGGGGCTCTCACCTGTCAAGATGTTAATCTAAAACAACGCTTCGATCTTCTCAAGAATTTCGGAATCAAGAACGAAGAAGAAGTGATGCTGACTGGGATCAACGGCAAAATGAACGAGATTCAAGCAGCCCTGGGTCTTGTCAATTTGAGATACATGGAAGCTGAAAGAAACAAACGTAAGAAAATCAGCGAGACGTATAAGGCTCTTCTAAGGGGAGTTGAGGGGATTACTTTTAGCGAAATCCCCAACAATATCCAACCCAGCTATCAATATTTTGTGATCCGGGTTAACCATCAGAAATTTGGGAGGTCAAGGGATGATATTTACGAGCAGCTAAAAGCTTATAATGTTTATTCTCGTAAATATTTTTACCCCTTATGTAGTGATTATGCCTGCTACAAACAGTTGCCCTCTGCCAATCCGGATAATTTGCCGATAGCCAATAATGTGGTTAAAGAGGTTTTATGCTTGCCTTATTACGGTAACCTAGAGATTTCTGCCGTAGAAAAAATATGCGATATCATAAAGGGATTGCAAAATTAACAATTTACCTTCGGGTCAGGAATCAGCAATTTAATTAGGATTTGCAATAACATAACATGTTTATTCGGAAAAGCCATAAATAAAGGGAGTATTGGATAAATATCATGGATATTTATGGATTAGTTGGAATGGGTGGTTTCGGACGAGAAGTGATACCAATGGCGCACTCATATCTTGCGGCAACTAATAGACCTAATAATTATGAACTAGTTTTTGTGGTTGAGAATCTGGAAAATGAAACGGTAATTAATGGGTATAGAGTGATAAGCGACAAGGTTTTTTTGTCTTGTAATGCTGACCAAAAGTATTTCAATATCGCGATCGCTGATTCTAAAGTCCGGGAGCGCATCGCCAATAAAATGATGTCTTCGGGCATCATCCCGTTTCCGATTATCGCCTCTAATAATATCATTTATGACAATAATACCATCGGAGAAGGCGCCATTTTCTGTGGTTTCACTATGGTTACATCTAACGTGAAGATTGGATGCTTCTTTCATGCCAACATTTATTCTTATATTGCTCACGATTGTGTAATAGGTGACTTTGTGACATTTGCTCCTAACGTTCACTGCAATGGAAGAGTAGTTATCGAAGATCATGCCTACGTTGGAACTGGTGCCATAATAAAACAAGGAAATGATGACAGGCCTATTATCATTGGAAAAGGCTGCACAGTCGGGATGGGGGCGGTAGTGACAAAAAGCGTTCGGCCGTTTTCAACGGTTATTGGAAATCCAGCAGCAGAATTAATCAGAACAACTCAGCCAGACCGGCGACAAAGACATCCCTAACAACAATGGAATCGATAAATCCTTACATCGCGTGAAGCAATCAGTGTATACTACAAATATAGTAAATTAAAAAAGGTTTTAAAATAGTTAACATGCCCAAAGTCAGTGTTGTCATGGCTTCATATAATCATGAAAAATATATTCGAGAATGCATTCAAAGTATTCTGGACCAAACTTACCATGATTTCGAATTTATTATAACGGATGACGGATCCCAAGACCGGTCAGTCGAGATTATCCAAGGCTTCAATGACCCTCGAATCAACCTCTACACTCATGTGGTGAATAAAGGTGCCTGTGTTGCGGCCAACCTTGGTATCCGTAAAGCATCCGGTCAATATATCGCCATCGTAAACTCCGATGATGCATGGGAACATACTAAGCTAGAACAACAGGTAGACTTTCTGGATAAACACCCTGAGATTGGGGCAGTATTTACCATGATGACCTTTATTGATGAATCAAGTAAGCCGATCCTGGAAAAGCAACACTGGTATACTTCAGTTTTCCAAGCAACAAATAAATCAAGATTCGCCTGGCTAAATCAGTTCTTTTGCAAGGGCAACTGCCTCTGCCATCCCAGCGTTTTAATTAGAAAGAAATGTTATGACGAAATTGGTTTATTGGATGAAAGAATGGCCAGCCTTCCTGATTTTGATATGTGGATCAGACTATGTTTAAAATATGAAATCCATATTATGAATAGTAGATTGGTACGGTTTAGGCTCCGAGATAACGACATGAATGCTAGCGGTGCTAACAAGGGAAACTTATTACGTGCCAATTTCGAATATTTTCGAATCCTAAATAATTATCTGACTATAAAGGATAAACATGAATTTGCAAATATTTTTCCTGAAGCTAACAAATACGGCGTAATAGAAACTAAGTATATCCCCTATTTTTTAAGTCGACTGGCTCTAGACGTTAAAAATAATACTTTAAATCTTTGGGGACTAGAAGTCTTGTATAATTTACTTGCTGACAAGGAAATAGAAAAAGAACTCGACCATAAATATAAATTTAACTATGTAGATTTTTATAAAATTACAAGCGCATATGACGTTTTTAATATCAATTCCACTAATCCCAAATTAGACACAGCTATTTTTGTTTCTAATACCGATCATAGGAATATATTTTTGAAATTCTCAATCAGAATACACTGGATGATGGCTAATTTGGCGCGAAAATATGTCCTTAAATAAAACCATAATATGTCATTGAATTAACTAGGGAATAATTTTATTTAATAATTCTTTATCTTAATATTTTAAAGAGAAATCTTCTCTCTTTAAAGTCAAATTAGGATTATAATAGGGATCCCCCCTGTCAACAACGTCTGCCCATTTAAGGCGCATTAAATCATGTTCCTTTTGATAGCATAGCCTTTTTTCAGCATCTTCAGGACCGCCTCTTGTAAGAGATGCGTAATGAAATAATTGAGCATAAGGTGTATATATAACTAGATAACCGTGTTTTCTTATTTTAAGACAAAGATCAACGTCATTTAAAGTTATCGCCAAATCAGTATCGAATTTGCCTACTTCATAAAAAACTGATTTTCTAATCATCATGCACGCACCGGTAACAGCGGAATAATTACAAATAACAGAAGGTCTACCTCCCTGCTGATGATTATTATACTCCCTGAGGAAAGGATGACCAGCAAAATATACCAGTCCCAGTATAACTCCACAGTGTTGTAATGTTCGGTTGTGATAAAGAAGTTGGGCACCAACTACGCCAACTTCGTTTCGCTGAGAATGTTCGAGCATTGCAGATAGCCACTCGCCTGAAATTACCTCGGTATCGTTATTTAAAAACAAAAGGTAGTCTCCTTTTGCTCGTAAGGCTGCAAAATTATTAATGTCGCTGTAATTGAACGATTTATCATAATGCAAAATATTTATTCTGGGGTTAGTTACAATTGTTTGATAGTATTCAAACGTTGTGTTTTCAGTGCTTAGATTATCCACGACTATGATTTCATAATTAGGGTATTCTGTTTTGTTCAAGATCGATTCAAGACAGGACCTGAGAACATTTATCTTATCTTTAGAGGGTATGATGATACTAACCAAAGGACTACCGATGATCTGTCGGCGCAGTCGATACGAACCAGGACAGTCTCCATCAATGATATTACCTAGAATACCATTTCTATGGATATAATCAACTAGTGCCTTTTTGCCGGCGATACGTGCATCTGGTTTGACTTTCACATCATTTGCGACAAGACTTCTAAACATCCTTCGGTGATATAAGATTTTGGGGATATGATAAATGCTTTTTGTTTCCTCAATAAATCTCAGGACAAAATCATACTCATGATAGCCATCATAAGCTGATCTAAAACCTTCTATTTTATCAACTAAAGTTTTACGATATGCAGCTAAATGACCGATATACATACAAGAAAGAAGGTAATCAGGCGACCAATCAGGCTTGAAAAAGGGAGCCAATCTTTTGCCATTGGACATGATTTTATCTTCATCTGAATAAATAAAATCCAAATGAGGTTTTTCATTTAAAACCTTTACTATTTCATATAAAGCAAAACAGGCCAGTTCATCATCATGATCTAACAATATGACAAACTCACCTGTTGCTAAAGATAAACTTGCGTTATAATTCCCGGAATTTCCAAGGTTCTTTTCAAGAAATTTTACTTTTATCCGAGGATCTTTTTGAGTGTACAACTTAAAAGCTTGAATGTCTTCAGGCTTAGTCGAACCGACGACGACCAAACACAACTCCCAGTTATCATAAGTTTGTTTAATAGCGGACTTGATAGCAAATTTCAACGATGTTTTTTCAGAGTATTCTACTGAAGCGATTATGCTAATTTTGGGGCGATTTTTTAATAATAATGATTCTTGTGTCTGAAGTTCAAGCTCTGTCGTTTCCGGTTCATTTCTGATGATCCAATTATGGTATGAATATTCATAACCAGGATTGAATATTGGTAGTATTTTCACTCTAGCTTTAATTAAAAAAATACGCCATCCTTCATCTCTTACAGTTCTAATAGCTGACAATATGAGCTCATGGGTCACGAGTCTGTGTTTATTATTCGAGATTAATATTTTAATTATTTTTATCATCGTAATTTATAATTTTTCAATAAGCATTTCATTTTAAATCAAGGAATTTGCTAATAAACAATAGGTTGTATGTTTCACTAGTTTGTCGATTTTTGAGATATCATGTTCTTTTCGTCCTAGCAATATCGGTTTTTAGTTTTTTAAAGAAAAATTCGCCCTATCTAAACTCAAATTAGGATTATAATAAGGATCTCCATGGTCGATGATAGATCCCCATCTAAACCGCATGAGTTCAAATTCTTTTTGAAATACTTGCATTTTTTCAGGATTATCTTTGTGACCTCTTGTCAAACATTCGAGGTGGAATAGTTTTGCATAGGGCGTGTAGACAACTAAGTAACCCAGTTTTCTGATTTTAAGACAAAGGTCAATGTCGTTGTAATCTATTGCTAACTCGCTGTCAAATCCACCTACCTCAGTAAAGACTGATTTCCGCATCATCATACAAGCCGCGGTCACCGCGGAATAATTACATATTAAAGAAGGTCTAGCTCCCTGGTAATGGTTACCATACTGCCGCGAATAAGGATGACCAGCGATACCTTGTAGTCCTAAAATAATTCCGCAATGCTGGATTGATTTATTACGGAAAAGCAATTGGGCACCGACTGCGCCGACTTCTTTTCTCTGAGAATGCTCAAGCATGGAGGTCAACCATTCTCGGGAAATCACCTCAGTATCGTTATTTAAAAATAATATGTGTTCACCTTTAGCTTTCGAAACAGCAAAATTATTGATGGCACTAAAATTAAAAGGCTGATCATAATGCAAGATATTAACTCTAGAGTGGGTCTCTAACGTCTTGTAATATTCAAAGGTTGTATTATCGCTGCTCTGGTTATCCACGATTATGATTTCGTAGTTAGGATAGTCGGTTTTATTCAAGACAGATTCAATACATGTTTTAAGAATATCGGGCTTGTCTTTTGAGGGGATAATGATGCTAACCAGAGGATTACCAGTGATTTGACGGCGCACCCTATATAAGCCAGGCCAAGCTCCATCCAGGACTTCACCTAAAATACCGTTTCGTTGCATATAGTCAGTAAGCGCTTTTTTACCGGCGAGATAGGCGTAAGGTTTAGCATTCACATCATTGGCTGCGGATCCTAAAACCATCCTCCAATGGTAGAGAATTTTGGGGATATGATCGATCCTCGTGGTGTTCTCAACGAATCTCAAGACTAGATCATAGTCTTGTGAACCGTCATACCCCAAACGAAAGCTAACGATCTCATCAATTATTTTCTTGCGGTAGGTACTCAGATGACAGGTGTACATAGTAGATAACAAAAAATCCGGAGACCAATCCGGCTTAAAAAAGGGGTCGACTCTTCTTTTACCATCCGTAATTTTATCTTCATCTGAGTAGATAAAATCCAGGTCCGGTTTCTCATTCAATCGTTTAACCAGCTCAAATAAGGCAAATGGCGCTAGTTCGTCATCGTGATCTAAAAATGCCACGAATTCACCAACTGCTAAAGATAAGGCGGCATTTGAATTTCCAGATATACCTAAATTCTGAGAAAGGTATTTGATTTTAATTCTTGTGTCCTGGAAGTACTGATCTAAGACTTCTCTGACAGAAGGATTCGTAGAAGCTCCATCAGCAATGCATAGTTCCCAGTTATCATAAGTTTGCCGAATCACAGATTCAATGGCAGATCCCAACCAGACCATTTCAGAATTCCAGACAGGCATGACGATACTTATTTTGGGACGATAGTTGAAAGACAAGGAAGTTTGTTTCTGAAGTTCAAGTGCATTCAGAGAAGGTTCATTTTTAAGTATCCAACGATGATAGGAATCGGCAGAATTGCGTAATAGAAAAAGCTTTATTTTGGGGCTGGCTTTAGACCAAAAAACGCGCCAACCTTGATAACGAATGATTTGGATGGCTGAAAAGCCAAGTTGAAAGATACGACGCTGCTTAGTACCCCAGGGCATTAAATTTTCAAAAATTTTTTGCATGGCTAGTCCCCAACCGCCAGATTCTTCCCGATTCGTTACACTCATCAGCTTATAACTGCGAGCTGCGAGTATCCACCCCACCCTGAGATCCTTCGCTTCGCTCCAGGATGACACCAAACAACCCAAATATTATACACCCTCACCTGAATCCTCTCCCATCAAGGGAGATGAAAGAGAAAGCAAACTGCGAGGTTCAAGTTTCTCCACCCAACCCCGAGATCCTATACACCCTAAAGGGTACCCGCTATCCTATTCGCTGCTGCGAGTTAAGGTAATGCTCCAGCAACAAGCCCCTGAGCTTCTAGCTTCTCAAGTTATAAGTACCAGCGATGAGCTCGTTCCCCACCCAAGATTCTATGCACCCTAAAGGGTCTCCCGCTATCCTATTCGCTGCTGCGAGTTAAGGTAATGCTCCAGAATGACACCACAATATAATAAAAATTATTGAGAAATTTCCATATACTTCTTGATTACGTTTTCGGTGGGACCGAGCGACACTATTTTCCCGCCGCTGAGTAGCAAAGTTCGCTGGCAAATTTGTTTAACCGATTCCATAGAGTGGGAAACGAAGACAATGGTCTTGCCCTGATTCTGGAATTCCGTAATCTTATCCGAGCATTTCTTTTGAAAAGCGGTATCCCCTACCGCAAAAACCTCATCAATGAGCATAGTATCAGGGTTAGCATGAATGGCAGTGGCAAAGGCCAGCCTTAAATACATACCGGAGGAATAGTTTTTAAGCTTCATATTTTTAAAATTATTTAATTCAGCGAAATCAAAGATCTGATCGTATTTCTGGAGTACTTCACTACGGGTCATGCCCAGAATGGAACCGTAAATATAGACATTTTCTTCAGCGGTAAGCTCAGACTGAAAACCTACCCCTAACTCCAGAAAAGAGGCTACTTTACCTTCCTGACTGACTGTGCCAGTGTCAGGATAAAGAACCCGGGCTAAAATCTTGAGCAGTGTAGATTTGCCTGAGCCGTTTTTGCCAATAATGCCCAGGGTTTCTCCCGCTTTTATTTCAAAGTTGATGTCTTTCAGCGCCCAAAATTCTTCATAGGACATTTGCCTTTTAATGATGCCTATCAGATTGTGGAAAAGAGTCCTTTTCTTTTCATGGGGTATGCGGAATTTTTTTGAGATATTTTCTACAACAATAGCAGTCATTAAATTTCCTCGGCGAAGCGGCGCTGCAATTTACTAAAGACCAGATTGCCTATCAAGAGCATGATCAGGGCAAACAGCACAACAACAACCAGGTTTGTGAGAGAAGGAAGCTGCCCATTGATCATAAGATCACGGTAAATAAAGACGAAATGGGTGATGGGATTCAACATGTAATATTTCACCAGATAGGCCGGTACTACAGATATGGGATAAATAATGGGGCTGCAGTAGATTAAAATGCTGATCAAGACTTCCCAGATTTGACTCAGATCCCGAAAATAAACGTAGAAAGAGGACAATAACAGACCGAGGCCATAAATCGCCAAGAAAAAGATGAAATGAATAAAGGGGTATAAAATAATGGTCCAGGGCAGATAACCCAGTAAAAAATAGATAATGGGGATCAGGACAACAAATTCCAGCAATGAGCCGATCAGGGCAGAGAGAGCGCTGCTCAACACCAGAATTTGCCGGGGGAGGTAGACCTTAGTGACCAGGTTAGGTTTGGAGACAATGCCCTGAAGACAGGCGCTGGTTGCTGTGGCGAAGAAACGCCACATCATGATACCAACGATCAAGTTGATGGCAAAATTCGGTTCTTGTTTAAACAAATTCTTGAAGACAAACCATAATACCAAAGCCATAAGAAAAGGACTGAGCAAAGACCACAAGAAGCCCAAAGAGGTATTCTGGTAACGATTCTTGAGTTCTGCAATGGTTAGATTACGGATTAATTCACGATATTCAAACATAATATTAAATTCTAATACCTAAATATAAAATATTAAATACGAATTTCTAAATATTTCCAAGTCCCCCGCCCCAGATCCTTCGGCCAGCCATCCAGGCCTCAGGATGACAACTTCGTTGTCAGTTTCTAGCTTCAATTTATGAGTACAGGCGACGAAGTTCCAGAATGACACCGACAAGAGTGGCGAGATACTAGTCCCCGCCCTAGATCCTTCGGCCAGCCATCCAGGCCTCAGGATGACAACTTCGTTGTCAGTTTCTAGCGACGCGCTTCGGCACCCAATGATTGATTTATGATTAATGAACCCCACCCTGAGATCCTTCGTCCCGATTTTATCGGGACTCCAGGATGACAACTTGGTTGTCAGCTTCGAGTTTCCTCCACGCAACCCTGAGATCCTTCGTCCCGATTTTATCGGGACTCCAGGATGACACCTATTACACCTATGGATTATATTTAAAAATTTCGATATAGGACGAATTGGTGATTTTATCATTATAGCTGACCCCCGAAGGGGATTTATAAACTTCTTGATAATGGGTTAATTTTTCAAGGGGGACAGGGCTGCTGAAAGGAGAAGTACCGACGAGACGATAATTGCCAGAAGTCTGTTTGTTGAGGAACTGACTGGCTTCCTCGTAAGTGGCAAAGGTCTGGCTGGTCTGTATGACGTTTACACCAGAGTCCTGAGTGAAAGAGATGACAGTGGTTGAATTATTGGGCACCACAGCCGCGCCATGGAAATTATAGAGCCTGGTACTTAAACAGTAATAATAATCCGGATAATACATTGGAACGGGGTACAATTTGCCACTTTTTTGCTGGTAATAAATATCATAGTATTGAGATATGGCCGTGCCGGCCCAGGTAGGCATAGCATAAAATTTCTGCCCGGTGATAGAGCCATTGGCGACGTTAAAGGGGATGGCGATATCATAGTCGATAATTACATATTGGGGTGCAGATTGGTCCAATATCTTATTAGCAGCCGCCTCATCCTGAGAAATAAAGTATTGCGCTGCGGTGACCGCGCCGGACTGGTTGGGATTGGCATAAGGGATACGATGGGCAATTTCAGTAATCAGATGCCCATAGTCCCACCAGGCCATAACTCCATAAGCTGATTTGGGGTACAGGTATGGACCATTTACGGGTTTCTGATAAAGCTGGTAGTAGTAAGCCGGATCCTGGAAAGGGTCCGGAGTATTATCTTTGAGCCAGAGTAAAGAATCGCGCCATTCGCTATTGATGCCCGCGTTAGAACCGGCTATCGCTATTGCCGGTTTAATTACGGGAAAAACGCCCAGTAGAAACACCAGGATTGCAGAGATACTGATGGCCCAGAGCTTGGGCCAGAGCGTTTTCACGCCAGACGGCTGAGTTTGGTTCTGCCGGGCACTCATTTGTTTTTCATAAGCCAATTTAGCCTGGCCCTTGAGCTTAGGTTTGGAACGGGATTCGACCAGGGCAGCGGCTTGAGAAGGCCTTGAATAAAGCCTATCAAATAAACGTTTGATCAGGCTAATTATTTCGCTATAAAAATAGCCGGATAAAAGGGCCACGATAACAGCCAGGTAATAGGCGAAGCGCATCTGCCCCAGAGTGGCGCAGAGAATTAAAACAGACCATAAGAGAAGCAGGACTTTCTCAGCGGAGATTTTTTTAAAAAGACCAACGACTAAAATTATAAAAGCGATGGGCGCTACAATGCCGTTCAAAGCAAATTCATTCCAGATAGGGGCCAGGGTAAAAGTTCCCTGGGCGGTAAGCCAGGGCTTAGCCTCCGCCACAGTTAATAAACTGGTGTCCGGTTTAAAGACGGAAAACTTATTTAAAAGGGAGTGGAACAAGGCCGGAAAAAGCAGATAAAGCAAGAGGATGCCAAGTAACCCCAAGCCAACAAGAGCCAAAGGATAGAAAAAACCTCCCAGCTTTTTAATTTGCATAAATTTGGAAACGGCGAATAACACCAGCGAGGCGATCAAACCGAAGGCCAGAGAGAAAACCTCAAGCTCCGAATAAAGGATCTGATTTAAAAAGGGAAGAATCGTCAATAAGCCTAAAAGAAAAACCGGAACACTAATAAGGCAAAGATAATCGGTGGACCGTTTTCTCAGATGTTCAAGGATAAACATAACCACCAGCCAGCAGAAAAACAAAAAGACGAAAAGCAGGCCGCCTATCCAGACCAGCAGATATAAGCCGAGAACTATACCGGTGAGAGCGGAAAATAATAAGGGCCTGGTATAGGTTTTCCAATTTTTATTTAGAATAGCGTTAAAAGAGAATGGATTTTTATTGAGATAGCGGAGGGTTAAAAGGAGGCAGAGCAGAAAGAGGGTACTAAAAAAGACTTCAGCGACATGATGGTCAAAATAGCCCAGCCTGGAACGGAAAAGAAAAGTCCCGGGTAAAATACCAACGATCGAAGCGGCAATTAAGCCAGCCGTCCGGTTCCACAGCGTCTTACCAATAAAATAGACCGGGACAGTCACCAGCGACCCCAGGACAGCGGGGAAATAGGCGGCTACCACTTCAATGGTATGCTGACTGGGTGAGCCGAGTCCCACGACCCAGGCCACAAAGCCGGCCAGATAATCATAAAGCGGAGCAAAAGCGACCGCCTGGCCGCTAGGGAAAAAGGTATAGGGGTCAAAAGAGATGCGGAAAGGGAAATGCTGGAGCAGATTTTCAACCAGGCGAAGGTGATAGATGCCATCTGGTCCCTGTAAGTTGACAGAACCCGCACCGAACACCGCTGACTGCATGGGGAACACCCGCAGAGCCAGGGAGGCGCCGAAGATAGCCAATAAAATCAACCCGTAGAGATACCAGAAACGGTTTCTGGATTTTTCAGGCTTTGAGGGATTCTCCATTCTGCTCTATCCTATCAGCGATCTGGTTAAAGACGCGATAATAAATTTTAAATGATTGTTACTTAAGAGAATTATAGAGATGCGAGATGCGAGTTTCAAGTTTCCCCTCCGCCCTGAGATCCTATGCACCCTAAAGGGTACCCGCTATCCTATTCGCTGCGGCGAGTTAAGGTGATGCTCCAAGATGCTGCGAGTTTCTCCACCCAACCCTGAGATTCTTCGCTGCGCTCCAGAATGACACCGACAAGAGCTTGCGAGATACGAGTCCCCGCCCTAGATCCTTCGGCCAGCCATCCAGGCCTCAGGATGACAAGCCCTTGCTAGCTTCTAGCTTCTAGTTATAAGTACAAGCGACGACCTCGATCCCCACCCAAGATTCTATGCACCCTAAAGGGTCTCCCGCTATCCTATTCGCTGCTGCGAGTTAAGGTGATGCTCCAAGATGCTGCGAGTTTCTCCACCCAACCCTGAGATTCTTCGCTGCGCTCCAGAATGACAAGCCAGTGCTAGCTTCGAGCTTCAAGCTTCGAGCTGCTAGCTTTAAACTTTTAGCTGCGAGTTCCTTTATGGAATTTTTTATCGAAAAGAAATTTACCGATCTTGAAACCGTCTTTGAGACCGCTGAGTTTGGCTTTACCGGCGCGGCAGCGGTAAAGGATGGGAACCTCTCCAATCTTATAACCCTTTTTAGCGACTTGAATTAAAAGCTCAGCTTCCAGCTGAAAGCCATCAGAAGTCAGATTCAGGTTCTGAATAACTTCTCGGCGGAAGCCCCAGAAACCGGTGCATAAATCGCTGATGCGAGTGCCATATAAAATATTGGCAATGAGAGTTAAAAGATGATTGCCAATAAAATTGACCGTTCTGAGCGCCCCTTTTTCCCGTTTACCTTTTAACCTGGAGCCGATAACCACGGGATATTTTTGAAGAGCCTGCAGCATGGCCGGGATAGAGGTGGCTGAATAGGTGTAATCACCATCCAGCATAAAAACAAATTTAGAATCATCCCCTTCAAGAGCGGTCCGAATGGCCCGGGCTTTGCCCCGGCGAGTTTCTACCAAGACGCGGGCACCTTTTTCCTGGGCAATTTTAACGGTATGATCGGTGCTTAGCCCATCCACAACCAGAATTTCAACGCGATAACCTGATTTTTCTAAGGCTCTGACAGGTACCTCGTCAATAACCTGGCCAATGGAGGCTTCTTCATTCAGGGTAGGGATAATAATGCTAATAATATTGTTCATCGACGTATGCAATCCTTAAAAGGTTAATGGAAAATGGTGCCGACAAAGCGGTAATCTTCAACCGATTAGAAATTAACTATATTGATGCTAGCCAGTTTAGAATAAGATGTCAATAGAGCGAAAGTTCGAGGAGCTAAAAGCATTTGCTTTTTAGTGGCAGAGGGTGTATTATCTCCTTTAGTCAACTAGTAAACCTTTAACTCAGTCCAGAGAGGCTGGTAAGGGGGGAAAAATGAATAGACAGAATAAGACTACCCCTTGCCAAAACTGGACAAGGGGTTTTTTATGCCTGTAAAAGTAATCATGACTGCGGAAGATATCCGCCGCACCCTCGCCCGTATTGCCCACGAAATTATCGAACACAATAAGTCTCTTTCCGGGCTTATTCTGGTCGGCATGCTGACCCGCGGTGTTCCTCTGGCCAAACGCTTAGCGGCCAACATCAAGACCTTTGAAGGTACGGATATTCCCGTGGGGATTCTGGATATCAGCCTTTACAGGGATGACCTGGACTCAAGGGAATTTAAGCCCCTGCTTAACAGCACTTTAATCCCGGGAGACATCAGCCAAAAGACCATAATTCTGGTAGATGACGTCCTTTACACAGGACGCAGCACGCGCGCCGCGCTGGACGCGCTAATAGATTTCGGACGGCCGCATGCCATTCAACTAGCGGTGCTGGTAGACCGCGGACATCGCGAGCTGCCCATCCGGGCTGACTATATAGGTAAAAACATTCCCAGTGCCCACTCTGAAGAAATCAAGGTTGAACTGACAGAAACGGACACTATCGATCAAGTGGCGATCTATCCGGCGCAAGAGGAGGGCCAATAAACATGACGACATGGCATGAAGACGGATCAACCCTGGTATTGCCCCCAAAAGCAGCTGTAACAGCTTCCGCCTGGCGGCACCATCATATACTCGACCTGGATGACTTTACGGCGGATGAAATCGAACTCGTTCTGCATATCGCAGACTCCATGAAAGAGGTGCTGGCACGCCCGGTTAAAAAAGTGCCCGCTTTGCGCGGCCGCACAGTGATGACCCTCTTTTATGAAAATAGCACGCGCACCCGCCTGTCATTTGAACTGGCAGCTAAAAGCCTGAGCGCCGATGTCTCTAATCTGACGGCCTCAGCCTCCAGCATCACCAAAGGCGAGTCATTGATCGATACCCTTTTAACCCTGGAATCGCTGGGAGCGGATGTAGTGATCATGCGCCATCCCCAGTCCGGCGCTCCTAACCTGGCCGCCCAGCACATCAAGGGCAGTGTAATTAACGCCGGCGACGGCTGGCACGCTCATCCCAGCCAGGCGCTGCTGGATATGTATACTATGAAAGCCCATAAAGGCGCGGTTAAAGGGCTCAAGGTCACCATTATCGGAGACACCAAGCACTCACGGGTCTCTCGCTCCAACATCTGGGGACTGACCATCATGGGGGCGGAAGTCACAGTGTGCAGCCCGCCGACGCTGTTACCGGTGGGACTCAGAGAACCCGGTGACAACTTCCCGAGAGTCAGAATTGAACCGGATATCAACAAAGCCATCGCAGGGGCTGATGTGGTAATGGTACTGCGGCTGCAACTGGAAAGAATGCAAACCGGATTGCTGCCCAGCATGCGGGAATACATACAAATCTATCAAGTCAACGAAGAACGTTTGAAACTGGCCAAACCGGATGCGCTGGTGATGCACCCCGGGCCGATGAACGAGGGGCTGGAAATCTCTTCCGGCGTCGCGCACGGATCGCAATCCGTGGTTAACGAGCAGGTAACAAACGGAGTGGCCGTGCGTATGGCCCTGCTCTATCTGCTGGCAGGAGGGAAAAAAGCATGAAACCGATCCTGATTAAAGGCGCCCATATCGTCGACCCGTCTCAGAAATTAAATGCCGTTGGTTCCATCCTGATCGAAGAAGGTAAAATTGCCTGGCTGGGTACAGGAAACCAAAAGCCTCCGACTGACGGCTATGAGGTGCTGGACGGCAAGAATTTAATCGCCGCTCCCGGCTTTATCGACCTGCATTGCCACCTCAGGGACCCGGGCCAGGAAGGAAAAGAGACGATTGCGACCGGGACTAAAGCGGCGGCCAACGGCGGTTTCACCACCATTTGCTGCATGCCTAACACCGAACCAGCGATTGATAACCGGGCTATTATAGATTATGTAAAGAATAAGGCTGCCAGTGAAGGGGCCGTGCGGGTGCTGCCAATCGGCTGTATTACCCGGGGCCGCAAAGGGGAAGCCCTGGCTGATATGGGGGAAATGGCGGCCGCCGGTGCAGCGGCTTTCAGTGATGACGGCAACCCAGTGATGAATTCACGCTTAATGCGCCAGGCACTGGATTACAGCCTGGCCTTCGGACTGCCGGTGATAGAACATTGTGAAGATAAAGTACTGGCGGAAAACGGCCAAATGAATGAAGGCATCATCTCCACCCGATTGGGACTACAGGGCATTCCGGCCGCCGCTGAAGAGAGCATGGTCGCAAGAGACATCGCTCTAGCGGAATTGACCGGAGCACATTTACACATCGCTCATGTCAGCACCGCTGGCTCAGTTGAGCTGGTGCGAGCAGGTAAGAAAAGAGGCGTACAGGTGACCTGCGAAGTCACACCTCACCACCTCACCTTGACAGAAGAAAAGGTGATGGGTTACGACACAAACGCCAAGGTCAATCCTCCTCTGCGCACACAAAAAGACATCGAAGCCCTGATCGCAGGATTGAAGGACGGGACGATAGACGCCATAGCTACCGACCACGCGCCGCATACTGCTCTCGCAAAGAGCTGTGAATTCGCCTTCGCCCCCTTCGGCATCAGCATCCTGGAGACGGCCTTCGGCATGTTGATGGGACTGGTCAACAGCGGCAAGATCGATTTGGAATTACTGATCTCCAAGATGACCCGCGAGCCGGCAGCAATTCTGGGAGCAAGATGGGGGAAACTGGGCACACTTGAAGTGGACAGCCCAGCCGATATCGTGTTAATTGACCCTGATAAAGAATGGACAGTGGATGCTGCAACCTTTGCTTCTAAGGGCCATAACACACCGCTGAACGGAGCCAAATTGAAAGGCAAAGTGGTAACAACTATTTACCAGGGCAAGATAGTATTCCGGGAATAATTTACTCTTTTAAACTTTGAAGACAAGGTTGGTATTAGAATGACTAAACGGGCAATTCTAGCTCTGCAGGACGGTACAGTCTATGAGGGTTTTTCCTTCGGGGCAGACGTTGACACCTATGGGGAAGTGGTTTTTAATACCAGCATGACCGGTTACCAGGAAATATTGACTGACCCGTCTTATGCCGGTCAAATTGTACTGCCTACCTACCCCCTAATCGGTAACTACGGCATCAACGAACTGGATACCGAATCGCGTAAAATCCAGGTGAGGGGTTTCATCGTGCGGGAAGAATGCCTGGAACCCAGCCACTACCTCAGCAGTAAGACTATTCACCAGTTTCTGCAGGAGAACAATGTCCCCGGTATTTGCGGCATCGATACCCGCGCCCTCACCCGCAAGCTGCGCAGCGCAGGGGTGATGATGGGTTACCTGACCACCACCCGCACACCCTCCGAGGCACTGGCAGAATTAAGAAGACTGCCGGACTATGGATCTACCGATTTCGTGAAAGATATTTCCACAACTCAAACCTATCAATGGGGCTTACCCTGTGACAGCTGTTTCAATCAAAAGCCTTGTTTAAAACGGGGCAAGAACGTGCCTTACCTGTGCGGCATCAAGTCACTGCGCACCAAAAACCCTAAATATAGAATCGCCGCCTTTGATTGCGGTCTCAAATACAATATTTTACGACAACTAAGCCTGCGTGGCTGCTCAATCACTGTGGTGCCCTGTACCACCAGCGCCCCGGAAATTCTGGATATGAACCCGGACGGTATCCTGCTTTCTCCCGGCCCGGGCGATCCAAAGCTATTGAATTATGCAGTTGACACTGTACGCGGGTTGGTCGGCCAGAAACCAATCATGGGTATTTGCCTGGGCAACCAGTTGATCACCCATGCCTTCGGCGGCACCACCTTCAAATTAAAATTCGGCCACCGCGGCGGCAACCACCCGGTGAAAGACCTTAAAACAGGCCGTACTTATATCACCGCTCAAAATCACGGTTATGCTGTGGATGCTTCCTGCCTACCCGCTGAACTTGAGATTACGCACATCAACCTCAACGATAATACAGTTGAGGGCTTGCGCCATAAGTCTCTACCCATTTTCTCAATCCAGTATCACTCTGAGGATTCGCCCGGCCCCTGGGACAGCCGCTATCTCTTCGACCAATTTGTGACCATGATCAAGGCCAGTAAAAAATAGTTTTAAGTTTTATGGTTGGTAATTTACTTATTATTTTTAATTTTGTGATTTGTGATTTGTTCCAAAGGAGCACACCTTGTCTAACAAACCGAAAAAAGTACTGATAATAGGCTCCGGCCCCATCATTATCGGACAGGCGGCAGAATTTGATTACGCCGGCACGCAGGCTTGCAAAGCCATGCGCGAGGAAGGCGTGATCTCGGTGCTGGTAAATTCCAATCCTGCCACCATTATGACCGATGAGGACATCGCCGATATTGTGTATATTGAACCGCTGACTCTGGATTCAGTGACGCGCATTATCGAGAAAGAACGACCTGATGGGCTGCTCCCCACTTTGGGCGGTCAAACTGGACTGAACCTGGCCGTCGAACTGGCTGACGCCGGTGTTCTGGAAAAATACCATGTCCGCTGCCTGGGTACACCGATCCAGACTATCCGCAACGCCTCGGAGCGCGATCTTTTTAAGAACCTGCTAGAAAAAATAGGCGAACCAGTACTGGAGAGCACTATTGCCAATAACATAGAGGAAGCCAGGGCGGCGGCGACCAGCATGGGACTGCCTTTGATCATTCGCCCCTCCTACACTCTGGGCGGCACCGGCGGCGGCATCGCCAACACCTGGGAAGAGATGGAAGAGATCTCTAAACGCGGCATTGCTGCCAGCCCGATCCACCAGGTGCTGCTAGAAAAATCCGTAGCCGGCTGGAAAGAGCTGGAATATGAAGTCATGCGGGATGCCGCCGATAACTGCATCACCGTCTGCAATATGGAAAACATTGACCCGATGGGAGTGCATACCGGAGACAGTATCGTGGTGGCTCCCAGCCAGACACTGACCAATAAAGAGTATCAGATGTTGCGCTCATCCAGTCTTAATATTATCCGTTCTCTGGGCATTGAGGGCGGCTGCAACGTACAATTTGCCCTGCATCCCAACCCGCCCAACAGGGACGGCCTGACCCCTTACTACGTCATCGAGGTCAACCCACGGGTCAGCCGTTCTTCCGCCCTGGCAAGTAAAGCCACCGGCTACCCCATCGCACGTGTAGCGGGTAAAATTGCCGCGGGTAAAAGATTGGATGAAATCCCTAATCAGGTCACCGGCAAAACCATCGCCGCCTTTGAACCGACGCTAGACTATATCGTGGTTAAAATCCCCCGCTGGCCCTTCGATAAATTTGCCTCAGGCGACCGCGTCATCGGTACTCAAATGAAGGCCACTGGTGAAGTCATGGCTATCGACCGCACCTTTGAGGCGGCGCTGCAAAAAGCCGTGCGTTCTCTCGAATTCGGCAAACGCTCTCTGCTCTGGGAAGACCCCAAATGGGAGATGACTCAAGACATCTCCTCTTACCCTCTTTATCCCAACGACCTGCGTTTATGGGCTGTCTTTGCCGCTCTGCGCCGGGGCATTAAACCTGAAGCAATCATGCAGAAGACCCAGTTCGATCACTGGTTCATGCAAAAATTTATCAATATTATCAATATGGAAAAGCAGCTTTTATCTAAAGATATCACGCCTGAATTAATGAAAGACGCCAAACGCATGGGTTTTTCAGACATCCAGATCGGCACCCTGGCTGACCGCCTGCCTGAACAAGTGAGGGAATTGCGCCATCAATGGAATATCCGGCCGGTCTATAAAATGGTGGATACCTGCGCTGCCGAGTTTGATGCCGAGACCCCCTATTTTTACAGCACCTATGAACAGGAAAATGAGGCTCTGCCTCTGCCGGGTAACAAAGCAGTGGTAATCGGTTCGGGCCCTATCCGCATCGCTCAAGGCATTGAGTTCGATTATTGCAGCGTCCACTCCTCTATGGCTTTGAAAAGCTCAGGTTATCAAAGCATTATGGTCAATTCCAATCCTGAAACGGTCTCTACCGATTTCGATACCTCCAGCCGGCTGTATTTTGAAGCGCTGGATGAAGAAAGCCTGCGCGATATCCTGGAAAACGAAAACAGCACCGAACCACCCTGCCGCACTCCCTCCATCGTCCAATTCGGCGGTCAGACCGCTATTAACATGGCTAACTCTCTAAGTCAGGCCGGCATGACTATTTTTGGCACCAGCTCAGCTAATATCGATCTTTCTGAAAACCGCAGGCTCTTTGAGGAAGTCCTCAGTAAAATGGGCATTCCTCAGCCGCCCGGATCGGGGGTCACTAATATCGACGATGCTCTTAATGTGGCGGAATTGATCGGCTATCCTGTCATGGTTCGCCCCAGTTATGTCCTGGGTGGACGCGCCATGGAGATCGTGCACAACGCCAGCGAGTTAGTGCGTTATATGAAAATCGCCATTGAGCTGGACACTAAACATCCAGTCCTCATTGATAAATATCTGGAAGGTAAGGAGTGTGAAGTGGACGCGATCTGTGACGGCACAGACGTCCTGATCCCTGGGGTCATGGAACACATCGAACGCGCTGGCGTGCACAGCGGAGACGCTATGGCCGTGTATCCTGGTGTCAATCTGACTGAAGTCGAGGTCGGCACCATGATAGATTACGCCATCCGCATCGGCCGCCGACTGGACATCCGGGGTCTCTTTAATATCCAGTTTATCGTCATGCCAGGCGTTGATGGAGGTAATTCCACTGTATATATACTGGAAGTCAATTCCCGGGCCAGCCGCACCGTGCCATTTCTCTCTAAAGTCACCGGTGTACCCATGGTCAAGGTGGCTACCAGGGTCATGCTGGGACACACCCTTAAAGAGCAAGGCTATTTTACCGGACTCTGGCCCAAACAAAAGCTGATCGCTATTAAAGCTCCGGTCTTTTCCATGTCCAAATTAACCGGCGTGGATACCTACCTCGGGCCGGAGATGAAATCGACGGGTGAGGTCATGGGCATCGACTATACTTTTGAGTCTGCCCTGGCAAAGGCCTTGATTTCCGCCGGTCTTATGCTCCCTGCTAAAGGTGGCGTATTGCTCAGCATCGCCGACCGCGACAAACCCGAAGCCCTAAAAATTATCCGTAAGTTGTACCAGATCGGCTATCGGCTCTACGCTACCGAAGGCACAGCCTCCATGATCGAAGCGGCTGGTATGAAGGTCAATGTCACCACCAAAAAACTGCATGAAGGCCACCCCAATGTAGTGGATGTCATGGTTGACGGTTCGGTTAGCGCTGTCATTAACACCGCTACCGGCGGCAAAATTCCGCTGCGTGATGGTTTCCAGATTAGACGCACCGCGGCTGAAAGACGAGTGCCCTGCTTCACCTCACTGGATACCGCCCGGGTGGCCGTGGAAGCACTGCTCAACGGCGCGCAAAATTATAATATCCAGCCCGTTTCCTCTTATAGAAACAAGGATAATCCAAAGGTGAAGGAGTAGAGGAGGTAATCCCAAATCCCATTTTTCAAACCTCAAATTAATTTCAATATTAAAATTCAAATTCCAATCTTCTCTTCATTGAGGGAGAGGATAAAGGTGAGGGTGTAAGAGACTTTGAATCAAGAACTAACCCAGATTATCTCCAACCGCGAAGTGATGCCCGGCATCTTCCACCTGAAGGTGGCTTCTTCCCAAATGTCCCTGGATGCCAGACCCGGTCAGTATGTCATGATTACCTGCGACCGGGGAACGGAGCGTCTGCTCAGACGGCCTATCAGTATACACAGGACCTTCGACGGCGGACTGGAGTTACTGTACGCCGGGGTCGGTGGGGGCACACAATGGTTATCTCAAAGACAGAGCGGGGAGAACCTGGATATTCTGGGCCCCTTAGGCCACGGCTTCCAGGTCAACCCCACTGCTAAAAACCTGCTTCTGGTGGCCGGCGGCATCGGTATCGCGCCGCTCATTTATCTGGCCGAGGAAGCGCTCAAAGCCGGTAAAAATGTCACCCTTGTGGCCGGGGCCAGAACAGCTGACCAGCTTGTACCGACTTCCAGGTTACCGCCGGGAATTGATTTTAAAGTTGCCACTGAAGACGGCTCAGCCGGTTATAAGGGACTGGTCACTGCTCTCTTGCCTGAAAACGCTGCTAAGGCAGATCAAGTCTTCATTTGCGGCCCTATGCCAATGTTAAAGGCTATAGCGGCCAATTATGCCTCTTCCTTCACAGACAAACCTGTCCAAGTTTCTCTGGAAGTCAGGATGGGCTGTGGGTTGGGTTTCTGCTACGCCTGCACCATTAATACCGCCCAGGGCTTGAAGCAGGTCTGCAAAGACGGCCCCGTCTTCGAAATGAGTGACGTGGTCTGGGGAGAACTCAAGTAGAAAGGACACTCATCTCCCTTTTTAACATTGAAATGATTCAGCCGGGCTTGGTCAAGGCCCGGCTGAATACTAAAAGGAGGTAGATGAAAAGACTCTATTTTCTGGCTCCATATTGAATATAACAGGCAATTATTAATCTTTGGTTAAGATCTGCTTTGATTTTGTGTTAAGCTTAGTTTAAGGTATCCTTATAAAGACAGGTGAGGTAAATTATGAGAGCGGTTATCACAGTGATCGGAAAAGATAAAAAAGGTATCATCGCTGGTGTGAGCGGAGAATTGGCCGCCGTCGGAGTCAATATCCTGGATATCAGCCAGACCACTTTGCAGGAATATTTCGCTATGATAATGCTAGTGGACATGGCCGATGCCACTCTCGGCGTTCCCGCAATTCAGAAGAAATTGGATATCAAAGGTAAGCAACTGGAGATGCAGATCAAGATCCAGCGCGAAGACATCTTCAATGCCATGCACGAGATTTAACAGGAGCACAGGCTTATGTCCGCCATGATCAATAAAGAGAATATCCTCGAGACTATCCGCATGATTCAGGATGAAAACCTGGACATTCGCACTATAACCATGGCAATCAGCCTCTTCGATTGTGCCGATCCGGATGGTCCCCGGGCCCGCCAGAAAATCCGTAATAAAATCCTGACCCTGGCTGGACATTTGGTGGCTGTTGGCCAGGAAATCGAAAGCGAGTTTGGCATTCCTATCGTTAATAAACGTATCGCCGTCACCCCTATCTCTCTGATCGCCGGCGCTACCAGTGAAGATAATTATGTTGAGTTTGCCCGAACCCTGGATCTAGCCGCCAAAGAAGTGGGTGTAGATTTTATCGGCGGTTTTTCCGCCCTGGTCCATAAGGGACTTACCAAAGGTGACCGCATCCTGATCGATTCTTTGCCGGCTGCCCTGGCAGCCACAGACGTGGTCTGTTCTTCCATTAACGTTGGCACTACCCGCGCCGGTTTGAATATGACGGTTATCAAAGACATGGGGCATATTATCAAAGAAATTTCTCGTCTGACTGCGGATAAAAACAGTATTGGCTGCGCTAAACTCACCGTCTTTGCCAATGCCGTGGAAGATAACCCCTTTATGGCCGGGGCTTTCACCGGCATCGGAGAACCTGAGTGCGCCATCAATGTGGGTATCAGCGGTCCCGGCGTGATTCGCGCAGCTGTGGAAAAAGCCCGCGGTGAAACCTTTGATGTCCTGGCTGATACCATCAAACGTATGGCTTTTAAAATTACCCGAGTTGGCCAGCTGGTCGCCCAGGAAGCTTCTCAACGTTTGCAGGTTTCTTCCGGCATAGTTGATCTATCCCTGGCTCCCACGCCCCGTCCCGGAGACAGCATCGCCAATATTCTGGAGGAGATGGGTCTGGAGTCCTGTGGAACACACGGCACTACGGCTGCCCTGGCTCTGCTGACTGACTCTATCAAAAAGGGTGGACTAATGGCCTGCAGCCACGCTGGGGGTCTTTCCGGGGCCTTCATACCGGTCAGCGAGGATGCCGGTATGGTGGAAGCGGTCAAAAAGGGCTCAATCTCCATTGATAAACTGGAGGCCATGACCAGCGTCTGTTCGGTGGGATTGGATATGATATTGATTCCTGGTGATACCCCGGCTGAAACTATCTCCGCCATCATCGCCGATGAAGCCGCCATCGGTATGATCAACAGCAAGACTACTTCAGTGCGCATTATCCCTGTTTACGGCAAAAAGGCGGGAGATGAAGTGGAATACGGGGGACTTTTAGGTAAAGCCACTGTGATGTCAGTTAACCCCTTTTCCAGCAAGGAGTTCATCCAGCGCAGCGGCCGCATTCCGGCGCCTATACACAGCTTTAGAAATTAAGTCCGGTGTTCTAAAAATAAAAAGGTGGTCAGCATTATTTGGTTTGGCCCGCAGCTAAACCGGAAGCCCAGGCCCAACCTAGATTGTAGCCGCCGCGCTTCCCGTTCACGTCCAATATCTCACCCGCTAGATAAACACCAAGCTTGAGCTTAGACTCTAGAGTCCCAATTTTTACTTCATTGACATTGACCCCGCCGCTAGTAAACTCAGCCTCGTTCCAACCGCGGGTCCCGCTCACCTCAAAGCGCCAGTCTTTCAGGCTTTTAACCGCCTTATCCAGATTGTTTTTACCAAAAACGTCTTTCAGAGACTGAGCCAATTTCAGGGGTAAAAGCCCTGTCAACATCTCCTCCGCCAGCCAGCCGGCTTTCTGACGCCTCTCCAATTCATTTTTAAGCTGAGCGCTATCCCAAAAAGGAACTAAATCGATCGATACGTAGACTCTGGTTTTGTGTTCCCGGTTAAGGGCCAGCGAAACCGACTCGCTGACATCCAGGATGCAGGTGCCGGACAATCCGTATTTTGTGAAAAGCAGTTCTCCCCCGGCTTTCTCGCCTTCCTGTCCCTCAATGACACTTCGGGCAGAAGCCGCGATTCGCTGTCCCTGCAATAAAAAACATAGGCTGTCTTTAATCACCAGAGGCACTACAGCAGGCACAGGCTCTATTATCGTATGACCCAGTTGTTTGGCAATTTCGTAAGCGCTGCCATCAGAGCCAAAGGCTGGATAAGTCTTGCCCCCGCCAGTTAAAATAACCTTACGGCACTCTATTTTATTGCCGCTGACAGAGCTAACCAAAAGGCCGTTTTTGGAGGAAGAAATACTATTACAATTAAAATTGTATTCTACACCCACAGAGAGCCGCTTTAACTCCATTTCCAGAACATGAAGAACAGACTCTGCCTGATTGGTGACTGGAAAGATACGGCCTTCTTTAGAAGTGGTTTCCAGTCCCAATTCCTGGAAAAAAGTCAGTATTTTTAGCTTATCGTATTGAGATAAGACCGACTTCACTAACGAGCGTGCTGCAGGATTGAAATAAAACTCATTGAAGTCTTCATTTAACAGGTTGCAGCGGCCATTGCCTGAAGCCAGGATTTTCTTACCAAGTTGTGCGGTCTTTTCGCAGATAACGACAGTCTCGCCTTTACGGGCCGCCGCAATGGCCGCACAGATCCCAGCCGCTCCTCCCCCAATTACCACAGTGTTATAATTCGCCATAATTCATTATTCCTTTTAAACGTTAGGAACCCTTTAGCCAACCGCTATTTTGCTGCCCCATTCCCTGGCTCGTGCCTCTTCACCATCAACAAAGGGGCCTTTTGCGGCTTTCACGAAAAACCCCTGGGGTTCTCCGATCAAGGTAGCGCCCTTTTTCTTCATGACACCCGCTATTTTCAGTCCGGCAAAGCTAAATATCTTGACCCAGGCAGCGGGTACACGGGTATCGAAAACGGCCACTTTCTTACCTTTCACATCCTCTTCCGTTAAATTTTCCAGCCATGCCTGAAGGGGTTTTAAAGGCCTTCCACCCTGCGTGGGCGAACCAATTACCAGAAGATCAGCACTCTCAATATCACCTGGCATAATTTCAGTAACACGAACAACTTTGACCTCACCCGCAATCCCAGAACCGATGGCTTTCGCGATCTTCTCCGTAAAACCGTAAATTGAATCGTAAACTACCAGCGTTTTCATCAGTGTACCTCCCCTTTTCCTATAATTACACCCCAATTATGCAGTGAGTAAAAAATAATGTCCATAAATATCGCATTTTTATATATGATACATCTGCAGGTGCCGTGCTTGCAGAGATTCCGTTAAATCGCAGGCATCTCCCAGAGATTGACGTGTCTCTATTTTAAAACAAAACAGGGACTTGTTAATACAAGCCCCTGAATTTAATTAAATGAAAATCTTAACCTGAACTATTTCTGCTTTTCGCGTCTGATGCGGTCGGTTTCTTTGAGGATTTTATCGTCAATGATACTCAACTCCTCCCTGGCCGCATGGTAACCGGAGTTTTCCTTGAGATCTCCATCCTCGCGCGCTGAAACCACTTGCTTCAAGACTTTTTCTCTTTTTTGCTTTAAGGTGGTTAGTAAATCTAATTTTTCAGTTTTATGAGCCTTTTCAACTTTAACGGGTTCTTCTGCTACTTTAATTTCTTTGACGTTGACTTTGATTTCCTTATTGGCGGTCCGGCACCAGCCTTTAACTACTCCATCAATGGCAACTACCTGCTTCATTACTTCACCGCAGCCCGGACAGACGAAATTGTTGATTCTGGTTGTTTCTACGTTGGTCATGTATCTTAAATCCTTCCCTAAAAAGTTTTTATCCTTTTAATCATACCAGAAATCCACTGAGTTTGAAATTTTATACTTGTATCCCTTAATATCATATCCATATTTACTAAACATTATATTTATTAAGTGTTAGATTCATTTTTGCAGCAGACTCAAATTTACGGTAGAATTATAGAGGTATTTTTGTATTAACTGAGATGTACCTATCTCAAAAAGGTTAGAGTATGAAAGGAAGAATAACAATAGATCAGGAACTCTGCAAGGGCTGTGAACTCTGTATCGAGTTTTGCCCGAAAAAATTAATTACGCTCTCGGACAAGTTGAATGCCGCCGGTTACTTACCGTCTTCATGCAAAGAAAACGATGAGTGCACCGGATGCGCTTCTTGCGCTATTGTCTGCCCTGAAGTGGCGATTGAGGTTTACCGTGGCTAAAGTATTGATGACTGGAAATGCTGCAATCGGTGAAGCGGCCATAAGGGCCGGCTGTCAGTGTTATTTTGGCTATCCCATCACCCCTCAAAACGAATTGACCGAATATATGGCGAGCAATCTAAGCCGTCGGCCCGGGTGCACCTTCATCCAGGCTGAAAGTGAGATTGCTGCCATTAATATGGTTTACGGAGCCAGCGTGACCGGAGTTCGCGCCATGACTTCATCTTCCAGCCCTGGGATTAGCTTAAAACAGGAGGGCATCTCTTATATGGCGGCTTGCCAGCTCCCAGGATTGATAGTCAATATGTCCCGCGGTGGACCTGGCTTAGGCAGCATCGCCGCCGCTCAATCTGACTATCATCAATCTACGCGCGGGGGCGGACACGGAGATTACCGGACAATTGTATTTGGCCCTTCTTCCGTGCAAGAACTGGCAGACCTGACACACCGCGCTTTTGAATTATCAGATAAATATTCTATTCCGGCCATGATACTGGGAGACGGAATGCTCGGCCAGATGATGGAACCGGTTGAATTTAAACATGAAGCTCCCGCCCAATTGCCGGTTAGAGCCAACGGGTTGAGGGGCGCAAAAGGCCGTCCAAGCCGATTTGTGAGGACGTTTACCTCTAATCCAGCGGAACTAGAAGAACTCAACTGGAGCCTTTTTAGACGTTATCAATTGCTGCAGAAAAATGAAGTGAGTTGCGAAAATTATCTAACTGACGACGCCCAATTAATTGTAACAGCGTTCGGCATCGCGGCCAGGATCGCTAAAGGCGCCATCAATGAAGCCCGGGCTGCCGGTTTGAAAGTCGGTTTATTCAGGCCTATCACCCTGTTCCCCTTCCCGCAGCAACAGTTAAAAGAACTAGCCAAAAATACCAAATATTTCCTGGATTTTGAGATGAACATGGGACAAATGATTGATGACGTGAAGCTGTCTTTAGAAGGCGCTGGAGAAGTGGCCTTCTATGGCCGACCGGGGGGAGTAATTCCCACTTCTACCGAGTTTTTACGCGTGATCACCCGTCTCTATTATCAAAAAGGTTTGAGTTAAATAAATGGAAAAAATATTTAGTCGTCCGAAATCGTTAAAAAAGGCTGTTTTTCACTACTGCCCGGGCTGTGGACATTCAATCATTCACCGGCTTTGCTGTGAAGTGATCGATGAGCTGGGCATCCAGGACAGGACCATCGGTGTGCCGCCTCCGGGTTGCTCGGTTTTCGCCTATTATTATTTCGATGTTGATATGGTGGAATCAGCCCATGGCAGAGGCGCCGCCGTAGCCACCGGCATCAAACGGGCACTGCCTGAGTCTATCGTTTTCACCTATCAGGGAGACGGGGATCTCTCCGCCATCGGTACTACCGAAACCATCCATACCGCTAACCGAGGTGAGAACATCACTGCTATTTTTATTAATAACGCGGTCTATGGTATGACAGGAGGCCAGATGGCGCCTACCACCATGCTGGGTATGAAGACCACCACTTCGCCCTTCGGTAGAGAAGGAAAATATGAAGGCTATCCCATTAAGATGAGTGAGATCCTGGGCCAGGTCCAGGGCACCTGCTACATCGAGCGAGTAGCTGTCAATTCACCGGCAAACATCCGTAAAGCCAAGAAAGCCATTAAGAAGGCTTTCCAATGCCAGTTGGACGGACTGGGCTATTCTCTAGTGGAAATTCTCTCCCCATGCCCTACTAACTGGAAAATGAGCGCTATTCAGTCCGTTAAGTGGGTAGATGAGGTCATGTCTAAGGAATTTCCTCTGGGCGTAATTAAAGATACGACAGGTAAAAAAGATGTTAATTAAAACAGTTTTCGCGGGTTTTGGCGGCCAGGGTGTTTTATCAATGGGACTCAATTTAACACAGGCAGCGATGCAGGAAGGTAAATTCGTGACCTATCTACCGGCCTACGGAGCCGAAGTACGCGGAGGCACGGCTAATTGCACGGTTTCCATTTCTGATGAAGAGATCTCTTCTCCGGTGGCCTCTTCCCCCAACTTCGTAGTAGCTCTGAATCAACCCTCTATGATACGATTTCAGAATACCCTCCAATCAGGCGGAGTTATGTTTTTGAATTCAACTCTCATCTCCGTTCCTCCGGACCGGGGTGATATTGAGGTTGTAAGCATCCCGGCTAATGCCATTGCCGAGAAATTGGGCAGTATCAAATCGGCTAATATGGTGATCCTGGGGGCTTTTATTAAGAAGAGCAATCTGGTAAACCTGCAGAGCTTGATTGATGGCTTGATTGTAGCAATGAAAGGCAACCAGAAGCTGATCAAAATCAATAACGAAGCATTGAGTGCCGGATTTAACCTGGTTTAAAGCTTAAAATTTGAGGAGTCGATGATGTCTGTTAAACAAGTCTCCGTTAGTTTGGACAACGTTCCTGGAAAATTCCTGGCGGTTAGCGAACACCTGCGGGTAGAAGGTATCAACATCCGTGCCATTTCGGTAGCAGATACCTCCGATATTTCAACCGTTAGATTTGTTACTGATGACCCTGCAAAGACAGAGAATGTTCTGAAAAGCCATGGCTACAGCATTAAGGAAACTGAGGTAATCGCCGTAGAAGTACCGGATCATCCGGGCGGTCTTGTAGCGATTTTAAAGCCCTTAAAATCTGCCGGTATCAACGTCCTCTATTTATATCCTTTCCTGGGCCGGGGGGAAAGCGGCCAGCCTATTGTCATCCTGGGTGTGGATAAAACTGAAGAAGCCCTGAACGTATTAAAGCAAAATTGGGTACACACCTTCGGTAAAGAAATTTACGCTTTATAATCTGAAATTAACCAGATAATAAACGAGCCTTCAGACTGAAATCTAAGGGCTCGTTTTTATTTCTAGATGAGCAAGATAGGAGGCAACTATTTTGGAAAAGGGAAATATTGACTGAAAAGGAGAATAGCCGCCGGAATAGTAAAAATGGAAACCAGGAAGCTAGCCACCACTAATTGACTGGCTAGAGTCCGGTTACCACCGGAGCGCTGAGCGAAGATCGGAATAGCTGTGACCGGAGGTACTGCAGCTTCAATAATGATGATTAACCCAATTATATAGTCCGGGCGCAACCAGATTAAGATGGCAAGAAAAATAATAGGGAATAAGAGATTTTTGACTGCCACAAATTTAATGATTTCCTTCAAATAAATCTGGTTGTTCCCACGGTTTTCACCCTTGATATCGTGATAAACATTGCCACCCAGTATCATCATAAAAAGCGGGGAAGCCATCGCCCCCAGCATTAATATTATGTTCTTCACGAAATCGGGGATATAAGGTTTCAAACCCATTAAAGCTATCCCCAAACCCACAATGGTGGCTGCCAGCACAGGATTAATCAACCTCTTAAAATTAAGCTTGGGAGCCTCTATCTTATTCCGATAGAAAAGGGAGTAAGTACCGAATATGACTGTAGGATGAAGAAAGATAAAAAGGAATAACAGTGGCAAATAGAGGTTTTTAGGCCCAAATAAACCAATAATAATTATGAGGGGAAAGAAAAGACCGTTTTGAAAAAAAACACCAGTAGTAAATTCACCACGGTATTCTTTTTTAACCAGATATGAGGATAACAATGCTAGAATCAAAGCGATGGCAGTAAAACCCACCCACCACAAGGGTAGGTGCCACCAGTCAGGATTTTTTTCCGGAGCAAAATCTATTATCAGGCTGGATAAGGTTAGGCAGGGTATAGCTACATCAATAGCTAAAGAAGATAAAAAACCCAGTGTATTGGAGGTGATCTGCTTTCTGCCGATAATCCAGAAACCTAAAACTCCCACTCCAAGTAAAGCCGCAACAGCCTGAAAGGTTATTAGAAATACGTCCATGTCTACAGTCACCTCATTGAGTTATGGGAGTATTTTCTCACTAATTTTAATATTATGTCAAAACAATCAAACACTCTAAATTACGGACTAATCCAGGCCAATACCTGTTAAACTTTCTTGGTATATAATAAAAGTAGGAAGTATTTTTAAAAGGAGATGTGAAATGGAAAAAATTATTACTCTTTGCAGGCAAGGTTCATGCTGCCCGGTAGTCAAAATCAGCGATACCCAGGTTGAAATCGGAGAAAAGGGAAATCTATGCGTTTTAACCGTCTCCGAATGGGAAACTTTAAAGAAAAAAATCCTGAGCCAGGAAGCCTAATATCCGCCCAGGAGTTCCAGTGTCAATGAGCCCTTAAACTCGTCGTTTAAGGGCTCATTGGTATTTTGGGTGAAAACTGAATTGTACATATATTCTTAAGCGGGTTAACTAAAAGATTCAGCCATAGCTGCTCTACCCGTGCTGCAGCACCATCCCCGGCTGACCGGGCTTTCTGGATTTCCTTCTATCTTGGTCACCCGTCCATTGTGGGTATACAGCAACATGCCGCATCTGCTGGCACAACCCAAACAGGTCAACTTTTTAATCTCAGATTCATTCTTCATAAACTCGTTCTCCAGGTAAAATTATATAAAATATTAAAGCAACCCAACCTAGCGAGGCGCGAAAATTACAGTCTTAGCTTTAAGTTCCATGAACTTAACCAGTTCGTTGACTGGGGCATATTTCATGACGCCGGCCTGACAATGCATAACGCAGGAGGGTTTTTTCCCTTCGCTAACCCGTTTGCTGCATAAATCACAGAGGTCGGTGGGAACTGGAACATAGTCCAATGCCCACTTATCAGGACCAGTTTGCATGGGACCGATTTCGTTCACTTTAATGCCTGTCTTGCCAACTCCAAAGTCGTTTTCTTGTTTACAGGCCATTTCACAGGTATGGCAACCGGTACAAAATTCATAGTCAATCAGCAAGCCGTATCTGGTCATGTTATTCCTCCTGAACCTTTCTAATGCGGCAGATACCACAACGATAAGGAGCGCAATATCCTGAAGGCCCTTGCTGCCCATAAGGCACCAGGAGATTGATATTAGATTCAAAAACACCGAAGAGTGAAGGCGCAGGTCCGGGTTTCTCCGGGAACCACCAGCCATGTTGAGCATGCACTACACGTTTATCTATGCTAGCGGTTACTTTGGCTATTTGTTTGCATTTACCCCGCATATTTTCTATCCAGATCCAGTCCCCATCTTTAATCCCGTATTTCTCAGCAGTCTCCGGATGGATCTCGGTGATCGGATTAGGATGGATCTCCCTCAACTCCGGGATCTGCCGCTGTTCGGAACTGAACAGTCCCCAATGCCGGGCACCGGTGGTAAGAACCAGAGGATATTCTTTGGCCAATTCCGGAGTGCTAAAAGGACTTTCAGGCGGCTCATCAAAGTACGGCAGGCCATCCAAACCAATCTTTTCAAAGTAAGGAACGGATAATAAAAATTTGCCGTTCTCTGTCTCGAAACCGGGTTTCCCATCAGCTCTCAACAGGCCTTTTTCATATTTCCTGTACTCAAAGGGAAAATAGCGCGGAGCGCCCTGTTCCCGGAGTTCCTTAAAGGACTTGCCGGTAGCCTGGAGTAAAAAGTCCAGCATCTCCTCCACGTTCTTCCAGGGGAAGCCCTCCGGATTAAGCCTCTTGCCCAGCTCTAAAATTATCTCCTCGTCAGACTTGCATTCACCGACCTGGACCACCTTGTTGACAGTGCGTATCGGACCCCACCAGGCAGTTTCATAACATTCTGCACGGATAGCATCACGCTCCAGAGCAGAAGATACCGGCAGTATTAAATCAGCCGCGGCCATCGCAGTGGGGGTCATAAAAAGATCGGCTACAACCACAAAATCCATAGCTTCTAAAGCTTGCAGAGTTTTCTTAGAATCAGCGCCCATACAAGCGATAGGATTGGAAGACTGTATCCATGCCATTTTGATTGGATAGGGTTTGCCCGTAAGCATGGCGTCTATCAGGATATCTGGCTGAGCCATAGGAACCAGGGGATATTCTTTCCCGCCGATTCTCTTTTTCTTTAACTCAGAGGACAGCTCTTGACGCCCCCAGAGAGGTGGTGGAATCTCCCGGAAGGTAGTGGGTTTATTAATAATATTGCCTCCAGGAACGTCCAGGTTACCGGTAATACCCCACAAAGCCTGTAGAGCTAGAATACTGGATATCCCGGAATTGGCCTGCTCAAAACCAACTCCCCATTGTATGGCTGCCGGTTTGCTATTAGCATAAAACCTGGCAGCTTCTATTATTTTCTCTTTAGGAATCCAGGTAATTTTTTCAACTTTATCGGGAGTATATTGCCTGGCCCTTTCTCTGAGCTTATCAAAGCCAAAAGTCCACTTTTCGACAAACTCTTTATCGTAGAGCCCTTCTTCGATGATGACGTTGATCATCGCCAGCGCCAGTGCAGCGTCTGTACCGGGTCTGATCTGAAGCCAGGTCTCAGCTTTGGTAGCCAGCCAGGTGCGTCTGGGGTCAACGACAATCAGTTTTGAGCCTCTTTTCATGCACTCAACCAGCCACCAGCCCATAAAACTATCCGGGTTAGAGACCAACGGATTATTGCCCCATACCAAAACGCATTCGGGGACCTTCCAGGCCGGATTATCAAAACGGTCAGGGAACATCTGAGAACAATCCGCTACACAAAAAAAGCCCTGAGTGATGGGCATAACTCTTAGTCTGGGGGCATAACAAGACAGACCGCTGAAAAGCATACAGACATTAGGAGTACCAAATCCGGTATAGGCCAGCTTGGCACCAATATGCCAGATATTCCGGCCAGTTCCCATCATCACTGCTATAGACTCCGGACCATATTGTGCTTGAATTTTCCGAGTCTTCTCTATGATCAGACCGTAGGCTTCATCCCAGGTAATCTGCTCCCATTTGCCTTCGCCTCTCTGACCAACCCGTTTTAAAGGACGGGTTAAACGATCAGGATGATGCACTACTTTGGGCAGAGCCAGACAGCGCAAACACAGACGTCCTTCACTATAAGGGGTTGCGGGATCACCCTCAACCTTCAAAACACGGTTGTCCTTGCTGTACACCAGCAAACCACATTGGCTATGACAACCCGGGCCTGACCAGGCGATGGTCCTGGTGATAGTTACCCCGTCTTCTTCCCATCTCCACTCTCCTGGGTGCGTATCTGTTTTTCTCACAGCGTGCTCTCCAATCTATATTTAATATGCACTTAACAAAATAGTACGGGATGGCTCTGTTCCAAAAAAATACCTCCCGCCTTGGGGAGGTATTCAAAATATCTCTGTAATCACAATTAGTTTAATTTAATCTTAAATTTGCCATACCTAGCCCCCCAGCGCACCTTGTGCGCACGGCGTAGATATAGTCCATCTGCTCAAAATTCAAAGTTAGAGTCATCCTCAAACTTATCTCCAATATCATAACTATTGAGCTAGCTTATCATAATAAAAAACAGTATGTCAAACACACAGCTCATTTGGAACTTGCTACTTTTCGTTGCCGGAAATTACCTATTCTGCAAGGTGGGGTTAAATGCCTGGCACCCTTAAAATTCCGGTTGTCAGTTTTGCTCGCTAAATAAACAATTTATATCAGAGCATAGAAGTACTGATTGTCTTTGGTGAGGCATTCTATGCGGCCATCGCATTCCAGGTATTTGATATGCGCCAGAGCTTCCCCAACGGCAAAGGATTTTGCGCCTGGCGGAAAGCTCTCCCAGCTGCTATATTTGATGTCCCAGCTTAATTTTGAGGCTATGTGAAAAGCCGTCTGTTCCCCATCTTTTAAAGCCAGAATTACTTCATCCAGCCTGCGCTGATGATGTTTCTTTATTTCTTTGATACGATTATGGTGATCCTTATTTATGGTCCGGTGCCCGGGCAAAACCAGGTTCACGTCAAGAGCATCAACTTTGTTCAAACTCTTAAAATATTGATCTAAAGGATTCTCGAAGTCCGGCGCCCAGGTGATATTGGGGGTTATATCGTTCAGGATATGATCTCCAGCAATAAGCACCTTCCTGGCTGGTTCATAAAGACACATATGCCCTGAGGAATGTCCCGGCGTCTCGATGCATTGAAAGTGATAATCACCAACCCCTAACCAATTGCCTTCCCTGAGAGGGGTAAGATCAATATGGCTTTTCAAGCCATAGAGTATACCTATATTATTTTTATAGCTAACTGGTATTCTTCTTCGGGGTAACCATTAGACAGATAAAATTCGTGACGTATCTTTCGCCTTTTTTGTTTCTCATCGGGGTTAAAACTGGGTATTTCTTTTTCATTTAAATATACTTTTGAGCTTGGTTTAGCAAGATGGCCTAAAAGACCATCGTGGTCGGAATGCGCATGAGTTATAAAAAAATCAGCCTGGTTCAAATCCAGGTTCAATGTATTTAGCGCTTTTAAAAACTGATTCAGACATTCGGGCCGGTTAAGCCCTGTATCTATAATTAAAAATCTGGTAGATCCTAAAACTATATACGAATTGAGATACTTCAGGGAGCTATTGGGCAAAGGAATATTGATTTTGTAAAATCCAGGTAGTAATTCTTCGCACATTTTATTGTTATACACCAGACCTGTTCATTCTTTATGTATCCAAATTCCTGGTTATTTGGTCGGAGGAGGACTTTCGCGCCGGCCCTGAGATTCATAGGTCATCTTATAAAGGCGACTGTAAACACCGTCTCGCGCCAGTAACTCGTTGTGAGTCCCGATTTCCATGATCCTACCTTTATCCAGAGCCACTATGCGGTCTGCGCCGCGGATAGTCGATAAGCGGTGAGCAATAACGAATGATGTCCGTCCTTTCAACAACCTTTTCAGTGCCTGCTGAATCACGGCTTCGGTGGAGCTATCTACTCTGGCAGTAGCCTCATCCAATATCAGTATTTTGGGTTCAGCCACAATCGCCCTTGCAAAACTTAAGAGCTGACGTTGCCCGAGTGACAGATTTTGGCCACGTTCGACCAGTTCCGCATCATAACCTTTCTCGAGCCGTTTGATAAAATCGTCAGCACCGACTGCCTCCGCTGCCTGCCTAACCTGAGCATCGGTGGCCTCGGGACGTCCATACCGGATGTTATCAGCAACAGTACCAGAAAAGATGAAGGGGTCCTGCAGGACAACCCCCATTTGCCGTACCAGAGAGGCACGTTGTACGTCACGTACATCATAACCGTCAATCTTTACGCTCCCGGCAGTAACGTCATAAAGGCGTGAGATAAGCGCGGTGATGCTGGTTTTCCCGCTGCCAGTCTGGCCGACCAGAGCGATAGTCTCACCGGGAGCTACTTTTAGATTTATATCATTTAGAACGGGGACACCTTCAATATAACTCAAGCCGACATGTTCAAACTCAACTTTCCCCTCGATAGCTGAAAGCACAATGGCATTGGGCTTATCCACAATCTCAGGCTTGGTATCCAATACCTCAAAAGCACGTTGTCCACCGGCCATAGACCGTTGCAGCGTCGCATATTGCATTACCATCTCCCGCACCGGGTCAAAAAAACGTTGGACGTAGAGGGCAAAGGCCACAATCACACCAATGGTGGTCAAGTTGTTCATAACCCGATAGCCTCCCAATCCAATAACCACAGCGGTCGCTATCGCCACCGAAATTTCTAATGCAGGGTTGATGATAGCGGTGAGCTTCGCCGCCGAAACGTTAGCGCTAAAATTATCGTTATTGACTTTATCAAAACGCCGCAAGTTTTCGTCTTCACGGTTGAGACTTTGAATGACACGGACACCGGAGATATTTTCCTGGAGGTTGGAATTGACTATAGATATTGCCATGCGTACTTTAATGAAAGCTCTCTTGGCGCGTTCCTGCCATATCCAAAGCGCCAACACCAGGAAGGGCAATAACCCCATAGTAGCCAAAGCCAGGACCCAATCCATTTTAAACATCCAGAATAACACTATGGCTAAACCGAAGATGTCCGCCAAAACAGTAAAGAAACCCTGAGTCAAGAGGTCTTGCAGAGCAGTAACATCATTCTGAACGCGTGACATCACCCGGCCTACTTCATTGCGATCATAAAAACTCATAGAAAGCTTCTGAAGATGGCTAAACATCTCTTTACGCAGGGTCAGCAAAACACGGTGTCCCATCCACGAAGTGCTGGTCATATAACCAAAATATGATCCCCAGCCGATTATCGCCAGACCTACCATGATCAGACTGTACATAATTAGATCATGGGTATTACCTGATATAGCGGCATTAATGGCATTCCCTATCATAAAAGGCTGGCTGAATGAAGCCGCTGAAAATATGATAGTTCCCAAAATGCCTATGATAAGCCTGATTTTAAAGGGAACAGCATATTTAGCCAGGCGCATCACGACTTTATTATCATAGGCTTTTCCCAGAGCATCATCGGACCAACCATCTACTGCCCTACGAAGTCTATTAACCCCTCCTCCTCCTCCCCTGCCACTCATTACATCACGACCACCCGCGCCCCATCCTCCAAAAGCCATAATTAAACTCCCTTCTCGGTAATTTGTTGACCATAAACCGTACCGGATATTGATTGGTTTAACGCTTCTTCCTGGTCGCGTAACTCCAGGTCATAGATACGACGATAGAATCCGTCTGTTTTAAGCAATTCCTCGTGACAGCCGTGCTCAACTATCTTGCCTCTATCCAGTACCAGGATTTGGTCAGCTTTTTTAATGGTACGCAGACGCTGGGCAATTACGAAAGTAGTGCGTCCTTTCATCACTTCCTGCAGCGCTTGCTGAATGAGATATTCTGTCTCAGTATCTACCGCCGAAGTGGAATCATCAAGAATCAAAATAGGAGGGTTGAGCAACAGGGTGCGGGCCATTGCTACCCGTTGTTTTTGTCCCCCTGAGAGAGTCGATCCGCGCTCACCGACCCAGGTATCATAACCCTGATCCATGTTATTAATAATGAAATCGTGAATATGGGCAGTCTTAGCTGCGCGTTCGATTTGCTCCTGAGTCGCATCAGGAATGCCATAACAGATATTGTCACGGATAGTACCTGTAAAAAGAAATACCTCCTGCTGTACGATAGTCATACAGCGTCTCAATGAAGCAATAGTTACTTCACGGATATCTTTTCCGTCTATGGTAATGCGGCCTTGTGTGACATCATAGAAGCGAGGCAATAAATTGACTATGGTAGTCTTGCCGCTGCCAGTCGGCCCCAACAAAGCCACCACCTGGCCTGGTTTGGCATCGATATTAACACCGCCAAGAACAGGGCTAAGCCTATTATAGCCGAAGGAAACATTTTCAAAACTGACGTGACCCTCGACATCCCGTAATTCTGGGGCATTCTTTATTTCTTTTACGGCAGACTCGGCATCCAGAACCTCAAAAATGCGCTGGCCGGCGGAATAGGCTCTAGCCGTCACGTTAATAACGTTGCCCAGCATACGCAGCGGCTGCTGCAGCAAGGTTAAATACAACGCGAAACTGGCCAATTCACCCGCAGTCAGCCTAGCAGCGACAATTTCTCTGCCGCCATACCAGATGGTGACGGCCAGCCCCAGCATCCAAATACCGGTCATGGTAGGTATAGATAAAGACTGGAGACGGGTAGATTCATATGAATCTTTGAAAAGTTCCTCGGCTTCCTGATTAAACTTCTGGATTTCCAGTTCTTCCCTGCCAAAGGACTTGACTACCCGGACGCCGGATAGGTTCTCTTGCAGAACAGAAGTAAGCCGCGCCAGACCATTCTGAACACGATACCAGACCGCCCGCAGTTTTCCACTAAAGAGCCATGAACTTAAAGCAATGAACAATAAAAATGGCACTGTTATCAGGGCGAGCCGCCAATTGCTAATAAACATTAAAATGAGCGCTCCCCCGATAAAAACCACGAAATAGACCGCCTGCAAGACACCCATCTGGACAAATTGCTGCACGGCCTCAACATCCTGCGTCGCCCGAGACATCAATTGTCCCGTTTGATGTTGATCATGGTAGGCGAAAGACAAATGCTGCAGACGGTTATAAATGGCATTACGTAAATCATAAGCCACATTCTGTCCCAGAACCTGCCCCAAATATTGTCTGCCATATTGAAAAATCGAACGAAATGCCGCTGCCCCAAATATAGCCGCAGCAGCCACTATCAAAAGATAATGCTGTGCCTGCGCCTGGGTGATGCCCTGGTCGATCGCCCAGGACACCAATTGTGGACTGACCAACTGAAACCCGGCTGCACCAAAGACGCACAACCAGGCCAGCGCGACGCGTCGGCCATATTTAAGCACAATCCTGTATAGTCTAAGGTAGATTGACACCTGCTGCTCCTCCCATAAATGCCTTGCTCAGAACCAGCAAGCCTTTTGATAGTGTGGATAACTCATCTTGGGTCAAGCAAGTGAGGTCCACAGCCAGTTGCTGCTGTGTTTCGAGGCGAGCGGTGGTAAATGCTGAAATACCTAGCTGTGTAAGTGACAACGAGATTCGACGCCGGTCTGCGGCGCTGCGTCGGCTAATCACTTGCTTAGCCACCAGTTGCTGTACCAGTTTTGAGGTGGAAGGCGGAGTCAATCCAAGATGGGCTGAAAGCCTGGATAAAGACGACTGCGGATGTCTGCGTAAATAGTTGAGGGCCCGGAATTGTTGAATCGATAGTCCGGGCAGAGTCCGACGACGCATCTCACCCCGGATACGGATCATGATGGCCGGAGTCAGTTCAACTAACTGGGCAGAACATTCCAACGGGGTAGGATACGAATTAGTTTCCTTATCTAATGATTTCATAACGATAGTATATCCAAATTTTTATGGCCAGTCAAAAGATTGAATTGGCAATTTGCAAGAAAAATAAAATAGGGCGTCCAGTTTTCACCAGACGCCCTATTTTTTAATTTATTCGCAGCTATCCCGCCGGAAAGGGGTCACTTAATCCTTATCTATCGGGATATGGGCTAAACAACCGGTAAGTGTTAAGCCACTTAGCATGACGGATATACTCAAAGTAAGATGGATGAGATGACACTGGATGAGGCCACGGAGCTACTTTGTCCGGGTTCCAGGCGTAGCAATAACCAGACAAAACCACGGGTATGGGGCCGACATTATCATAGTAATACTGATTCAATTGATCCACCACCGCTTTGCGTTCTGCAATAGTCGCATTGGGTGACATGGCTTTATAGATGGCATAAGAGCCTGCATCCTCATAGAAGGGCGAGACAACATTGGGCATAAGATACAACTCGGCTTTAGCCATCTCATCGGCGACGATCGAAATTACAGCCATTGAGACATTCCCGGCTGTTTTGCGCGTGTAGATATATTTACTATTATAAGAGGGCTGGTCGATAGAATTAATCTTCGGATCAAGCCCGATCGCCTTCCAGTAAGCGGCCACCGCCTCCACAACACGCGGTATTTCCGGTGACCCCGGTGTTGCATAAGAGTAAAAATTGAAACTAAAACCATTGGGGTACTCAGCATCTTTAAGCAGCTGTTTGGCGGCAGCGGGGTCATAAGGATATTGGTATTTCTCAGCACCGGCGGTGAGCAAAGGGATGCCTATAGGTTGGGCATAACCGGCATAAAGCGCTTTGCTGATGCCCGCGCGATCGATGGAAATAGCCATGGCTTTGCGTACCCGGGTGTCTGTCCACGGGTCCTTTTGATGATAGGCAGCGTTATACTGTTTATCCTCAGGGATGATCATGCCGCCCAGGGAGACGGTCAGAATATAACCGCCAGTTTTAGATGATTCCACTCCCAGTCCGGCTTCCTTCATACCGGGCAATTGCTCGGCGGGAAGATTGATCGCAACATCTATCTCATGATTCTTAAGGGCAGCGATCTGAGTGCTGACCTCGGTGATCAAACGGATGGTGAGAGTCTTGAATTCAGGAACCACTCTCCAATGAGTATCCTGAGCCTCAAAAGTGTAGTAAGATCCTAACTGGAAGTCTTTCAAAGTATAGGGACCCGAGCCTACAGGCTTCTGTGAGGCTGCTTCGTCCCCAACTTTCTCTACGTATTTTTTACAAACGATGCCTTGAGCGACGCCAGAGTTCCCCATGGACATATCAACGAAAAAAGTAGGATACGGATTTTTCATATGCACAACCAGCGTATAATCGTCTGGTGTATCCATACTTGCAATACGTCGGGTTTGTGCTGTCTTGCCTGTGGATTCAGGGGAGGCTTGCTTTTCAAAATTAAACTTTACGTCGGCCGAAGTTAGTTCTCCGTATCCATCTGAAAACTGGACGCCTTTGCGCAAATGGAAGGTGGTGGTAAGACCATCAGGAGAAACATCCCAGCTTTCAGCAAGGCCGGGTTCAAACTTCATGTTAACCTCGTCCCAATAGATTAACATATCATAAACCAGATCATGCAGATTCGCGGCCATGGCATCGGTCCAGGGCAGCCAGGATTCATTGCCGATGTTGCTGAGAGCTGCCACCAGCTCTCCCTGCGGCTTGGCCGGTCCCGTTGTTGTCGCTGTCGCTGTCGCGGTTGAGGTGGGTGTCTGAGAAGTGTTGGCCGGTGCACAGCCAGCGAGAAGAGAAATTAGAACTAATGCGAGTACCAGGGCGAAAAGCAGGCTTTTGATTCTAGACATTTTTCCTTCATCTCCTTAACTCTAATCTAACCAATGGTGAGGTTAATAGTAATTCCAAACTGTTGACGTCTAATGATTAATTATTTTATACATTGTATCTGATATATAGTTAAAGCGCTAGCCCTGCCTTAAAGCCTTCCTTGATGGCCTTTTGCAGTTTGCCAACGCCGCTGCAATCCCCTACGATGTAAAGTTCAATGCCCAGGTCTTTCAATTGTTCGGCCAGTTCCTTGTTGCCTTCGTGGCCGAGTGCCAGTACTACTGTATCCGCCGCGAGAGTAGAGAGTTCACCCTGACGGTTAACCGTTACGCCGCTCTTGTTTATCTCTTCAAAGACGGTACTAGTCATTATATTGACACCCAAGAACCTCAGGCTTTGCCGCAGGTATATTGCATCAACAACCAGCTTGTAATCAGCCCCGCCAGAAGACTGAGAGGCTATCTCAGCAGACTCCTCTACGAGGGTTACCTGGCAACCTTTGCTGGCTAGGTATTCGGCTGTCTCAGCGCCATATTGCTTCCCGCCCAGAACAACTACCTTGCCCTGGGGAACAATTGAGCCGTCAAGGACCTGCCAGGCGGTAACCACATTTTTATTATGGCTGCCAGGGAAGTCCGGCCACGACGGATGAGCGCCAGTAGCCACTATCACCGCATCCGGCTTGCCTGCCTTAACCTTGTCAGCGGTAAGTTCCTCATTTAATATTTTGACCTTTAATATCTCCATCTGCACTTTTTCATAGTCGATGAATAGTTTAAGATCCTCTTTAGCCGGAGGCAGACAAGCTATATTGATTTGGCCGCCCAATTTGTCTTTCTCGTAGAGGGTAACCTTATGCCCTCTCAAAGTAGCCACCCGCGCTGCCTCAAGACCCGCAGGCCCACCACCCGCAATGAAAACGTTCTTGATTTGCGTGGCCGGGGTTATCTTGTTTTCAGCCTCATGGCACCAACGCAGATTAACTGAACAGTGTCTTACCTTAGGACCTGGAGAGCACCAACCGCAGCCGATACAGTTCCTGATCTCTCTTTCTCTGCCTTCTTTGGCTTTATTCGGCCATTCAGGATCAGCGATGATACCCCTGCCCATGCCGATAAGATCTACCTTCTCCTGTTCCAGGAATTTTTCTGCCAAACCAGGAGAGAGAATACGACCAGCAACCATGACCGGTATGGAAACCGCATCTTTCACTGCAGATGCCAGGTGGACTAGATAACCTTGATTGAATCTCGCGGTTGAGGCCGAGTTCATCGCAAAATAATCCATAGCCTCCGTTTCAGAAGGTGGCAGATTGCCATGAGAAATTCTAATGGCGTGGACACCCGCGACTTCCAATCTTTTCGCAATCTGGCGGGTATGTTCAAGCGTCAAACCGCCCTCGGCTGCCTCAACAGCGTTCAGGCTGACCATCAGTGGAAAATCATCACCTATCTTTTGCTTGATCTTTCGAATTATCTCTAACAGGAAGCGGAGCCGATTATTGAAACTTCCGCCATATTCATCCTGACGCTTATTCGAAAGCGGGGACAAGAAACTGCTAATAAGATATAAATGACAGGCATGCAGCCAGACTACGTCGAAACCGACTTTCTTGGCCCTTAAGGCTGCCTCCGCAAAGTCGTCTTCGGTGGCCCGAATCTCCTGAATAGTCATAGCACGCGGAATTATCCATCCAGGATTAGGGTAGGCAATAGCTGAAGGAGCAACCCTGCCTCCCTTAGGTTCAACCATACCCCGTGAACGGCCCACATGGCCCAGGTGAATAGCCGCCTTAGCTCCATGTTTGTGTATAGTTTCAACAAGCCGGGCAAAGCCGGGCATATAGCTGTCGTCACAGAAGCGAGGATTAGCCGGGGGACGACTTCCTATCAAGTTTACATGAGAATCTTCCACGCAGATCATGCCGGCGCCGCCGCTAGCAAGCTCGTCATACAGATCCACCATCTTGTCAGTAACGTAGCCCTCATCTGACGCCGTACCACTGCCAAACGGCGAAAAGACGATTCGATTAGACAATTCTAAGGTACTGATTTTGATGGGACTAAATAATTTAGGAAACTTCATTCTCGACTCCTTCGTCGGTTATTTAAAAAATATGATCTATGATATCACATCTAGTTAAAGCGCCAGGCCAGCCTTAAATCCTTCTTTGATGGCCTTTTGCAGTCTGCCAACGCCGCTGCAGTCCCCCACGATGTAAAGTTCAATGCCCAGGTCTTTCAATTGCTCAGCAAGTTCCTTGTTGCCTTCGTGGCCGAGCGCCAGTACAACCGTATCTGCCCCGATAGTACAGCGTTCACCCTTACGGTTCACCGTTACTCCATTGCCATTTATTTCTTCAAAGACAGTTTTGGTCATTATATTGACCCCCAGGAATCTCAGGCTTTGTCGCAAGTAGGTGGCATCCAGGCCTACTTTGTAATCGGCCCCGCCTGAAGACGGAGAAGCTATCTCAGCTGATTCTTCAACTATAGTTACTTGACATCCCTTGGCGGCCAGGTATTCAGCTGTCTCGGCGCCATATTGCTTGCCTCCGAGGATAACGACATTACCCGTGGGAACGACTGAGCCGTCAAGGACCTGCCAGACTGTAACCACATTTTGGTTATGGCTGCCAGGGAAGTCCGGCCAGGATGGGTGGGCACCGGTGGCCACTACCACCGCGTCCGGCTTGGCTTGTTTAACCTTGTCCGCGGTTAGTTCTTCATTCTTTATTTTAATTTTCAATAGTTCCATCTGTACTTTTTGATAGTCAAGGAATAATTTAATATCCTGCCGTGCCGGAGGCACACAAGCTATATTGATTTGCCCGCCCAGCCTGTCCTTCTCAAAGAGGGTAACCTTATGCCCTCTCAAAGCAGCTATCTGCGCTGCCTCCAAGCCAGCAGGGCCGCCGCCGGCAATGAAAACGTTCTTGACTTGTGTGGCTGGGGTTATCGTATATTCCGCCTCATGGACCCAACGAGGATTGACAGAACACTGTCTGATCTTGGGACCGGGAGCACAGACACCGCAACCTATGCAGTGGCGGATCTCATTTTCCCTGCCCTCTTTGGCCTTGTTAGGCCATTCAGGATCGGCAATGATACCCCTACCTATACCGATAAGATCTACCTTCTCCTGTTCCAAGAATTTTTCTGCCAGCTCGGGAGAAAGAATACGGCCGGCAACCATGACCGGTATGGAAACAACGTCTTTGACTGCTAACGCAAGGTGAACCAGATAACCTTGAGGCAACCTAGGGGATGAAGCTGAGACCATGCCGAAGTAGTCAAGGCCTTCCATGGCTACAGGCGGGAGATTGCCGTGAGAAAGCCGGATGGCATTAACACCAGCAGCCTCCAAGTGTTGAGCGATCTGCCGGGTATGTTCAATCGTCAAGCCGCCCTCTAAGGCTTCTACGGCATTCAGGCTAACCATGAGGGGATAATCATCCCCTATCTTTTGCTTTATTTTCTGAATCACCTCCAACAGGAAACGGAGCCTTTTATTGAAGCTTCCACCGTATTCATCTTCCCGCTTATTCGATTCCGCGGATAAGAAATTATTGATCAAGAAGGAATGAGCGCCATGCAGCCAGATAACGTCGAAGCCGGCCTTCTTACCTCTGAAGGCTGCCTCAGCAAAGTCATCTTCGGTAGACAGAATCTCGTCGACAGTCATGGCTCGCGGCACTACATAACCCGGACTGGCATAGGCCAGTGCTGAAGGTGCTAACTGACCCCCCTTGGGCAGCGCGTGGAGCTTAGGGCCCAATAAACTATGGGAACAACGGCCAAGATGACCCAGGTGAAGAGCGGCTTTAGCACCACCTTTATGTATAGCTTCGGCAAGATTGGAAAAACCCGGAATAAAACTGTCATCATAAATAAAAGGAGGGCGCCCTCCAATCAGGTTCACATGGGTATCCTCAACACAAACCAGGGCGGCTCCGCCACTGGCGTAGGAGTGATAAAGGTCCAGCATACGGTCAGTGACATAACCCTCTTCTGAGGCTGTAGTGCTGCCGCAGGGAGAATATACAATTCTATTGGGTAATTCCAGCGTACCAATCTTAATAGGGCTAAATAATTTGGGAAATTTCATTCTTGGCTCCTTTATCATGCAAATTAAAAACTTATTTTGAAGAATTGTTTCCGCTGCCCACATATTTCCGCTGATTGGCAGGTGCCACGTTTACTGGATAATCAAGCGGTTATTTATGTCTACCAAGACTGTGATAATTTTACCCTTTATACTCAATATTACTCCACTTTTGATTAACTTTTCAAACACAGGCGATTGTAATTTGAAAATCCTGTGCTCCAATTTAAAAGAGCCCACTAAAACCCCCCTGCGTTAAAAGCGGCGAGTGTTCACCAACCTATCCGACAATTCACCGCATAGCTGAAATACTACTGGCCGTTGTTTTACAACGGCCAGTAAATTGAAAGCTAAAAACCCATACAGAACGGCTAAGAATAACTATTTTACTTTTAGATATTGGGCGTAGGGAGGCAGTGTGTCCTGATATTTCTTTACCAGCTCAGGCCACTTTGCGGGCAACTCTACTTTCTGGGTTATCCAGCCCAAAAAACCTCCCTGGAATTGATAGGCGGTATTGTAATTAATTAATCCTCCGGCGACCATAATCCTGAGTCCCTTTTCGGGCTCGCCCCAGGTGGGTTCCCATTTCTCGATTCTTTTTGAACGAACTACATTCCTGGCTTCTTCCTTTATGAAAGAGTAGACTTTCTGTTTGGTCCAGCCATTATTAGCCAACAGTCTGGCAGAACCGGGGCTTATGATAAAAAGGCAGTTGGTACCTCCTATGCCTCCCACTCCTATTCCCTTGCCCCCAAGAGCACCTGAAACGCTCTCGGAAAGAGCGCTTACCAGGAGTTTATCATCGGCAAAACTGCCCCCTCCGCTAAATACCTGCGAATTGGCGCTGACGAAGAAAAGAGAAACAGCACTATCTTCCTTTTTAAGACCGTTTTCCACATGCAATGGATCAAAGGGACTTGCCTCTTCGTTCTCACCGAAGCACAGGCTGGACATCCCGGCATGCCCGTAGAAATACACCAGGTCGATTCCCGGTTGCACCCCACCGATGTTCTTGATAATAAGTTGCATAGCTCGGCCAATGACGGCATTGGCCATCATGCCTGAGCTGAAAAGCAAAGAGCCACTGTTGACATTGATATCGTTGCGTATCGGACCGTTGATAACCCAACAGGGAGCAACCGATACCGGCTGAACTAAAACATGGCGATTCTCCGGATGACTTACCAGTGCCTGAACATTGGCTATCAACAGCGGCAAATAGGTTGGCAGAGCGCCAGCCATAACCGCATTAATGGCAATCTTCTCCACCGTGGCATGGCCGTATCTGGGTGGCAGCTTAGCCACGATATGATCGGCGGGCAGGTCCGTGCCCTGAAGCATTTCTTTGACAGCTTCCTCAGTGGGGGGAATTAAAGGCAACCCATCCGACCAACCCGTCTTATAGAAAAACCTATTTACTTCTTCAAGAGTACCTTTAAAGGCGATCCTGGGTGGGATTTGCACTGCTTTTCTAGTAGGTGTCTTTTCTTCGGCAGTCAAGGAACCGGTCAAACCAAGGATAAGATTATCTATAACCTCTTTAGTCAAACCCTCCTGGATAGGTTCCAGGCTTTTAGCATTACTGGGAATAGTTGCGGTTGTAATGCGCAGTCCAGGCAGATTTTTTACCTCAGCTTTTAACATCGCATCGCGTTCAAAGCCCTTTTTGGAGAGCATAATCACCGGTTTGCCCAGGTCTTCTATGGTAACACTGTCACAGGCAAGGTATAACGAACCACTGCGGGTGTCGCCAAAACCTACAATGACGGTATCGACGGTCTTAACCCATTCCACTAATTTGGCTTTATAATTTTCATTCTGGAGAATATCCATACCCATGACGGGAAATTGAAAATGGCTAAATTTTGAGCCTGGCAGTCTTTCTTTTAAGAGCTTCTCGAGTTCCTGCATTATAACAGGCCCATGCCATTTCCAATCGGTATAAAAACCTATAGTCTTACCCTGGAGGTCGGTCGCGCGGGGCACGAGAGCTCTAGGTTCCCCCGGGTCAACCTCAGCCCAGGGACTTAAAATTTCATAATCCATTCCGCTTGTCTCCTTTTTACTAGTCTTCAGGCAAAGGGCTGTAACATACCCCGAAATATTATACTGCTTTTTGCCGGAGACACAAACACAATTGTAGCTATAGGATATTAAGGTTGAATTAAGCTTAGAATTGTGGAAAGCTTAATATTTTTGTTAATATTCTATTACTTCTTAAGCGGGGAAATAGCATTGAAAATTCTTAATCTTGAGGATGTAGTCAAGGGGGACACAAAAATGACCAGTTTTCGATAGTAAAGATGGAACGCCACCTGTCCAGTATCGTCATCGAAGGTAAAACGTGTGTTCCTCGCCCCTTAGTCCAGGGCTAAGTAGTCGCTGTTGAAATATTGGAAGGCCTACTAACTTCTGGTAAATAATCGCCAATTTATTAGCAAAACAAATAGGGCGTCTGGTAAAAACCAGACGCCCTATTTTCAATTCATTCGAGACTCAAGCCAATTTTATCTACCCGGCCAGGGGATAAACAAACGGTAGTTGTTAAGGGGCTTGGCATGACGGACATACTCCAGGTAAAGAGGTTGAGCTGCTTCTACATGAGGCCACGGCCCAACGGTCGCCGGATTCCAGGCGAAAGTACGAGCGGTTCTGACCACGGGTATGGGGCCGACATTATCATAGTAATACTGGTTTAATTGCTCCACCACGGCAAGCCGTTGTTCATAAGTTGCATTCGGCGACAGGGCCTTATAGATGGCATAGGAGCCTTCATCCTGGAAGACAACCTGCTGCACATTGGGGAAAAGAAAAAGTTCGGCTTTAGCCAGCTGATCGGCGACTGAGTTAATGGGAGTCAGCGTTACGTCCCCGGCTGTTTTACAAGGAACAACGTACTGAGCATAATAAGCGTTATAGTCCATAGTAGCGATCTGCGGTTTTAACCCGATCTGCTCCCAATATCCGGCCAACGCTTCCATGACCCGCGGTGCTTGCGCATCATTGGGATTGACGGAGGAAACACACCTGAAACTGAATCCATTGGGGTAATCGGCATCTTTAAGCAACTGCTTGGCAGCAGCAGGATCATAAGGATACTGGTATTTATCATAGTCGAGGGTGAGCAGAGGAACTGATGCAGGTTTAGCCAGACCCGCATATACAGCTTTAGCTATGGCTGCGCGGTCGATGGCGATTGCCATAGCTTTCCGCACCCTGGTATCTGCCCAGGGGTCTTTATTGTCTTTGGCAGCGTCATAGCGTTTATCTTCGGGGATGATCATTCCGCCAAGGGAGACCATTAGAATGCTGCCGCCTACAGGATTGACTTCTGTACCCAGCCCAGCGGTTTTCAAATCCTCCAACTGGCCATTGGGAACCTCAGACAGGTCTATCTCATGATTCTTAAGCGCAGCTACTACAGAGCTCGACTCTGTAAGCAGGCGCACAGTAACAGTCTTGAATTCAGGAACCACCCGCCAGTGGCTATCCAGGGCCTCAAATTTGTAAAAGTCTCCTAATTGGCTGTCGACCAGCCTATAAGGGCCAGAACCAATAGGTTTTTGCCCAGCTACTTCTTCGCCTACTTTATCTATATAAGCCTTACACATCATACCCTGACAGACGCCTGAGTTGGCCATCGAAAAATCCAGATAGAAAGTAGGATATGGGGTTTTCATATGCACAACCAGGGTGTAGGGATCTGGGATATCCATGCTGGCGATACGCCGGGCCTGGGCTGTCTTACCGATAGATTCGGGTGAGCCCTGCATTTCAATAGAATATTTTACGTCAGTCGCGGTCAGTTCTCCCCAGCCATCTGAAAATTGGATCCCTTTGCGAATATGGTAGGTAGTAGTAAGACCATCCGCCGAGACTTCCCAACTTTCGGCAACCCCTGGCAATAAAACATGATTAATGTGGTCCCAATAGATTAACATGTCATAAACCATAAGTTGCGGAGTTGAGAACTTAGGGTCTAACCAGGTAAGGAAATTTTCACTGCCGAAGCCCTGCAGCGCTGCTACCAGGTTTCCCTGGGGCTTTCCATCTGTCGTGGTAGTTGCTGTAGCTGTAGCAGTTGAGGTTGGCACCTGGGTAGTAGTTGCCGGCGCACATCCGGCTAGAAGAGAAATCAATACCAGGGCAAGTACCAGGGTTAAGAGCAGGCTCTTTATTCTGGACATTTTTCTTTCAACTCCTTGTCTTTAAATAACGATCCTGAAGTGAATAGTAATTCAGAATTTCTGAAGTCTACTGATAAAATATTCTATTTATAATATACAAAAATGGCCGATATTACAAATGGCGTATTCCATCTGAATAGATAGAGCCGCCAGGCAGAGGTCCAAGGTCCTTTTCAGCCTGTTGTAATAACTCCTGCCAGTTAGCTGGCAACTGTATCTCATCATTAACATGGAGGTAACCGTTGGGTCCATTGGCCGCCATCCAATAACAATGCCCGGACTGCTCGCCACCGGCGATTATAATAGTGATCTGGGCAGGAGTGGCTGTTAGCGGGATCACCGATTTTCCAGCGGAGTCGGTAATCACAAATGGCTTAAGCTTATCCTCACCCGTAGTTGACAGGGGGGCCTGGCCCATGGCCCTAGCCCTCTCTACTGGAAACAGGGTATTATTCCAAAGGAAAGTTTTCACATCTTTTTTAGAGTAATTAGTCGCGGAGGCTGAGGCCAACGCTGCTGCAAAACCACGGGTCATCAGCAGCATTCCGTTAGCGAGACTGGGACTTTGCCATGCCTCGAGGGGTACGTAGCCAAAAGTGTTGGACATGCTCATATAGGAAGCTATATTCATAAGCATGGTGTCATTTTTTTCTTTTGTACCATAGGTTTTCATGACCAGGTTGACCATGCTATTGGCAGCAGCGGCCGTTACGATGTTTTGATCCTTCTTGAAGCCTTGTTCAACGGCGAAAGAGTCCCAACCCTCTGGCAGGCCAGCTTCGTCTTCGGCAAAAACCGCATTTACGGACCTCAGCCCTCCGAAGTTCGCCATAGTCCCGGCTCCCGGTATGGCTCCACCCAGATTTTGCTGAATGTATCTAATGGCACGTCCAATGATCTCACTGGCCGGATATTGGGGATCCGGGCCCATCAAGCCGTAGCCGGAACTCAGGCGGATTTGCCTGGCGATGGGTCCATTTACTACAATTACCGGGACTATGTCATTGGTAGTCGGATTAAGAGCTTTAAGCCCAAATTTAGGATTAGTAATAGCCCTGACGGCAGAGATTAAGACCGGCATATACTCAGGACGTCCGCCTGCCATAGCCAGCGCTACCGCGATACTCTGGACAGTGGCTATACCACCCTTGGGAACAACTCCACCCGAAGGAGAGATCACGGTATCAGGGGACAGAGGAGTCCCGCTTAAAAGTTTATCCAAGGCTGCCTTAGTGGGAGGATTGATAGGAAGTCCCGCGCCCCACAGGTTTTTCATGAAATGGCTTTGCATATTCTCCAGGGCATTCTGGTAGTCTTTACCGGTAATGGTCACCATCGGCGGTTTGAACACCCCTTTCGAACTGACCCTGGGTGTCCAGGTGGTCAGCGCAGCAACCAGCTTATCAATATTCTGATTAATCGGTGTTAAATCACTGCCAGTTTCAAACATTGCCGTAGGAAATTCATATAATACAGGGGCCTCACGAGGTAAGCCAAATCCGGCAAAGGCGTTAGCCACAATTCGAGTGAATCCCTGGCGCACAATTATGGCGGTGGGAATACCCATGATTTCGATTCTAGCGGCAGCACGGCCGCATGATGTTGAGCAGGAACCTCAGCCAGCGTTGCCGATGATGGCCGCCTGGGCCCCTACCGCTTTAAGCGCTTCCTCGATTCCTTTAGTATCAGTTACATTATTTAGCTCAGGTAAATCTTTGTAGCTGATAAATTTGGCTGTGGGATATTTCTCTTTTAAAAGCGATTCCACCAAAGCAAAAGTCCTATCAAATTGCCAGCCCGGGTTGGCTATTTCAGCAATAATTTTCCCGTCAAGATCGGGTAGCCGCGCAGCGAAGCCTTGATTAACCTCAAACGAGGATGTAGGGTTATAAACTTCTAACTTTATCTCTTCAATGTTAGTCATTTGTTTCTGTTCTTCCTTTACTTCGTTCTTGTATTTTAATAGTCTTTCCCGAAATGTTGAGGCTATGATAATTTTAATGATTGATAAATTGGATAAAACAAAGATAGGGTATGAGAGATTGTTCCATGATTAGCAAAATTTTCTAAAATTTATATACGTAATTATAGTTTTGGGCGATAAGACTGTCAATGTTCCGTTCAGGTTTTTATCACCACTTTAAGGTTCATCAGGTTTTAAATTTTTGCTCATATCCTGTATAATATAGCCTTGGAAATGAGATAAGATCGGATGTCAATGGTATGAATCATTGGGCCGCTGCTGCGGTAATAAGGCGACAACTGGCACTTTTATTAAATACTTATCCGACGCAGATGTGGATGCTTTAAAAATTGACTCAATATTCCCTAAAGGAGAAATAAATGGCAGACGCCAAAAGCACGGCTGAGCTTATTGAGGAATATAAAAAGAAACGTGCCAAGATACTCGAAATGGGAGGAGCCAAGGCGGTTGAGAAACGCCATCAGGCTGGTCAGCTCTCCGCGAGAGAAAGACTGGACTACCTCTTTGACCCTGACACATTTACTGAAATAGGCCTTTTTGTCACTCATCGTACAACTGCCTTCGGGTTGGAAGGCAAAGATATCCCTGCTGAAGGCATCGTGACCGGCTTCGGGAAAGTCAATGGCAGGTATGTAGTGGCTGCAGCTGAAGACTTCACCTCGATGGCAGGTACATTTGGAGAATACCACGGCAAGAAATTATCCTACGCCATTGATTTTGCTAAAGATAAAGGCTGGCCTTTTCTCACCCTTAATGATTCCGGCGGCGCGAGACTTCAAGAGGGCATGGATACTCTGGAGGCTTACGGTTGGACTTTTCATTCCCAGATTGCGGCTTCCGGCATCATCCCTCAGATTTCCCTGTTGATGGGACCTTGCCTGGGCGGTCAGGCTTATCACCCTGTGATGCAGGATTTTATTATACAAATCAAAAAGACTGGTTTTATGGGCATCGCGGGTCCCGCTTTCGTAAAAACCCAGGTGGGCGAAGAAATCTCTTTGGAAGACTTATCCGGCTACAAAGCCCATGCCATCAAATCCGGCCAAACTCATGTAGTAGCCGAAGATGATAGAGATGCCCTGGATAAATGTAAAACTCTTTTGTCTTATTTCCCTTCTAACAATACCGAAAGACCTCCGCTGGTAGCGACTAACGACAATCCTAACCGGGTTATCCCGGAACTGGATACCCTTATTCCAGACAAGCCCTTTGATCCCTATGACATGAGGATCGTTATCAAAGCTATTGTGGATGATGGAGTCTTTTTTGAAACCCTTCCTCTTCATGCCAAGAGCGTTATTACCGGTTTCGCCCGCATGGCAGGAAGAACGATAGGAATATTTGCCAATCAGCCCACCTGGATGAGCGGCTGTCTGGATCTTGACTCTTCCGATAAGGGTGCCAGGTTCATTCGTTTCTGCGACCTCTTCAATATCCCGGTAATAGCCCTGGGGGATTGCCCCGGATTCTTGATCGGTTCCGCATCAGACTGGAAAGGTATTTTACGTCATGGAGCTAAGTTACTCTATGCCTGGGCTGATGCCACTGTACCGTTGATCTCTATTATGATCAGAAAGAGTTATGCCGGAGCCCATTATGGCATGTTGGATAAAAGCATTGGAGCTGACTTTGTGTTTGCCTGGCCAACTGCCAGAATTACCATTGTAGGGGCAGAAACCGCGGCCAGTGTTATCTTTGCCAAAGAGATCCAGAATGCTGCTAACCCGGAAGAAGTCAGAGAAAGCCGCATCAAGGAGTTCCGTGATCTTTATGAAAGCCCCTATCAGAGTGCAGAGCGGGGTTTTACTGATGACGTGATTATGCCCAGTGATACCAGGAAATACATTAATCAAGCTCTGGATATTCTGGACAATAAATGGAACCGGGCTTACAAATCTAAACCCTGGAGAAAATATTCCAATATTAATCTTTAATATTCTGTATCTTGCCAGTAATAAGCAATAAGAAGTTTCAGATAAAAGGGTGGAGACTAAACTCCATCCTTTTTTTCACGTCAAGAGAAGACTATACATCTCTGGTGAAAGACGTGATATCTTCAATCATCAGCTTGTAATCTTTTTCTATTTTCTCGACTTTCTTCCTGTCTTCAACTTTTTCTCTATGAAATTCAATGATTTCTTTAGTAAAGGGCAGGTTGCCGGTATTCAGGTATCTTACCATGCCGTTAGCGTCTCTGGTCGGAAATACTTTTCCGGCATTGTAAACGCTGGAGGAAAACGGATGGTCAATGACGCCGACGTCGATGGCCTTGATGGAACCGATAGCTACATCACCATCTCCCATCTCAAATACTTTTTCCAGAATCAGGGTGGCCTCTTTCATGATCATTTTCTGCTCATCTTCAACTTCCTTGGAATAAGGCAGTTTCTGATGTTTAACAGCATTGAGTACCTGTTTGGTTTCTCTCAAGCTGAAGACTACAGACTCGGTGGTGGGCAGTCCTAAACCTTCGTCCAGGGACTTGATCATGATATTTTGGGCCCCAGTAAAATGGGCGGACATGGCACCCATGGCCACCAATCCAGCAGCCTGGGCATTATCCGGCGGGAAGGCCGCCACCCAGTCCTCAAAACCCAGGAATGTTTCTACATCACCATGCCCGCATTTTTTCATATATTGTCCAGCCAAGGCTTGCAGGGCTCTGGCTTTAGCTACATCCTGGAAAAGATTCATGGTTTGCCGGCATCTGAGAATAATATATTTTACTCCCTGTTCTGCCTCTATCAGGCTATCAATGATAACCTGGGCTACCTCCAAACTATGCACCGGATAGGAAGGGCCAGACATAGCATGTGAATCGGAAGCGATGGGCACACCATGCTCTGTATAGTAACCCTGCAGTCTGCTGACCTGCTGCATTTCACGAATAGTTTTCTCAGGTGGATCTTTAGGATAATAAGAACCGGAGTTTAAGACTCCGCCTAAAAAGGTGGTAGCTCCAGCTGCCAGCGCAAATTCCATGGAAAATATATCCGTACCAGCTCTGCCATCCAGAGGTACGTCAATTGACTCGATCAGACGCCTTGATTCTTTTAAGCCCCAGTTTACCCACGGGCAGCCATTCAGAGTTGATCTGCCCAGTTTCTTGCTTTCTTCCCAGGCCGTCTGGGCCTTGTCAAATCTCTTGTTTCGGGTATAAGAATCAGACTGGGCGGTCAGAATATCTGCTTTGCCTTTGTCCTGGAACAGTTTTAACCATTTCACATATTCGTCTACCAGACAGATACCGCCTCTGGGTTGAGTCAGAACGGTCCCTTCTTTCTTGGCTTGCTGGAGTTTGTAAACCGCGTTTTTGGATTTGGGCATGCTCTTGTGATAAGCAATACATTCATCCAGGTCTATCTCTTTGCCCGTAGGCCATAAGCCTAAGATCTTTTTCCTTTCCCCGAAAAATTCCTCGTCGCTTATCTTCTCATTTTTAAAATTGAGTTTTCTCTGACTCAGGGGGATTGCTACTCTCACCAAATTCTCCTCGAAAACGTTCTGATTAAAAAATACCTGGACTTAGACTTTTAAGTCTTGTTTCAGCTCTTTAATAAATTGTTCAAGATCCACAGGATTGGGATAAACCCGTTTGAATCCTAACTCTTGAAATCTTTTGATAATCTCGGGCTTTTTGCTGGCATCCATCTGGTCACTGCCCACGGCCAGGTTACCCCCAATATAGAGGGGCACCTTGATCCCGGCTTCTTTTAAGGCGTCGCCAAAACCCTTGCAATCTATCTCTCCCATTCCATACATTGTTCCCACCAGAATGGCATCGGCATTAGTCTCGATGGCGGCTTCGATGAACTCTTTTTGTGAAACCTGTGTACCCAGGCTAATCACTTCAAAACCGGCATCCTTAAGGGCTAATTGCAGAATTACATTACCGCCGTAATGAATATCATAACCGATAACTCCCGTTAGCAACCTTTTTTTATCTGCCAACACCAACCTCCATTGTTTGCCCGTTATCGTAATTATAAACCAGGCTAATTATATATCAATCCTTTGTTTCAGGCTATTTTATGGCCTTTTCATCTTTTAGCTTTTTGATTTCTTCGTCTGACATAGAGAGGACGCTTTTACAGATCTTGTCAGTATCCTGGGCCCAGAGCGGAGAAGCGTGGTATATATCCGGAGGCGTCTTACTCATTATGAAAGGGATACCCAGTACCAGGTTCTTTTCACCGTTGTAGACAACCTCTCCGATGAACTTTCTCTCTTTATACTGTTTGTCGTTAAATATCTCTGCGGCGTTCAAGGATGGCATGGCGGCCACCCCGACAGCTTGTAAGATTTCCATGACTTCGTAGTGTTCGCGATCGATAGTCCACTTGCTAACCTTTTTATCCAGTTCTTCACGGTTTTTTACACGGCTGAGCATATCGGCAAATTTTTCATATTTAGTCCAAGCCGGATTACCTATTGCCTGGCAGAACTTTTTCCATTCGGCATCTGAACCCACCGCGATGCTGATCCATTTGTCTTCGCCTTTGCAGCGGTAACAGTTGTGGGGAGCCATGTAATCATCATTATTGCCTTGAGGCGCGGCAACCCTGCCGTTCATTGTATAGTCCAGGATGATATCCCCAATGCCGCAGGATTGCACTTCAGTCATAGATAGGTCAACGTGCTGCCCTTCACCCGTTCTCTTATGATGGAATAGAGCGGTCATCGCAGCTAGCGCCATATACTGGCCGGCGCGAAAATCACCAGGTCCGCGCTCTTCATTGGGTAAGTCGCCTTCGTAGCCAATGATTGAGGACAACCCGCTGGCAGCTACAAAATTAGTAGCAAATCCAGCGTAATCCTTCTCGGGGCCGGTTCCACCAAAACCTGAACCGGAAATAACGATAATATCCGGCTTAACAGCTTTGAGATCTTCATAGCCCAGCCCCAGTTTTTCCAATAAACCCGCACGGTTCTCAATTACTATATCACCTGTTTTTATCAGCTTTTTGGCGATTTCTACTCCATCCGGATTTTTTAGGTCTATAGCGATTTCCAAGCGGTTCAAACTAACCGCGTTGTATCTTGAAGGACTACCGACCCTGTTCATATCATCTTTTTTGGTGCTGTGTATATGGATAACCTCAGCCCCCAGCGATGCCAGTAAAAGGGAGCAGAAGGGACCCGCAACAACCAAAGAAAAATCAATTACCCGAATTCCTTTTAGAACCTGAGAAGTTGGTGAACTCATTTCCCCTCCTGATTAGATGACGCCAGCGGCATGTAATCTAACCAAATCTTCTTTAGCGTAGCCTAATTTTGTGTAAACTTGTTCATTATGCTGACCTAACAGTGGAGCTGGCGATTTTATTGCTGGAGCGGTTTTGGAGAATTTGCAGGGCCAAGTAGGGTACTTGACCTTGCCAATTTCAGGATGATCCACCGTCACAAAATATCCCCGCGCATTATACTGTTTGGATTCTACTACATCCTGGGTGTTGGCGACTTTGGTCACGGGTATACCGCAAGCTTGTCCTTGATGATATATCTCTTCCTTGGTATGCTCAAGCATCCAGCAAGTGATAAATTCGTTGATTTCCTGCTTTCGCTTTAAATTTACTTCTTCCTGTTTGGCGAAACCTTTGATTACCTTTTCGAAGGAATAATCTTCCGTCAGCGCCCAGGCAGGACTACCGATTAATTTGATCAAGCCGAGCCAGGACTCTTTGCTCATCAGGGAGATCTCTACAAAACCATCCTTACAGCACATTAAACCACCCACAGGGAATGTGCGACTGCCCCGATTTTCTATAAAGCCCTGGTTATAGCGCGAAAATTCATAACGGCTCAAACTGCTTATGGCTTCTCGCTTTGAAACATCTACATGTTGACCTTCGCCGCTGGTTTCCCGCCAGAATAAGGCTGCCGTGGTAGCGACCACCGCGGTTTCACCGGAGTTATATTCCCCGATGTATCCACCGCTCTTGATAGGTTCGCGGTCTGGATAAGCCAGGTAGGTGTCTCCACAGGGCAGGACATAACCGGCACCGCTGCCGTGAGACATGGTGAGGGGGTATGCTTGATAATCTTTATAAGGACCTGTCTTGCCAAATGGGGTAATCGAGGTCACGATCAATCTGGGATTTAGTTTAGATAAAGTTGCATAATCTAAACCTAGTTCAACATCTTTCCCAGGGGGGGTATCTTCAATCAAGACGTCTGCTTCTTGGATTAACTGTTTGAAAACTTCTCTGCCGCTGGCATCATTGAGATTCAAAGTTACCCCTGACTTGTTCCAGTTGAGATAACTAAAAAGCCCGCTCTTCTCCGGATGGGGGACATCCTTGGGAAATGGCCCTCTCTTTCGCGATTCATCGCCAGAGACAGGCGCCTCAATTTTTATGACCTCGGCCCCAAGGTCAGCCAGCAGCCTGGCACAGTAAGGCCCAGAGATGAAGTTGGCATATTCTATTACTTTAATTCCAGTAAACGCTTGTTTAGCCATTATTTACTCCTCGAAGACAATTTAAAGTTCAGGTTGTTCAGGAAGAAGCGGAGCGTCGCATTTCTTCGAAGGAAGTATGCATACCACGGTTCCTTTGGCGATGGTTTCATTTCTTTGATTTTCATAAGTGACAAAAACATCCAGACAATGACGGCCATTGATGATATTCTTGGCTGCAACTTTGCCTTTCACCACAATACTATCACCGGCAAAACATGGTTTGCGCAACTGTATATCCATCTTCCATACCCAGCAGTTGTCGCCAGCCCAATCCGTAATTAATCTGGCAGCAAAGCCATATCGGGATTGTCCGGAATCAAAGGGTAGCGGCATGCCTCTGACCTGGAAGCAGGTTACTGGATGATAATGCCAGTGACAACCCAAACCGCCTCTTTCCTGAGGATATTCCAGTCCGCATCTGATGCCTGCCATTGTGCCAACTATATCCATGACTGTCATTCCGTAATTGATAGGGGGGAGTTCATCACCCACATTTACATCTTCATAATAAAGCGGAGTTGCCCCACGTCTCTTGATGGTCCAACGTCCCAGCTCCTCATGTTTCAGGGGAGGATAACCCTGCTCGGCGGGGAAGTTAAATACTTTCTTTTCCTTGGCTTTAGCGACCGAGTAAAGCATATCATAATGCTTGTGGGTTCCGATCACTTCCCCTCTCTGGTTATTAACAATTGTTTTGGTGCTATTTAAAAACATTTTACCGATAAAACTGCCGGTAGTTACCTGGATATCGTTAAAAATAACTTTAGGTTGTACCAGGTCTCCTACTTTAATAGGTACAAAGAACTCCAGTCCGATACCGGATTGCAGCCAGTGCTGGGCCTGTAATAAACCCGAAAATTGTACGGGTACAGTGCCGGTTACTTCAGTTGAATAGCAGGTATGCATAAAGTTATTGGGTGCTATTATGCCGCCCCATCTTGTGGTTTTAGCGTAATCAGCATCTACATAGAGAGGATTGGGGTTCCGGTGGGTCAAAGCGTAACGCCTAATCTCACTGGCGTCAACGGGTTGACTGGCTCTGAATTTGTCCTCTTCATCCAGTGGGATTTCTCTGCCTATCCACTTCCTGGTTTCACTAACAAATTGATCGACTATTTCATCCGTCATTTCCGCGCCAGACTTTGAAGTCAAGTCACCGGCAACACCGTATGTAATGTTGCGGTCAATTTTGCTTTCGTCCATCATATTTCTCCTCTATATATAATTTTAAACAACTTTATTACCGAATTCATAACGACCCAACCACTTCCTGCACTGGAAAATATGAGGAGTTCTGTTGCTCCGGCTTTATCTGAGAAACGCCGTTTTTGCACAACCACTTAAGCTGTGCATCTATTTGGCAGAGAAGGGGGGTGATTGATTAGTATTTCAGGCTTTGGCTTTGTCGACGAGTTGAAAAAATTCAGATGAGGGCATTACTTTCGCGGTGAACGAGATCACCTTGGTCATAAGGACACGATGAAGCTCTTCATCCTGATCGGCGCAGCAATCAGATATTACAATCACTTTATAACCCATATCAGTTGCACAACGCACAGTATTAAGGACAACACCCATTGTGCGCATTCCCATCAAGACGAGGGTATCTATTTGGTGCTCTTTGAGTAACTCATCCAAGTTGGTAGTTGTGAAAGGACCAACACGGTACTTAGTTAACAAAGGTTCTCCAGTTTTGGGCGCCATCGCAGGATGAATGGCATTTTCAGGTGTTCTTTCCCCGAATACCGCTTCAATATGGATGATATAAATCCCTTTCTGGCGAGCTTTTTCTAAGACTTGATTAGTATTAGTTATAATTACTTTTTGAAACTCTTCTGGGAAAAAGCCCAATTGGCGTATCTGGTAACCCATGGCTATAACTGCTGTCTTTTTAAGATCAAGTGTAAGATCAACAGCCAGTGGCTTTGCCATGAATATAAACCCTCCAAACGCATTATAAAACTGATGATGTTAACAACTGTGGATTACACAAAAAAGATTGTATCATTTTGATAAATGGGAAGTCAAAATTCCAATGAAATATCTATTAGCTAACAATATACTTTCAATATTTTCATTTTTCTCAGAGCATATATTGTTTCAGTTTTCACGACACGACTTACAGCCAGTCTTATCGGATAATCAGTAAATGCGCATACTTTGCAAAGCTAGCTAGGGGTGCTATTATGTATCCAGACAATTTTCAAAGTTTAAGGAGGAATATTGATGAAAAAACTAATTACTCTGCTTGTCCTGTGTTCGATTATAGCCAGTTTTCTTTTAACTTCCTGTAGTGCGACCACGACCTCTACCTCAGCTAAAATAATCATCGCCACTGATGCCACCTGGAAGCCTTTTGAATATATAGATGATCAGACCAAAGAAATCGTGGGCTTCGATATCGACATTATGAAAGCCATCGCGGCCAAAGAAGGTCTGAATGTAAAATTTACTAATGTTGCCTGGGATCCCCTGCTGGCAGGCATGGCCCAGGGCACTTATGATGTTGCCATTTCTTCTATCACCATTACCGAAGATCGTAAAAAACAGATGCTTTTCTCGGATTCCTATTTCGCGGCAGGTCAGATCGTAGTCGTGCGCGCTGATAATAAGGATATAACTGGTAAAGATACTCTCAAGGGCATGGTTGGTGTTCAACTCGGTACCACCGGTGATATTGAGGTCCAGAAGATTAAAGCTGCTACCTCTAAACCCTACGACGATATTGGATTGGCTTTCCAGGATTTATTAAATGGCCAGGTTAACGCAGTGGTTTGCGACAATCCGGTAGCTGTCCTTTATGTGGGCCAGAATGCCGGTAAACTTAAATTGGCTGGATCTGCCTTCACTGACGAAAGCTATGGGATTGCTGTAGCCAAAGGTAAAACCGAACTACTAAAGCAGATTAATGCCGGTTTGAAAGCTATTAAAGCCGAAGGTGTGATCGAGAAGGCCTCTGCAACCTGGTTGAAGTAGGAAGGTAAATTTTGCCTGCACCATCTTTTCCCAAATATTTTGGTAGAGTTTTTGGGGGGAGGGACGGAAAATCAGTCCCTCCCCCTGATAAAGGCGACTTCAAACTTATACCCGGTAACGAACTTCCCTCTCAAATGGACGCGTGGTGGTGGCTGGTAGGGGCGGTGGTTCTGCTCATAGCTCTTTTAATGATCTTCAAGCCCGATCCGTATCTGAAAATTGTCAGATTTGTCAGTGATGGATTATGGATTACGATCCTGTTGACGGTTATCTCGTTCGTTTTTATTTTGATCGTAGGCATCATCGGCGGCCTAGGAAGGATCGCCAAAAACCCTGTAATTCATTTTCTGGCCACGATTTATGTGGAATGTGTGCGTGGTATTCCTCTACTGGTACAGTTAATCTGGTGGTATTTTGCCGCGCCAGTAGCTATTCAATCCTTTGGGAAATGGATTAATTTCGCCCCCATGGCGGAATATCGGTCCAACGCCTTTGTGCTGGCTGTGGTCGGCCTGGTGGTCTGTTACGGCGCTTATATGAGTGAAATCTTCCGGGCAGGTATCCAGAGCATCCACAAAGGGCAGATCGAAGCAGCCCGCAGCCAGGGAATGACTTATATGCAGGCCATGCGTTATGTCATCCTCCCGCAGGCTATTCGAGTAGTTCTACCACCGGTAGGCAACGAATTTATCATGCTTATCAAGGATACTTCTTTGGTTTCAGCAGTGGCTATGGCCGACCTGACCCGCAGGGGACGCGAATATATGTCAGCTCATATGAACCCCATCGAAACCTGGACCATGGTAGCCTTGCTGTATTTAATTTTGACTCTCTTCTTTACACGGGTTCTGGTCTGGCTGGAAAAGAATAGAGGATATGAGAAATAATGACTGAAGCGCCCATCATTCAGATACAGGATGTACATAAATATTTCGGCAGAGTGCATGCTTTACGGGGTATAACTCTGAACATTAACGCCGGCGAAGTGGTGGTGATACTGGGACCGTCCGGTTCAGGCAAGTCCACTCTTCTGCGCTGCATCAATCATCTAGAGGTTTACAATACCGGTAAAATCATCGTGGACAATATCCTTTTAAAAAGCGCTCAGAACATTAACACTGTCAGGCGTGAAGTCGGAATGGTATTTCAGCAGTTCAATTTATTTCCTCATCTGACTGTTCTGGATAATGTGACCCTGGCGCAGAAGATAGTACGCAAGCGCGATCCTGCGGAAGCTAAAAAAATCGCACTGGATTTGCTGAAGAAAGTGGGTATTGAGCATAAATTCGATTGTTACCCCGGCCAGCTTTCCGGTGGCCAACAGCAGCGTGTGGCCATCGCTCGTGCTCTGGCTATGAATCCTAAAATTATGCTCTTTGATGAGCCCACCAGCGCTCTCGATCCAGAGATGATCAAGGAAGTGCTGGACGTGATGCTGGCGCTGGCTAAAGAGGGTATGACCATGGTAGTAGTTTCCCATGAGATGGGCTTCGCTAGGGCAGCAGCCAGCCGGGCTATATTTATGGATGAAGGTCAGATTATTGAACAGGGTCCGCCAGAGCAACTTTTCAGCGCTCCCACACAGGAACGGACTAAACTCTTCCTCAGTAAAGTCCTGCAGATCTGAAACCCCGCAACCACCGATAGCATATTGGAGAATACATGCCAAGTAATTGGAAATCATCCTCTACACTGGCTATAACAGCGCTGGTGGGGGTCACGGTTGTTTGGGGCGTAACTTTTTTAGTAGTCCAGAATGCGATTTCCCGCATGCCAGTCATGGATTTTCTGGCATGGAGATTCACTATTGCCGCACTAGTGATGGTTGTCCTGCGACCTCAATGCGTGCGTGGTATTACCGCAAATGAATTACGGCACGGGATAATATTAGGCTTAGTGCTGGGATCAGGCTATATCCTGCAGACCTTCGGGCTGCTTTCGGCTTCAGCAGCGGTGTCTGGCTTTATTACAGGTATGTTCGTAGTCTTAACGCCGGTAATGGGCTGGCTTATATTACGCCAAAGGACCAATCGGAATATTTGGTTTGCAGTAGTGCTAGCTGCCATCGGTCTGGCCTTGCTCAGCCTGCACGGTTGGGTTGTTGGCATCGGTGAGTTGCTTTCCTTCGGCTGCGCTATCTTTTTCGCCATCCATATTGTCGGCCTGGGCGCCTGGTCGTCGCAACATGATACCTACAGGCTAACTTTAATCCAGATTGGTACCGTGGCTGTAGTTTCACTAGTCGTTGCCGTTCCGGGGGGGATCACTTTAATACCGGATACTGAAGTGTGGATTGCAATCGGCATTACCGCAATACTAGCGACAGCCCTTGCTTTCCTAGTTCAGACCTGGGCTCAGGCGTTGGTCTCACCGACACGCGCAGCAGTAGTTATGACCATGGAGCCAGTCTTTGCGGGGATATTCGCCGTAGTATTCGGCGGTAATCAGCTTACGCTACGTATCATGGTAGGAGCCGCTATGGTGTTAACTGCCATGTATATTGTCCAAATTAAACCGTCAAATCAATTGCAAAAGAGATTTCTGAGAAGCGCCAAAGATTAAATTTAAATTGTATAGCATCTGAAAAAGTTTGTTACTACCCAAATTAATTATGTAAAACTTTTAAATAATTAGATTCCCCTTACCTTGGTAAAACCTCCCTTAGATTTACCTTTGTTTTAAGACTTTTTCTGCTCTGGCAATATCTTCGGTTTTTATTACTGCTATCGGTTTGTTCGTGGATGGTTCGGTGTAGGCATACAAATAATCGACATTAATCCCGGCATCAGCCAGAGGCTTAACTACAGCACGCAGCAACCCCCCGGGTACATCTGGTAACTCAACGATCGCTACGGGATCTATCCTGGCTGTAAAACCAGCCTGGTGTAGTTCATGCAGACCCAACTCGGCATCAGTCAATATTAAACGCACTATCCCGATGTTGGCCGAATCACTTACATCAAATGCCCGGATGTTAATCTGTTTCTTTTCCAGAACTTCTAGAACAGCCGCCAGACGGCCAGTTTTGTTTTCCACAAAAACGGATATCTGCTTTATTCCCATAACCAGAAACCTCCCTTAACCGGCGCGGCATTTACTTCAGGTTGGATAACTCACTCCGGTCTACCACTCTTTTAGATTTACCCTCACTCCTGGTTAGCGTCTTGGGCTCTACGAGTCTAATTCTGGTTTGTATTCCCAAAACAGCTTCCAGGGCTAAACGCAGCTTTTCTTCCATCTTTTCTATAGTTTGCATTTTATCTGAAAATATACTGTCATTAACCTCAACCAATATTTCAATATCACTGCATGAAAAAGCCTCTGTTCTATCAACAACGATCAGATAGTGCGGTTCAACTCCTTCTATTTTAAGAAGCACATTTTCGATTTGTGATGGAAAAACATTTACCCCTTTAACTTTCAGCATATCGTCAGTGCGGCCGGTGACTCTGGACATCCTGGCCAAAGTTCGCCCGCATTTGCAGGGCTCTGAATTGAGACTGGTGATATCTCTCGTTCGGAAACGGATAATGGGGTAAGCTTCTTTAGTCAAACTAGTTATAACTAATTCACCTTGAACGCCGTTGGGCAATTGCTCTCCGGTGTTCGGGTCGACTACCTCAACTAAAAAGTGATCTTCAGGAATGTGCATTCCGCAATGATACGGACACTCTATGGAAACTCCAGGACCCATTGCTTCTGTCAAACCATAGTCACTTATAACATCAACACCTAAACCTTCCTTGATGTCTTCTCTCATTTGTTCGGAGATTGGCTCGGCGCCACATAGGGCCAGACGCAGTTTAGTTTTGCGAAGGTCAACACCCATCTCACGAGCAACTTCACCTATTATGAGCGCGTACGAGGGAGTGCAGCCAAGAACGGTAGTACCCAAATCCTGCATCAGGGTAATCTGGCGCTTCGTGTTCCCAGCAGAAGTCGGAATCACTACAGCTCCCAGACGTTCAACCCCATAGTGATATCCCATTCCTCCGGTAAATAGACCATAACCGAAGGCGTTTTGAAATATATCCTTGCTGGTAATACCTGCCGTTGCCAGCCCACGAGCCAATATCTCTGACCAGGTTTCAATATCACCTCGAGTATAAGGTGCGATGGTGGGCTTGTCTGTGGTGCCGCTAGAACTATGTATACGAACTATCCTTTCCATCGGAACAGCCATCAAACCCAGTGGATAGTTTTTTTTAAAATCCAATTTGGAAGTAAAAGGTAATTTAGTCAGATCGCTTAATTTCTTTATATCTGCCGGTTTTATACCTCTGGATTTAAAAGCCTGAGTGTAGTAAGGAACCCTTTCGTAGACTTCCTTGACTTTAAGCTGCAATCGCTCAAGTTGAAGTTGCTCCAGTTTTTCTCTTGAGATTTGTTCATGCTCAGGATCACGCATATCTATAAACCATCCTTTACGGGGGTTCTAATACCTTCCCGCTAGTCCATCATTTCAAACGAGCCTCGGCGCATGAATTGGTCAGATAAAGCCGAGTGGATGAATACAGAATTTGTTACACTGAAGCAGATCATGGTACGAATGAAGTACAACCGTGTGCTAATTAACAAATCTGTTTATTATTACTAGGTATTATATCTAGAGTTCAGGACTATTTCAAACTCAAACTTCCCACCCGAACTTTAATAGCTACAGCTCACGCAGAATACAAAAAACAATAGGCTCGATATTAATATCGAGCCTATTGTTTTACTCATATAGAAAGAGGAGGATAGAACTCCTTGTCCAGGGGCAACCACCTCCCCAACCTGTTAATCTGACCAAGAACTTTATATCTATAATCTCGGTTTCTCAAGACAACCCATAAACATCACAAAGTCCTATTTTATTCGTATGTAATTCCGACCCCTTGAGCAGTGTAATAAGTATTGATCTCAGCCTCCCCAATTATCAGGCTGTTAATGCTGTCGTTTATCTCGATAGCCTTCTCGGAATTTGTCCAGGCTTCCCAATAATCTTCACTAAGCCAGGTTGAGATTACCAGAACATCAACAGGATCTTCCTCTTTGAAAAATGTCTCACCAGCTATATATCCAGGTTGCCGCAAGGCTAATGCTCTAAGGTCATTGAGTTTGGCTACAAGCGCGTCTAATTTTTTCTTTTCTACTTTACGCTCCAATAAAATCTTTATCATTGCTTTATACTCCTTTTCCTTAGATTATTCTTGATTCCCCCATTCACAACATAATCTAATCACCTTAAATGGTCACGATAGTGGTGCCGCTGTTGCCCATCAGGCCATAGGTCTGGGCCATAGCCACTTTAGGATTCTTTACCTGACGTTCGCCGCATCTTCCTCTGAGTTGATTCGCGCATTCGATAACCTGCCAGATTGCTTGCGCTGAAAGCGCCTCGCCATGTGAAGAAAAACCACCGCTCGGGTTTACAGGCAGCTTCGCGCCGATTTTGGTCTGGCCATCGCGCAGCATCTTATCCGCTTCACCCTCTTTGCAGAACCCGCAGGTTTCCAGGTACACCAGATAATGCCAGGAGCTGTTATCGGGCAGTTCAAGTATATCGATGTTCTCCGGGCCGATACCGGATTTTTCATAAGCCTGGCGGGAAGCCGAGTAGCTTTCGCTTAGCATGGGGGCTTCAGGAACAGCCGGGCAAGAAAGAGCGGAGATCCGTATGGTCGGATCGCCATACATGGAACTGCCCATAGTGGTGGCGTTAATCTTCACCGGCTTGTTAGCTTTGCTGATCAATTCCTTGTCAGTGGTAATAACCACCGCTGCTGCGCCAGTGCTCACCGGGCAAATCTCAAATAACCTTAGTGGATCACAAACATAGACAGATTTCAGTACTTCATCCACAGTGTAGACTTTTTTAAAGCGGGCGTCCGGGTTCCTGGATCCATACTCACTCATCAGTACCTTCACCAATGCCAAATCCTCTTCGGTGGTCCCGTATTTGGCCATTCTTTTCCTGCATTCCAGCGCCCAATAAACAGGATTAGGCATGGCGGTCATTTTCCATCTGATCACGTCCCTGTCCTGAACCGCGTTGTCTGATTTGGCGGTCAGAAAACCTTGTGGTGATACGTCGGCGCCAAAGGCCAGAGCGGTATCGGTCTCGCCGGCAGCCACACTGTTATAGGCCATTCTAATAGCGGCAGAGCCGGTAGCGCAGGCGTTGTACACATTTACCACCGGCACACCGGTTTCGCCAAAAATGCTCTCCAGATATTGACCGGTAAGGTGACCGGCGTTGCCGCCGTAAATAAAAATCCCGGCCATGATTGATTGAATCTTTTTCCATTCGATATTGGCGTCTTTTAAGGCGCCGTCAACAGCCACTGTCGCGAAATCAGAGAATACTTTCTCAGAGAATCCCGTCCAGGGATGTATCCCAGTCCCTATAATATATACTTCTCTCATGCTAATTATCCTCTCTCAAGATTTTTGTCATATCGTTTATTTGACGGCACGAAACGCCCAGGTAACCACTTCCTGTTTTTCCTCGTTGGCAAACATCGAAAGAATGGTAGTTTCCATTTCCGTTCCCAGTTTCAGGGATTTCAGATCAGTCTCGGTGATGATACCGGCTACTTGAATTTTTTCGTTTTCAAACTCAACCAGGCCGATACCGTAGGGGGTAATATTTTTCTCTGTTTTAAAGGGCGGTGGACAGGCATAGTACTGAATTGTATAGCTAGCCAGCTTGCCTTTCTTGGGCAGCAAGACATCTTTTACACCTTCTCTGGAACAACCGGGGCGATGTTGATAATGTTCCCTTGGAAAGAAGTAAGTTCCGCAAGAATCGCATTTTCTGCTCATTAATCTTGCTTCACCGGTAGACCAGTCTACTAAATTCGGTATTCTAGCTACCATATTTGTCATATTTCCCATTGTTTTTCCTCCTGATTGATATAAAAAGCTGCTAGCGGCCGATAAAATTCGGAACTCTTTTTTCAAGGAATGCGTTGACTCCCTCCGCTTTATCCTCAAGGGTCAGGGCGAGACTATATAACTCATACTCATAGTTCAAGCCGCTCTCCAAATTGGTCTGCAAACCGCGGTTGATGGCGGTCTTGGCCAATTTCAAAGCCGCTGCGCTCTTGGTGGCGATCTTTTTGGCCAGCTCTTTAGCCGCGGGTATGAGTTGATCCATAGGCACCACCCGATTGACCAGACCAAGGCGATAAGCCTCCTCGGCGCCAATGATATCCCCCGTGAATATCAGCTCTTTGGCCCGGCAGACACCGATCAGGCGCGGCAGCCGCTGCGTGCCTCCGCCGCCGGGGATGATGCCGATATTAATTTCAGTCTGGCCGAATTTGGCCTTTTCCGAAGCGATAATGATGTCACAGCTCATGGCAATCTCATTGCCGCCACCCAGGCTGAAACCATTCACTGCGGCTATCACCGGTTTATTCAGTTTTTCCACTAAACCGCCCAGGCGCTGGATATTATGGGCACCATAGGCAGTGGTCTGACTAAATTCTTTGATATCGCTCCCGGCTACGAAAGCCTTACCGCTGCCGGTGAGAATCAGCACCTTGATCTGATCATCGGCCTCAACAGCAGCCATGGCTTCACGGAATTCATCTCTGGTGCGATTGTTGAGGGCATTCATCGCATCCGGACGATTGAAGGTAATGATGGCGATGTTCTCTTCCTTTTCAAAAATAATATTTTCGTAGACCATACACTCCTCCTCAGACAGATTGTTTGTGTTTTCGCATGCCATACTCGCATAGTTTGCTCAGGGCTTTTACCCCGGAGATTAGAGTAGTAAACACCGGCAGGTCTTTCCCCAATTCATTTAGAATAACGTTCTTATATTTGTTATATCCCACGATCATGCAGACCACCACAGGTTTGCCAACATCTTGCACGATTTTCTGAATTATCTTTTTCTGAACGGCTTCCTCGGTATATTCGAAACCGGCTAGAATCAATATCGCAGCGTCAATGTTGGCATCTCTGAAGGCATCAGGGAAAGTGGTTTCCAGGGTTTTGGTAAAACCAATTTTGGTTACGGAAAAATATAAGTCAACGGGGTTGTTTATAGGCGTCTCGAACATATCCTTCAATTTTTCAGTTGTCTCCGCAGTTAGCTTGGGCAGTACCAGACCGTGGTTGGCACACAGGTCAGAAACGACCACACCCACACTTCCGGCTAAGGTGATCACTTCGATGCGGTTACCTTTAGGCAGAGGCTGCGTGGAAAAGACCTTGGCGAAATCTTTCAATTCGTTAAAATCATCAGCCATGATCATCCCGGTCTGTTTAACTGCCGCCTCTACAATCCTGGCATTGCTGGCAATGCTGCCTGTATGACTCATGGCCGCTCTGGCCCCAGCTTCTGTGCGCCCCCCGCTGAGAAAAATAACGGCCTTTTTGGCAGCCACTTTCTTGGCAATTCTGGTTAGTTTCTCTCCATCTGTAATAGTTTCCAAATACATTGAAATTACATCAATGTCATCGTCATTGCCAAAATATTCCAGCAAATCATTTTCATTTACATCGCATTTGTTGCCAATTGAACAAACTTTACTGATATTCAAGCTTTCATTCTCAATGATATCCGCAGTCATCCCGGCCGCTAAGAGACCTGATTGTCCGATAAGTACCACGTTGCCCCTGGGGACTTTTTTGGTCATGGGATAGATAGAGGTGACTATTTCGCGGGAAACAATGCCTGAGCAGTTGGGTCCCATGACCCGGATATGGTTATTTTTGGCGATTTCGACGATTTGATCTTGAAATACTTTGCCTTCTGCGCCTACTTCAGCAAATCCGGCGGACTCGATAATAATGGCTTTTACGCCTTTTTTGGCACACTCTTCCACCGCGTCAACGGTAATTTTAGGTGTTGGCAGGACTGTCACAACCAGATCAACTTCACCGGGTACCTCGGTTACTGAACGGTATACCTTATATCCTAATATCTCATCTGATTTCGGATTGACTGGATAAACCGCTCCGGCAAAATCGCTATCTGCAATATTTTTTACAATTATATAGCCCAGTTTTCCGGGTGTTCCGCTGGCTCCGATAACCGCCACAGATCTTGGCTTGAAAAACAAATCCATCATGGTTCACCGTCCCTCTTGTCGCCTTTTCATCAATGATCAATTTGATGATAATATCCCTAACACACTGCGCTTAAGCAGTTAACAGCTTATGGGAATCTTAAACGGACGCAAGAATGATACGTGCGTCCACGACCACCGCTCCGTCCTTGTAAACGAACACCGGGTTCATGTCTATTTCTTGAATTTCTGGTGTGGTATTGACCAGGTCAGAAAGATTCAGAAGCATTTGCTGCAGGTAGGGGATATTGGCCGGTTCCTGGCCGCGGTAACCTTCCAATAATTTCTTGCCCTTGATTTCGTTGATCATCTCCAGGGCGTCGGATTTTTCGATAGGTATTATGCGGAAAGCCACATCTTTCAAGACTTCTACGAAGACCCCGCCCAGGCCGAACATGATCACCGGGCCGAAACTGGGGTCTTTAATCATGCCCATGATGACTTCGGTACCGGGTTTTGCCAGGCACTGCACTGAGACGCCTTCAATCCGGGCGGTGGGGACAGCGGTTTTACAGGAGAGCATAATAGCCTCAAAAGCGGCTTCTACTTCAGCCTGGTTCTTCAGATTGACTTTCACGCCGCCGCTATCGCTTTTGTGGGGGATATCTACCGAGGAGACCTTCAAAACTACGGGATAACCGAATTGCTCACTTAATTGTACAGCCTCGGCTTTGGTCGCAGCCAGCCGCGTATCGGTACAATTGATACCTGACTGCATAAGGAGCTGCTTGGCCTCAATCTCCGTGAGAACAACCCGCTTCTCTTGCCTGGCTCGCGCTAGAATCTCATTCGCCTTCATCGTCTTCCTCTTTCTATATCATAGTTAAAAAACTAGTGATTAGTTTGAAAGATCCACGATTCTGATAGTAATGTCTATCTAGATGAGTTATCCTCAGAAATTGAGTATTCTATCGGCCTTACCAGTGCCAGGTTTGATGCCGGTTTTAATCTAGATTTTTACTAAAGGCGAACTAAGCCATTATGAAAGTATTGACATTATACAACTATCTAAAATAAAAAAACAAGGGGTATTTTTTAGATTATTTAATCAAGTTAATTCCCGAAAAATCCTCCTCGGATATGCCTTTGTAAAAAAGTCTAGGAATGTAATTTATTGATTGTTTTGGCCATGTTTTTTCCGAAGTCCCAGGCGGTTCTCAGACCTTCTTCATCCTTGTTAACTTCGCCCTTTTCTCGCCCGAATGCCATGTTCCAGTAGGATGAACCTGGAACAGTTATCCCCAGAATATGAAACCAGAAATCGAGTTGTGCTACGGTAAAATTGTGTCCCGCCCGCCTGGCAATTACCAGGGGGCCACCCACCTTACCACTAAAAGCATTATTATTATGACGGGCAATGTAGCCAGCCCGTTCCATCAGAGCTTTAATCAGCGCGGTGCACGACCCATAATATACCGGCGAAGCCAGGATAATACCCTCAGCGGTTTTCATTTTTTGGTAGATCGGGAAAAGATCGTCTTTAATAGGACACTGCTCTTTTTCAACACAAGCCATACAGGCGGTGCAAAACTTGATATCTTTACCCGCAAGAGGAATCAATTCAGTTTCTATTCCCTCTTCAGCGATGGCTTTCAAAGTATATTCTGCCAGTATTTCAGTATTACCGTTTTTCCGTGGACTGCCAACGATCGCTACAACTTTCATCTTTAAATCTCCTGCCCTTATTTGTGCCCCTATTCCCCTTGCAGCGGCATCAAATCATCCTTACATTACAGCAGGTGTATGGGGTAGTCAATAGGTATTTTGTATTAGAATATTGTAACGCCGCACAGATTAATATCTGATTTAAAAATAATTAATATTTTTAACCCTATTTTTTTTCTGATCTTACTCACTGGTGAGTCTCATTCCATATTGACCGCCACCCGCCGTGTTAAAAACAAAACAGCCCCGGGCACTATTAACACCCGAGGCTAAAATTGAGTCTGGTGGAGACGGGGGAGGGTTGAACTCCCCGTCCAAAAGAAGCTGCCCGGAACCTACTACAAGCTTAGTCAATCCTTTAATCTCGCTCTACCGGCCTCTCATGACTAAGTCCGATTGAGCCATCTGATATTTCTTTCATAGCCTTTATCAGCGTCCTGGCTACGGCACCTCAACTTTGCGTCACCCAATCCTGTCCCGTCGAGGTGGGGGCAGGTTGGATGCGTTGCCTATTTAGGCAGCGAGAACTAATTCTTGTTCGTTGTTTGTTTTTTGCCATCAGTTTTCCGAGATGATGACAGCTCAGCTTGCAATTCCGTAGCTTACCTCTCCTGTCGAAGCCACGCGTCCCCATGTAAAATAGCTTAAAGCTTAAAGCTTTGAGCTTCAGGTTATTGATAACCTGAAACTCAATTAGAACTTATCCCTTGCAAACGACCTTTGCAGTTCCCTGTCCTGATCGTGCTTGGCGATATCTTCTTTCTTATTAAAGAGCTTTTTACCCTTGGCCAGTGCTATTTCCAATTTAGCATGGCTATCTTTCAAATACAATTTAGTGGCGATTAAGGTCAGGCCTTTCTGTGCGACTTTAGCAGTCAGATTCCTGATCTCCCGCTTGTGTAACAGCAGCTTGCGTTTCCGCAGCGGCTCATGACTCATGTAACTGCCGGGCTCATAGCGGGCGATGTGCATATTTTCCAGCCACATCTCGCCCTTCTCCGCCCGCACGTAGGCATCGCTGAGGTTGACCGCCCCCGCCCGTACCGACTTTATCTCAGTGCCGGAAAGGACCAGGCCAGCTTCCACGCTTTCGCCAATGAAATAATCGTGATAGGCTTTTCTATTGGTAGCTATCGTCTTGATCGCCATTTCAATTCAATTATAGCATAATCTCAGATAGCCACCGATTTTACGAGAACCTGATTAACCCCATAACTCGGACAATTCATGATATCTCTGCTGGGTGACCTTCTTGGCCTCGGTTTTGGTCTTAGCCTTTTTAATGTCCCTGGCCAGCTCCCCATCCCCTACTACGTCCATGATCCAGCAGGAAAAATCGTTCTTGTCCGGGTTAGCATGATACAGGAAGGTCTCATCCGACATCATATCGAAACCCAAAATCAACTGATCGAGAGTGTTAAAGACCTGGCCGTCACGGCACCAGAAAACCATGGTCTCCGGTACTTTCTCCAGATATTTCTTCGAGCCGGTCTTTTTTACTTCCGCCGGCTTATTCTCCGCCGTCTTGATTTCGGCTTTTTTCACAAATTTAGACATTCCACATCCTCCTTTTAGTCAATAAATTCCTATTCTCACTAACATTCTAGCAGGACTCTTGCGTATTTTGGTGTTTCTGACTTTTCTTGACTACCTGGTTGAGCAGGTCTAAAATCAAAAAGGCGTCAACACTGAATCGAACGGAGGAGAGTAATTAGCTCTTCCGTTTTTTATTGGACAAGTGGATGATTTTAACCCTGATTATCTTCTTTGCTTCTATCGGCCTGCTGATGGTGCGGCCTAAACCGCTGAACGAGGCGGCGGCAGTCGCGCTGGGCGCCGCCGCCATGCTGACCTTCAGTCTGATCTCTCCCCTGCAAAGCTGGCAGGTGCTGCAGGAAAATGCCAATGTGCTGCTCTTTTTCCTGGGGCTGATGATCATCAGTGTGGTAGCCGAGCGAGCGGGTTTCTTTCAGTGGTGTGCCTTTAAAGCCACGCAGCTGGCCGGTAATAAAAGCTCTGCTCTCATGGGTATCGTTTTCGCTCTTGGCACGCTGATCACTGCCTTCTTTTCCAACGATGCCACTGCTTTGATCTTAACCCCTCTGATTTTCGCTATCGTCAAACGGCATAAACTCAATCCGCTGCCCTATGTCTTTGCTTGCGCCTTCATCGCCAATACCGCCTCCATGCTGCTGCCGGTCTCTAATCCGGTTAACCTGCTGGCCGTGGGCAAATTCGGTCTTACCCTGGGAGAATACCTCAAATTCCTCCTGCTGCCCAGTTTGCTTTTAATCGTTGTTAACCTGCTCTTATTCCGCTGGTTATTCCGTCAGCAGCTGCGGGAAGTCAGTCAGGCTGACCAGACTGAAGAACCGCCCAAAATCGACCCCTTTTTTCTGACCGTCAGCGTCGGGTTGGCTCTAACCGCCTTGGGTTATCTCCTGGTCTCAGCTTTTGGCGGGCCGCTGGCCTATCCCGCGGTGGGCGGAGCGGTTCTGCTGCTGATCTGCGGTTTTGGCTTCAAACGGGTCTCCGTAAAAACGGTAACTTCCGACATTTCCTGGTCTATCTTCCTCTTTATCTTTGCGCTGGCTTTGCTGGTGAAAGGATTGGAAAACGCCGGGGTGATTAAAATTCTTGCCGATCAACTGGCTGCGCTAGCTGCCCATGGCCCCTTGCAGGCGCTGGTCTCGGTCACCCTGGGCACCGCCCTGGGCTCTAATCTGATCAATAACTGGTCGATGATGATGGTTTCAGTATCCAGTCTGGGAGCGCTGTCCGCTCACAGCGCCGTTGTTAATAATAGCCTGGTTTATGGCGCTATTATGGGGGCAGACATCGGGCCTAACCTGACCATTCTGGGGTCGCTATCCTCCATGCTGTGGCTGGTGCTGCTGCGGCAGCGCGGTTTGGACATTCGTCCCATGCAGTATATCAAGCTGGGCTTGATCGTTACTCCGGTCCTGCTTGTTGTTGGCGTTCTCAGCCTGTACCTATGCGGAGTGTTGTGGGGGTGAGAGGCTTAAAGCTTTAAGCTCGCTTTTACAGCCACTCCATTATCTTGTACATATTTTCGTAGGCCTGGCCGAAGTTGGTGTTGTTGCTGGCTAACTTGTATTTTAAGGCCGTCATTTGTTTGACGAAGGTCTGCCTGTCCTGATTCTTCACGATCTCCGCCCATTTGGCCGTCTGCACCTGGAACAACTCCTCTACCTGGGTGACATACGGCAACTTCATTTGCAGTGTCGCATATAATTCCGGGTCTTCGGAGATCACGCTTTCCACCAGCGTAGTTAAAACTCTGAACGTTGACCCTCCTATGGCCTTAAGCTCCTCTTGCTTGCCAATTTCAGCCAGCGTGCCTGCCGCTACGATGGCAATAAAATGCGCCAGGCCCAGCACCACCGCCATCATCTCATCATGTTTGTGCGGCGTCATCAGCGTGACTCGGGCATTATGCTTTTGCAAGTAGTTCATTACTTTCTCGGCCAATGCCGACTCTGCTTCATTGGTGGGAGTCAGCACCACATTTTGACTGGCCACATCTTTGGCTCCCGGACCAAACAGCGGATGGGTGCCCAGGACAGTGGCTTTATTTAAATACAGGTGCATCAAATCCACCGGCTGTTCTTTGATCGAAGTGATATCCAGGATAATCTGCCCGGGACGAATATGGGGACTGAGCTCCTTGACCGTCTGCTCGAAGCTATCAATATTGACGGACAGGACAATGATATCCGCTTGTGCTATAGCTTCAACGCTCGAGGCTGCCGACACTCCCAGGCTCTCTACGGCCTTAGCTAGCCCAGCTTTATCCTTATCGCTGACTATGATCTCATTGCCTTCTTTTTGCAGGAATCCGGTCAGCCATCTGCCCATTTTGCCGGCCCCGCCGATAATCGCGATTTTCATTAGTTTTCCAGTTATTAGTATTTAGTTATTATAAAGTGTCTCTGATTTCTTCTTTTTAAGGAGCCTTCCTTGCCTCCAAATAAACTCCTATTGCAAGGAGACTCCTTGATCATGGTCACTTTTGACCTTTGCCTTATTCTTTACTTGAACCTGGGATACGAACCCAGCACCTTCAAGAACACTGCCGATTTCTCCAACTCCTTCAGAGCCTTTTTGATCTGTGGCTCTTCCCGGTGGCCTTCTATATCCACATAAAAATTATATTCCCAGGGTTTTTGACGAGTTGGCCGCGATTCTATCCTGGTTAAATTTATCTTGGCCGCCGAAAGCCCCTTCAAAGCGTCATACAGGGCACCGGGTATATGCTTGACCGTAAAAACGATCGAGGTTTTATCATCACCCGTAGGCGGCGCATCCTGGTGTGAGAGCACAAAAAAGCGGGTGTAATTATTGCTGTTGTCCTCAATACCGCGAACTAATATTTTCATGCCGTAAATCTCCGCCGCCCGCGCACTGGCGATCGCCGCCTTATCCATCAGATTGTTCTCTTTGATCATCTTAACGCTGCCCGCTGTATCATAAGCCGGTGTCGGCTTCCAGCCCATCTGCCGTAAAAAGGTCTTGCACTGCCCCAGCGCCTGGGGATGCGAATAGACCTCTTTAATATAATCAATTTGCGCCTCCGGCAACGCAATCAAACAGTGCACCACCCTGAGCTTAGTTTCACCGCTGACCTTCAGCGCTGAATCCAGCAGCAGATCATAGGTCCGCGGAATGCTGCCTTCCAGAGAATTCTCCACCGGTACGATGCCGTATAGAACCTCATTGCGCTCCACTGCTTGAAAGGTATCCTCCAGGCTCTCGCATGGTTTAAGCCTGACTCCACTGCCAAAATACTGGGAGGCGGCTTCTTCACTATAAGCCCCCAGCTCACCCTGAAAAGAAACGGTAATGCCCTGCACTTCTTTAGAGGCAAGAATGATACGCTGATAAATTTTCTCAACTTCATCCGGATTCAGGTTTTCTGCCCGTGCCAGGGTTTTTACCCGTTCCAAAACTACCTGCTCTCGCGACTTGTCCTCGATCGGCTGCCCATTTTCCATCTTCTCTTTACCCACATTACGGGTGATCTGGATACGCTCCCCAATCAGCTTCACTATCTTGGCATCCGTTTCATCAATCTGTTTTCTTAAATTATCCAGGTTCATTTTATTATCCTCTCGATCAATCCTGCTCTCAGAGCAAAATCACATAAAGTCACCGCTATCATGGATTCCACAATCACCGTAGCACGCGGAGCCAAACACACATCATGCCTGCCCTTAATGGTCATCTTAGTTTCCCGCCGAGTGTCCAGGTTGACGCTCTGCTGTTCCTGCACGATGGACGGAGTGGGTTTGACGGCCGCTCGCAAAACTAAAGGCATCCCGTCGGTAATACCCCCCAGGATTCCACCAGCATTATTTGAGAATGCCATAATCCGACCATCCTCTATTTTCCATAGATCGTTATTCTCTGAACCCCTCATTTCCGCCACCCTAAAACCAGCCCCAAATTCCACCCCTTTGATCGCTGGAATGGCAAACAAGGCTTTAGCTAATTGCCCTTCCAGAGTCTCGAAAAAAGGCTCCCCCAATCCCGCTGGCAGGTTTAAAGCCAGGCCTTCGATCACCCCACCCAGGCTGTCCCCCTCCTGTTCGGCTTTTTTAATCTCAGCCAGCATCAATTTAGCCGCTTTGACATCGGCGCATCTCAATGCGTTTTTATACGTTCTGCTCCTGATTTGCTGAGGAGTCGATTCTCCAGCTTTAATACTGCCCAGCTGCACAGTATGAGCCAGCACTTCTATCCCTTTCAAATTCAACACCTTTTTCGCTACCGCACCGGCCATCACCAGCCCCACCGTCACCCTACCGGAAAAGCGTCCGCCCCCCCGGTAATCATTTAAGCCACCGTATTTTACGAAAGCAGCATAGTCGGCATGCCCGGGACGAGGTGTATTTTTAATTTTTTCATAGGCTGATGAATCCGTATCTTTATTCCAGACTAGCAAGCAAATCGGCGCCCCAGTAGTGCGGCCTTTAAAAACCCCGGCTAGAATCTGGACTTCATCCTCTTCCCTGCGTGGCGTTTGCCCGGCTTGAAGCGTCGGTTTACGCTTATCCACCTCAGTTTGTATCTCCGCCGTGGTCAAAGCCAAACCTGCCGGGCAGCCGTCAATAACTACTCCCACACAGGCGCCATGGCTTTCACCAAAAAGCGTGATACGAAATAATTCGCCGAAACTATTGTTCATCTATTTGCACCCCCAATTTCCGGATGGACTGCCAGTACTCTGGATAAGTTTTGCTGACGCATTCCGCCCCTTCAATGGTGATATTTCCTGCCGCCGCTCCCATCAGGCTGAAGGCCATGGCAATGCGGTGATCGTTTTTAGAATCAATCAGCGCTTCAACCGGTTTTGCACCGGTGATGGTCAGCCTATCCAGGTCTTCAACTACCGGGATGCCAGCCCTTTCCAGCCCTTCACGGACGGCTGATATGCGGTTAGATTCCTTTAGCCGTGCTCGCTTAATCCCGGTAAAGACGCTGGTCCCTTCCGCCAGTCCAGCCAGCACCGCCATCGTCGGCAATAAATCAATGCAGTCATTGAGATCGGCTTTAATAGCTTTTAATTTGTTTTGTGTGACCGTCAATATGCCCTGGGGAAATTCAATAATGGCGCCCATCAGCCTTAAATAATCCACGATCACCTTATCGCCTTGCAGACTGAGCGGGTTCAGACCGGACACCCCGCTCATTCCCGCCACTGCCCCAAGACCTAATAAATACGAAACCGAAGACCAATCCCCTTCGACCTTGTAGCTAGACGGTTGATAAGTCTGGGGAGCAATCTCATACGCCCTCAGTTCATCGCCGCAGAGAACCTTTATCCCGAACTGTTCGAGACATTCCAGGCTCATTAAAACATACGACCGCGACTCAATGGGCGTGGTCAAGCAGATGGTCGCTCCCTTTTGGGATAGAGGTGCTGTCAATAAAAGCGCTGTCACATATTGCGAGCTGATATCACCAGGCAATTCGGTCACCCCACCGGTGAACACCCCTCCCTTGACCACCACAGGAGCGGTGGCTCCACTGCAGGACACTTCGATCCCCCACTTTTTCAGGGCCTGCACCAGCGTCTCCACCGGACGTTTGGAGAGGGAAGCCCCGGCAGTTAAACGGCTGCGCCCCGGGACTCTAGTACACAGACCGGTCATAAAACGCAGCGTGGCCGCCGAATCGCCGCAATACAGGTCTTCTACCGGCGCCTGGAAGTTGCCACCCTGCACTTCCCATTTTCCTGGCGAGACGAGGATTTTGACACCAATCTGTTCCAGCACTCTGAAAGCTGCTTCCGTGTCATCCGAGTGCAGAGGCTGCCAGATCTGGCTTGTGCCTGGAGCCAGGGCAGCGCACATCAGCGCCCGAATCGTGTAGCTTTTGGACGAAGGCGCCCGGGTTAGTCCCATGACCTGGCTTTTCTTGATGCTAATCCGCATAATTTGCCAATTTCTTCAGTATTTTTTCCACCACTTGCTCAATACTCAATCCGCTGGTATCAACCTGCAAATCAGCTGCCCTTTCATAAAAAGGCTGTCTGAAAAGCAGCAGCGATTGCACCTCGTTCTCCTGGTTTTTAGCAGGCATCAGCGGCCTGCTATCCCCGCTGGTTTTGAGTCGCTCCAATATCGCTTCAGTCGAGGCCGTCAGCCAGATCACCACCGACTCCTGTTTCAGACGGTCGATGTTGATTTTATTCAATACCACCCCACCACCGCAAGCTATAACCAGGTTCTTTTGGCTACCTAATTCTTTAATCACGGCTATTTCATATTCACGGAAAGCAACCTCGCCTTCCTCTGCAAAAATCTGTTTGATTGTCTTTCCAGCTTTAGCTTCAATCAGCGCGTCTACTTCCGCCAGGGTTTTCCCTGTTTTCCTGGCCAGCGCTCTTCCAGTGGCACTTTTACCTGCCCCCATGAATCCGATTAAGGCAATATTACTTTTCATTTTCGCTCAATCTGTCCCCAGCGGCCTTTCTCATGGTCTCAATGGACGCTTTAAGACCGGTCCATAATTCAAAAGCGGCGGCGCCTTGTCTGACCAGCATCTCCAGTCCGTTAAAAACTTTAGCCCCCTGTTTTTCGGCTTCTTTAAGCAGGCGAGTCTGTATTGGATTATAGATTATGTCAACCACCGTCATCCGCTCATTCAGTAGTCTGGCCGGGACTGGAGTCTCCTTTAATTGCGGCGACATCCCCAGGCTGGTGGCATTGACTACAATATCAGCCTCCTCCAGGGAGAACTTCAAATTTTGCAGGTTTAGCTCACCGATTTTGATTTCGGTGCGCAAGGTTTTAAATATCCGCTCGGAAATAGCCTGCGCTGCATCCAGGCTGCGGTTCAAGATCGTTATTTCCGCCCCTTTGTCCGCTAAAATAAAGGCGATGGCCCTGGCTGCCCCACCAGCCCCCAGGATCACGATTTTCTTTCTGCTTACCGCTATCTTATTCGCGGTAAAAACATGGTAGAAACCGGAGGCATCCGTGTTATATCCCTTCAATATACCATTTTGATTTACAATCGTATTAACCGCCCCAATGTACCCCGCCAGCTCATCTATTTCATCCAGCAACGGTATCACCGCCACCTTATGCGGAATAGTGACGTTGATACCAGCAATATTTAGCGCCATTAAGCCCTCGATCGCTGCAGGCAAATCCTTTTCAGCGACTTTGAAAGGCAGATAAACATAGTCCAGGCCCATTTTCAGGAAAGCCGCGTTATGCATCGCCGGCGAAAGAGTATGCCCGATCGGATCGCCTATAATACCGCAAACCCTGGTTTTTCCCGTTATCAAACTCTGGTCTCCCTCTCTCGTTGAAGGTCTCATCTTGCGCTCCTTTTCCCCTTGTAAGGTGAGACCTTTTAAAGTTCCTATCTCCCTTTCTCGCCTCGTATTCATGAATCCTGAATCAATCCCCACCTCATCCGAAACTAGAAGCTCGCAGCTCATAGCTTAATCTTTTAACTTTCCCCCTTCAAGCACCCATAAATCTCTCTCATTTCTCTCACTGAAATTTGTCCCGCCGCAGCCTGCTGTCCTTCTTCCAGGCAGGCGTAAGTGAAATAACCTCCACACAGCGGGGAGAGAATACGACTGGGCCTGCCGGCCTCCCCCATAGCGAAAGCGGCTATTTTTATCTCAGGGAAATGCTTGATCAGTTTCAGAATAGTCACATTATCCTTGAATTTCGTGGCGGTGGTTACCACCTTGCAGATGTCTGCCCCAGCCTGGATTTGCTCCTCCACGATTTTGATCATCTTATCCAATGACGGAGTCGCTTCCAGGTCATGAAAAGAGAGCAGGCACTGTGAATATTTTTTAACCATCTTCACTTTCTCAGCCAGTCCCGCGGTCGCCAGTTCGATATCAATGATTGAGGCTCCGGCTTTGCCCGCTGCCAGCAGCGTTTCCATTCTTAATTCGGCATTAAGCTCTCCCCGTCCCCCTTCATCCCTGTTGCGATTACAGGCAATCCAGGGCTTGCTGAAACCGGCGGCCACTTTGCGCCAATCGTCTTGCAATAGATCCAGGCGTATTTCGAACAGGTCGACCTCAGGTTCTATCTTGCGGATAGCCTCCGGCTTGTTCTCGATAATACTCAGGCAAATCCTGGGTTTATTCATTTAAGTCCTTCAAGACCTGCTCCAGCAGCGCAGGACTAACCTCGTCATTCATCACTACCTCGCCCACACACTTGGGCAGAATAAACCTGGTCTGGCCGCTGATCTTCTTTTTATCATGCTGCATGGCTTGCAGTATTGCGGTAATATCCAAATCTTTAATTTTCACCGGCAGCCCAGCTTTCTCAATCAGGCTGATAATGCTCTTCGTATCTGATCCCGGTAGAATCCCCATCCTGTAAGAGATCAGGGCAGCCGCCGCCATACCCGCCGCTACTGCCTGGCCATGCTTCCAGGAGAAATCTGAGATGGTCTCAATGGCGTGGCCCACCGTATGTCCATAGTTCAGAATGTTACGCAAGCCAAGGTCTTTTTCATCTTGGGAAACAATTTCCGCCTTAATACCAGCGCAGCTTGAAACCACTTCTTCAATAATGCCAAAGGTCAACGACTTGATCTCAGTCAGATTATTTTCGATCAAAGCAAAAAGCTGCTTATCCCGAATGATGCCGTATTTAATCACTTCGGCTAAACCATTGCACAATTCCTCAGGCGACAAACTTATCAGCGTTTGTACATCAGCTAAGACTAACCTGGGTTGATAAAAGACACCGATCTGATTTTTTAACCCGGTGTGATTGACGGCTGTCTTGCCTCCGATGCTGCTGTCTACCTGTGCCAGCAAAGTGGTAGGCAGGTGAATCAGCGGCATTCCTCTCATATAGGTTGCCGCCACAAATCCGGCCAGGTCCCCTATCACTCCCCCACCTAAAGCCAGGATCGGAGTCAGACGTTCAGCCTGAATCTCACTTAATTGTAAATACAGCTGCCCCGCTTGATCTAAAGTTTTGTAACTTTCGCCATCCGGCACTTCTAGAAGGGCGGTCCTGAATCCTTTGCTTTCTAGAGATGCCTTTAAGCGGTCCCCGTATAACCTGCCCACTATGGGGTTGGTGATAATTACCGCCCGGCTGTTAAAGCCCAGCTCAACCAACCGACCCGGAACTTGATCTAAAAGCCCCGACCCGATCTGAATCTCGTAACTCTGTGTGTTGAGATTAACTCTAACCTGTTTCATTTAACACCTATTTTTTGTTTTTCTTTGGACTGACTATTTCATGGATATTATTGCAGGCTTTGATCACCTTTTCCAGATCCTGGGGCAAAATGGCCTGGGCCCCGTCTACCAGCGCTTCCGCGGGATCGTAATGCACCTCGATCATTAAACCCACAGCTCCGGCCGCAATGGAGGCGCAGCTCATATTGAAGATCAGGTCGCTCCGCCCCATGGCATGGCTGGGATCTACGATCACCGGCAGATAAGTCTCTTTTTTAATGGCCGGTACCGACCCCAGGTCCAGCGTATAACGTGTATAATTCTTGCCCTTGCCCATGGGAATAATGCCCCGCTCGCATAAAATAATATTTTTGTTGCTTTCGGCCGCAATATATTCCGCGAAAGACAGAAATTCTTCCACCCCCGCCCCAAAGTGGCGCTTGAAGAGTACCGGTTTCTTTTTGCGACCCACTGCCGTAAGCAAATCCTGGTCGTACATATTTCTGGCGCCGATCTGTAAAATATCGGCATACTCGGCGATGAGGTCCACCTGGTTTTCTCCTCTCACCTCAGTCACTACCGGCATTTCAAATTGCTTGCCGGCATCGTGTAACCATATTAAGGCTTCTTCAGCCTTTTTTAAATCCTTCCCCCCCAGTCCCTGGAAAGAATGTACTGAACTGCGCGGTTTAAAGATACCCCCACGCAGAACGTGAGCGCCCGCATTTTTGCAGCCCTCCGCTATTCTAAAAAGCTGATCATGACTCTCCACCGCGCAGGGACCAGCGATATACACCGGCTTGCTCCCGCCGAATGTAACCTTGCCCACCTTGATCTGTTTGTCCTCGCTGGGGCCTTTGAACAATTTAGTATATTCACGGCTGATCAGTTTATAGGGAGTTTCCACAGGAATGGCTTCCTTTACCCCCGGCAGCGCGGCAAAATGCTCGAATGGGGCTTTACGCTCGTCTCCCACCAGGCCGATAATGGTCTTATATTCGCCGTGAGAAACATCGCCCCTGAAACCGTATTTGGCGATCTCACGCACCACGTTATCAATTTGTTCCTGCGTAGCCCCCGTTTTCATGATTATCATTTCTTGCTCCTTTGATCCCTAATTATTACCACTATCCCAATTATTCCCGTTATTCTTGTATATTCCCGTGATTCCCCGATATCGCCATAATTCCCGATTCTTACCATTATGCCAGTACACTCTAGATACTCTCATTTATTCCCGATATTCCCAATTCTTCCAGCTATTCTCACCTCTTCCCATTTCCTCCCAAATAAAAAGCCCTCCGCTTGGGAGGGCTTTTTTAACTGATTTTACAGGTTAGTGTTTTTTACAAACTCTCTCCCAATCGCACTTTTATGCGTCCAAAGTAATAATAATAGTAATATTTAGGAGCGAAATTGTTTTTCATCTATAATTAAACCGTGGTTTTAGCTTATCATCCTCAAAATATAATTGTCAACTGACCTAGATACTACAAGTCTGAAGGAGGAAGCTCGTCCCGATCCAACCCGATCTCTTTGCGAGCCTTGGTCAACAATCTCTCCAGCATATCCTTAAAGACCTTCTTTTCATCCTCTGAAAGAGTATTCAAAATGCGGTGGATAGGGCCCCTTTTTGTAGAAATATCATAGGTTTTTTGACCTTTCTCGGTCATAACCACCCTTACCAGGTTCTTGCGATCCAGGTCCTTGACCTTTTTCACCAATCCCCTTTTAGCCATTCTATCAACCAAAGCAGAAACTGTATGCGGCTGGCGGATAATATGCCGTGAAAGTACAGCAGGTGTAGCTTTATTGCCCAATGCCTGGACTACAAATAACAAACCGACCTGCTCAGGGGAAACCCCATATCTCTGTAATTCTTTCTCACGCGCACGAAATATGGCATACCTTGCATGGGTCAGAAGAAGCCATAAATCTTGATCTGCATCCTCAGCAGAGTAAAATTTTGCTGATTCATCGTATTCCATATTGATAAACATCTTCCTTTTTATTTTTTATTTGTGGTAATATGCATACGTTTTCCACATTAAGTATATTATACCATCCTACCTTATAAATATCCTAATTTGATATCGAATTAGTTTTATTACATGCCATCCGCAATGCATTTGTTAGTATTCAAAGAATTCACTCTTTTTTCATATTGGGATATAATAGTTTGGTTAGGCAATATAATAAGGAGTTAGGTTTGGATAATATTAAAGAGACAAGCCCTGTCGGACAACCGCCGCCTGGCGAAAACCCTGCGACTAATGATTTAGGTGCTCTAGGCGAAGAGATTATGAAACTACTTCATGAACGCACAGCCAACCCCTCAGAGGCTTTCGTAATGCTACAGCAAATGAGTATTTTCCTCTGGGAACAATATAAGATCGACTGGAAAGACGATCCCAATTCTAAAATATCCAGATCCAGAAAGCAGCGTTATCTGGATTTTGTTTCCGGTCTGGTTGATCATCTACTGACCAGTATCAAGTCCGAGTAATTCTAAAATGACATCCTTAGTAATCCAACTTACAATTAGCTCCGAAATATTTCGGAGCTAATTCTTTTTAATCTGAAAAACACTGAGAGTTTGCAAAATGAAGTAGTAGATATAGCATTTTGACTTTCCCAGCATAGACAATCTAATATATGTCTATTAAAATGATAATAGGGATCATAAGTAATTGGTATTCCAAAGTTAATAAACTAAGATAAGATCAAACAGTAATGGAAAAGGTGCTTGCAATAGTCATGGCCGGCGGGGCCGGTGAAAGGTTGCAGCCTTTGACGCGGGAACGGTCAAAGGCTTCGGTTCCTTTTGGCGGAAAATACCGCTTAATTGATATCACTCTTAGCAATTGTGTCAACTCAGGCCTACGACGTATTTTTGTCCTGACCCAGTACCTATCCGAATCTCTCAACCGTCACATTCAGGATGGTTGGCCAATCTCAAGTTCGGGATTGGGCGATTTTATTTATAGTATCCCAGCACAGATGAAAATGGGCACTGCCTGGTACCGCGGTACAGCCGATGCGGTACGACAGAACATGAACCTCATTTCCAATCACAATATCGAAGATATAGTTATCCTTTCCGGCGACCACATTTACAAAATGAACCATTCTCATTTGATCGAGTATCACCGCCGTAACAATGCTGCTTTAACCATTTCCGCTCTCAGGGTCAAATCGGAGGATGCTGCAGGCAGGTTGGGTGTACTAGAAGCGGACAAGGAAAACCGGGCTATCGGTTTTGAAGAAAAACCCCTGACTCCAAAGATTATTCCAGAAAACCCAAGTTATTCTCTGGCTTCTATGGGCATCTATGTTTTCAAGGCCAAAACTCTGCTAGATGTTCTTTATGGAGAAGGTGAGGATTTCGGTAAACATATAATCCCTCGCATGATACACGATATGGATAATGTTTATATTTATGACTACGAGCAAGAAAACCGCATAACAGACTATGAGATCCGGGTAACGAATGGCGTCAGGGAAAAAGTCCTGATCGATCGTACCCGAGATTCTTCTTATTGGAAAGACGTAGGGACTATCGATTCATTTTATGAAACCTCGATGGATCTAGTCAGTATAGATCCAGCTTTCAGTTTATACAGTGAGAAATGGCCTCTACGCACCTTGCAACGGCAATTGCCTCCTGGTAAATGTACATTGGGCGGTAAAATAATAGATTCTATTGTGTCAGACGGCTGTATTATCAGCGGAGGCACGGTAGATCAGTCAGTATTATCTCCCGGGGTTATTGTTGAGCGGGACGCATGGGTTTATCAATCGGTAGTTTTCGACGATGTTTTTATCGAACCTGGAGCGAAGGTCAAGCGGGCTGTCATTGATAAAGAGTGCAGAATACGGGCTGGGGCTTTGATTGGCTTCGACCATGAATTAGACAAAGCGCGAGGTTGTACAGTAACCGAAAACGGGATTGTGGTGGTTCCTAAAGGAACCGAGATCAAAAATAACGGACTTCATCTTCTTTAATTAACGGTTTTAGACATCTATCACCGTTTTTTCAGATATTTCTCTACACTGAACTCTGCTTTTAATCGTCTATAGACTGTACCCTCTAATCTTAGCCAGATCTCATCCTTTCGGACTCAGGCTGAGCAAAATCGGTGTTACCATAATTGCCAAATAGTGAAGAGGGAAACTTTGAAGACAACATGACTCCATGATAAGTGGATGAGTTTGTAGTATATAAAAGCAACTTATTGAGGAATGATCTTAAGAAATCAAATGTTGGTAAATATAATAAAACACATAACCTACAGAAGTGATGAGAACTATCAGCTCAGCTACTAGAACTGGTTTCTGGCGTTTAACCAGAAATTCATTTTTCAAAAACCATAGCAAGATAAAGGCTAGTAAAATTAACGATGCGCCCAGAAATATCAAATATTGAATTAACATTACCGCTCCTTAATAAGCGTTTTCCTACCCCTCCCAACTACCAACGATAATAAATTTTCTGATTGTCAAATTTGTATCTAATCATAATACATAATGAAAAAATATTCCACAACTATCTTCTATTTTATCTCAAAAGTAGGGTAAATAAACGGTGATATTAAGAAATTTTAATAAAAAGCCAATTTATCTTTTCACAGTAATTACCTGTTTTTTAATGCGAGACATTAATTCGATCTGCTTAAAGGGTTTGACGCTATAATCACTGACCCCTTCCTGAATGGATCGGACAATATAGTCTTTTTCAATAGTTGCAGAGAGCATAACCACCGGAACCTGGCTAAAGGCTCGAATCTGTCTCAACACATCTAATCCTGAGATGTCAGGCAACCCCAGATCTAGCAAAACGATATCGGCTGGTTGGGCTTTTAACATGTTAACGCCAGATTCTCCATCAACTACGAAACTAATATCGCTTTCAGGCCAAAAGACCTGAAAGCAAAGCCTGAGAGCCGCGCAGATGTGTTCATCATCTTCTATCAACAGCGCTTTTAATCTGAAAAAGACCAGGGGCCTCGATGCGCTATAGATTCCAGCTTAGTCGCCAGTTCAGCGTTCTCAGTGTTGATTGAAACAAAAGCATCTATACCCAGAATTTTAAATTCGCTCCAATCACGGATGGTGTCGGCAGTGACAATCACCACTCTGAGAGGGCAAACCCAGATCAGTCGGAAACAAATATTCTCAATATCAGCGATATTACTATCAATGACAGCGAGATTGTATTTGGCTACTTTAACCTCGGAAAACTTTTTGTTTAGTGATGACAGACAGATGACTTCTGCCCCTTTGACATACAGGGAATCGGAGATCCAGCGCGTGATATCCTCATTTCCCAGAGCCAGCACTTTAAGTTTCATTTAAGGCTGGTCCTCAAAAACCCCATCGATTGGTGGCTATTTATTGCCAGATTGCCTTATTATATCATATGTATTAAGCGTTGTTTAAGCGCTTAAAATACTGAGGAGTCATAATGGATTATCTGCAAATACTTAAAGATCTTGTGGCGCTGGATACTTCTGTACCACCCGGTAACCATTATAAGGAAGCTATGGATTACCTCGAACCTTTTTTTCAACAATGTGGATTTCTAACTCAACAAATAAATATTCCACCCGAGCAGGCAGAAGGCAGAAACGGGCGAGTGAACTTGATCTGTAGACGCGCCAATCCCAGCCATCCGCGTTTGATTTTTTATGCCCATATAGATGTGGTGCCAGCCCAGGGATGGCCAGCTTTTAAACCCCGTCTTGACGAAGGAAAATTATACGGCCGGGGAGCGGCTGACATGAAAGGCGCTATTCCAGCTCTATTATTGGCTCTGGAGAAAGGCCGTGGTTGCAATCTCAATTATGATATTTCAGTAATAATAACTACAGATGAGGAAGATAGCCAGGCCAGTCAGCTCAGATATATCAGCCAATTTCTGCAACCCTTAAAAGGAGCTTACTTTTTCGATCTGGATTCAAATTTCGGCTATGTTAGTATTGCGAATCTAGGCGCTCTACAGATGGACATCATGGTAAAAGGCCGATCAGTTCACTCTGGTTTGTCGCACCTGGGTGAAAACGCTGTGGAAAAAGCTGCATTGATGTTGGAAGCGCTTATGAGGCTCAAAAATAGGGTCGCTGCCAGAAAATCTAGCATTTTAACTCATCCTGATACAGGATTGGATAGAATGACAGCCAGGTTGAACATTAACATGATTGAGGGAGGTTTAAAGGTTAACATCGTTCCCGATCAATGCACCATTTCCATTGACCGGCGATTGATACCTGAAGAGAACTTAACTGAAGCCAGGAAAGAGATCATGGATACATTAGCGGCGGTGCCGGACGTAAATTGGGAAATCGTCAAGGAATTTAGCATTCCTACTTTGCCTCCCTGTAATAATCCTATTACCGATAAACTTGCGGCTATTTTAAAAGAAGTCACAGGAGAAAGCGGAAAATACGGTGAAATGGGCTCTGGCGATCTAGCCAATATAGTAGTTAACGAATGGGGAGCTCTGGAATTCGGTATGGGGGTTATCCGTACGGAAAGCAATATTCACGGTATTAACGAATTCGTATACTTGAAAGACATTGAGGACCTGGCGGAAATAATATATCGGTTTCTTACGTAATGCCACCTGAGAAATTACTATGAAACTCGGCCGGTATCATTGGATTTGGTCTGGTTATTAGATAACCTCATGGTTAAAAAACTAGTTTCCATTAGAAGCCAAACAAAAGCCGACCCGATAATAATTGAACTATAAAACATGAGGGTGTTTTCAGCAAGCCAAGACGGCAAAAAGCTAACTAATCCAAGACTGGCATAAAGCAGAATTATATATTTGGGGAATTTACCCAGAAACAACGCGGGTAAAAATTTATGCAGTGACATTTTACTAACCCCGGCTACCATACCGCCGACATCGAAAGGAACAATTGGTTGAAAAGCCAGGGCGGTGATAGCCCAGAAACCATATTTTTCCACCAGATAGGTTATTCGTTTATGGCTGATTATTTCCTCTGGGATAGCTATCTTTCTACCAAATCGTCCGGCATAATATCCGCTCAATTCGCCTAAAGTCCCCCCAGCCGCACCGGCTAAAGCAATTAAAAACGGATTGTAATATTCAGCCGCAGAAAACATCATGGCGATAGCGAAGGGTACTGGAGCGATAATGGTAGCATTGGCCAGTAAGGAGGCAATAAAAACTGCAAGATAAGCCAACCAGGCGTATTGATAGATGTTGAAATTTAACTGGGATTTTAAAATATTCAAAAAAGCAGCTAAAGCGAAACTGAGGCCGATAAGACCAGCAAAGGTCAGAACCAACCTCACCCAATGAATTTGGCTATCAGGATTGTTTAAGGCATTTCTGGTGTTTTTTAAAACTGACATCAGTTATTCCATTATCAGCTATTACAAGCGCCATGTAAAAATTGATTGAACGTTCACAAACTAATCTGAAGTAAATTCTTAAAAAATAATCCGATACCCTGAGTAGCTAGCAACGCAGAATATCGGATTAAGATTAAGAATAAATTGCCCGTTTATCAGGCAGAAACCACTTCTTTTACTTCTGGCACCTGCTCTTTTAAAACGCGCTCAATACCCTTTTTAAGGGTTATCTGAGCCATCGGACATCCACCGCAATGACCGGTCAATTTTACTTTAACGATACCATCTTTAACATCAACCAGTTCTACATCGCCACCATCAGCTTGCAGGGCCGGTCTAATTTTTTCTAAGGCTGCCTGAACTTTTTCTTTCATTTAGTCCTCCCTATTATATATACTGACTATATATATTTATTATGAGATAGACTGACAATAAAATCAAATTCTGATCTCAAACAAAAATATTATACAGAACTAAAAATTGGAGTTGGACATTATGCAATGGGCTGAACTGAGTGCTCTGACGAATGAAACAACGGTGGAACAGGTCTCGGCTATCCTGGGCAAATTCGGGCAGGGCGGGGCAACGGTGGAAGAATGGGAGAGTGAAACTGATGGCAGAAAAACCTTCATCGTAAAAATATATCTAGCTAATAAGCGCAGCCTCAAAAAGACCGAAAGTGAAATCGTAAGTCAGCTCTCCAACCTACCATTTAAGGTTGAACTAGCTGAACGACTCATTAAAGCCGAGGACTGGTTTGAATCATTAAAACAACATTTTGGAATCCAGGAAATAGGAGAACGCTTTATTGTAAAACCATCCTGGATTCAGGACAGACTGCCGGATTCAACACGTATAATTCTGGAACTTGATCCGGGAGCGGCCTTCGGCACCGGCTTGCACCCTACTACTCGCTTATGCCTTATCAGACTGGAGAAGCACCTCAAATCAGGGATGAGGGTCTTTGACCTAGGAACAGGCACAGGTATTCTTTCTATCGCTGCCGCTAAACTGGGAGCAGAAGAAGTACAGGCAGTCGATATAGATTCCGTTTCTGTTTCAGCCGCAAGGAATAATATTAAAGCTAATCAAGTGAGCGATAAGATCACTGTCAGCCGAGGCACTTTGAGTCTAGCCAGACAAACAGCTCTAAAAAATAGTTACGATATGGTACTGGCCAATATTTCGGTAAAGATTATTTCGGCTTTAGCCGGACGAATCGCCGCAATCCTAAAAAATGGTGGTAAAGCGATTTGCAGCGGTATAAATACACAGGGATTAGATGAAGCCTTGATCAGTTTAGCCCTAGCAGGACTAAAAATAGAAGCAATTGACCGTGATAGAGATTGGTACGCGGTAATAGCAACAAAAGAAAACTAAAAGCATGGTTAAAAGCTTAGCTGGGCAGGGCCAGACGCATTCTGTGCGGACGATTTTTTCCAATCTTCCGCTTTTTTCAGTAATTCGGCGGCGTTTTTAAGGGCAGTTGCGCTGTGTCCGGGACCGGCGAGCATCAATGCCAGTTCTTCCAACCTTTGCTCACCTTTTAAATAAATCAGAGAGCTTATAGTATGCTGTTCCACTACCTGTTTACTCACACAAAAATGGGAGTCGGCAAAAGCGGCAATTTGCGGCAGATGGGTTACGCAGATGACCTGATGGGTTAAGGCTAAACGCCGCAGCTTGCGTCCCAGGATGTCCCCACTGCGACCTCCAACTCCAATATCTATCTCATCAAAAACCAGCACGGGAATATTATCAGCGCCGGATAAGGCCCCTTTCAAAGCCAGTGTAAAGCGCGATATTTCGCCGGTGGAAGCAATTTTAGCAAGGGGTTTAAGCGGCTCTCCTGGATTAGTCGATACCATGAATTCGACATTGTCTATACCTTCAGCGTTAAATGAGTAAGATTGGCCATTTCGACCGGGCAACCCTTCCAATGAGGATATTCGCGAAACGGAAACCTCAAACTGCATCTGTCCCATGTCCATTTCACCAAGTTCTTTCAGGACATTATCTGCCAATCGAGCGGCAGCTTGCGATCGTTGCGTGGATAGGTCGAAAGCCAAAAAACCCAGTTCTTTTCTTAACTTATCCCGCTCCTGTATCAACTGGATCTGCTGCTCTCCGGACTGATTAATAGAAGCCAGATCTTTTTCTGCTTTTTCCAGGAAACTTAGAATATCCTCGACACTGTGTCCATATTTTCTTTTTAGATTCCTTAAAAGTTCCCAACGGACTTCGATCTCTTCTAAACGGCGGGGATCGCTGTCCTGTTTATCAACATAAGAACCCATCTCTCGAGCAAGTTCTTCCAGATCGTAAACTGATTTTTCCAACAGGTCGAGTTGCGGTTTGATTGAAGGATCCAGTTCTACCAATTTTCTGAGGGCTTGCGCAGCCTGATTTAAACGAAAGACTGCAGAAGAGGAATCATGGGAAAATTCGCGGTCATCCAGGTTCTGATGAACCTGCCGGGCATATTCTTTGAGTTTTTCACTATTTGAGATCAGACGACGTTCTTCTTCAAGTTCAAGGTCTTCACCTGGTGATAATTTAGCGTTTCTAATCTCTTCTATCTGAAAGCAAAGAAAATCCTGACGGCTAAGACGGTCCTTTTCCTGTTGTGCCAACAGGTTAAGGTCCGCATCTATTTTCTGAAGACGGGTAACACCAAGCGTGAAGGCAGAGCGCATCTCCAGAGTATGAGCAAAGGAATCCAGAAACTCCAGGTGATATTTTTTATCCAGCAGGGAAAGGTGCTGGCTCTGGCCGTGAATATCAATCAATAATTGTCCGGCCTGACGTAAAACACTTTTAGTAGCAGTGTGTCCATTTATCCTGATCAAGCTCATTTTGTCCTTCCTAATTTCGCAGCTAATGATCAGAATATCTTCATCTGATGAGAAGCCTTTATCAGATAAAAAGTGCTTGAGTGAGAGGTAACGAGCAGCGGGTTCTAAAGTAAAAACCCCCTCAATTTTGGCCTCAGTTGCGCCTGTGCGGATAACATCTTCTCCAGCAGAACCGGTCAGGAGAAGTTCAATAGCATCGATGATCAAGGATTTACCTGCTCCAGTTTCGCCGGTAATGACATTAAACCCGGCATCCAGTTTCCAGTCCATGTCTTCGATGATGCCCATGTTCTTAACTTTTAACTCAGTTAACAATAGACACCCCTGAGTAAGATTAATGTGGGTTGTTCCTGAAACACTATGGATTATTGTGAGTCTTGCCTCTAAAACAGGTTACTATTAGATTGGGACCACCATGAGAGCCGAGAATCGGGCCTATCTGTCCCATGATTATCTTTTCACGCGGATAGATAGACGACAGCCGATCTGCTAAGGCCAAGGCCTCTTTTTGGGTCGTATTATACATGACGGCCAGATCTTTGACATTGTCCTTTTCCCGGAGAGCATTAGCCAAGTGACTATAGAGTTGCTCCAGCCCCTTAGAATAACTGCGAACCTGTCCCAGAGGGACAACAATGCCGTCTTTCATACCTAGCAGAGGTTTGATATTGAGCAGCGCTCCTAATAATCGTTTGGCCTGCCCGATACGGCCGCCTTTAGCCAGGTATTTCAGCGAATCGAAGAGGACCATGAAATGGATCTCAGGAATGGCTTCTTTAGCCGCTTTAACCACTGTTTCCAGATTACCCCCGGTTTTAGCAGCCCTGGCAGCGGCGATACAAATCATACCCAGCCCAATAGTCATAGAGTCGGAGTTAATAATCTCAATAGGACACTTGCTTTTGAGCAGTTCACGAGCTTGTATAGCTGAATTACAAGTGCCGCTTAATTTATCTGAGAGATGAATAGAAACTATTCCATCAGCATCCTGAGCCAATTTTTCGTAAATCTGTTGGAAATCCGCAGGCGAAGGCTGTATCGTATTGGGATAAACCTCTCCAGAAACCAGCCTGCGATAAAATTCATCATTTGAAAGGGTGACTCCATCTTTAAAAGTGTCGGCACCAAATCTCACATAAAGAGGTACCACCGAAATGCCCAGCTCTTCCCTCAATTGAAGTGGGATATCAGATGCGCTGTCAGTGACGATTCTGATTTTCATAAGGTCTCCTCTTCATTAAGATTCAATCCGAGTACTAACGGCCTTTATGACGACTATAATAGCACAATTTATAGCACTAATCCTATCCCTCATGGGAAGCGGCGAAAGAGACAAAATCACAAACAAAAAGAAGCCCCGGCTAATCCCGGGGCTTCTTTTTAAAGTCAAAACTGAGTTGAATAAATCGAATAATACAATCCCGTTCTTAAACCGGATTGATTGACTCTTATTCCAATACTTCGCCTTGATACATTTCTATGAATCCTATGATTCTGACAGACAAAATCTAACAGGAAAACAGGCAGCAATGTAACACTATTTACTTACTCTTTCTTCTCTGGATACGAGTCATTTTAAGCACTCTTTTATGATGCTTTTTGCTCATTTTCTTTCTACGCCACTTGAGTGTGCTTCCCATACCGGTTGTTATCCTCCTGAAGAGATACGGTCCAGAAAAGACCGACTTTGTTACTTTAACACAAAAAAGCGTTTGCCGTAAAGGCAAACTATGTAATATTACTACAAATTGGATAATTTAGGAATAGCGAATACGATTATCCCGGTTAATTGGCTGGTTTTAAGACCACGGTCTGGGTGACGGAAGGCAACGAATCAGGGGTTATCTCAATCTCACTAACTTCTAATTGACGGACATTATCCCGATCTTTTATAAAGGGTTGAACTACAGCAATCGGGTAATCGGTTTTATCGGTTTTATAATGCATAGGAAGTATAATACGGGGATTAAGGGATTGGGCCACAATATCCGCCTGCTGGGCATCAATAGTATAATAGCCACCGATTGGCAGCATCAGAATATCTACGGGGCTTATCTCGTCAATCTGTTGCGCGCTTAAGGTATGTCCCAAATCTCCGGTGTGGCAGACAATTAACCCGTCAACTTTTAAACAGAATACTAGAACATTTCCCCGCTCGCTGCCTAAAGTCTGGTCATGATAGACCTGCACGGCCTTGATCTCAATACCTTTGACGATATGCTGGTCTTGTTCGCGGAGAATAAGCGGAGAACCCTTGATCGCGGCAGAATTGCTATGATCACGATGCCCATGGCTGATGGTAACAATATCCGCTATATCGCTGATTGGACGGTAGTTGATACCATTACCGATGTTATAGGGATCAGTGATGATCTTGATATTATTTGCAGCAGTGATGAGAAAAGCGGCATGGCCCAGCCATTTAATTTTCAAGCATAACCCCCGTTCCAAATCCGGATCCTGATTACAGCATAGAACATTACGCTGCAAGCGTAATAATATGCAGTCGGTTTAAAACAGAGGAACATCCTCTCCTATTCAGGCATGCTTCTTGAGGAAATGATGAATGCGTCCCAGGGCTTCCTCAATCTCAGTCATAGAGGTGGCGTAGCAACAGCGTATGTAGCCCTCACCTGAAGGACCGAAAGCGGTACCCGGCACCACAACTACCTTCTCCTCTTTTAGCAGCTTCTCGGCAAATTGATCGGAGGTCATACCGGTGCTTTTAATAGAAGGAAAAGTGTAAAAAGCCCCCCGGGGTTCAAAGCAATTCAAGCCGATGTTATTGAAACCTTTTACCATCAGCAACCTGCGGCGGTTATAGTCCTCGACCATCTCGTTGATAGATATTTCACCATTTTTTAAGGCTTCCACAGCGGCTTTCTGGGCCATAATAGGAGCGCAGAGCATGGTGTATTGATGAATCTTGGTCATAGCGGCAATGATTTCCTTATTGCCGCAAGCATAACCCAGGCGCCAGCCAGTCATAGCGTAGGTTTTGGAAAACCCGCCTAAGAGCACGGTGGTCTCCTGCATAGCGGGGAGCGAAGCAAAGCAGACCTCATCTACACCGTAAACCAGACGAGCATAAATCTCATCTGAGATAACTAACAAACCACGGCGTTTGGCCAACTGAGCGATCTTTACCAGTTTGTCCCGTTTGATCATGGCGCCGGTAGGATTAGCCGGATAACCCAGTAAAATAGCGCGGGTCTTTTTAGTGATATAAGGCTCAATATTCTCCGCACGCAGTTCAAAACCGTCTTCCACACGGGTGGGTACTCTGACCGCTTTGCCACCGGCCAAACAAACACAGGCCGGATAAGAGACATAGGCGGGATCGGCCATAATGACCTCGTCGCCCGGATTTAAGATGGCCCGCATGACCAGGTCCAGGCCTTCGCTAACGCCGGTGGTAATCAAGATTTCAGCGGTTGGATCGTAATTAACCTTATAGCGTCCGGCAAGATAGGCGGAAACGGCTCCGCGCAGCTCGGGTGTACCGGAGTTGGAGGAATACATAGTGTAGCCTTTCTCTATCGAATGAATAGCGGCTTCACGGATATGCCAGGGAGTGACATAGTCCGGCTCGCCCACACCCAGAGAAATAGCTCCTTCCATGGTAGCAACGAGATCAAAAAACTTGCGTATACCGGACGGTGGCAAATCCACCACGGTTTGGCAAATTTGAGATTTTCCAGATGGTTTTTGAGTTTTCATAGGTTACTCCACGAATTACAAATTAAAAATTAAGGTTGTAAAGGCTCACGCTTAAGTTCTTCTTTACTGCCAATGATTTCACCGTCTTCCTTATACTTTTTCAGCATAAAATGGGTGACTGTGCTTTGCACGCCTTCAACCGGGGCCAACTTTTGAGAGACGAAATTAGCAGCCTCCTGCATTGACTTACCTTCAACTATTACCAGCAGGTCAAAAGTGCCGGACAGCAGATAGACGCTGCGAGCTTGAGGAAAACGGTAAATACGCTCAGCGATAGCTTCAAAGCCGACATCCCGCTGGGGAGACACTTTAACTTCAATCAAGGCATAAACGTGATCATCCTCGACTTTGTCCCAATTTACGATAGCCTTATATTTGAGAATAACCTGGTCTTTTTCAGCCTTGCGGATAGAGGCTGCAACCTCTTTTTCCGGCAAACCGGTGATGGTAGCGATCTGTTTATGACTGGACCGGGCATCTTTTTCTAGAAGTTTCAAGATATCTTTTAACATAGCTTTCGCTCCTAGCGGATTTCTTTCATATAGAAATCCGCGAATAGAGACATTGTAGCATTTGAAGGCAGTGCTTTCAAAAGCTGGTTGTATAACGAAAAACAGAAGACTAAAATGTGCTCAGTCTGCTGATCGGCATCGGCGGCTGTTTTATTTTGGACGGACTGATCAATCTGACCGTCGCACAACCGACCCACGAGATTGCCGGAAAGTTTATTCCGGGTGTAATCCTGGTGGGAATCGGTTTAGCTCTCATTTACGGCTTCGATATGTGGTGGCCGTTGATTCTAGTAATCGCCGGAGTGGTGATCCTGCTAAGCCTTTTATTTAGAAGAAGAGCTTCATAAGGTCGGACCTGCATTAAGGAAAGGAGACTGCGAGGTCCGACCTTTACCGAGAAAAGGATTCGATTTTATTTTTTCCCTGAAACGAATGGGGGGGAGAGGTGAGGAGAATTCAAAAGGCAAAAGTAGATGAGCTTCGAGCTGCGAGCTACGAGCTACGAGGTGAGCCCCACCACCCTGAGATGCTTCGTTGGGCGACGCCCTCCTCCAGCATGACAGCAAAGCTGCCAGTTTCGAGAGAAGGAAACGCGAAAAAGGGCGACCAGAGTTTTTAAGGTCTCACCTTACTAGTGATGAGATAGGCCCGCAAGGTGAGACCTTTGCCGGAACAAGAAAGGAGAGAGAGAGCGCTCTTCAGTTATTAAGGTACGGATGCAAAAGTTAGAAAATACCAGGGAAACCTTTCAAAGCGTCGGCAGGTGTGAGGCATCCTCTAATCATAAATCGGCTACGATATCATCGAGATCATCCTCACGACCGGACTGATCTAACTTATCAGTCCTGGCAAATCCGAGCTTCTCACTGGTACGCATCAAGCGTATCAGGGTGGAGGCTGCCTCAGAGAAC
>JANYAV010000010.1 GCA_025361145.1 Dehalococcoidia bacterium | reverse complement strand
CCCCTCACACGGGGGCGTGGATTGAAACCATCAGAGACGAAGATCGCTCTATCAGAATTTACTAGTCGCCCCTCACACGGGGGCGTGGATTGAAACTATGACCCTTAACTCATGTGTTGTTAGATTATCGTCGCCCCTCACACGGGGGCGTGGATTGAAACACCATGTGTTTGGGATGGGTATGCCGTAAAGGGTGTCGCCCCTCACACGGGGGCGTGGATTGAAACGGCTACCGAGGAATCCATGTAACCTTCACGTTAGGGGACGGGATCAACGCAGAGATACAAATCCACACAAAGGCAAGCTGGCAAATTAAACTGGATACAGATGAGCTTTACAGAACATGGAGAGCTTATGAGAAAGATAGAGCCCTTAAAATTCCTGACGAACTCTATCCGCGATATTTAGAGGATATGACGAAGAGTCAAAAACTATGGAGTGACTATTGGGATAGAGCGCCAGCAGCTACTAAACGGGCAATCTCCTCTTTGCTTAAAGGACGAGAGTCGGTAACTTCACCCAGTGTCCCTTCGAAAGACGCCCAACCGGAAGAATTTAATACTACGGGAGGCTTGCGAGACGCCATAGGAGAGACATCAAGTAATCTACCATCGGATAATCTTGATAATATACGTTCCATACCTACAGTTCAATTAAATAATAGTCTCGCAAAGGGGTTAAAGCAAGTAAAGGGAATAAGCCCTGCTCAATTCAGCAAAACCCTTTACCCAAACCTGTCGTTAACCAGGTTAAAAAGGCCTTTGAATCCGGCGATATAGCGACACTGGATGAGATAGGGGAACAGTATATAACTCTAAAAGTGTGAAACTCATAAAGCAAGAGAAGGAGATTGTGGTTTCAGAACAGGTCTGACAGGGAGAACGGGCAGGACGGTTCAGACGGGAGGATGTAGTTTGTAATTAGTAATGTTTGGGGCACTTGCTTGCGACGTGATCAAGACCATCCCACCCCCTGAGATCCTTCGCTTCGCTCCAGCATGACAGCGATGAAGTCGGGGTTTGGAGGAGAGGAGACCAGGGTTTCATAAGGTCGGACCTGCATTGGGAAAGGGGGATTGCGAGGTCCGACCTTTAGACCAGAGAGGGAAGGTGTCACCTTACATAGGAGAGAAGAGGGCAAGATGACACCTTAATAAACGACCTTTAACAAAATAAATAACCAATAATTTTTGACTAATGCGAACATTTGATCTAATATTTAGTTATTAATTTAAAAATTACAAGTTGGTATTAAGGGAGAAATAATGGACCACAAGAGAAAAGACACGTTCAAATTATTTCCCTATCAGAAAGAGATCGCGCTGGCGATCTTAGACAGTGTATACAACAAAAGAGGTTTGACCTTTACGGTAGAAATTGCCCGGCAGGGCGGGAAAAACGAAATTTCGGCGCGGATTGAAAGACAACTGCTGACCCAATTCCAGAATGAAAGCAAGAACCTGATCAAATGCTCACCGACTTTCAGACCACAGGCCTTTATCTCCATGCAGAGGCTGAAGCAGAAGCTGAATGAGAGCGAATACCGCAAAAAATGGACAACCGAGCTGGAGAACATGATCAGGGTGGGAGAGGCGAGGGCCATTTTCCTTTCCGCTGATACTGCCTCCAATGTGGTAGGCAATACCGCCCACCTGCTGCTGGAGGTAGATGAAGCCCAGGACGTGAGTGAAGAAAAATACAGCAAAGAATTCAGGCCGATGGGATCGACGACCAATGTGACGAATGTACTATACGGCACCACCTGGGATGACAGCACGCTGCTGGAAAAGATGAAACAGATTAACCTGGAGCTGGAGCGGAAAGACGGCATTAAACGACATTTCCGCTATGACTGGGAGGAAGTGGCCAAGTATAACCCGGAGTATCGGGCATATGTCCTGACAGAAAAAGAGAGACTGGGCGAAAACCATTCCCTTTTTCTGAGTCAGTACCGCTTGCTGCCGATCCACGGCGGAGGCGGTTTCCTGAACTCCGTGCAAAAAGCCCTACTACAGGGAATACATGGCCGTCTCTCTCATTCTCCTCAACCACGCAGAGTTACCGGTTATTCCTATAACCCCAATTACTCCTGTCCCGTAATTCAAAACCCGGAATATTCCAAGATTTACGTAGCGGGTATAGATCTGGCGGGAGAGGCGGAGTCCTTTGAAGATGATTTTCGACGAGATATAAAGCCTCGGGTGGATTCGACGGTAATCACGATAGGGGAAGTCGAGATCAATAAGCAAGTTCCAAGAAACGATAACCAAACAAAGTCCAATGATCAAATTTCAAATTTCAAAACAGGACGCAGCATCAAGATAGTGGAACACTATGCTTTTACAGGCATAAAACACCCCGACCTTTACGCCCGCATGGTGGATATTATAAAAAATGTCTGGCAATGCAAACGGGTAGTGGTGGATGCGACGGGAATTGGTCAGCCGGTGGCTTCTTTTTTACGGCAAGAGCTGGGGTCACGGATCGTGCCTTTTACATTCACTGCCCCGGCTAAAACCGAACTGGGGTTTAACCTTTTATCCGCCATCAACTCAGGCAGTCTTAAAATGTATGCCGGGGACAATTCTGCGGAATTCAAGGAATTCTGGTTTGAAATGGAAAAAGCTAAAAGTTTTTACCGTCCCAGCCGAACGATGAATTTTTACGTAGACCCGTGCGAAGGGCATGATGATTACCTGATGAGTCTGGCGCTGCTAGTGGAAGCAGCTAATGCCTACACACCGAGTGTGGCGTATGGGAGACTACCCTGAGTGCAAGTCAAAGGGCAAAAGGCAAAAGTAATATAACAAAATCCCAAGCACCAATTTCCAAATTCCAAACAAATTACAAATCTCAAAACTCAAATTTCAAACATACAAAACGGGGCAGGAAACAAGATTTGGTCACTTTTGCATGGGTTGGCGGATAATGGTTTTGAGTTTTTCGGGAGCGGTGCGGCGGGGATCGGACAGATAGATTTCGTGATGTTTGCCGCTGAGAGCATAGCCGTTCTCCTGAATGAATTGGTGAATTTTCTGAATAGTGGGACCTTCGTCAGAGTATGGGCCGAGATACATAATCTGAGCAGATAAGCCTTCCTTGAAAGACGCGAAGCGTGCTTTAGCCAAACCGGGAGGATTTTTGGAGGCTTTGACCTGTTCGATTGCAGCACTGAAAAGATCCGCAGTTACGAACTCGGGCTGCATGATGAGAGCGGTCCACTGCCAATTGCTTTTGTTATGATTTATGAAATCCAGCATATCGTCCGACCACCACAACCCTTCCAGAGGCATGACACCATAGTCAGTTCCCCCGCTCTTTTTGATCATAAATTTGAGGGTATAGGAGATAGTATAAAGGACTTGAATGGCTTCGGCATATTCTGCGCCAGCGGGCGATCCCTTGCCATCGATCATGACAAAGTTCAGGGCGGGAACATCCACGATCTGGATAGCTTTTTTACCAGGAGCATATAAAGTCGAAAGTTGTTTCTTAAAATCAATTTTGGCCATCAGTCTAACCTCTTTAACCTTTTCCTGAGATTTTACACCTTCAGGGAAGGGGGGAGTCAAGAGGTTGATGAGTTTTCAGTTTTCAGTTCACAGTTAACAGTTCAAGAGAATCCCACCCCCTGAGATATGTTCCCGGCGTTAAGGTTGACTATCACCTGGTGTGGAACATGCCACACGGCGCAGCCGAGGGAACTTCTACCGGAACCTTTATTGACTGGGTCAATAAAATCTGCAAAAAATAATAATGATATAGGCTTGACGGATATCTCTGATGTAACACCCGGAGAATTGAAAACCTCCGGGTGTTTTGTTTGTGAAATTCAGGGCGAAATAAAACCTGCGCTTTTTGGTTGAAACCAACTTATTGAAAAGGTAAACTTACTCTAGATGAAAATAAAACCTTTCAAACTTGAGCGATATTTTGCGCGTTACGAGTTTTCTGCCAAGTACCTGCTTTGCAGTTCAGATTGCGAATCTTTGAAGCAGGAGTATGTCCTGGCGCTGGCGGATGAAGAAACTCGCCACCTCTGGCAGAATCTGGCACTGGGGTATACTGAGTCCCAGGGCAATCCACTGCTCAGACGTGAAATAGCCGAAGCATACAGCAACATATCTGCTGACAATGTCCTGGTTTCGGCACCCGAGGAAGGCATTTATCTGGCCTTGAACTCGATTTTAGATAAGGGCGATCACGTAATCTGCACTTTCCCAGGGTACCAATCGCTGTATCAAATCGCTGAAAATAACGGCTGCAGGGTGACGCGCTGGCTGCCCGAGGAAGAAAACGGCTGGCGGTTTAATCCGGATTTTTTAGAAAGCGCAATTCGCAAGAATACAAAACTGCTGGTGATCAATTTTCCGCATAATCCGACTGGATCGTTGCCGAGCCGGGGAGATTTCGAGCGTATTATCGAGATCGCTCGAGAAAGAAAGCTGTATATTTTTTCTGATGAGATGTACCGCGGGTTGGAGTATAAACCGCAAGACCGCCTGCCCGCTATGTGCGAGGTTTATCCTGAGGCGATCTCATTGGGCGGTATGTCCAAAGCCTACGGCATGCCGGGAGTGCGCATCGGCTGGCTGGCAAGTCAGAACCGTTTGCTATTGAAACGCATGGCGGCTTTTAAAGATTACACCACAATTTGTAATAATGCCCCGGGTGAAGTCCTCTCTTTGATCGCTTTAAGGGCAAAGGAACGAATCCTGGCTGAACAACTGGCTAGAATCAAGCGCAATGTGGGTCTGCTGGATAAGTTTTTTATTAAAAACCAAAATATATGCTCCTGGGTTAGACCCAAAGCCGGCACTATCGCATTCCCCAGGTTGAAACTGGAGATGGGCTCAATGGAGTTCTGCCGGAAATCTGTAGAAGAAGCGGGAATAATGCTGCTGCCATCGTCAGTTTATGATTATCAAGATAGCCACTTCAGAATCGGTTTCGGCAGGGAAAACCTGCCTGAGACCTTGAAGCATTTTCAGGAATATTTGGACATCAGACAGCCGATTCTTTGAAAACCCGTCTTCTCTGTTATGCTACCTTTATCAATAATCGCTAAATTCTAATGACTTTGTCCGCTGCAAGAAGAGAATCGACGGTATCATACATATTAGTAACCTGTCCAGCCTTCAGCTTTTCTTTTAACTGGTAGTGATTCAGACAGGTGCCGCAAGAGAAGATTTGGACCCCTTCGAGTTCCAGTTGTTTGAGAGTAGCGAGTACTCTGGAGCCTTCGGTGGTCAACATCACACCACGATTGATAAAAAGCATTTTAGCGGGTTTCTTCTTAGCTTCAGCCAGGGTATTGATAAAGGCGGCAATCAATAATTGACCCAGGGCTTCATCACCGGTGCCAAGCTGATCGCTGGTAATTAACAGCACGTCCTCGGTGGCTGATTTAGATTGACTAGCGGCCTCTTTTAATTTCCCGATAGAAATAGTAGTTACTCCATCCTTCTCGCTGAGAGTTACAGCGCAACCGGCGTTTTTAGCAAAGCGCTGGACGTTTTGGCTGGCCTCGGGGGAATTAACCAGGACAACGAGGCGGCCTGCGGTAATTTCATCTAGAGCTTTCTTGGTGAGCACCACCGGCTCCGGACAAGACATATTACGCGCATCCAAGGTTTTCATATTATGTTAACTCCTTATTTCCATCCAGTAGACGATTAGTAATTCCTATTATCTGCTAACTGACGACAAAATTCCCGTCCCTGGCCAGAATGGTAGCGCCGAGGGCGCCTACGATCTGGGGGGAAGAGGGAACAGTGAGATCCAGATCCAGTTTTTGTTTTAACAAGGTGACCAGGCATTGATTGAGGGAACCTCCTCCGGCAAAAACGACTCTTGGCTGAAGGCCGATTCTTCTGACCATGCCGGTGATACGATCAGCGATGGCCTCATGCAAACCCAAGGCTATGTCATTAGTCTTGGCCCCTCTGGCAATTAAGGAGACAACTTCCGACTCGGCAAAAACCGTGCACAGGCTGTTAATCCGCAGTTGACGAGTGGCGCTTAAAGCTAGACAGCCCATTTCAGTCAGATCTACCTCCAGTGTGCGAGCCATAATTTCCAAAAATTTACCTGTGCCAGCTGCGCAGCGGTCGTTCATCTCAAATTTGCGGACATCTCCGTGATCCGAAAGAAGAATAACTTTGCTATCCTGGCCGCCGATATCAATCACGGTACGACAATCAGGGTACAAACAATGCGCACCCAAAGCAAAAGCTTTAATCTCGGAAACTACTTCTCCATGTAAAACCGGAGCAACCAGGTGGCGACCGTAACCGGTCACCACGAGGCGCTCATAGTTTTTACTGGCAATAAGCTGCCGGCAGCGAAGCAAGGGATTCACGCCTGTTTCGATAACACAATCCTCGAAAATCCCCTGATCAACGGTCACCAGCTTTATCGTGCGGGACCCTACATCCAATCCGGCATACATCAGTGTTTTATCATCTCCAAAAAGGCTTCAATTCTAGTCTTAAGCTGACCTGCATCCTCATCACTATAATCAGTCTCAATTCGCAATAACGGAATGCCGGCATCTTCCAGCTTTTTCTCCATGGTGATAGCCTCATTAGCGTAAGTATGGCAGAACTGAAGATTATAGTGAACCACTCCGTCCACCTGGTATTCTTTAGCCAGTCTCACCACATCATCAAATCGCTCGTCATTAGGCGTAAAACAAGCGCAATGAATATTCATATAACGGTCGGCGACAGCCTTGAGCTGCTCATCCAGGTTCGACTGAGTGGGTTTCACCAGTTCGCTAAAGAAGCGAGTGCCGGTACAGGATTCTTCACAAACTACCACGGCGCCACTCGATTCAATAAGGTGATGCAGCTTCCAGTTAGGAATAGCCATCGGGCTGCCGGAGATCAGAATACGAGGAGCATTAGCAGGGGCCACACCCTGGCCGGCAGCGATTCTCTTATCCAGCTCATCACAAAGAGCGGTCAACATCTGAGTATCGCGTTTGGCATCATCATAAAACGAGACCTGAATGGCTAATAAAGCGTCCTTACCGCTGATGGGCACAGGGCTGACTTTACGCAGATTATAAAGCCTTTGCAAAGCTAAACGGCGCTGATTAACTAATTCGATAGCTTGACCGAGATTCTCTGCAGTAATCTTATTGCCGGTCAGTTTCTCGATCACATCCTTAAAGGCCAGAACTTCGCCGTGCCATAAATTACGGCTACGCTCGGTCTTTTTGTTGGGAACCTCCATGACGTAGACTGGCTGGTATTGATTTAAAATCTCGAACATCTTTTTCTTGCCGTCACAGGTGGTTTCACCCACTATCAAATGGCTAACCTGGACATAAGGGCACACCCGTCCCAGTTTAAAGCCAAAGGAAGATTTAATGAGGGCACAAGTATTGCGTGGCAACACCGTCTCCGCCATGGGAACAGAAAACTGCGTGCCAGCACATAAACCTACCGGGATGCCGCCGGCAGCCCAGACCAATTCTTCCGGGACAAAGACACAGTAAGTGGCCACCACTTTACCGCCATTTTTGGCATGCTGTATCAGCTCTTTTACCCGGATACCGTGAATATCACCTACCACAAAATCGTAAAAAGCCATCCCCGCGGGTCGGTTTTTTTGAGAAAGATAAATGTCCTGGAAGGCCGGCCCGAGGGCGTTAAGCAGCAGATCATGTGATTTGAGGTCTATTTTTAAATCGGTCCACATCTGGATATTTTCATTGGACATTGATAGTGTTCTCCTAATATTTTTTTAAATAAAAAACGATAGCCGGATATCCTCCGTGCCATCGTTCATGGGCTTGCCTAAAGGGCAAATAAAAATTAAAACGCCATGATTCCCCAGTTCTTTGGAAGACGGAGGTGCCTTGAGCAGATGACTGACGCAAAACTTGCATCAAATCTGCCGTTTCAAACTCAGATAAACCGCAGATTGTTGGTTTTAGCCATCGCTCTCACCTCCTTGTATTATTCAGACTACTTCAATTCCAAAATTATACCATCGGTTGCAGGATTTAGCTATGCGAAATTGCGAGCCATTACCCCGTTCTCAGACAATGATACCCCCTCCTACCACACGCTCTTCCTGACAAAAAACAGCCACCTGCCCGGGAGTGACGGCCAGCTGAGGTTCAGCGAAACAAACTTTAACTTTACCATCTTCGGCGGGTAGGATGAGAGCTTGCGCTTCCCGAGATGAAGAGCGTATTTTAACTTTTATGGATAATTCACTCGAAAGGTCATTAACGCTAATCCAATTCAGGCAAGAAACAAGGCATTCTGACCTGTAACCAGCACTTTTTGAACCCACGATGAGGGTATTACGCTGAGAGTCTATTTCAGTCACATAAATTATATCTGCTGTGGAGATTCCCAAGCCCTTACGCTGACCGATGGTGTAATACTGCAGGCCTTTGTGCTGACCCAGCAGTTTACCCTGCTGATCGAAGATCGGTCCAGGTTTGGCTTCTGTTTTGATAACGGATGAGTAATCCCCTGAAATGAAATTTTGACTATCTGGTTTTGAGGCTGTCTTCAAACCCAGTTTCGCAGCAATAGCCCTAACTTCGAGCTTGGTGAGAGAGCCCAGGGGGAAAATTAACTGGCCAAGCTGTGCCTGGGTTAGAAAAGTTAAAAAATAGGATTGGTCTTTAGTTAAGTCAAGGGCTTTTTTCAAACAATAGCGCTTTGAGTTATTATCAAATTCGATACGGGCATAATGGCCGCTGGCAACTTGAGTAAAATCCAGTCCAATTTCAGCAGCTTTCTGCAGTAAGGCACCAAATTTGACGCGGTGGTTACACCTGACACAAGGATTAGGAGTGCGGCCGTTGAGGTATTCCTGACAGAAATAGTCTAGAACTTCACTTTGATATTCTTTAGTAAGGTCAATCATCTTCAAAGGAATGTTTAGCTGCTCAGCAACCCGATAGGCATCTTTAATGTCTGCCTCTTCTTCCGGGCCATAGCAACCATGATGAGAACTCTTGCTGCTGCCAGGTTCTCCTGACCAAATCTTCATAATAACCCCGGTCACCTGATAGCCCTGTTCTTGCATCAGAAAAGCGGCGACAGAAGAATCAACTCCACCACTCATTAAGACCAAAACATTAGAATTATTATCGACCATAATAACCTTTTTTAAATAAAGCGATATTATATTAATAATAGATAATAAAGATCACAATAGTCAACTATTGACAAAGGTTTTAAATCATGGTAATTTATAAAACATAGTATTTGTTGTTTATTATGATTATATTAGTCTACATTGGAGAAGGATATGAAACTTTCAACTAAAACACGTTACGGGACCCGGGCGCTGATGGATTTAGCAATGCACCAGAGAGGAGGTACTCCTGTATCGCTTAAGGATATCTCCGAAAGACAGGAGATTTCTCTAAGTTATCTGGAGCACATTATCACCCCTTTGATAAAGGCAGGGATAATCAATAGTACAAGAGGATCAAAGGGCGGAATAGCTCTATCTAGACCCGCAAGGCAAATAACGATCAAAGAAGTGGTGGATTTGTTAGAAGGGCCATCTACATTGGTAGAGTGTCTGGTCAGTTCTAAGGCCTGCCACCGTTCCAGTTTGTGTGCTACCCAGGATCTCTGGAATGAAATCAGTAAAGCGATAGACGGCGTTCTTGAATCTATGACTTTACAAGATCTGGCAGATAAGCAAATAAATAATACTCCCAGCGCGGAAATGTACTTTATATAAATAAAAAGGGAGAAATAAAAATGAGGGTTAATAATAAAGTGGAAAAACTTAAATATAAGACGATAGAAATCCCCATTTTAACTCGCGGCATCGCCAAAGATATCACCGAGACAATCGGCAACACACCGCTGGTTAGATTAAACCGTATCACTGAGGGCGCTCAAGCGCAGGTAGTGGCTAAGCTTGAATCTTTTAATCCAGTACACAGTGTTAAAGATCGGATAGGAGTTTCAATCCTAACCACCGCGGAGGAACAGGGCCTGATCAAAAAAGACACCGTAATTGTGGAACCCACCAGCGGCAATACCGGTATTGCCCTGGCATTTGTAGCTGCCGCAAGAGGGTATAAGCTTATTTTGACGATGCCCGATACAATGTCTGTGGAGAGAAGACAGCTTCTCTCCATTTTCGGGGCACAACTGATACTTACTCCCGGAGCGGAAGGGATGAAGGGCGCCATTAAAAAAGCTGAAGAGCTGGCCGCGGCCAATCCGAATTACTTTTTACCCCAACAGTTCAAAAACCCGGCCAATCCGGAGATACACCGTTTAACCACGGCTGAGGAAATCTGGCGCGATACTGAAGGCAAAGTGGACATTTTAGTAGCCGGCGTGGGCACCGGAGGAACGATAACTGGAATATCCGAGGTGTTGAAGAAAAGGAAACCCTCTTTTAAAAGTATCGCGGTTGAGCCAGCCTCTTCTCCGGTGCTTTCAACAGGCAAAGCTGGCCCACATAAAATTCAAGGTATTGGCGCCGGATTTGTACCAGAGGTATTCAAGAGGGAAGTGGTGGACGAGATCATCACTGTTAGCAATGAGGACGCAGGCGCGACGGCCCGCAGATTAGCCCGAGAAGAAGGAATCTTAGCCGGAATATCTTCAGGCGCAGCCACCTGGGCGGCTTTACAAGTAGCTAAGAGGCCGGAAAATAAAGGCAAATTGATTGTGGTCATTCTACCTGATACGGGAGAGCGTTACCTGAGCACCTGGCTATTCCAGGACATCGCTCAAGCAGCTCCTGTTTTATAAATCAGAGATAAACTAATGAAAATAACAAACAGAATATTGAGGAGAAAAAATAAAGTGACTCAGCAAATTGAAACCATAGCCTTACATGCAGGGCAGGAAAGCCCGGATTCAGCCACCGGCGCCCGAGCGGTACCGATCTATCAAACAACTTCATTCGTTTTTAAAAGCGCCGAGCACGCCGCCAACTTATTCGGCTTAAAAGAGTTGGGAAACATCTACACTCGTATGAATAACCCGACCAACGATATTTTTGAGCGCAGAATCGCTGCCATAGAAGGCGGCACAGGAGCATTGGCAGTATCTTCAGGACAATCAGCAATTACGTTTGCCTTATTGAATATAACCAGACCTGGGGATAACATCGTATCTGCCAATAACTTATACGGCGGAACTTATGAACTTTTCCATTACACCTTCCCCAAGCTCAGCCGGAGGGTAAAGTTCGTGGATTCGCAAAACCTGGAGGCCTTTAAGAAAGCCATCGATAGTAATACCCGGGCGATTTATGCCGAGACCATTGGCAATCCTAAACTGGATGTACCGGATTTTGAAGCACTGGCCAAGATTGCGCATGACGCCGGAATTCCGCTGGTAGTAGACAATACCGTAGGTGTAGGCATCGTGAAACCCCTGGATTATGGAGCGGACATCCTGGCTACTTCGGCCACCAAATACATCGGCGGACATGGAACATCCATCGGCGGCGTAATTGTGGACGGGGGTAAATTCAAATGGAACAACGGTAAATTCCCCGAATTCACTGAGCCAGACCCCGGTTATCATGGGCTCGTGTACTGGGACACCTTTAAAGATTTTGCTGGAATGGGCAACGTGGCCTTTATCTTCAAATCAAGGTTACAGTGGATGCGGGACGTCGGGCATGTAGTGAGTCCATTCAACTCTTTTCTCTTTCTGCAAGGATTGGAAACTCTGCCGCTCAGGCAGCAGAAACACTCAGCCAATGCGCTGGAAATAGCCAAATACCTGAGCGAGCACCCGGCCGTTTCGTGGGTAAATTATCCCGGCCTGGAGAACAACCCGGCTCACAAATTAGCGGCAAAATATCTTAAGGGACAATACGGCGGCTTGATCGGCTTCGGTATAAAAGGCGGCCTGGAGCCGGCTAAGAAATTCATTGGCAGCACCAAATTGTTTTCGCTGCTGGCCAACATCGGAGACGCCAAGAGCCTGGTGATCCATCCGGCTTCTACTACTCATGCCCAGCTGACCGAGGCTGAACAAAAAGAGACCGGCGTTACGGCCGACTATATTCGCTTGTCTATCGGCCTGGAAAACGTGGAAGACCTTAAATTAGACCTGGATCAAGCCCTTAAACAAGCCCTAGCCTAAATACATTCTGATAGTCTTAAAATCTAATTTGGTTTATTGAGCAGCCTGGGTCGCCTGATAATTCCGCAAGTAGAAAAGGTGACCAGGCCTGCTCATTCGAGCCTCCGCCAGGCTGCTTCTAACAAATTCAGCTAAAAATAAATCGCGAACATTACGGAGAATAACTTTTACGGATAATGGAAGCTGTATCGGAAATTAGGGAATAACAGTTCTTCCTGGTTTTCCTTGTGATATTGCTTAGTATAAATAATGAGAAGGTGATTATGTCTAAAGAAATAATAAAAACTAACAAAGCTCCCCAGGCCATAGGCCCATACTCGCAGGCGGTAAAATCGAGAGACCTGCTTTTTGTCTCAGGACAGGTTCCCGTCAATCCAGCGACGGGCGAGCTCAAGGGAGAAATCAAAGAGCAAACTCGGCAGGTCCTGGAAAACCTAAAATCTATACTGGAGGCGGCCGGGGGCTCCCTTGCCAGCGTGGTAAAAACTACGGTGTTCCTGAAAAACCTGGATGATTTTACGACTATGAACGCAATTTATCAGGAATATTTTCCCAGTGAACAGCCGGCGAGGTCAACTATTGAAGTTTCCAGGATTCCTCGCGGTGCTTCAATTGAAATAGAAGCCATCGCGATTATCAACTAAACAAGATACACGATCAAAAACTACACACATAATCGTTAGCGATTGACACCGTCATAGGTGATCGGATACAATATACATGACTATTATGATTATATTTGTCTCCTATCGTAGTCAAGTGAGCAATGAATATGAGACTTTACCAGGTAGTGTTCAAAGATATTCTCAGGCGCAAGAAACGAGTTCTGTATGCTGCTCTAGGGGTCATCATAGCTACGATGACCGTGGTAGGAGTTTTGACGATTGCACTGGCTGGACAGGCCAGGATATATGATCAACTTGAAAAGTACGGCGCCAACCTCTCGATCGTTCCTGCCACCAGAAGCCTGGATACCGGGCTGGGTGATCTAACCCTGGGAACAGTGACGGTGGGTGACAACTATATTTCGGCTAACAGGCTGCCACAAATCAGAAAAATTACCGATGATTTGATCAGACAATATCGAGATGACGCCCCCAATGGAAATATCGCCACAATCGCTCCCCAACTTTTAATTCAAGCTGAGGTAAAAGGCACCTCTGTAATCCTGGCCGGCATCGAACCCCAGGAAGAACTTGCCATTAAGTCCTGGTGGCAGGTCAGCCGAGGGGAATTTATCAAGGGTGATAATCAAGCCGTGGTAGGGTCTATAGCTGCTGATTTATTAAAAATAAATATTGGTGATAATATTCCCGTTAACCAGGCCAACGTCACAGTCTCAGGCATATTGGATGCGACAGGGTCAGGGGACGATTACCGCATTTTTGTACCATTGGCGCTTCTACAACAGTCTTTTAATAAAGAGGGAATGATTTCTACTGTTGATATCCGGGCACTTTGCAATGGTTGCCCGGTTGAACTCATTGCTGCCGCCATTAATAAAGACATTCCAGGGGTCCGGGCGGTAGCCGTAAAGCAAGTTGCCGCGACTGAGATGGGAATGCTGGACAAGATTAATAAATTGATGATAGCTTTGGGTGGAATTACCCTGATCGTGGGGATGTTTGGAGTGGTGAATACACTGCTGACTTCAGTCCATGAGAGAATCAAAGATATCGGCATTATGCGCGCGGTTGGCGCTTCCCGCAACCAGATTATTAAAGCTTTTGTAATTGAAGCGCTTATCATTGGGATCATAGGCGGCCTGACAGGTTACGCGGCAGGGACCTTATTGGCCTATGTGATAGGCCCTTTGATCTTTGAAGGAACCACTATTAATTTAGTCCCGCTATATCTGCCAATCGCAATTGGATTAGCCGTCGTCATCGCGATTTTAGCAACCTTATATCCGGCTTATCATGCAACCAAAATCAGAGTAGCCGACTCATTCAGATCTCTATAAGGCAAAGAAAATGTTAGAAATAAAGAGAGTAAGTAAAATATACGGACACGGCTCAGCTGCGGTAACAGCTTTAAACGACGTCTCTTTCGAAGTTAAAAAAGGAGAGTTCATTGCCATCATGGGGCCTTCCGGCAGCGGAAAATCCACACTGTTAAATATCATTGGCGGTCTGGATCGGCTCTCGAAAGGTGAAATAATCCTTGACGGGCAACGGTTGGACAATCTCACTGAGGATGAACTAGTAAACATCCGACGGGGAAAAATCAGTTATGTTTTTCAGCAATATCATCTTTTACCCTCACTCACGGCACTGGAGAATGTACTCTTACCTTTAACCTTCGCAGGCATCAAGGATAAAGACCTCAGAGCATTAGAACTACTGGAGGGAATGGGGCTGGGTAAAAGAGCTCAACACAAGCCCAACGCTTTAAGTGGGGGTGAACAACAGAGGGTAGCTATCGCCAGAGCACTGGTCAATGATCCCCTGTTGACACTGGCAGACGAGCCTACCGGCAACATGGACCAGAAGACCGGAAAAGAAATCCTGGACCTATTCGGCCAATTGAATTCGGAAGGCCGCAGCATTATCATGGTCACCCATAATCGCGAAGCCGCGGAACGAGCGAAGAAAATCATTATTCTACAAGACGGTCAGATAGTCGATCAGATTCTGAATTGAGTAAAGGGGAATTGGAGGATATACATATGTATAAAAAGATTATTTTACTAGGGACACTGGCATTAATTTTGCTGGGTTTATTGGCAGCATCGGCTTGCAGTCAGGCAACTGGAGGCAACAGTACAAGCGCTAAACAAATCCTGATAAAAGCCCAGCTGAATGCTGATACAGTATCCATACCTTTGAGTGAAGTTGATAAGAACATAAATACCCGCTTTCTGGTGAATACCACGACCAGTAAATTGTCTTTTATGGCCTATAATTATGATAGTCAGTTGTACGTCAGGGCGGATATTTGTCCTCCCTGCGGTTCCGAGAGTTTCACCCTAAAAAATGGAACCCTGGTGTGCGATAGGTGCGGCACGGTGTTTAATGCTAAAACAGGCAAAGGCGTTAGCGGCCCATGTATCAAATTCAGCAAACAAGCCGCTCCACTTGAGGTCAAAGATGGTAATATTGTGATGAAGGGAGAGGAACTGGCCGTGGCTTATCAGAATACGCTTAATCCTCCAAAATAGAAATTCCAAGATCGATCACGCAGGTGAACGATGGATACAAGTTATAAAAATATAGATGAATACATAAATTCGTTTCCGCTGAATATTCAGACAATGCTGGAAAAAATGAGACAGACGATACACAAGGCAGCGCCAGAGGCCGTGGAAGCGATCAGCTACCAGATGCCAGCCTTCAAATTAAACGGCAACCTGGTCTATTTTGCTGCCTTTAAGAAACACATCGGATTTTATCCCGCACCATCGGGGATTGAGTCCTTCAAAAAAGAGTTATCTCCTTACATTACCGGCAAAGGAACGATCCAGTTCCCGCTGGATCAAACAATCCCCTTCGATCTGGTGGAAAAGGTGGTCAGGTACAGGGTTAAAGAAAACCTGGCGAAAAGGAAATAAAAGCATCAAGGAGTCTCCTTGCAACATTGAGTTTGTGGAGGCAAGGACGACTCCTTGATTACTCACTAATATCGTTTCTTGCCAAGAAGAAGCCCCAAACTATATAGTTATTAGAGTTACTTTAGCGCATTGTTTGGGGAGGGAAAATGGCCAGACAGATTAGAGTGGTACCGGCGATTTTAACCGATGATATTACGGCTTTTAACAAAATGATGCTGCAAGCTGTCAGCTATACGGACTTCGTCCAGGTAGATATCATGGATGGCCAATTCGTGCCTTCAAAAAGCATCACCTGTGAGCAGATAAAGGGGCTACCGGCCGGTTTAAAATGGGAAGTTCACCTGATGGTGAAAAACCCCGAGACTCAACTGGCAGGCTATAAAAATGCAGGTGCCATTAAAGCCGTCTTTCATTATGAAGCTACCCCTGATCCGTCCAAAGTAATCGCAGCCGCCCGTAAATTGGGGATGAAAGCAGGATTGGCGGTGAATCCGGAGACACCGGTCTCCAGTATACTACCTCTAACAGATACAGTAGACAGCGTACTTTTCCTTTCTGTACATCCGGGTTTTTACGGAGCTAAATTTTTACCGGAGGTACTGGAGAAAATTATTGAACTGCGCAAGGCCAGGCCTCATTTAACCATCAGCATAGACGGCGGAGTGAAAGAGAATAATATCACCCAGATCGCCCAAACCGGGGTTAACGAGATCTGCGTGGGCAGCGCCATACTGACTCAGCCCGACCCAGGAGCGGCCTACCGCAAGCTACTCCTTTTAGCACAAGGCAACTGAGTAAAACCGACCATGTTGGTATAATCTTATAAGTAATTGTAAATTCTCTACCAAGTGTTACAATATACTTGAAATTATTCGGGAGAATCAAAGAAAAGTGGCGATTTCTGAAAATAATCCGGAGAAGAAACAATACAATTTAAAGACAATTACCTGGGGTGGTCTGACCTGGGTGGATATCGTGCAACCTACCAAAGAGAGCATCAAGTATTTAGCAGACCAATATAAATTAAATCCTTTAGACCTTGAGGACGTTCTCAGCATCAGGCAGGTTCCTAAAGTCGAAGAATACCCTGATTATCTTTTCGCCGTCTTCCACTTCTCTGTGTATGACAAAGCTAAGCGGGTAAGTTCAAGAAGGCAATGGTCAGCCTTCGTACGGGATAATTTACTGATTACCTTACGACCTACGGAGCTTAAAGCCGCAGACGATTTGTTTAGAGAATGCGAACTTAGAGAGGACACCCGGGAGCAATTTCTTAGCCACGGTCCCGGCTACCTTCTTTATCAGATCATAGATCGAGCCATAGACAGCTATTTTAAAGTTTTGGATAAGATCCTCAATTTAATGGAAGATATCGAAGATAATGTTTTTAACGAGAATGTAGAAGTGGCTGTGGAGTTAAGTTTTCTGCGCAGGGATATTATTACTCAAAGGCGCGTGATGTTTCCCAGCCGACCGCTTATAACCGAACTGGAAAAAAAGCTCAAGCGGTTTTCACAAATTGACTTAACCCTCTATTTCAGTGATCTCATGGATCATTTGAACAGGATATGTGAGACTCTAGATGAATATGCTGAGACAATTGCGGTCTTTAAAGACGCTGATTACACTCTGAGTGGCTACCGGTCTAACCGATCCATCCGCATGCTGACACTGCTATTTGCAATAGGTTTGCCCTTTTTAATAGCGACCGGGATATATATTATGCTACCCGGTGGAACAGAAAAAGGTGGCATTCAACTGTTCCTGGCCCTGCTTATCCTGGTGTTTCTGGTGGTGGGTGTCATGCTGTTCACTTTCCGCCGCCGGAATATTATTTAATTTAACGTACGTATCAGGTACAACGTACTGTACCCCAACATTAGACGTACTTTTCAGAAGCAAGACGCTCTAACTGGTTGCTACTCGCTATTAGCAAATCTGCGGTAGAACCAGACCTTCATCATCTCCACCAGTCCCAGATAAACTACAACAAAGCCTATTAGTATGAGCAAGAAAGTCGTTGGCAACGGTACAAAACCAAACACCTTGGCCAGGGGAGTAAAGGGTAGTACCAATGCTAATAAAAGAATGACAAAGACATTGATTACCAGCAATTTATTGGCTCTGCTGCGGAAGAAAGGTACGGTCCGTGTGCGGATAACAAAGATCACCAGTGACTGAGTAAACAAAGATTCCACGAACCAAGCAGTCTGAAAAAGAGGCGCCCCAGCTTTAAAAACATAGATCATTACAAAAAAGGTAGCGAAGTCAAAGAGCGAGCTGACCGGTCCGAAGGCGATCATAAAATTGCGGACAAAAGCAGTCCTTAAGCGCTGTGGTTTCTGAATATAAGTCTGGTCTACATTATCGCTGGGCAAAGCCAATTGGGCGAAAGAATAGAGCAGATTGTTTAATAGAATCTGGACAGGTAGCATTGGAAGAAAAGGCAAAAACAAGGAAGCCCCAGCAGCGCTGAACATATTGCCAAAATTAGAACTAATAGCCATCTGAATATATTTCATGGTATTGCCGAAAGTCTTGCGGCCTTCTTTAACACCATCAGAGATAACTTTCAAATCATTGCGCATAAGGATGATATCGGCTGATTCTTTAGCTATATCAACAGCATTGGTAACAGAAATACTAACATCAGCCACCCTCATCGAAGGAGTATCATTGATACCATCTCCAATATAGCCAACTACATGGCCGTTGGCTTTTAAGGCGATAAGAATACGGTTCTTCTGAGCGGGCGTTACTCTAGTAAAAATATCCGCCTTTTCAACGATTCTGGCTAAGGCATCATCATCGATATTCTCAATTTCGCTACTTTGTACTATATTAACGGGTTCAACTTCAATGGTGCGTGTTACAGCCCCGCTTTTCTCATCATATTTCCGGCCCCGACGGTACTGAAAAACCTGAAAACCTAATAAATCGCAGACTTTGCCGGCAACGATTTCACTATCGCCGGTTAAGATCTTTAACTTAATTCCCGCTGATCTTAAAAGCTCCAGTGATTCCCCTGCAGATTCCTTGATCGGGTCTGTAAAGGCGATAAATCCAAGAAAAACCAGATTATTTTCATCGGCGATGTTATATACAGGTTTATTCTCCACCTTGCGGTAGGCCACTCCCAGGACCCGGAATCCCTGAGTACTTAAATCACGGTATTCACGGTCGATCTTTTTACGAAGATCGCTGGTGAGTTCAAAAATTTCTGCGCCTAACTCGCAATGAGAGATAACCTTATCAATCTCCTCAGGAGCTCCCTTGGTGATTAAAATATTCTGTTCGTTTTCGCGAACTGCGATAGACAGGCGCTTTCGAATGAAATCAAAGGGAATTTCATCTACTTTTTGAAATCGATCGGTATTAATTTCCTCATGTTTGAGAATGGCATCATCCAGTGGGCTACGCAGTCCAGTCTGGTAGCGACTGTTAATCACGGAATACAAAAATACTTTTTCTGAATCATTCCCATCCATGTCTACATGCCGGATAACGGTGACCCTATTTTCAGTCAAGGTCCCAGTCTTATCACAGCACAAGACATCCATGCTGCCAAAATTCTGAATGGCAGCTAACCTTTTAACAATGACACCCTTTTTTGACATGGCTGTCGCGCCCCTGGAAAGATTGATGGAAAGAATCACCGGAAGCAAACCAGGTGTTAAGCCCACCGCCAGAGCGACTGAAAACAGCAGTGAGTCCATGATATTGCGTTTAAATAAAGCGTTGATAAAAAACACTGCTATAACGAGGACAAAGGTCACCTGCATAATCAGGTAGCCGAAGCGCTTCAAGCCGCCTTCAAACTCGGTCTCGGGTTTTCTCTGGGCACTGCTACGGGCGATTTCTCCATATTGAGTAGAGCTCCCGGTTCTGGCGATAACTGCGGTAGCGGCGCCAGCGGTGATAGAAGTCCCCATAAAGAGGTAGTTGTTCCATTTTTTTGAATCTGAAGCAATAGTGCTTAAAATAGGTTCGACTGACTTTTCTACCGGGAAAGACTCCCCGGTTAAAGCAGATTGATCGACAAAGAAATCCCTGGCGCTGATGATCCTGGCATCGGCCGGGGCGATATCTCCGGCTGAGAGCTGGATTATATCCCCGGGAACCAGTTCAGTGTTCTCGATATCTTGTTTGGTGCCATTTCTAAAAACAGTAGCAGTAGTGGCGACCCTTTTACGCAAGGCTTCGGCGGCTTTCTCGGCGCGGTATTCCTGGGTAAAATCGAGGGTCACACTGACTAAAACAATGAGCAGGATAATACCGGCATCCAAAGGATCACCGACAAAACCGGACACAATAGCAGCGATAACGAGGATAATAGTAATGGGGCTTTTAAAATGGGCAAGGAACTCCAGGGGAGCAGAGCGCTTTTTACTCTTAATAACCTCATTGGAACCATATATTTCAAGCCGCTTTTGGGCTTCTTCAGGGCTTAAACCAGAGGTGGAACTGCCCAACCGATTTAGCAATTCATCAGAAGAAAGCGATATTACTTCGGAGGTATCGATCAGTGCCGGGGCACTCTGTTGCTTTATCGGATGGCGAGTTTTGAGCATGGTCACATAAATATCCTCTGAATCTTCAGAATCGAATTAAACTCTGGTTTTGATCAATCTTTTTAGTTTACTCTTGTTACAATCTCGATGCAACCGTTTTTATGACCTTTTCAAAGACATTCGGGACGATGCTTACCCAAACTTGTCAAATATCCCATCATTTGACAATATGCGTGCCAGGTAGTACACTTTAATTTATGAGAATGATTCGCAATCGCAAACATAGCAACCAGTTGGAAAAATATGTTTTAACTCCACAACGGCAACTAATCCTGGAGTTAATCCGCAAATCCTGCGGACCAATTGATGTAAAAAAGCTTTATCAACTGACAAGCAAAAAAGATGAGTCTGTTAGTTTAGCGACTATTTACCGAAGCCTGACGCTCTTTAAAAAAGTGGGGCTCATCGATGAGCACAGACTGGGTAAACAAGGCTGTTGTTACGAGTTAAAGCAATCCCTGGAGCACCAGCATATGCTGTGTAAAGGTTGTGGAAAAGTATCTGATTTTGAGAGCCCGCTGATTACAGAACTAATTAAAGCAATACAGGATAAACAGGGGTTCACGATCGAAAAAGTTGAACTCTGTCTGCAAGGAACATGTAAGGAATGCCAGGATAGTAATAAATCAGTCGCTGAAAAGGAGCTGAAAAATGAGTAAAGTAATCGATGTCACCGACCAGAATTTTGAAGAAGAAGTTTTAAAGTCAAAGATCCCTACCGAGATTGACTTCTGGGCACCCTGGTGCAGTCCTTGCCGCATGGTGCTACCAATTTATGACAAATTATCTGAGGAATACAGCGGTAAATTTAAATTTTGTAAATTGAATGTTGATGAGAACCCGCTAACCTCAGAAAAGTATAAAGTCATGAGCATACCGACACAGAAATTTTTTGTTGAAGGCAAGCAGGTGGATGAAATTATAGGTGCCAATCCCGAGCAAGCGATTCGATCGAAGGTAGATGCAATCCTGAAAAAAGCTAACCCAAAATAAAGCTTAAATGAAATCGACAGTAAATAATAAAACTATATGAGGGGAATAATGATCAAAATAACTGATGACGCTAGAAATAAGATAAAAGAAATCCTGAGTGTCAATCCCGGCAAGTATCTACGTGTAATGTATAAGGGAATGGGCTGAAACGGTCCCAACATTGGGTTGGCTCTGGAAGAGCCAAAAGAGAACGAAACAACAATTGAAGTAAATGGTATCGACCTGTTAATGATTGATGACCTTAAACCCTACACTGAAAACAGCACCATTGATTATGTAAATATACCAGGCCGGAGTGGGTTGACGATCAGAAACTAGCTTAAAGCTAAAAGAGACAAGAGACAAACAAATTAGCAATCACAAATAAAAATTACAAACGTGAATAAAAGCAAAAGGCAATCCCGATTCACTTCCGTTCATACGGGACATATGGAGGGTAAAAGTAACTAATCGGGTATAGGAGACGGGGGTTTTATAAGGTCTCACCTTACATAGGTAACAAGGAGCGCAAGATGAGACCTTTACCGAGAAAAAGAAGGTGAATTATGGAGGAGAATGATAATGAATATGGGGAAAATGGATCGAATCATCAGGGCTATCTTAGGAATAACTGTGGTATTAATTGCTTTTCTAGCAGTGAGCGGGGTAGCGCAGATCGTCCTGTGGGTGATAGGAGCTATCTTAATATTAACCGCCGCAATCGGCTTTTGTCCGTTATATGCCCCTTTCCATTTCTCGACCAAAAAACAGATTAAGTAAACAGGCAAAACGGATAACAACCAAAATAATTTTAAGAAGAGATTTGATTGTAAATGATAAAAATTGACGCTAAACGTTGCCCGCAAAATCATCACTGTCCAGCCATAAAGGTGTGTGAATTTGGGGCTATCACTCAGAAAGGAAACGGATTACCTGAGGTTGATCAGGATAAATGCCAGCTTTGTTTAACCTGTGTAAATTTTTGCCCGATGCAAGCAATTAAAAATGAATAACATCAGGAGAAGAATAAAATGCCGGTATATGAATATAAATGTAAAAATTGCGGCGAGAAATTTGAGTTAAAACTGGGTTTTTTTCACAGTAAAAACGAAGAGAAATGCCCTAAGTGCGGTGGGCGAGACCTGGAACGGGTTTTTTCCCCTATTAGTTCTCGATCTTCCGGCGACAGCTCTTGCGGGCCGCAACCCCGCAGATTTGGCTGAGGTTAGTATTTAAAGGCAGTTGGCCTTTTAATACAGATTCCAAGGGTGACTGGGGGATGAAACCACAGGGGTTGCCTAAATGAATGCGGAAAAAATTAAAGAAATCGAAGAAAAAATTGCCGACCTTAAAAGCCGATGGCCGGCCCATTCAGTGCCGCTTTCAATGTGGCAGCAACTAGAAGACCTAGAAATTGCGTTAGAGGCCGCTAAGGCTGAAAACAATTAGATCAGACTATCTGCGGAACATCTAACAAGCAACGCCAATTCGAGAAAGGGATTATTTTAAGTTTGTTTTAAGACCCCAGCCAATTCGTAAATTTTGTGTCCGATCTGGGAAATTATCTCATTATCATATTTTTCAATTTCACCCTTGTCGCAGAGAGCCGCCAGAGCAGGATCTATGGGCAAGACAGCGATAACCGGGGCACCGGCAGCCCGGGCCATTTCATCCACCCGGCTTTTACCGAACAACTCGATCTTTTTATCAATCTCCGGCACATAAAGGTAGCTCATGTTTTCCACCACACCCAGAATGGGTTTCTGCATGGTTGCCGCCATATGGACGGCTTTTTTCACGATCATGGTAGTAAGGTCCTGGGGTGTAGAGACTATAATGATCCCCGAGACAGGCACCTGTTGAAGAATGGTTAAGGGAGCATCCGCGGTTCCCGGCGGTAAATCAATAATAAGATAATCCAGCTTACCCCAGAGGACTTCCTCCCAGAATTGGGTGATAACTTTGCCAATCATAGGCCCACGCCAGATGACCGCTTCTTCCTCAGTGGGTAAAAGCAGGTTAAGAGACATAATCTCAATGCCGGTATGGGTCACGACCGGAAGCATGGCATTGGCATTAAAAGAAGGGCGATCCTTAACGCCAAACATTTTGGGGATACTGGGGCCGGTAATGTCCGCATCCAGAATACCCACACTAAAACCGGCACGCCTGAGGGCAATAGCAGTTAAACCGCTGACCAGCGATTTGCCTACACCGCCTTTACCGCTCATGACAGCAATGATCTTGCCGAAAACGTTTAGTTCCCTGGGAGCGGTCTCGACAAAACTTATTTTTACTTTAAGTCCGCCAGCCAAACTGGCAATATCATCCTGAATAGAGTTTTGTATCCACAACTGGGATTCTTCCTCCAATCCAGTGGAACTTAAGACTATCTCAACTGATTGATCAGTAACTTCAATACTCTTGAGTAGATTCATCTGCCCTATTCTGCGAAATATCCCGGGCACAGGAATATTTTCAACAATTGATTTGATTTTATCGGTTTGTATCACGCAACTCTCCTGAATTATTGTATATTTTGAGAAAACTGACCTAGTGCAGACGTTCCATAAGGTTATCGAGCTTGCCTGCGGAAAAAAGTTCAACTGCTTTCTGAATAGATGATTCTGCGGTAATAAAGACCTGAAGATTGCGACTTTTCAAAGCCTGGTATGCGCCATATCCCATACCGCCAGCAATTAAAACCTGGCAATCGGCGATGGGATCAACCATTCGGTTATGTTTAGCAGCAGATTCAGAATCCGCGCCGTGTGAGGCAGGATGCTCTTCGTGTCCGCCGTGACCGCAAGCACAGGTACCCGAAGCACCTCTTTCAAATTTTTCTTGTTTTACCACTTTGCCGTTTTCCAGCGTCATTATGATGTAATAGGGTGCTCGGCCAAAGTGCTGACTAATGGTTGTTTCGTTGTCTGAGACTACTGCAATTTTCAATAATTTCTCCCTTTCACTTAATATATTTTCGGATAACACGTAGGAGCCCCCGTTGATGCGGATAGCTTTACCCTGCGAGAGTGCTTCAGCGGTTTTGCGGCGAGCTGAAGTGAGGATGCGTTGAAAAGTAGGCCTTGAAACATTCATCTGCACCGCCCCCTGAGCCTGATGTAGTCCTTCCAGGTCTTTTAAGCGCAAGGCTTCCAACTCCTCAACAGTGAGTTCAACCTGATCCAGGACATGTAAAGGTATGCCAGCCGGTTTAAAATAAAAGATTTCAGGGCTGCAACATACTCTGCGGCATTTGATAGGCCTAGGCATAATTTATCTCCGATATTATGGACATATGTTCATAACTATGCTAGCATAACAGTTAACACAGCGTCAAACCGACTGTTTAAAATAGTGATACACTAAATAACAAATAAGAAATAAGAAACAAAGGGGAAAAATAACCTGCTTAAGCTTAAAGCTTTTAGTTTCGCGAGATTCAGGCCTTGCTAAATCAAAATAAATTAAGACATTGACTATAAAATAGGTGTGTATTAAATTAAAAATCACAGTTCAAAAGTAAGGAGCTTCAAGTTTCAAGTCCACCCCCCAAGATCCTTCAGCCTCGTCTTTCGAGGCTTCCAGGATGACAGCAAAGCTGTCAGTTTTGAGAGAAGGTCAAAGGTCAAAAGTTAAATGACCCAGAAAGATGAGGGAACAACGATAGCAGATTTGAATCCGAACAATAAAATAATCCCCACTTTCTGTCACGGGTGCGGGGCCGCTAAGCCCAAGTGCGGCATATTATGTCATGTAGTTGCGGGGAAATTCGTGCGGGTAGAGGGCAATCCTGAAGCTTTTAATAATTGGGGGGCTGGTTGTACTTCATTATGTGCGAAAGGCAACACAGGCCCTCAATTTTTATATGCTCCAAAGCGCTTGCAATATCCGATGAAACGAGCAGGCGACAAAGGAGAGGGACGATTTACCCGCATTAGCTGGGACGAAGCCCTGGAGACTATCGCGTATAAATTAAAGGAAAACAAGAGAAAATACGGAGCTGAGTCGTTTGGAGTTTTATCTCCGGAGATCTGGCCGGTTTTAGATACATTCGGAAGACGATTTCTGAATGTATATGGCAGCCCGAATTATTTGCATAGCGCACTTTGCGCGACTCCCAGGATGGCAGCCTGCAAGGCGACTATCGGATTTCGAAGCATAGCGCCGGACGATTGGAGCAAGACCAAATTGATCGTAAACTGGGGGGGCAACTGCGAGAACTCCGGAATCAATTTGGGACAGCCGAATGACATATTAAATGCCCTAGAAACTGGCAGCAAGATGATCGATATACGGCCCATGCTGGACCCTTTGGGTGCGAAAGCCGATGTCTGGTTGCCGGTCAGACCGGGCACAGACGGCGCTCTAGCGCTGGCTATTCTGAATATAATTATCAATGAAAATTTATACGATGCCGACTTCGTAGAGAAGTGGTGCTACGGTTTCGATAAGCTAGCAGCTTATGTACAACGAAATACTCCCGAATGGGCGGAGAACAAGACAGGCATACCTGCGGATAAGATTCGACTGGCAGCCCGCATGATGGGCACTATCAAACCGAGCTTCATTAAGATTGGCAACGGAGTGGGCGACCAAACCAATGATGGTACGGCGGTGGTTTCAGCTATTTGCCTGATCTCCGCTATTACAGGCAACCTGGACGTGCCGGGGGGGTTGCTGGGTGGACTTCCCCAGGTGGGCGCTCCACTGATTAAGACTAATCAAATAGCTAAATTAAATGAAAAAGCGCCAACTGATCTGGTGGATAAACTGGTGGCTCCTGAGACACCGAAGTGGTATCAAAAAATGGGCTTTATGCCACATGGCCCAACCTCGGCTTATTACAAGGCTCTAATGAGCATTTTAAGCGGCAAACCCTATCCGCTGCGGGTGCTCAACGCATCTTGCTCAAACCCTCTTTCCGCCACCCGAAATCCAAGAAGAGTAGCCGAAGCCCTTAAAAAGCTGGATTTTATGTTCGTGGCGGACATTTACCACGCTTCTCACGTAGATTATGCCGATATAGTGTTACCTGCCTGTACTAGCTATGAACACAGCGATCAGATCTGCATAAAAAACGTTAAAGAAGGCACGTGGCTGGGTATCTATAATAAAATTATTGAGCCGCTGGGAGAATCCCGCTCGGACTGGCAAATATATCTAGACCTGGCGGTCAAAATGGGTTATGGAGAGGACTTCTGGAATGGGAACATGGATGCCTGTTTACGGGAGCAGTTAGCGCCTTCGGGTATTAGCCTGGAAGAACTGCGGAATAGCCCGAAAGGGATATTTATCAAGAGGACTCAGCCTGCGCCAGCGCCGCAATATCAGAGATATACCCAGTTATTTAAAGATCTGCCTCACGGCAAAGTTCAGTGCTATAACGAATTTCTCGGAGGTAAAGACAGCTGCGACGGTGTTAGTAAGCTGAATTACCTCCCTGTATACCAGGGCCCCCCGGAGGGCATAGCAGAAACACCTGAACTGCTTAAAGAGTATCCGCTGGTGCTCAGCGATGTGCATGCGCACCGTTATAGCCACCACAGCTTTATGCAGGATGTGCCATATTTGCGTGAACAGCAGCCATATCCATGGTTGAAGATTAATCCGGCCGCGGCAAAAAAATACGGAATCGCAGATGGCGACTGGGTCAGAGTGGAGTCTCCGCACGGGTGGAGTAAATTTAAGGCAGAGTATTTTGCAGGTATTTCACCTGAGGTCTTGATGACCAAAAGAGGCTGGTGGCAAGGCTGCGATGAGCTGGGTTTACCAGGTTATAATGAGTTCGACGGAGGAAGCGAGGTCAATAATTTATACAATGCTAATGAAAAGCTATTTGACAAATTTCATTCGCAAATGGCCAAACAGACGCTGGTCAAGATAAGCAAGATTGAAGAGGCGCAGCCTTGAAGAGGCAATATGGCTTTTATTTCGATTCAGACCGGTGCATCAAGTGCAAGGCTTGTGAAGTGGCTTGCAAACAGTGGAAAGGCATCAAAGCCGGCACAATAAAGCTGCGAAGGGTGGAGGAAGTCACCAGCGGAGTTTTTCCTGAGGTTAAAAGACGCTTTATTTCGATTTCCTGCGAGCACTGCGCTCAAGCTCCCTGTATAACGGCTTGTCCTACCGGAGCTATTATCAAGCGACCGGATGGGATTGTGATAGTCGAAAGGGACAAATGCACAGGCTGCCGAGCCTGCCTGGAGGCCTGCCCATTCGGAGCACCGCAATTCGGTGAAGATGGCTTAATGCAGAAGTGCGACATGTGTCTGGATAGAGTAGAGAACGGGCAGACGCCAATGTGCGCGGCTACCTGTCCAACCCAGGCTCTGCGCTGGGGGACTTTAGATAGAGTATCTGTGTTTGCCACCCACAATGCGCTTAATAAATTTGCTAAAAATCAATGATCTATGTGGACAAGCGCTGCAATACTGCAAAGAATTACCGATAAGATGAGAAGCACTCCTTACCACCTCTATATAGCCAACAACTTATTCAAAATAAACGATGTTAGTTTATTACCTTAGTTATTGTAAGCTCAGCCTGGGTCATCCACGGGTTCCACAAGGTATAAAGGTAACCGTGTTCTGCTCACCCTTGATTCAGCCAGGCTTGGCAATATCAGCGTTTATTTAAGCGTTGTATCAAGTATAATGCGGGTAGGGGGAACCACAAATGAATTTCAAGTTGAGTGAAGAGCAACTAATCCTGCAAACAATGGTAAAGAATTTTACCAAAAATGAAATTGAGCCCTTAGCTTCAAAGATTGACCGTGAGGGAAAGGTTCCAGATGATCTTTTAAAGAAAATGGCCGAGATAGGGCTGCTGGGGATGACTATCCCAAAGGAGTATGGGGGATCCGATTTTGGCAATTTGGGATGTGTCCTGGCCTGTGAAGAGCTAGCATATTCTGGTACGGGAGTCTGGTGGTTGCTAGGCTTTAACAACAGCATCCCTGAATGTATAGTTCATTTTGGTTCGCAGAAGTTAAAAGCTCAGTACCTACCAAAAGTTTGCGAAGGAAAAGTATACTCCAGCATCCAATTCACTGAAGAAGACAACGGCTCGGATGCTCGATCATTAAAAACAACTGCCAGGCCTGACGGGGATGATTATATTATTAATGGAATGAAGCGTTTCAGTACTTTTGGCGCAAGAGAGGGTTACGCGGTGCTCTATGCCAAAGATGAGACAGGTAAATGCACGGCCTTTGTAATTGATAAAAACGTAAAGGGGTATACAGTTACGAAGGTTTGGGATTTGATGGGGGGAGGCGGGGTGGAGGCTGTTGATGTCTATCTGGAGGATGTACGAGTCCCCAAAGAACATATTTTGGGTGAGAAAGGTGAAGGCTTAAAGATATTGCAACACTGGATAGCCGCGGAAAAAATCGAGCAATGCGCTGCCTGTGTGGGCATGGCGCAAGCAGCGTTAGATGAAGCTGTGAAATACGCCAAGTCCAGAATGTCCGATGGAAAACCAATATCAACGCTACAGGGAATCCGCTGGATGATGGCTGATATGTACGCTAAACTCCAAGCCGCCAAGTGGATGACTTATAGAACGGCTTTTTTGCAGGATCAGGCAGATCCTGAATGGATGACCGAGGCAGCGGCGGCAAAACTATTTGTAGTGCCGACCACCATGGAAGTGGTGGAAATGGCCAGACGAATTCACGGCGGATATGGATATGCGAAGGATTTTAAAATTGAAAGGTTATATCGGGCTATCGCTGGGGCATCGGCAATTGCGGTCAGTCTTGAAATAAATAAATCGATAGTGGGTGGGTTTGTGTGTAAGTAATACGAGGTATCAGGTATGAGTTGTCAGAAGAGCTTCGAGATTCAAGTCCACCCCCTGAGATCCTTCAGCCTCGCCTTTCGAGGCTTCCAGGATGACAGCAAAGCTGTACGAAGTTGACAGGTAGAAATTAAGATGTTAACTTAAAAGAAGATAAATCTCTTGAGCTGCTGGGCCTAACTTCGAAATGAACAAGGTCGGCAGCCGGTATCCGGCACCATGAAGGGTCTCCCGCTATTCTTATGGGCTTCGCCCAAACCCTTTAAGGTAAATCGGATCGACGGCAGAGCTGGAAACGGCGCTGTTTCCCATTTGGAAAGGAGAAGAATGGTCTATTTATGTAAAACAATAGCGCGCGCTCCTTAGTGGAGAAGCGCTATTTTGTTTTTAACTCGTTTGATCACCCAATTATAAAAGTAAATCCAACTAGTTGTGAAAGGACTCTCTAAAGCTGTCTGACCTAACTCCCGATTTTCTGGGGACAGGGTGAACAGCCGGTATCCCCCCGAGTCATCGGAGGGATCGACGGCAGCGCTGGAAACGGCACTGTTTCCCAACCTTGGAAAGGAGAAGAGGAATGGATACATGAGTATGATTCTGCCTAAATAAATCGGTGGACCATTAAAATAATTAAAGGAAGAATCATAAATAAAAATGCGTAAAAGTATATTAGTTTTAATTTTAATAGCAACATTGGTAATGACTTTCCTGGCAGGTTGCCAGACAACCAATAGAACTGAAACCAATACCATAGCAACCAAAGAACTATCCGTCTTTGCTGGCTCGGCGAGCAAACCACCCCTGAATGAGGCAGCAGCGGCCTTTGAAAAAAAGACCGGAGTCAAAGTCTATCTGACTTACGGCGGTTCAGGAACAGTCTTATCTCAAATGGAACTGGCCAAAACCGGAGATATCTATATTCCCGGCTCCCCGGATTACTTAGCCAAAGCTGAGAAAAAACAAGTTATTGATCCAACCACCACAAAAATATTAGCCTATTTGGTGCCGGCTATTTGCGTCCAACCAGGCAACCCCCAAAATATCCTATCCCTATCTGATTTGGCCAAAACCGGATTGAAAGTGGGCATCGGCAACCCGGATAGCGTTTGCGTAGGACTATACGCGGTTGAAATCCTAGATAGTAACAAGCTGATAGAATCGGTTTTCCCGAATATTGTGACTCAGGCTACCTCCTGTGATGCCACAGCCACCCTGATCTCGTTGAAGTCAGTGGATGCGGTGATAGGTTGGAGCGTTTTTCAGGATTGGGACCCTCAGCACATCGAACGCATCATGATAAAACCAGAACAACTGCCCCGGCTAGCGTACATCCCGGCAGCAATCTCTACCTTTACCAAAGATAAAGTCCTGGCAGCTCAATTCATTGATTTTCTGGTCTCACCTGCAGGACAGGACATCTTTAAGAAATGGGGATATAATGCAACGGAAGCCGAAGCCCGTACATTTGCACCTCAAGCCAAAATCGGGGGAGAATATCAATTACCTGAGGATTATAAAGCACTAATTAAATGAGTGAGTTTACACGGGTGAAAGAATGAAAAAGCTAAAGGGCGCGGGCGGTGACAGGGCTTTCAGGGCAGCCACCATCAGCGCCCTGGCTCTGCTAACTCTATTTTTTGTAGTGATCATCGTTTCTCTGTTGACCTTTACAGACTGGGGAACAATGGTTAACGCGTTGGTCGCGCCGGAAACCCTGTTTGCCATTAAATTGAGTCTGATTACCGCTACTATCACCACCATACTGGCAATCGCTATCGCTATTCCAGTGGCATACGCGATTTCTACCAATGAGTTCTGGGGCAAGAGCCTGGTAGACAGCCTGCTGGACTTGCCTATTGTGATCTCGCCGGTAGCCATCGGTGCGGCGCTGCTGGTTTTCTTTAATACTCCGATGGGAGAAGGTATTAACAACCATCTATTACGTTTCGTATTTTCAGTACCGGGGATTGTTCTGGCCCAGTTCACTATCGTCAGCGCGCTGGCGATTCGTCTTTTGAAATCCACCTTTGATAGTATTGATCCACGTTACGAACAGGTTAGCCGTACACTGGGATGCAGCCAACCGGCCGCCTTTTTCCGGGTGGTCCTGCCGCTGGCCAAGAACGGCCTGATAGCCGCTGCCATCCTGACCTGGGCGCGCGCTACCGGCGAATTCGGCGCTACAGTCACACTGGCCGGAGCTACGGCCTTCAAAACCGAGACACTGCCCATCGCTATCTCTCTCAGCCTATCATCCGCTAACATTGGCCAGGCCGTGGCTTTGATTGTTATTCTGGTTGTCATCTCACTAACGGCCCTCCTGATTATCCGTAAAGTAACCGGACGGAAATACGTCATATGATCGAAATAAAAGACCTTTCATTTAAAATTGGTGACTTTACCCTGAGGGATTTGAGCGTAGATATTCAAGACAAGGAATATTTCGTTATCCTGGGACCTTCGGGCGCGGGTAAAACGGTCTTCATGGAGTGTCTGGCGGGGCTGCATAGAATCAAATCGGGACGGATACAGCTGAACGGGAAGGACATCACCAGGCAGGCACCCGAGGAAAGAGGCCTGAGTTATGTTCCACAGGACTATGTTTTATTCCCTTTTTTAAATGTCAGAGATAACATTCTCTTCGGTTTGAAACAAAAAAAGCTGCCCTATTCAGTGGAACAGAAATGCCTTAACGACCTGGCAGTATTATTAGGCATCAGCCATCTGTTAGAGAGGGACCCGCGCACTTTAAGCGGTGGTGAAAAACAGAGAGCCGCTCTGGCCAGAGCGCTAGCGCCGTCACCTCAAATCCTGCTGCTGGATGAACCCCTGAGCAGTCTGGACGTTCAGACCTCCAAATACCTGCGGCTAGAGCTGCGCAGAATCCATCAGGAAATGGGGGTGACCACCATACATATCACGCATAATCACGTAGAGGCCGAAGAGCTGGCCGATCGTATGGCGGTGATGGTGCGTGGAAGTATCGAACAGGTGGGGCAACCGCAGGAAATCTTTTTCTCCCCGGCCACTCCAGCCGTCTCAGACTTCGTGGGTTCATTGAATATTCTGGAATGTACAGCCTGCCGCCAATTGGTGCCGGGACTGATGGAAGTAGATTGCGGCGGTATGCTGATTATACTGCCGCACGATGAAGGCGCAATGCAGAAGATCGCTATTTCACCGCGGGACGTTTACGTATCAGATGTTTTACCGCCCGGACCCTCGGTGAACCGCTATAAAGGAAAAATCGCCGCCCTTGATACGAGCACAACTTCGGCCAAGATAGATGTCAAAGTGGGCAATAACATGATCAGGGCTGAGATGCCGACGGAACTGGCCCACGAGATGAGCCTGACAATCGGCAAAGAGGTCTACATCATCCTGAAACTGAGAAGATTAAAGGTGCTGGGCAGTCAACAAAGCGCCTCGCCAGAAGCCTATCACTGGTACTACCAGGAGATTATTTAAATAGCTCTAAATCAATCAATCCGACTGCGCTATTTCAGGCAATTTCTGTTGTTGTTTATGGTATAATTACAGCCAATGATAACGGCAATAACTGGAGCAACTGGACACATAGGGGCGAATCTGACACGCGCGCTTTTAAAAGAAAATCGACAGGTGCGCGCTTTGATACATAACAACCGCAGAGGCACCGAAGACCTGGATATGGAAATTGTCCAGGCTGACATCTGCGACCCAGCCTCTCTTGAGCGAGCCTTTGAAGGCATAGAAGTGGTCTACCATCTGGCGGCTACCATCTCCCTTTCGATGAATGATTGGCCATCTATAGAGCCCATCAATGTCACCGGAACCCACAACGTGGTGGAAGCCTGTCTCAAATGCGGAGTGCGCAGACTGGTCCACTTCAGTTCTATCCACTCCATGGTACAGACTCCCCTAAATATCCCTGTCGACGAGCGGCGGCCACTGGTGGACGGCTATAACTGCCCGCCCTACGATCGCTCTAAAGCCGCTGCCGAAAGAGAAGTGCGCGAAGGGATTGAACAGGGACTGGACGCTGTCATACTCAATCCTACGGCGGTATTAGGCCCTCATGATTACCAGCTTTCCTTTCTTGGAGAAGTGCTGATAAGCCTGGCCCAGGGCAAATTGCCAGCCCTGATTGAAGGCGGGTTTGACTGGGTGGACGTCCGCGACGTGGTGAATGCCGCCATACGCGCTGAAAAAGATGCCCCACTAGGGGCTAAATATATGCTCTCCGGTCAATGGGCGTCCGTCAAGGAACTGGCAGACCACGTTGAGTCTATCTGGGGTACTCCAGCGCCGCGCCTGACCGTACCGGCCTGGGTAGCCCGCACGGGCGCTCCCGTAGCGACGCTATATAATCAATTGACCGGCAACCGCCAACTTTATTCCAGTGTATCGATCAAAGCACTCTGCGAAGCAAACAAAAACATCAGCCATGAACGGGCCTCCCGCGAACTGGGTTACCAACCCCGGCCTTTACGCGATACTCTGGTAGATACTTTCCGCTGGTTTCAAGCGACCGGTCTACTGGAATTAAAGGGTTCCGACCCTAAAAAGGCCAGGAAATAATGAGCGAGTTGATCTTATACAATTATATATTGATGGCCTGGTTCGCGTTAGCGGCAGTGATCTTTGTGTCACTTTTTTTCGTAGTCGCACCTTACGGCCGCCACATCGCCGCGCATTGGGGCGCAACCATAAGAAGCTCAACCGGCTGGATTATAATGGAATGTACTTCGCCTATTATTTTCGCGGTCTTTTTCGTACTGGGGCAAAACCGCGACACTCTGCCTATAATCGTGATGTTGATCCTGTGGGAAGCCCACTATATTCAACGGGCCTTCTTTTATCCACTACAGAGACGTGACGGCGACAAACGGATGCCTCTCATGATAGTGGCACTGGGTTTTATCTTCAATGGTGTAAATAGCTACTTGAACGGCCGCTACATTTTTACCCTATCACCGGGATACACGAACAGCTGGTTAAACGATCCCCGCTTTATCATCGGTATCTTGATCTTTATTCTGGGTTTTATCATCAATAGACAGGCGGATTTTACTCTGCACAACCTGCGCAAAGAGGGTGAACCCAGCTACCAAATTGCTTATAACGGCTTGTTCCGCTGGATTTCTTGCCCCAATTATCTGGGTGAGATTATGATCTGGACGGGTTGGGCGATCGCCACCTGGTCTTTAGCCGGTCTTTCCTTTGCGCTGTGGACGGCGGCCAACCTGGTGCCCCGCGCCCGTGCGAATGACCTATGGTACCGCCGCAATTTCCCCGAGTATCCGGCCAAGCGTAAAGCGCTGATACCGCATGTATGGTAGGATAAGTCAAAATTACAAATTAAAAACAGTAAATAAGAAACAAGATATCCCGAATTTGTGCGGGACATTCGGCAATAACCTAATCAAAATCCAAATATCAAATAAAAACAGCAAACCCTGGAGAATTTTAATCATGGATAAAATCAGAGTCATTCTGGCCGACAAGCAGCCCACCTTTAAAGAAAGCCTGTGCAGACTGCTGCGTGATGAAGACGGACTGGATATAATAGGCCAAGCAGCGGATGGTGAAGAAGCAGTCAGGTTGACTAACGAATTAAAGCCAGATGTAGCGATTATCGATTTCACCATGCCCAAGCTTAGCGGTATCGAAGCTACCAAACGCATTAAAGTAGAGTCACCGGAGACCGCGGTACTGATGGTCAGCGCTTTCAAATACCAGAAATATATCCTTGCTTCACTACGAGCCGGAGCGGCGGGTTACCTGACCAAGGATACCCCCATCCGCGAACTAGCCACTGCCGTGCGTTTAGCGCACGCAGGAGACCATATCATAGACCGGGCATCAGCCCATAAAATCATCCGCGAAATTGGTGAAGACAAGAGAAGGGAAAAGAATAATCTTGATCTCTATCCCCGTGAACTGGAAGTACTCAAACTGACCGCTAAAGGACTACGCAATAAAGAAATTGCCAGCGATCTGAAGATCAGCGTACGGACGGTGCAAGCGCATCTGAGTAATATTTTCAGCAAGCTGGACGTGGATTCACGGACTGAGGCCGTTTTACAGGGTTTGAAAGAGGGATGGATTGAGAGACGTGATTTTACGTGAAAATAGTTTTTAGTTAATAGTTATTAGTATTTCGTTTTGAAAGAAGGGGCTACATTTCGCTCCAAATCCGATATCCACACAAACACAAAAAAGAGATATCAGTCAGGTTAAGCTAAGGGATTCACCATGAACAGCTTTATCCCCACACTGATATTCTTCGCTACGCTCCAGAATGACACTAGGACAAACGCTGTTTTTCGAAGTCTGTGACTACATTGGGGTTACGTACCAGAGCCAATCCGATGCCGTAATCGTGGCGCAGGCGCGTGGGAACGCAGCAGCAGTTACAGCAGTTGCAGATCGCATAGAAGTTTTTACCGCAGCGCATGATGCTGTGGGTCAGCTTGGCGGCGTGGGCTTGCTTTAAAATAGCTTTGGCCTCATCTTTGGAAACCGCGCAGAATTCTCTCTGACGGTCGGCATAAACATCCCGGGCGCCCCGGCCCAGGACTATCTCACTCATGACCGCATGATCGCAATTATGGAATTCCTCCCGGCAACTGCAAGGTCCCAGAGAGATATCCTCTGAAAGATCAACTATTTTCTCCGCTTCAGCGAGAGTAAGATAATAGCCGCTGTGGCCTAATCTGGCATAAGTGTTGGCCACAGCTTTCACAAACCAACCGATCACAGGTATTTTAGACCAACCGGCCAGTGATATATATAGATGGATTAAACGGTGCTGATGCTTACCGTACAGATGCAGCGAATGATGCATTAATATTACCTATCAAGCCATTAATTACCAGGGAGTGCTTTTTTCTTTTAGAGCGGCGATAAGATTATCCAGCGTAATAGCAGCCATAGTAAGGGTCTGAGTAGTGCCACGAGCGCTCATACGGATAGCCAATTTAGCGATACCCTCATTGCTGGGGGCTTCCAGAATACTGACAAAGTCATACTGGCCAAGCAGAGCATACTGACACATGACCTTTATCCCCTGAACCTCAGTTTCTTTATTAAGCTCTTTCAGGACTTCAGGGTCTTCCTGAAGGCTCTTTCTGCCCGCGTCGGTGAGGGTGGTCAGCATCAAATAAATAGACATCTTAGCCTCCTATGCAGCTAGCTGATATTTTCCAGTCTTATGCTTTGTATTATAACATATGAATCGATGATAACGTGACTGGTTTTTTAGCTAATCTTCGTATGATATAATGAGGCCAGCAAGTTCAAATACAGTCTGAGGATATTAAAAATGGCTGATCCGGAAACCAAACCCGGGAACAAGGGCAACCTGGCGGCTTTGATGGAAAAGATGGAGGGAGAGCCAATCGCCTCTTTCTATAAGATCAAGGTACTGGAGCTCTCGCCGGGATATGCCAAGGTATCGATGAAAATGCTGCCGGAATACGTTAATTTTAATGGAGTAGTTTTCGGTTCTATCATTATGGCCGCAGCGGACTATGCTTTTTCCCTGGCGATTAACTCAATGAGCCTGCCCAGCCTGGCCACCCAGTTTAATATTCATCTACTCTCCCCGGTTGCGCCGGGTGATGTGTTGACTGCTGAAGGCCGAGTATTGCGAAGCGGCGGCAGAGTGGGAATATCCGAAATGACGGTGACCAATCAAAATGGGAAAGTGATAGCTAAAGCTACGGGAACGACGGTACCACCGGCGAATGCCTAGGAGAAGTCAAAGGTTAAAAATCATCCCGATTCGATTCTCCCGATAGATAAAGGGCCTCTCCCGATTAGCTTTGCTCATGCGGGATCTTCGAAAAGGCAAAATTGAAAGACTGAATTGAAAGAAGAATCAACATATAAATTTCAATTCGTAAATCCACTTTATAAGCCCTGCTAACATGTGCGTACATTCCATTTCAAATGCTATAATCGTTGCATAAGCGATGAATAATTTTGAAATAATCGATACTACCGCCGATATCGGCATCCGTGCTTTCGGCGAGGATTGGTCGGAAGTTTATACCAACGCCGCGCTGGGAATGCTGAGTCTAATCACCGATATCGATAACATCGAGGAAAGGCTAACTAAAGAAATTTCAATTAGCGCACCGGACAGGGAAGCCTTGCTGGCTGAATGGTTAAATGAACTAATTTATGTTTTCGACGCCGAGATGCTGCTCTTCAGCAGGTTCGAGATCGTTAAAATCAGTAAATCACAGCTTAAAGCCCACTGTTTCGGAGAGAAGGCAGATCTGTCACGACACCAAATAAAAAGAGGGATAAAATCCGCCACCTATCATAAACTGAAAGTAGAGAAACTGAAGGACGGAAGTTTTACAGCAGAAGTGATCTTGGATATTTAGAAGAAATCAAAGGTAAAACAAGAAAGAAGAAATAGATATAAAATCCAATAACCAAATAAATCTTAAATCACTAGATACAGATCACAAATAAAAACAAGCAAAGGAAATTAAAATGGCCGCAGGGTGGAAAGACGTAATCCACAAAATAGATGAAAACCGCTGGGAGATCCGACCCAGCTATAAAGCGGGCATGCGGGTTCCGGGCAGGATATACACCAGTGAAAAGATGCTGGCGCAAATCTGGGAAGACCAGGCTTTCGAACAGGTGGTCAACGTCAGCTTTTTACCCGGTATTGTAGGCTATTCTCTGGCCATGCCGGATATCCACTTCGGTTACGGTTTTCCCATCGGCGGAGTAGCAGCTACGCGGGTCAAAGACGGGGTAGTATCGCCGGGAGGAGTGGGATTCGACATCAACTGCGGAGTCAGGCTTCTACGCACCAATGTGAGCCTTGAAGAGGTCAAACCCAATATAGAAAAACTGGTTTATGCCATGTACTCCAATGTACCCTCTGGGCTGGGATCAGAGGGCAAATTGAGAATCGGTGAGAAGGAACTGGATAAAGTCCTGATTAAAGGGGCGGCCTGGGCGGTAGAAAAGGGCTTAGGACAGGCAGACGACCTGATTTGTACCGAAGAGTCAGGCTGCATGAAAGGGGCCGATCCGGATAAAGTGAGTCTAAAAGCCAAAAAACGCGGCCTGCCGCAGATAGGAACGCTGGGATCAGGCAATCATTTTCTGGAAATACAGGCGGTAGATCAGATTTACGACAGTGTAACAGCCCGGACGATGGGCATTCTCGAAACCGGTCAAATTTTGATTCTGATACACACCGGCTCGCGTGGACTAGGCCATCAGGTCTGCGATGACTACATCAGGACTCTTGCTGAAGCTACCCGTCGTTATGGTATAACTCTGCCGGACAAACAGTTGGCCTGCGCCCCGGTGCAGTCACCGGAAGGACAAGACTATCTGGCAGCTATGGCTTGCGCCGCGAACTATGCCTGGGCCAACCGCCAGTGTATCGCCCACTGGATCAGGGAGTCCTTTATTAGAGTGCTAAATAAAAGCCCGCGAGAGATAGGGTTGGAGCAAATCTACGACGTGGCGCACAACATCGCCAAGTTGGAAGAGCATGCTGTGGAAGGTAAAACCGAAACCCTGTGTGTACACCGCAAGGGAGCAACGCGAGCGTTTCCTATTGGCCATCCAGAGATACCGGCCATTTACCGCAACATCGGCCAACCGGTCTTGATTCCGGGGGACATGGGCCGCTACTCATATATCGCGGTAGGAACAAAAACAGCCATGCAAGATACATTCGGATCGACCTGCCACGGGGCAGGCCGGATGCAAAGCCGCACCGCAGCTAAAAAAGGTCTAAGTGGCGGCGACGTAGCTGATAAGCTAGGTAAGCGAGGCATACTGGTGAAATGCGATAGTCTAGTGTCGCTGGCTGAAGAAGCCTCAGAAGCCTACAAGGATGTGGCGGAAGTAGTGGAAATCACCGAGAAGGCGGGGATTTCCAGGAAGATAGCAAGATGTGTCCCGATAGGAGTGATAAAGGGGTAAGGGAGAAGTTAAAAGTCAAAGATCAAAGGTCAAAAGTTAATAGAGTTAACCCGGATTAAGACTACTTATTCTTAATGAGCCAGTATTCGAGGCTATCGGCCAGGGCCAACCAAGAGGCCTCAATGATGTTACTGGAACTACCGACGGTATGCCATTCGGTATCGCCATCAGTAGACTCGATCAGTACGCGCACCTTGGATTCAGTGCCTCCACTTTCCTCCAGAATACGCACCTTATAGTCTACCAGTTTAACTTGAGCCAGTTCGGGGTAGAACTGCAGCAAGGCCTTGCGTAACCCGGCATCCAGCGCGTTAACGGGACCATTGCCCTCAGCAGCTGTATGGATGGTCTGATCGCCTACAGTCACCTTGACCATGGCTTCGGACAACATATCCTCATTACTAACACGGGAAGGCCGCCGCCGTTTTTCTACTACCAGCATAAAGTCAACCAATTTGAAGGGCGGTAGATAATCCGGTTTGGCCCGGCGGATCAGTAATTCAAAAGAAGCCTCAGCTTGATCGTATTGGAAGCCGAGGCTTTCCTGTTTTTTCACTTGCTCAAGCAATCGCTGGGCTTCTTTAGGATCGGAGGTGAAATCAAAGCCCATTTCCTTTGCTTTCAGGATAATATTTTGTTTGCCAGAAAGTTCGGAGATAGTGACACGGAATTGGTTACCTACCTGGACCGGTTCTACATGCTGATAGCTGCCCTTCCATTTGCTCATACCGGAGACATGTAAACCGCCCTTATGGCTAAAGGCGCTGACCCCAACATAAGGCATAAAAGCATCGGGAACCAGATTGGCCACTTCACTGACGTAGCGACAGACCTCGGTCAATTTGGCCAACTGCTCATCAGTAATACAATTAATACCCATTTTAATCTTAAGATTAGGGATTATCACGCACAGATTAGCGTTGCCGCAGCGCTCGCCGTAGCCGTTGATAGTGCCCTGAACCTGAGTCGCGCCGGCCTTAACGGCGGCCAGAGAATTAGCAATGGCCAAACCGCTGTCATTATGAGCGTGAATACCCACTTCAACCCCAGGAAGAGAACAGGTCGCTTTAACCGCCTCCGCAATTTCTTCAGGAAGCGCACCGCCGTTGGTATCGCAAAGCACCAGGGTGCTAGCCCCAGCTTTGGCAGCCGTGAGCAGACAGTTTAAAGCATATTCAGGATCGGCTTTATAGCCATCAAAAAAATGCTCAGCATCATAAAAAACCTTAATACCTTTATCCCGCAAATAGGCCACAGAATCATAAATCATACGCAGGTTCTCTTCGGGCGTGGTCTGCAAAACCTGTTTTACCTGCAGAATGGAATTCTTGCCCACCAGAGCTATTATTTTTGCACCGCTATCTATCAACGCCTGGAGATTGGAATCATTTTCAACTCTGGTTTTTGGCTTACGAGTAGAACCAAATGCCACTACTTTAGCATTCTTAAGCTTCATTTTCCCGACCTGAGCGAAAAACTCAGCGTCTTTGGGATTGGAACCCGGCCAACCGCCTTCGATATAGCGGACCCCCAGGTCGTCCAGCTTCTGAACAATATGCAACTTATCCACCACCGAGAAGGAAATCCCTTCACGCTGGGCTCCATCCCGGAGGGTGGTGTCATAAATTTTTACGTTCTTAACCATAATGTCCTGATGTAAATCCCAAATTACAAATTCAAATGATTAAAACTACGTATATTTAGCGATTTTTTTAGCTACCACGTCGCCCATTTCTTTAGTCCCCACCATTTTTTTGCCTTCACTCATGATATCCGGTGTGCGGTAACCCTCTTTCAGAACGGCCGCGATAATTTCTTCCAGAGCTTGAGCTTCAGGGGACAAGCCCAGAGAATAGCGGCACATCATGGCCAAACTGAGAATACTGGCAATCGGATTAGCCTTATTTTGTCCGGCAATATCAGGAGCGCTGCCATGAATAGGCTCATAGAAACCTAATATCTTTTTGCCTTCCTGTGGAACACCAGCCAGACTAGCAGAGGGCAACATACCCATCGAACCAGCCAGCAGCGAGGCTTCATCAGTTAAGATATCACCAAAGGTATTTTCCGTGACAATTACATCGAAATAAGTGGGTTTCTGTATTAAACGCATAGCGCAAGTATCTACCAACATATTATCCAGAGCAATATCCGGATAATCTTTAGCCACTTCACTGGTAACCTGCCGCCATAAACGGGAAGATTGAAGCACATTAGCTTTATCCACGGAAGTGAGTTTTTTACGGCGTTTACGGGCCAGTTCAAATCCTACGCGGACAATGCGTTCGATTTCCTGCTCGGAATAGGACATCGTATCAACTGCTCTACGACCGCGGGTGGTAGTCCATTGTCTCTTAGGCCTGCCAAAATACAACCCTCCGGTCAGTTCGCGAACCACGATCAAATCCGTACCTTTTACAATATCCGCTTTTAAGGGAGTAGCATCCACCATGATGTCATTGGTAAAGACGGGGCGGATATTAGCAAAAAGGGCCAAACCCTTACGCAGGGCTAATAAACCGTCTTCTGGCCTGACCTTAGCCTTGGGGTTATCCCATTTAGGACCGCCGACAGCAATCATAACGACCGCATCGGATTGACGGCACATTTCCAGGGTATCTTCTGAGAGCGCCGTACCTTCTTTATCAATTGCAATTCCACCGATTAAGCCGTATTTGAGGTCGAAACTATGCCCAAAACGCTTTCCTAGGGCTTCCAGAACCTTGACTTCCTCATTCATCAGCTCAGGCCCAACGCCGTCACCAGGTAGAACTGCTAGTTTAAATTTCAATTTAGCTTTCTCCTTTACGCTAATCTTTTTTTCGTATAATTGATCAAACCGCCAGCCTTAATCAGTTCAGACATGAAATCAGGGTAGGGTTTAGCGGTAAAGACCAGACCCGTGGACAAATTTAAGATTTTGCCAGCGGCGAGGTCAACTTCCAAAGTATCCCCGTTTTTAGTTTTTTCGACACACTCAACGCACTCCAGCAAAGGCAGACCGATATTAATAGCGTTACGGAAGAAAATGCGGGCGAAGGTCTTGGCGATCACGCAGGAAACCCCGGCCGATTTGATAGACAGGGGAGCATGCTCACGAGACGAACCGCAGCCAAAGTTGGTATCAGCCACAATTATGTCGCCTGGTTTCATCTTCTTCACGAACTGGGCATCGATATCCTCCATGCAGTGTTTGGCCAGTTCCAGAGGATCCGAAACATTTAAATAGCGGGCTGGGATGATGACATCCGTATCAACATTTGCACCATATTTATGAACTTGCCCTTTTAATTTCATTTAATTCTCCTGATCAAGGTAAAATTTATCTTGAGTTATGGAATCTGTCGAACTTAATATACCTCGATTATCATTAAAAATTTGAGGTTATATTAATTTGGCTAATTTTTTTTCATAATCCTGAACTTTAGGCAGCTTATTGCCTTTAAAAAACAAAACAGTATGACCTTCTTCTTTTAAACGGGTTGCTTGTTTTTGCACTCCCCCCGGGTATTTATGATTTAGAGTTCCATCATTGCCCAGGGTGCGCCAGTAAGGGGTGATATCCTTCTCACCAGCGCAAGCCAATTCATCCGCAGCATGGGCAGCAATCCCGCTAAAAATTACGGTATTGGTCGGACAACCGATGGTGGCGCCATATTTTATAGCGAGAGCCTGCCGAATTTCGTCGATAGTGGTTAATTTCCCTGCAGGCACCATTTTCATGAAGGTATCTACGTCCATGGGAGCTGGAATCACCATCGTCCCTGTCCCCCAGCGGGCACTCATTCTCTCGCTGATAGGTTCCACCTTAGGATAGCCCTTACTATCTTGCAGCCTTGCCACCCAGGACTTTTTCATCTTAGTCATATCTGATTCCTTATATTCCCGTGGTTATTCTTGCCCCTCATCTTTGATCCTCTCTCCCCCGATAGAATCGGGAGATCTACGACCGCAGGAAAGAGGAAATTGAAAAAGGGAGGGAAATCCTTTACAGGTCCTCCGGCGAGATAATTCTGCCGGCGATAGCACTGGCCGCTGCGATAGCCGGATTAGCCAGATAAACTTCAGATTTAGGACTACCCATTCTGCCCACAAAATTGCGGTTAGTGGTTGAGATAGCTCTCTCTCCCTTAGCAAGAATACCCATATGCCCTCCCAGGCAGGGACCACAAGTGGGAGTGCTAAATACGGCCCCTGCTTTGACAAAGGTCTCTACCAGACCCAGTTTCATGGCCTCCAGGTAAATTTCCTGGGTGCCGGGTAATATGATACAACGAACTTCAGGGTGAACCTTTTTGCCCTTGAAGATCTTAGCGGCGATCTGCAGGTCTTCCAAACGGCCGTTAGTACAACTACCGATGACCGACTGATCGATTCTAACCTCGCCCACTTTACTGATCGGTTTAGTATTAGAAGGTAAATGAGGGAAGGCCACCATAGGTTCGATCTTCGAGGCATCCCATTCAAAGATTTGAGAATATTCTGCGTCAGCGTCCGGCTCATAAACTTTAAATTTACGTTTCGCTCTAGGCGCCAGGTACTCCAGGGTCTTTTTATCAACCTTAAACAAACCGGCTTTAGCCCCGGCCTCAATCGCCATATTGGCAATGGTGAAACGCCCGCTCATAGACAAATTTTCGATGGCCTCACCGGCGAACTCCATCGAGGCATATAAAGCGCCGTCTACACCAATCTGACCAATAGTATACAGAATTAAATCCTTGCCACTGACCCATTTATTTAATTTGCCGCGGAAGACAAATTTTATGGTGTGCGGAACTTTCATCCAGATATCACCGGTAGCCATAGCGGAGCCAATATCGGTAGACCCCATACCGGTGGAGAAGGCCCCAATCGCACCGTAAGTACAGGTATGAGAATCGGCACCGATAACAACATCGCCGGGTAAGACAATACCTTTATCCGGCAGCAGTACATGTTCGATACCTACCCTGCCCATCTCAAAAAAACCAACACCTGTTTCGCGGGCAAACTCACGGATCATCTTAACCTGCTCGGCTGAGTTGATGTCCTTATTAGGAGTGAAATGGTCAGGCACAAAGACGATCTTCTTAGGATTAAAAACCTTCACTCCCAGCTTACGGAACTCGTTTATGGCGATGGGCGCAGTAACATCATTGGCCATAACCAGGTCAACTTTACAGTTAATAAACTCTCCGGCGATTACTTTTTTCTTGCCGGAATGAGCAGCTAATATTTTTTCGGCTAATGTCATCATTTTCTTTCACCTTTTCTAGTATTGCTTTATTTAATTACTTGATATGAGGTATGAACAAAATAATCAAAATAATCGCGGTTGCGACAGCCGAAGCTATATAGAACCCAGAGCCCACAGCAACTCCGATACCGGCCACCGCCCACATTGTGGCTGCCGTAGTCAAGCCGGCAATATAACCATCACTGGAGCGGAAGATGATAGCCCCCGCGCCAAGAAAACCGATACCGGATACCACACCAGCAGCCATGCGCCCAGGATCGACAGTGCCACTAAAGGCAAAAATACCCACCAGAGTGAACAGGGCAGCGCCGATACAAATCAGCATATGAGTGCGCAAACCGGCTGGTTTGCCGGCGTTTTCGCGCTGAAATCCAATCGCTCCACCCAGAACGGCGGCTAACAGCAGCCGAATAGCCATGGTTAAATCCGGTGACATTCCAACATCCCCTCGATATTGATTATTTCTTAACTGCTTTTTTAACAGACAGCAGACGATTCAAGGCATTCATGTAAGCCTTAGCGCTGGCTACGATTATGTCGGTATCCGCGCCGCGGCCGGTATAAGTGACTCCATCACTCTCAACCCTGATTAAAACCTCTCCCTGAGCGTCTATACCCTCGGTAACCGACTTAACTGTGAACTCGGTCAACTTGTTGGAGACACCTACAATACGGTTAATAGCCTTATAAACTGCATCGACCGGACCGGTGCCCAACGACGCATCAGCAAGGGTCTCACCTTTGGGTCCAGTCAACCTGACGGCAGCAGTAGGCATGCCGTTCCCACAGGATACCTGAACCATCTGCAAAGAATATAATTCAGCGACGGTTCGTTTTTGCTGAGCTACCACGGACTCGATGTCTTTATCGGTGATTTCTTTCTTTTTTTCAGCCAGCTCTTTGAAAGCCTGAAAGGATCTGCTGAGGTCATCCTCATCCAAATGATAACCCAACTCGGCCAATCTCTCCTTAAAGGCATGGTGTCCACTAAGCTTGCCCAAAACCAGGCTACTGGCAGATATACCGACATCTTTGGGATCCATTATTTCATAGGTAATGGGCAACTTAATTACGCCGTCCTGGTGAATACCGGACTGATGCCGAAAAGCATTAGCTCCCACGATGGCCTTATTGGGTTGAACGGTGAACCCAGTCAACTCGCTAACCAGACGACTGGTGCTATATATTTGAGTAGTATCAATCCCCGTGGTCAATTTATAAAAATCCTGGCGGGTGCGGATAGCCATCACAATCTCTTCCAACGAGGCATTACCAGCCCGTTCTCCAATACCATTAACAGTGCATTCCACCTGCCGAGCGCCCTGCCTGACGGCTTCCAGGCTATTGGCAACGGCCAGCCCCAAGTCATTATGACAATGCACACTGATAACTGCTTTATCGATATTAGAGACATTTTTAAAAATGCCTGCAATACGCTTGCCCCATTCCTGAGGAATGGCATAACCCACCGTATCCGGTATATTGACGGTGGTCGCACCAGCGGCAATGACAGCCTCAACTATCTGATACAAGAATTCAGGATTGGTCCGGCTGGCGTCCATCGGCGAAAATTCAATCTCGCTGGTGTATTTTTTGGCCTTAGCCACCATTTCACGGGATGCCTGTAAAATCTCGTCATGGCTTTTTTTAAGTTGATGCAAAAGGTGAATCTCTGATGAAGAAAGAAAGATATGGATACGAGGCTGGGCGGCGCCTTTGACAGCTTCCCAGGCACGCTCTATAGCAGCGGGGTTGGCATGAGACAAACCGCAAATTGAAGCGTTCCGTACTTCTTTAGAGATCAGTTTGACCGATTCGAAATCACCCGGGGAACTGATGGGAAAGCCGGCTTCGATAACATCCACTTTGAGCTTTTCCAGCTGCCTGGCAATCTCCAGTTTTTCCTGAATGTTGAGAGTGCCTCCGGCGGCTTGCTCTCCATCTCTTAAGGTCGTATCAAATACAATTACTCTATTTTTCATGTTCGTTCCTTTGTTATTCTTCATCAACCAGGGTACCGCAGGTCATAGCAATGCGGCCGGTGCGCGCTAGTTCCTTGATCCCAAAAGGTTTAAGAAGATCAAGAAGAGATTCTATTTTATCTTCCGGCCCGGTGATCTCGATAGTCAAATACTCCTGGGTCACATCCACAATCTCAGCGTGAAAGATATCCACAATTTGGATGATCTCGCTGCGCGCAGAGGAAGGAGCTTTGATTTTGATCAAAGCCAGCTCACGGATTACAATATTTTTATCGGTAATATCAGTGACTTTAACTACTTCTACCACCTTTCCCATAAGTTGTTTCCTGACCTGTTCAACCATCGTAGGAGAACCGTCCACGACAAAGGTAATGCGCGAGAAATTGGACATTTCGCTGCTGCCCACCGCGATGCTTTCAATATTAAAATTACGCCTTCTGAAGAGGCTGACCATGCGATTCAAAACGCCTGGCTTGTCTTCTACCAGAGCTACTAGGGTGTGTTTTGTTGAGACCATACATGCACCTCTTTCTCAGGTTCTAATAATACCTTGGACAGGGCTTCACCGGGAGGGACCATCGGATAAACATTTTCTTCCGGGGCCACCACAAATTCTATCAGGAAAGGACCGTCGGTAGCCATGGCTTTTTTAATAGCCGGGACAACCTGTTGACTGGTACTGACCCTCAGAGCGGGTATGCCATAAGCATCGGCCAGTTTAACGAAATCCGGACAAGAGAGGGGGGTATCCACGTAATTTTTTTGATAAAACAGCTCCTGCCATTGTCTGACCATGCCCAAACAACCGTTGTTTAAAATAGCGATTTTAACACCTATCTTGTCCTGCACCAGCGTTGCCAATTCATGCAGTGTCATCTGAAAACCGCCATCGCCCGCGATACACCAGACGGTTTCATCCGGACAACCCACCTTAACCCCCATGGAAGCAGGTAACTCATAACCCATAGTTCCCAAACCACCGGAAGTTATGAAACTATTGGGTTGATCATACCAGAAATGTTGGGCAGCCCACATTTGATTTTGTCCGACACCGGCAACTACGATGGCATTGCCCCGGGTAATTTCATATATCTTATGCACGACATATTGCGGCAGTAAAACTTTAGAGTTCTTTATTCGGCTGCTGACCATCGGGGCTTTTTTGCGCCAGGCATCTAATTGCGCTATCCACTCTACATGTTGATTGGACTTAACCAATTTAATCAGGGGGATCAAGACCTTTTTAATATCACCCACGATCGGGACATCCACGCGCACGTTTTTACCTATTTCAGCGGGATCGATGTCTATATGTATAATGCGAGCAGCGGGGGCAAACTCGTTGAACTTGGAAGTCGCACGGTCGTCCATACGCATACCGATCGCGATCACCAGGTCAGCGTCGCTAACAGCCCAATTAGCATAAGCCGTGCCGTGCATGCCCAGCATACCATAGCTTAAAGTATGCGACTCAGGGAAACAACCGATACCCAGCAACGTGGTGATCACGGGTATATGAGCAGTTTCGGCTAACTGTTTCAATTCATTAAAAGCGCCTGAAATAGCCACGCCTCTGCCAGCGATAATCAAAGGCTTCTGACAGGCGTTATTGATCATCTCCGCCGCTTTTTTAATCTGAGCAGGATGGCCCTGTACAGTCGGATTATAGCCGGGCAAATTTACTTTGGCGGGATAATTAAACTCCGCCTGCTCAATAAAGACATCCTTCGGAATGTCGATTAAGACCGGCCCTGGCCGTCCACTCCTGGCTAGATAAAAAGCCTCTTTGACTGCCTGAGCAATTTGCCCAGCTTCCATGACCAGAAAGTTGTGCTTGGTGATAGGCAAGGTAATACCGGTGATATCTACTTCTTGAAAGGCGTCTTTACCAATAAAAGAACGCGCTACCTGTCCGGTGATAGCCACCATGGGAACAGAATCCAGATGCGCGTTAGCAATACCGGTAACCAGATTAGTAGCGCCGGGACCGGAAGTAGCCAAACAGACACCTACCTTACCAGTAGCGCGGGCATAGCCGTCCGCCGCATGAGCAGCTCCCTGCTCATGACGCACCAATATATGTCGTAAGGCCGGATACTGGGGAAAAGTATCGAACAGGGGGAGGACTACCCCACCGGGGTAGCCGAACAGAACGTCGACCCCCTCTTTTAATAAACTTTCACATAATATTTGAGCGCCTGTTAATTTCATGGTAATTCTAGTCTCCTTCTATTTGAAAACCGCGCCTGTACTGGCAGAAGTCACTCTATCAACGTAACGTTTGAGATAGCCGGACTTAATTTTCGATTCAAAGACAGGCAATTTGGCCAGGCGTTTGGCGATCTCTTTAGCGCTTAATTCGACTTCAAGTTTATAGTTGGGAATATCAATTTTAATGATATCTCCCTCCTTAACAATAGCGATTGGGCCGCGGGAAGCAGCTTCGGGAGAAACGTGTCCGATGGAAGAGCCGCGGGTAGCTCCTGAGAAACGCCCATCCGTGATCAGGGCAACCTGCTTATCCAGACCCATGCCGGCGATCATAGAGGTTGGGGTCAACATTTCACGCATGCCAGGCCCTCCTTTGGGTCCTTCATAACGTATCACAACCACATCTCCTGCCTTAATTGAACCAGCTACGATCGCTTTTGTCGCCAGTTCTTCGGAATCAAAAACCCGGGCAGGACCGGTATGAACCATCATTTCAGGTACTACAGCAGCCCGCTTGACGACTGCCCCTTCGGGCGCCAGATTGCCAAATAAGATAGCGGTGCCGCCTTTCTGAGAATAAGCTGTTTTAGGCGAGTGGATCACCTCCGGATCAACCACCCGCGCAGCTGAAATTATCTGTCCCGTGGTTTTACCAGAAACCGTTTTGGTATCTTTATGGATTAAATTCTTGACCTGTTTCATAATAGCTGGAACCCCACCCGCGCGGTCCAAGTCTTCAATATGATTAGTTCCTGCCGGGCTCAGTTTACAGATATAGGGAGTCTTTTCGCTGATTTCATTGACCTGAGTCAGCGGAAATTCTAGACCTGCCTCGTGAGCGATGGCAGAAAAATGCAAAATGGAATTGGTACTGCCGCCCAGCGCCATATCCACGGTCAGAGCATTTTGTATCGATCTTGAAGTGATAATATCGCGAGGGCGCACATTATCTGCCAGTAATTGCAAAATTTGCTGACCGGCTTCTTTAGCCAGCCTGCGGCGCCTAATATCAATAGCCGGAATGGTACCGTTACCGGGCAAGCCCATACCGACCGCTTCAGTAAGACAATTCATAGTATTGGCTGTGTACATTCCTGAGCAGCTACCGCAGCCGGGACAGGCAGCCTGTTCCAGATCAGCCAGCTCATCTTCAGTCATTTTGCCGGAGATAGTTTTCCCGACTGCTTCAAAGGTAGAACTCAGGTCGACTATTTTGCTGCCTTCCGCAGTAGCTAACTTCCCCGCCATCATAGGACCACCACTGATAAAGATAGAGGGCAAATTCAATCTGAGAGAGGCCATCAACATCCCTGGAATGATTTTATCGCAATTCGGAATAAAAACCAGTGCGTCAAAGGCATGCGCCTCAACCACTGTTTCCACTGAGTCAGCTATCAGTTCACGGCTGGGTAAACTATATTTCATGCCAGAATGGTTCATGGCTATCCCATCACAAACCGCAATGGTATTTACTTCGAAAGGCACTCCACCCGCGGCGCGCACGCCATCCTTAACAGCTTTGGAGATCTCATCCAGGTGCATATGTCCGGGCACGATCTCACTGTAGCTATTGATAATACCAATAAAGGGCTTATCCATTTCTTTTCTAGTACAGCCCAAAGCATACAGCAATGCTCTATGCGGCGCCCGCTCAATACCTTTTTTTATTGCATCGCTTTTCATGACTTATTCCTTCTGTCGTATTTTCATTACGGGTATTATTCTTGATAATGACTTCCTCAGCTTGGGAATTTTGATATCAAATCTCAAACAAAACATAGCATAGCCCAGATTCAAAGTCAATCAATGCTAGAATACAATTAAGCTCCCTTTTCCCTCTTTATCGAACTATTTAATTTACCAATAAAAAAGCCCGGGGTTTCTTCCCGGGCCTGATGTGTATCTAAAGTTGTTTTGGCTTAATTTTCAGCAGACACACCAGGCCGTTCGCACAGTAGTGCGACAACTACAATAAGTACCAGGCCGGTGTTTAATTTCTGCAAATTCATATTCTAACAATTCCTAATATACTGGCTATTTTAATATATTGAATATCTCCTGTCAACTAACAGGAAGTTTCCATTTTAGCCATTTTATCCAAACGGTGCTGATGACGGCCGCCTTCGAATTGTGTGGAAAATAATTTATTAAGCATCTGTTTAACCCCCGCTTCACCCCTTTCCGCCCCCAGGCAAATTACATTGGCGTCATTATGTAGTCTGGCCCGTTCGGCCATAAAATCATCAATACATAGAGCCGCCCGAATGCCCTTAACTTTATTAGCTGCCATACTCATGCCGATGCCGGTCCCGCAGATCAGAATGCCATAGTTACACTGACCGCTTACCACGGCTTTTCCTACGCTCTCGGCAATATCAGGGTAATCCACTGACTCAGCGCTGAATGAACCGAAGTCTTTACACTCCAGTTTCATATCAATCAAACAATTGATAATAAATTTTTTAAATTCTATTCCTCGATGGTCGGAGCCAACAGCGATCAACATTGTTTTATCCTAATTCAATTACTCTGGCTATCTGAGCCCTGGAAATAGCACCTTCGCGGAGAACTACGGGTATATCACTCGCCATGTCTACCACGGTAGATTCCTTCCCATTAGGAGGCGGTTCTGCGTCAATGACCATATCCACGGCGTTCCCCAACTCGCGGCGCACATCTTCCGCTGAAATCAAAGTGGGCTTACCACTGATATTCGCGCTAGTCCCGACAATCGGCATACCAATACCTTTTATCAGAGCACGCGGAACAGGATGATCCGGAATTCTGACGGCCACTGTATCCCCACCAGCGGTAATAAGATCGGATACCATCTGGCTGCGATAAACGATCAGAGTCAACCCTCCGGGCATAAATTCCTTGATTAAGCGCCAGGACTGGGCGGACAAAGTCATGGACACTTCAGATAACTGCGCAACGTCCGACAGTAAAACGGGCAGGGCCACCCCGGTCGAGCGCTTTTTTATATCGAAAATCCTTTTTATGCCGGATTGGTTATAAATACCGGTGCCCAATCCATAGACAGTATCCGTGGGGAAGGCAATTACTCCCCCCTTACTAAGAATATCAACGGCCTTTTTAATTTGTTTACGAAGTTTTTCCGATAATTGATCTTCCATCTTTCCTGCCTATAATTACAGAAAAAGTTCAAGTACAATTCCAAAATACTTGACGTAAGTATAGCACAATGATAAGCTTTTTAGTATCATGGAAACAGCAAAAAATCCACAAAATTTATCTCAGAACCAGAGCCGTCGTGTATCTACCAGCAATGATCTTGAAGTATCCACATACCTTGAGATAGCTGAGCATAAAACCGGACAAAAATCAGTGATGACCAAAGAACCTGCCGCTGAACCTGAACGCGAAGCTATTGTTATTATTGACTTTGGTTCCCAGTACAGCATGTTAATCGCCCGCAGAGTACGCGAACTTCAGGTATACTGCGAACTGGTATCTCATGACACACCCTGGGAAAAAATCGCCTCACTTAATCCTAAAGGTTTTATCCTGTCGGGCGGTCCATCCAGCGTGTATGAAAAGGATGCCCCACTAGCTCCCTCATATGTATTTGAGAAACATCTCCCGGTGCTGGGTATTTGTTACGGCATGCAGAGCATCACCAAACAATTGGGAGGGGTTGTTGCCCCCGGAAACCATAAGGAATACGGTCACTCTGTGATGCACCTGAGCCGCATGGATTCACCCCTCTTCAATGGTCTACCTGAAACTCTAACAGTCTGGATGAGCCACGGGGACAAAATCGAACAAATGCCTAAAGGTTTCACTTCTCTGGCTTATACTGAGAACTCCCCTGTGGCCGTGATGGGGAACGATCAAGGCATCTTCGGTCTCCAGTTCCATCCTGAAGTAGTGCATACTCCCGAAGGCAAGACTATACTGAACAATTTTGTTTATTCGATTTGCGGTTGCCGCGGCAACTGGACTATAGGTAACTTTATCGAAGAAAACGTCAGTCGCATACGTGAACGTGTAGGAGACGGCAAAGTAATTTGTGCGCTGTCCGGTGGCGTAGATTCCTCGGTAGTTGCTGTTTTAATACACCGCGCCATCGGTAATCAACTCACGTGTATCTTCGTCGACCATGGCCTGATGCGCAAGGAAGAGGTTGAGCGGAGCATGGTCACGTTCAAAGAAAACCTAGGAATGAATATCCGCCTTTCCAGTTCGGCCGAGCGCTTTTTAAAAAGGTTAAAGGGTGTGATAGATCCCGAAACCAAGCGTAAGATAATTGGCGAGGAATTTATCCGGGTTTTTGAAGAAGAAGCCCGCACAATAGGCAAGGTTGATTTTCTGGCCCAAGGCACATTGTATCCTGATGTTATCGAAAGCGCGTCTTCCGGCAGCAAAGCCGCGGCCAAGATTAAGACCCATCACAATGTTGGCGGGCTACCCGCGGATATGCAGATGCAATTACTGGAACCCCTGCGCTCTCTCTTTAAGGATGAGGTTCGCAAAGTCGGTAGCGAATTAGGATTACCTGACGATATGGTCTGGCGACAACCTTTCCCCGGTCCAGGTCTGGCCATCCGCATTATCGGCGAAGTAACCAAAGAAAAAGCTGATCTGCTGCGGGAAGCCGATTACATTGTTATGCACGAAATTAAGGCCGCCGGCCTTTACCGGCAGGTCTGGCAGAGTTTTGCCGTATTAACTGACGTAAGATCAGTGGGCGTCATGGGTGATTTCCGCACATATGGCCATCTACTAGCGATCAGGGCTGTTACCAGCGATGATGCCATGACCGCTGACTGGGCGCGCCTGCCGTATGACCTTATGGCGCGTATTTCCAACCGCATCGTTAATGAAGTCCCCGGTATTAACCGGGTTGTTTACGATATCACTTCCAAGCCACCTTCCACCATCGAGTGGGAATAGTGTTAGGTATTAAGGTCATTTTTTCTTATCTCTAATGAGAAGGTGTTTTTTGTTTTTAGTTGATTAAGCCCAGGAGGAAGAATTTGAAGGTCCTGGTAGTCGGTAGTGGAGCCCGCGAGCATGCTCTGGTATGGAAACTCGCTCAGAGTAAAAAGATAACTAAGTTATTCTGCGCTCCCGGTAACGCCGGCACTGTCCTGCAAAGCACCAATCTTAATATCAAAGCAAGTGATATCGCCTCCTTGTCTACAGCAGTCAATGAGCTAGGGATTGAACTGGTCGTAGTCGGACCGGAAGGTCCCCTGGCTGAAGGAATAGTTGACCATTTCAGAAAAACAGGCATTCCGGTCTTCGGTCCCACTCAAGCTGCTGCCCAGATTGAGGCCAGTAAAGCCTTCTCTAAAGCCCTTTTTCAACAATACGGCATTCCCTGCGCCGAGAGTCAGACCTTTAGCGATGTAGCCGCGGCTAAGGATTATGTCAAACTAAAAGGTGCTCCGCTGGTTATCAAGGCTGATGGTTTGGCAGCCGGAAAGGGTGTAATAATGGCAGAAACACTGGCAGAAGCGCTTCAGGCCGTTGCCAGCGTCATGGAATCCAAAACCTTCGGCACGGCAGGTGAAAAGGTGATCATTGAAGAAAAGCTGCGCGGCAAGGAAATGAGCTTCTTCGCTATTACTGATGGAAAAACAGTACTTCCTACTGTGTCTGCCTGTGACTATAAAAGGATTATGGACGGAGACCTGGGGCCCAATACCGGCGGTATGGGCAGCTATAGTCCGCCTTATTTTTACACTCCCGAACTGGGCAAAAAGATTATTTCCAAAATCATCGAACCTACCATAAAGGCCATGGCGGCTGAAAAACGGCCTTACCAGGGAGTCTTATACGCCGGTTTAATGATCAATAATGGAGAACCCAAATTACTGGAATATAATGCCCGTTTTGGCGACCCCGAGTGCCAAATTATTATGCCTCGCTTGAAATCTGACCTGCTGGATATCATTCTAGCGGCTATCGAAGGAAAATTGGAGTCAGTGCAACCCAATTGGAGCGAAGAGGTCTGTGTAGGGGTGGTAATGGCCTCAGGCGGATACCCGGGAGATTATAAGACCGGCTTCCCTATCAGCGGACTGGATGATGTAGACAAAGATGTTATGGTCTTCCATGCCGGAACAAAGGTCGGTAATAAACCCAGAGAAGTCCTGACCTGCGGAGGCCGGGTATTAAGTGTTGTCGCGACCGGTAAAACTACCGAGGAAGCCAGAAAAAAGATATATGCAAATCTACCCAGGATACATTTCGAGGGAGCCCAGTACCGGGGCGATATCGCTAAATTTTAAAACAAAATATCTGCCAGGGCGATGAAGAATCCCCCACCATGAGATTCTTCGCTAACGCTCAGAATGACAGTGGGTAGATCAGAACATAATTTGGATTGGGAGAAAGACGATGCCAAAAGTTGCCATTGTGATGGGGTCTAAATCGGATACAGAAATGATACAGCCGGCGGTTGATATCCTAAAAAATTTTGGGATTGACTGCGAGGTTAATATTATTTCTGCTCACCGAACACCGGACAAAGCCCGCGACTACGCCAAAGCCGCCCGCGAACAGGGTATTGAAGTTATTATTGCCGCTGCGGGCGGAGCCGCCCACCTGCCAGGAGTGATCGCTAGCTGGACTACCCTGCCGGTCATCGGGGTACCACTGGCCTCCAGCGATTTAAAAGGAATAGACGCCCTCTATTCCATCGTCCAGATGCCGGGAGGGATACCGGTCGCCTGTGTCTCGGTAGGAAGCTGGGGAGTTAAGAACGCGGCCTACTTAGCTGCGGAAATTCTTGGACTCAAGTATAATAGTATACGCGACGCCTACGAAAAATATCGAACTGACCTGGCAAGGAGCTAAACCGTGATTGAGCGCTATTCCCGCCCTGATATGAAAAGAGTATGGTCGGATGAGAACAAATTTAATAAATGGCTGGATGTGGAAATCGCAGTCTGTGATGCCTGGGCCGAAATCGGTGTAGTCCCCCGCAAAGCCATTCCCCGCATCAAGATGGCCCGTTGCAACATGAAGCGCATGGAGGAGATTCTCAAAGAGACTCACCATGATATGACCGCCTTTCTGGGAGCGGTGGCTGAAAGCGTGGGAGACGAATCCCGCTACATCCATCTGGGTTTGACCTCCTCCGATATCATGGACACAGCTACCAGCCTGCAGTTGATTGAAGCCATCGACCTTCTGACTGAAGATATTAAAACGCTTATTGAAGTCATTGCCCGCCGGGCTATCGAATTTAAATATACTATCATGATTGGACGCACGCATGGAGTCCACGCCGAGCCTATCACCTTCGGCCTGAAACTGGCAGTCTGGCTGGATGAGATGAGGCGCAACCTGCGCCGCCTGGGCGAAGCCAGACAAGTAATGGCGGTTGGCAAGGTTTCAGGAGCGGTCGGCACATATGCTACCGTTCCACCCGAGGTCGAGGAAAAGGCTTGCGCCAAGCTGGGATTGCAGCCTGCGCCAATTTCCACCCAGGTCTTACAGAGAGACCGACACGCCCAATTCGTGACCACTCTAGCCATCATCGCCAGTTCACTGGATAAATTCTCCACTGAATTACGGGCGTTACAGAAAACTGAAGTCCATGAGGTCGAAGAACCTTTCTCTGCCGGTCAAACCGGTTCTTCCGCCATGCCGCACAAACGCAATCCTGAACTGGGCGAACGCGTCAGCGGTCTAGCCCGTTTAGTTCGCGGTCACGCAGTTACAGCCCTGGAAAATCAGGTCCTCTGGCACGAGAGAGACATCAGTCATTCCTCTAACGAACGTGTGATTTTGCCAGATTCCTGTCTGGCTCTGGACTATATTTTAAATTTATTCACCACCGTCCTGAGCGGCCTGCAAGTCTTCCCACAGAGGATGAAGAAGAACCTGGAAATGACCAAGGGACTGGTGTTCTCACAGAGGGTCATGCTGACGCTGATAGGCAAGGGATTAAGCCGTCAAAAAGCCTACGAATTGGTGCAAAGAAACGCCATGAAAGCCTGGAAAAACAACCGCAGGTTCATGACATTGCTAAAGCGTGATGCTGGTGTAATGGAAGTCATCACAGTAAAAGAACTGGAAGGCGTTTTCGATTATCAATATTACCTGGGCCATGTCAACGAGATTTTTAACCGCCTGGGTTTAACCGAAGCGCAGTGGCGCGGCGATCAATCCGTGAAAAAAGCTACTGCTAAACGGGTACGCGGAACTATTCAGTCAAATTAGAGGAAGGAGAAAGTCAATCCATGAATACTCCGGTCTTATTAAAAACCGATCTGCCTCTGCCCGTCTTCGGACACGGTAAGGTAAGAGACACCTATGAATTGGGTGATCAATTACTAATCGTGGCGACCGATCGTATCTCAGCGTTCGATGTGGTTCTGCCGTGTGGCATCCCGGATAAGGGAGCTGTATTGAACAAATTGTCAGCTTTCTGGTTTGAACAAACCCAGAAATTAATTCCCAATCATATGATCGAAACCCTGGAAGATGTGAATCGACTGGATGATCTGATTTCTTTGAAAAAGCGCTTCAAATACCCTGATTATTTGGTCGGCCGCTCCATGCTGGTTAAGAAATTGGCGCGTATCAATGTAGAGTGTGTAGTGCGCGGTTACCTAGCTGGTTCAGCCTGGGAAGATTACCGCAAGACCGGGACCGCCTGCGGCTATACCCTACCCAAAGGTTTGCAGGAAAGCCAGGAACTACCCGAGCCACTCTTTACTCCGACCACCAAAGCCGACAAGGGCCATGATATGCCGATGAGCATGGAAGAACTGAAAGAAGTTGTGGATTCTACCCTGGCAGAGGAAATCAAGAGGGCCAGTATCACAATTTACAATTTTGCCCGTGGCTATGCACGAACAAAGGGCATCATAATCGCCGATACCAAGATGGAATTCGGCCTGCTTGGCAATAAACTGATCCTTATCGATGAACTCCTGACCCCCGATTCTTCCCGCTTCTGGGACATGGAATATTATAAAGTAGGGCAATCTCAACCCAGCTACGACAAGCAGCCGGTACGGGACTGGCTGGCCCATTCAGGCTGGAACAAGGAGCCGCCGGCTCCCATGCTGCCGCCAGAGGTCATTAAATCCACCGCCAATCTGTACCGTAAAGCCTACGAGCGCCTAACCGGCCAGCCCTTGAAATAAAATATTTAAAAAGTGCCACCATTTAAAGCTAAATTAAACAAAAAGGAGAGGTTCTTGCGAACCTCTCCTTGCCTTTATTAGTGATTAATTCCTACTTCTCCAAAAAATCTTTGGTGGTCGGTAGTTCTCCGCCCAGACGGGGATCCTGGCGGGTGGCTTTATCCAACGCCCTGCCCAAGCCTTTAAAGACTGCCTCGGCCTTATGATGATCGTTGGCGCCATATCTGACCATAACATGCAGGTTCATACGCGCCTCCGCGGCAAATGACTCCAGAAAATGGCGTACCAGGTCGGATGGGAAACCTGTCATATCATTGTCTTTGAACGGTAAATCCAGCACGGTATAAGCGCGTCCACTGAGATCTACCGCCACCATGACCAGCACATCGTCCATTGGTACCAGGGCATCAGCCATTCGCACGATCCCGCGTTTCTCACCCAGGGCTTCGGCGAAGGCCTTTCCCAGACAAATAGCCACATCTTCAACCACATGATGCATATCCGTACCATTAGCCGCTACTTTAAGGTCGAATTTTCCATGCTGTGCCAACTGGGAGAGCAAATGATCGAACATACGGATACCAGTGGCGATTTCCCACTTGCCCCGTCCATCCAGGTTTAATTCCAGGCCTACGCTGGTCTCCTGGGTATTGCGTTTAACAATTGCCGTTCTAGCCATTGGCTTTCCCCCCTATTTTTTCCAGCGCCGCGATTATTCTATCGGTCTGTGCCGGCTTGCCAGCGCTGATTCGGATATAATTATTCAGAAGTGGCGTATTGTAATAACGGATTAAAATACCAAGTTTCTCAAGTTCATCCTGAATGCTTTTAGCATCACCGCGAAGCACCTCACAGAGAATGAAATTGGCTTGCGTAGGCACTGGTTTGAGAAAGTCCAACTTTTGCAATTTACCAAATAGGCGGGAGCGTTCCTCGGTCATTTTCTTGACCGTGCCCAGTAAATATTCAGAATCTTTAATGGATTCCTGGACCGCCACCTGGGCAGCCAGATTGATGTTGTAAGGCGGCTTGACCTTGATCAATACGTGCGCCAGGTCAGGAGTAAAGATCCCATAACCCACGCGCAAACCGGCGATGCCCGCCCATTTGCTGAAGGTCCTGAGAACAATCAAGTTGCGATACTGCGGCACCAGTTTTACTACGCTCTGACCGCAAAATTCATAATAGGCCTCGTCGACTACCACAGGCAGACCGGTTCTAAGCAACTCCAGAATATCTTTTTCAGGCACAAGGGTGCCAGTAGGATTATTGGGGCTGGTTAAAAAGATAAGGCGAGTTTTTTCCGTAATGGCCGCTTTGACAGCCGCCACGTCAACGGTAAAATCCTTTCTGCGTAAAACGTTGACTACTTTACCACGGCAGACCTCGGTGCTAAAACGGTACATATCGAAAGTAGGGACGTTAACAATCACCTCATCGCCGGGACAAAGCAAAATACGCAGCAGTAGATCGATCAACTCGTCACTGCCGTTGCCGGCCACCAGGTATTCCGTGCCCAGACCGACATATTGGGAAAGCGACTCGCGCAGCTCAGTCTGGTTAGAATCGGGATAAATGTAATAATAGGGATATTCAGCGAGTTTTTTGCGCACTTTAGCGGAGCAGCCGTAGGGATTTTCGTTAGCATCAAGCTTGATAATATCCTCTTCCGGGATGCCCAGTTTACGCGCAACAACCTCTGGAGACTTGGCGGCGGAATAAGCACCGAAGCGTCCCATATCAATACGTATCATTTTTATAATGTCGTCTACCATAACAAACCTTTTGTATCTCACCTTTTCTCAAAACTAATAACTTTTAATAAATAACTTATTACTTGAGACTACCGAAATGATAACACGGAATGAAAGAGGGAGGCAAACGTGATATTTATAAACTAAAATTCCCGTGCAGAGGTTAAAACAGGTCCGCTTAAAGCGACTTAGTTTTTATGGGTGGATCATAGCGGTCGTAATAACCCAATAGATTGCCTTGTTCATCGCGGACGGCATGAATATAGTAACGACTCTTAGGTGTATCTGACAACAGCACTTCTTCAGCCCCTGTTTGCAAAGTGGCAAATCCTTCTTTGATCAGCCGACAGGAGTTCTCATTATGGCAATCAAGAAGACTCTTACCCACAACATCTCCATATTTGGCATACTTCTTTTTAGCCGGTTTGTTCAAATAACGGATAATGTGATTGTAGTCCACAAAAATAAGGGGCTTATGCCAATTATCCAGAATGACAGAAAGCATTTCAATAGAGTCCATAGAGTAAGTGCAATGAGGTAACTTTAAAATTACAAATTTTAAAATGGAACCTGATATAATAACCAATAACCAGCAGAAGATAATCAGCTAAAAAGAAATCACAAACAAATGATAACAAGCTATAAACTACTATAAACGGAGACACCCTGATGCGCTGCGGAAATCGCGAATTCAAATGGGGAGAGCGGACTTATGTGATGGGGATTATCAATGTTTCACCCGATTCTTTTTCAGGTGACGGTCTGACCAGCGCGGAATCAGCTCTAGCCCAAGCGCGACGCATGGCGTCCGAAGGCGCGGATATACTGGATATCGGCGGAGAATCAACCCGTCCCGGGGCTCCGGAAGTGGAGTTGGAGGATGAATTAACCCGGGTGATTCCGACCATCCGACAGATCGCCGCTGAGATCCCCATTCCCATCAGCGTAGATAGTACCAAGTACGAGTTAGTTCGGCAGGCACTGGAGGCCGGGGCTGCGATAATCAATGACCAGTGGGGACTTAAAAAGGAACCACGTCTAGCCGAACTGTCGGCGAAAACAGGCGCTCCTCTGATACTGATGAGCAACCAGCGCGACAAGGGAGGTTATGACGCTTGTGCCAAACGAGATACAGCTTATTATAATGATATTATGCGCGAGGTCATCGATTCTCTACACACCAGCATCAGTCTGGCTGAAAAGGCTGGAGTGTCTTCTGACAAGATTATTATAGATCCAGGTCTGGGTTTCGGCAAGACCTGGCAATTTGACCTGGAAATCATTCGACGGCTGGAAGAATTAAAAACGTTGAATAGACCGGTTCTGGTAGGACCCTCGCGAAAGTCGTTTATCAAAATGGTACTGAACTTGCCGACTAACCAGAGGGTAGAAGGTACTGCCGCTGCGGTTGCCATCGCGATTTCGAAAGGGGCTGAAATTGTACGCGTGCATGATGTTAAAGAAATGGTGCGGGTGTGCAGGGTAAGCGACGCGATCATGGGAAAATCAGCACCCTCATCCTAACCTTCCCCCATCGAGGAGGAAGGAATGAAAAGGTATAAGGGAGAATAAAATGGCAGATATTAGAGTGGAAAAATTGGCAGAGCTGCTGGTAAATTATTCAGTGGCTGTGAAACCGGGCGATAAGACCGCTATCATGGGAGACTCGGCAGCGGAACCACTGTTAAAGGCAATCTACGTTAATGTTCTAAAAGCGGGAGGTTACCCCTACCTTATCTCCTCCCCCGGCGGTATGGATGAACTTTTCTATAAATACGCTTCTGATGATCAGCTTAAGCATGTGGCGCCGCCCACCAAATTGATATATGACACCTATGATGTGCGGATATCCATTGGAGGCGACAGCAACACCAAAGAACTCAGCAACATCGATCCGGCCAAAGTGGTGATGAGCCAGCTGAGCAGGCGAGAATTGATGAAAACCTTCCTGTCGCGAGCAGCTAAAGGCGAGTTGCGCTGGACTTATGCTCTATACCCGACCAACGCTTATGCTCAGGACGCAGATATGGGGCTGGAAGAATATGAAAACTTTGTTTATTCTGCTTGCCTGGGAGATATCAATGATCCCATCGGCTATTGGAAACGCTTTTCCGCCTGGCAACAAAAAATTGCTGACTGGTTAAAAGGGAAAAAACAGGTGCATATCACCGCGCCAGAGACCGACCTGCGTTTTAGCATCGATGGGCGCACTTTTATCAACTGTGACGGACACGAGAATATGCCGGACGGCGAAGTCTTCACCGGACCGGTGGAAGACTCTATGGAAGGACAGGTTTATTTTTCTTATCCCACAATCGAGAACGGCCGCGAAGTTACAGGCGTCAGGTTGTGGTTTAAAGAGGGCAAGGTGGTTAAGGCCAGCGCAGACAAGAATCAGGACTTTCTGATCAAGACTCTGGATACGGATGAAGGAGCACGAAGGGTGGGTGAATTCGCCTTCGGCACCAGCAAAGGGATCACCCGGTTCACCAGGCAAATTTTATTCGATGAAAAGATCGACGGCAGCTTCCACATGGCGCTGGGATCGAGCTACCCGGAGACAGGCGGTAAAAACGAGTCCGCTATCCACTGGGATATGATCTGCGACATGAGGAAAAACGGTCGGGTGTATATAGATGATCAATTGATTTACCAGGATGGCAAATTTATTATCCAGTTTTAGGAAGTGAAACAATGAGAGCGGCAGAAGGGAAATTGGGAAGGGTATTTGTGATCCGACTGGATGATGGTGATAAAATCCCTGACTGTATTGAAAAATTTGCGATTGAAAAGAATATCAGCCACGGCCATTTGATTATGGTGGGAGGCGTCACCGATGGACAGGTGGTGGTCGGTCCCCGTATTTCAGACCAGATGCCATCAGATCCAATGCTGCTACCCGTAGAAGAAGCGCATGAAGTGATGGGGTTAGGAGTACTGGCGCCAGGGGAGGACGGTAAACCGGTCTTGCATTTACATGCCGCTCTGGGCCGTTCCGGTCAGACCTTGACCGGCTGCTTGCGACCAGGGGTAAAGACCTGGCTGGTAGTTGAAGTGATTCTCTATGAGATCACAGGAGTTAAAGCCCAAAGGGTGATGCACCCAAGGAGCGGATTTGCCCTTTTGGAGACTGGCTAGTTTTACTGATTTACTCTGACAGTTTTTGATGGTATTATACACATACTTGAGAATACACGATTAGAGAAAAAACTGTGAACCAACAAACCACTATTTTATTATTAGTTATTTTGGTCATGATTGTCTTGCTGGCGTTAGCCTTTATGGCATCCCAATATTTAATAAAGAGAGCCATGCGGTCTGTACTCAAAGCGCTGCGAACTAACAACGCGCTGACTGCCGAAACCGCTCAGTTCGCTGATGACATTGGGTTGAAGAAAAAGGGATTGTTGCAGGGCTCCGGTATGCGGGATTATAAACCGACCGCTTTGCAGTATTTTATGAAAGAAAACATCGTGAGAGTTACCGATGAAGGTAAGATTTATTTATCCGAAGAAACCCTGTTACAAAGTGGCATGGAACCTAAAATAGGGAGTAAAAAATAATAGTCATGTCATCGACTTAAAGCGTGTGAAATGACAACACCAGCCAAAATACAACCGATTAAAGAAATTATTCCGGGTATTTACCAGATCCAACTAGAGCTGGCAGATGAGCGTCTGACCCGGCTTTTACACGTTAACTCCTACCTGGTACAGGGAACCGACGGTTGGCTGCTGATTGACCCTGGCTGGAATTCCCCCGCAACTCAACAGATGCTAGAAACCGCTTTAAAAAGCTTAAGTTTAAAACTCACTGATATTTCAACCATCGTTATTACTCATTGCCATCCGGACCATTTTGGCTTGGCAGGCAGAATTAAACAACTGTCTCCCAAAACTCGTATGCTCATCCACCGCTGGGAAGCGGACCTTATCGAGTCCCGCTACATCAGATTCAATGAATTTAAGGAAAAAATGAATGCGCTGCTAATCAGCCACGGTGTACCCTCGGTTACGGTGGATACGCTGGGTAGTGCCTCCATGCCTGCTCTTGAATTCGTAATCGTTTCACTTCCCGATCAAATGCTCTATGGGGGAGAAATGATCAGCACCGGTAAATTTGATCTGGAAGTAATCTGGACACCCGGCCATTCCCCGGGCCATATCTGTTTATATGAGGCACGTAATCAGCTGCTGTTTTCCGGCGATCATGTGCTACCGACTATAAGCCCTAATATCAGCTATCATGTCCTCTCCGGAGATAATCCGCTGGGAGACTATATCTATGCCCTGGACAAGATCGATCATCTCCCTATTAAGCAGGTGCACCCGGGACACGAATCGTCTTTCAATGATTTGCAAGGAAGAGTGCAGGTGATTCTGGACCATCATAACCTGCGTGAAAAGGAAATCGTTGCAACCATGAGCAGCGGTCCCAGCAGCTGTTACGAAATTGCCTCCAAACTGACCTGGAATATGCACGGTCTGACCTGGGACCACTTCCCCCCGATGCAAAAACGCCTGGCTATTACCGAGACCATCGCTCATGTCGAGCATCTCCGCTGGAATGGGAAAATCCGTAAAACTTATGTGGATGGCGGCTTCCGCTACAATCTAGTTTAAGACAAAATTCCCCCCTCAAGGCTCCGGGTATTATTCTTATCCTGACAATATATGACTTTGGAGCTATTGCACCAGGTAAAGCTAATTGCTATACTAAGGACGATTGAGAGATAGGCGGTGATGACCTGTCTCATAACGGGGAGGAAAAATGCGTCGATTACTATTGAGGGGAGCTGTTAGCTTAGTTTTAATAATCGTCCTTTTAATAGGACTGACAGGCTGTTTTCCCATGAGCAGCAATAAAAGTTCAACCGACACCACCAGTTCCACGACCGTAGTTAAACCCTTACCTGAAGTAGTAAGCGTGGTAGCTACTACCTCCGGCACGCAGACGGCTTATTATGCAACTCTGGATATCAAGGTAAAAAATAGCGGGGCTGAGGGAACGATTCTGGTTAAAGCTGCCTTGACCCAGAACGGGAAGATCAATTCCAACGAGATGCCGGTCTTCCTGAAGCAGAATGAATCGCATGAACTGAAGTTGACTTTCCCCCTGGTCTGGCTGGGTGGGGATTTTACTTCTAATGTGGAGACGATCGTACCCTAACAAAGTTAAAGTTATTAATGAAATAAAAAACCGCCTTGCTGGGATGTTCGCAAGGCGGTTTTAATTTTAAGTTGATAAGCTGATTTTAATCGTCGCCGTGGTCGGAGGCATGAGCGCGCAAGCGCAAGGTTTCCTTCAAGATCTTCTTACGGAGACGAATATTTTTGGGTGTGACTTCCACCAATTCATCTTTATTAACGAAGTCGATGGACTGCTCCAAACTGTATCTAATGGGCGGAGTCAGTTTAATGGCAACATCTGAAGTGGATGAGCGGATGTTGGTCAACTTCTTGGCTTTGCAGACATTGACCGATACATCGCGCGGACGGTTGGTCTGCCCGATGATCATGCCTTCATAGACCTGGGTTCCCGGATCAATAAAGGTCATGCCGCGTTCCTGGGCATTATCCAGTCCATAGGTAACGGCTTCACCGCTCTCTGAGGCCACCAGAACGCTGGTGGTACGGGTGGCGTGGAGCTCCCCGACCCACGGTTGGAAACCGGTAAAGATACTATTCATGACGCCCTCACCACGAGTCGCGGTCAGGAAAGCGCTACGGAAACCGATCAAACCCTTAGTAGGAATATTGAACTCCATGCGAACATTGCCCTTACCGTCATTGAACATATTGGTCATCTGCGCCTGACGATTGCTGAGCAATTCTGTAATGCCACCGATAAACTCGTCCCTGATATCCAGGGTAAGATGCTCAACAGGTTCCATCAACTTCCCGTTAATCTCTTTAATAATAGCTTCCGGTTTTGACACCTCAAATTCATAGCCTTCGCGACGCATGGTTTCGATCATGACAGAGAGGTGCAGTTCACCACGGCCTGAAACCAGAAAGGTATCCGCGGTCTCGGTATCCGCCACCCGCAAGCTAAGATTGGTTTCCAGTTCGCGGTACAAGCGATCGCGTAATTGACGGGTTGTGCTAAATTTACCTTCACGGCCTGAGAACGGAGAAGTATTAACACCGAAGGTCATTTTGACGGTTGGTTCGGTGACCTCGATACGAGGCAACGCGTCGGCCTGCGCAGGATCAGCCAGGGTATCGCCGATACTGGTTTTTTCCATACCTGTAATGGCTATGATATCACCTGCAGAAGCTTCTTTAACATCCTCCAATTTTAAACCTAGGTAGGTAAAAACCTGACCGACTTCAAAGGGTGTATTGGTCCCGTCCGCATTCATCACCACCAGACGGTCATGTGGGGACACTTTGCCACGCCAGATACGACCGATGGCAATCTTGCCCTTATGGGTATCATAGTCCAGATTGGACACCAACATCTGAAACGGCCCCTCTTCAATAACCGGGGGGGGAATCTCTTTTAAAATAGCATCAAAAAGTGGACTTAAATCCGTGCCGCGGCCTACAGGATCAGTAGTGGCCCAACCTTCTCTTCCACTGGCGTAAATAACCGGAAAATCAAGTTGTTCATCAGTAACAGCTAACTCTAGGAACAGGTCCTGGACCATACTATTCACTTCTGGAACACGCGCATTTTCCCGATCTATCTTATTAACAATGACGATAGGCCTGATCTTTTTTTCCAGGGCCTTGCGTAAAACCACCTTGGTTTGAGGCATGGGACCGTCAACCGCATCGATCAAAAGCAGGCAGCCGTCCGCCATGTTGATGACACGCTCTACCTCACCGCCAAAATCCGCATGTCCGGGGGTATCGATGATATTGATCTTGACGCCTTTATACATAACCGCGGTGTTTTTAGCCAGAATGGTGATGCCCCTTTCCCGCTCCAGGGCATTATTGTCCATAACGCAATCGGCCATCTGTTGATTCTCACGAAAAACGTGACTTTGCCTGAACAGACCGTCCACCAGAGTGGTCTTGCCGTGATCAACATGGGCGATAATTGCGATGTTTCTTAAATCTTGTCTATATTTCATATTTTACCAATCCATTTTTTTACCACACGAATAACCCCTTCCATAATTCAGGATTCCGGTCTTAATAACTCCGTCTGAAATATGGTGAAGGGGTCAAACAGCAGCCTATCAAGTTTATTCGATAATTTAGATAACCAGGCCGGGAGATTAACCCCCGGCCCGGAAAAACACATTTTAGTTAGTTTCTTTAGTTCTGATTTTGTCTCATCTGGCTGTAGCAGGTGCTGCAATATACCGGCCTGCCCTGTTTAGGTTCGAAGGGTACTTCAGTCTCTTTGCCGCACTGCGCGCAAATGGCCGGGAACTTCTGCATTGGGCCTCTAGATCCTCCGCCTTTTTCCGCTTTTCTGGCCTGACGGCAGGGAAGGCAACGCTTAGGTTCATTGGTGTAACCTTTCTCTTGAAAAAACTCTTGCTCCGCAGCGGTAAATGTAAATTCGTTGCCGCAATCGCTGCAATGGATCTGCTTGTCGGTAAAAGCCACTGAATGTCCTCCTTTATCCTTGGGTGACTCTAAACTGTTTATCCCCGCTTACCGGTTATAATTATGCCAGCAAACATCAGGATACCCTGTGCCACCCAACTAATTATATTATTAGTCCTGAGGTTTGTAAACTCCAATACGATCAAAGTCTTGTAATTAACCGTGATTGAACTCGCCCGTCAGCAAGGCTTTATTGAATACTCTGGGCAGCATCTCCAGTAAATGCGGCATCTTTTGCTCTTGAGTAAAAGATATGCCCGCCATAGCCTCTTCCAATCTGGTAATCACTTCTGGCAATTTACCAGGGACTGAAATCAACGGCACCCCTTTTTCCAGCGCTTTCTGCTGGATGGCGGGCAGGGGTACAGCCGAATCGCTAATCACGACACAACGGGTTGAAGTGAGCAGTGCGACCTGAGGTAAACTGGCCAGAGCTGCTTTACGGAATCCCGGCCGCTCACCCCAAACCAGGACAGCTTTGTTGCTTTTACGCTGATAATAAGTCGCACCGCGGTCAAAGGTAGAAGAACCCATCATGAAATTTTCAATCAGGTCAGTGGTTTTTTCAGAATTGTTGAGGATCTTGCCCTGCAGAACATCGGCTAGATCACCCACAGAAAGAGCGGCCAAAATTCTATCTTCAGGCACTGCTCCCAGCAGTTTGAGCCCGACTTTTGCCATCGCATCTTCAGCTGCTTTAGCCGCTGAAGAGAGTTTTTTAGCCGGAATTTTGTTAAGCACGATCCCAACCAACTTCCCGGAAAGTTTAGCATACTCAGGCAGGGCTATCTCCAGATCATAAGCATAATCATGCACCACCAGCACCCTGGCGCCGATAGAGGAAGCCACTAACTCAGCACGAGCTAAGCTGCCCTCGATTATCATAATATCTTTATCTTGTGAGGCAGAGGCAAAGGCCGCTTTAAGCGATATGGTACTATCTAAAACAAGCGGACTAATAGCTTCAGCGGTTTCCGTTGAAGCCAGGACCTGACGTACCAGCGCCACACTTTTTCCCTCGGAAGCGGTCTTATCCTCCGCCGAGAAAACCGGCTCAAAATAACCCACCTTGCGGCCGGAGTTCTGCCAGTATCTGCCTAAACCGGCGCAGAGCATGGTCTTGCCCGCATGTTCACTGGATGAAACTATCATTAAAACTGTCACTCTGTTTCTCCTCGTCAGATTGTACCTCTATATTATAATGTTTTGGTTCCTTTTAATAAAATCCAAAGCCCTCAGAACGTTTTGTTACCCTATTCCGGAAAAACCTTTATGACAAAAGATTGAAGTCGGTGGCAGACTGCATTAGTATATGAATAGCTGATTAAAAAATATCTATTTCCAGGTATATTGGTGTAAATGAAAGCTGAAATCATAGCTAGTGGAACTGAGTTACTGCTGGGCGAATTGACGGATACACATACTTCCTTCATCGCTAGCCAGCTGGCGCTGATGGGCATCGACTTGTATTTTGTATCGATTGTAGGAGATAATTACGATCGTTTTTTGTCTGTCTTGAAACAAGCCAGAGACCGTTCCGATCTGGTGATAATCACCGGTGGATTGGGTCCAACCAGGGGCGATATCACACGGGAAGTAATCGCCGGCCTGCTCAATGAAAAAATGGAGATAGACTCCGGCCTTAAGGAATATATCACAGGTTATTTTGCCCGGCTGGGATTGGAGATGCCGGACAATAATTTAAAACAGGCCTGTCTGATCCCCTCCGCAAGTAGTTTACCCAATCCACTGGGAACAGCACCGGGATGGTGGATAGAGAGAGACGGCAAGATCATTGTTTCTCTGCCAGGTCCCCCCGGAGAGATGCAGCCTATGTGGCGGCAGGAGATCTTCCCCAGATTGCAAAAACGGGGTGGTGCCGTAATCGTCTCTCGCACTCTCAAGACCTGGGGTATTTCCGAAGCCAAAATAGACCAGTTGGTAGGCCGCTATATGTCGTTGCCTAATCCCACTCTGGCCCTTTATGCTAAAGACGACGGAATTCACCTCCGTATAACTGCCAAAGCCGATAATAGAGTTGAAGCGCTAAAATTAATAAATACCAATGAACGCGACCTGCGGGACATCTTAAAAGAGGCCGTCTGGGGCACCGATAGCGATATACTGGAAGAAACGATTAGTAGTCTAATCCAGGCTCAGGGATTGAGCCTGGCGGTAGCTGAGACCTTCACAAACGGACTGCTAATTTATACCCTTTCAGGAGCAAAGGATTCCCGCCTTTTTCTGAAAGGTGGTTTGGTGGTCAACAGCGAATTAGCCGAAAACGCTATAAGCGCTGCGGATTTAGCAGTCCAGGCCAGAGAAAAATATTCTACCGATATCGGTATCGCCATTAGCGGGCAGGCTGGAAAAGACATAGAAAGTGCGCTGGCTAACATCGCCATCGATTCTAAAGACGGCCGTTATAATTTAACCTGTGTTTTATCCGGTCGTCCTGCAACACTGCGCCGGAGGGCGGTGATGCAGGCCTTATTCAATTTAAGAAAAGTGCTGGTCTCTAAGGGATAACCCGCAATATTTTGCAAAGGGCATAATTCCGTTGTATACTAAAAAAAGTCTAAGTTCCAGCGTTCTCAGCAGCGCTGAAAGTGCGGAACTCTAGCTAATTTTATCAGGAGGATGTCTTTCTTGGAGCTTAAGGAAAAATCGTTAATCTGCTTCGATTGCAAAGCCCCTTACACTTTCTCTGTGGAAGAACAACAGGCATTCCAGGCCAAGGGCCACAACCATCCACCCAAGCGCTGTCCTGCTTGCCGGGTCACTCGCGCCGCTAAAAGGCCGCAGAAACAGGTTGAGGAAAGAACGACGGCTTTTATACCGTCCGCCCCTCGGCAGTTCTTCGCCGTTAAATGCAGTGAGTGCGGAAAAGACACCCAGGTACCCTTCGAGCCTCGCGCTGGCAGACCGGTCTATTGCATTGACTGCTATCATAAAAGCCGCGCGACCAAGCAATAAAATATTATGTAAAAATGAAATAAAGAAGGCAGGTGGAAACTTAATTCCACCTGCCTTCTTGGGTCTTATTTTATAGTTCTTAGTATTCAGTGATTTTTATTCACTTTTGCCTTTTGATTTCTTAGTTAAACCATTCCCATTCTCTGCTTCGCTTCAGCCAGGGTTTCTTTGGCAATTACCCTTGCCCGTTTCGCGCCGTCAGCCAGCACGTCCTGAATATAATCTGGTCTGGCCGCTAGTTCAGCTCGGCGCTGTCTGAAAGGCTCCAGGTATTTGATGATTTCCCTAGACACCAGGGCTTTACAGTCAACACAGCCGATCTGAGCGGTCGAGCATTTTTCGGCAATGTCAGCTACCAGGGTGGGATTGAAGTATTCCTGGAAACGGTAAATATTACAGAGCTTAGGGTGGCCAGGATCTTTGCGGTAAACCCGGGCTGGATCTGTCACCGCGGTTTTAAACTTAGCCGTGATCTCTTCCGGGGTGGCCGAAATTTCCAGGTGATTGTTCAATGACTTGCTCATCTTGTCTTTGCCATCCAGGCCTACTACCTTGGGAAATGAGGTTAATTTAGCTATCGGCTCGGGGAAAGTAGGCCCCAGCAAACTATTAAAACGTCTAACAATTTCCCTGGCCAGTTCCAGGTGAGGCAACTGGTCTTCCCCAATCGGGACAACCTCCGCCTTATAAAGGACGATATCCGCTGTTTGTAAGACCGGATATCCCACCAACCCATAATTGATATTGTCAGGGTTCTGTTTGGCTTTCTCTTTAAAGGTGGGCACTCTCAATAACCAGCTCAAAGGTGTAACCATACTCAAAAGCAGGTGCAACTCAGTAACTTCTGGTACCTGGGATTGGACGAATACAATACTCTTCTGAGGATCAATTCCGGCCGCCAGCCAGTCCAGCGCCATCTCGAAAATATTATTCTGCAGGTCTTTAGTATCAGTTAAAGTGGTTAGAGCATGCCAATCCACTATGCAATAAACGCACTCATATTCATCCTGTAATTTTACGTAGTTCTGTATCGCTCCCAGGTAATTCCCCAGGTGTAATTTACCAGTGGGCCGCGTCCCTGAAAAAACTCGTTTCATATTGACTCCATAGTTAGTTATTAGTTTATAGTTTAAAGCTTATAGTAATTTTCTACATTTTTTCCGGTGAAGTGATGCCCATCAACTCTAATGTTCGTGAAAGCACCACGCGAGTAGACTCTACCAGTTTCAACCTGGCGCAGGTCACGGCCTGATCTTCCGTCACTACCCGGCACTGCTTATAGAAGCTGTGGAATCCGTTGGCCAAATCCTGGGCATAATAGGTCAAATGATGAGGAGCCGAAGTTTCAACAATAATCTCAATAATCTCGGACAGCCGCAATAATTTGCGTATCAAAACCAGCTCAGCTTCGCTAGTGAGCAATGAAACATCACCCTTTTGATAGTCTATACTCTTATCTTTAGCCAGTTTTAGGATGCTGCTGATGCGGGCGTGGGCATATTGGCAATAGTAAACGGGATTGTCCTGCGACTGTTTTTTAGCCAGCTCCAGATCAAATTCCATCTGGCTGTCTGCCGAGCGAGAGAGAAAAAAGAAGCGGCAAGCATCGGCACCCACCTCCTCCACCACTTCCCGCAGGGTGATCATATCGCCGCTGCGCTTGGAAAGACGCACGATTTCCGTTCCTCGGCAAAGAGTCACCAATTGGTAGAGTAGAACTTCCAGCCTCTTCGGATCAACCCCCAGGGCATTCACCACCGCCTTCATGCGGGAGACATGCCCCTGATGATCGCAACCCCAGATATCGATCACTTTATCGAACTTTCTCTGTACAAATTTATCATAGTGATAGGCGATATCGGAAGCAAAATAAGTGGGAGAACCATCGCCCCTGACCACTACATTATCTTTATCATCACCAAGAGCGGTTGAGACAAACCAGGTGGCCCCTTCCCGTTCGGTCATATAGCCACTCTTACGCAGCATCCCGGAGACCTTTTCATACAAGCCGTTCTTATACAGACTCTCTTCACTGAACCAGACATCAAACTTAACCCGCAGCATTTCCAGGTCCTGGCGTATCCAGGCTAACATTTTATGTATACCTATTTGGCCTATGCCTTTGAGGCCTTCGGCTTCCGGCATCTTAAGAAAACGATCGCCTTCTTCAGAAATGATCTCTTTAGCTAAATCCAGCATATAAGCGCCCTGATAGCCATCTGCCGGCATACTGATATCTACATTTAGAGCTTGCTGATAGCGAGCATAGAGCGAACGGTAAAAGGTCATAACCTGGGTACCAGCGTCGTTAACGTAATATTCCTGCTCCACTCTATAACCGGCTGCGGTGAAAACTGCCGCGAGCGCGCTGCCCAGGATGGCGCCCCGACCATTGCCTACATGCAGAGGGCCGGTGGGATTAGCACTGACAAACTCAAGTTGAATACTGGAGCCTTTGCCCTTATCGCTGTTGCCATAATTGGGACCGGCAGCCAGAATGGAGTTGACCTGAGAGGTCAACCAGCTGGTCCTTAAAGTAAAATTAATGAAGCCGGGCGGAGCTACCGCGATATCAGCGATGTCACAACCGGGCTGCATGATCTTGACCAGCTCGGCGGCTATAGCCATGGGATTAGCACGGGCGGTTCTGGCCAGTTTTAAGGGAAAGCTGGAAGCGTAGTCACCATGATCGGCATTTTGAGGCCGCTCCAGAGTGACTTCAGGCAGCGCCACCGCGGCCAGTTTCCCAGATTTCTGTGCTTCGTTGGCCGCATTAATAAGCATTTCGATGAGCCTATTGCGGGCAGCGATAATTCCATCAATTTGACCAGAAATAGCCAATTTGAATCACCTTCTATAACAATTTTTGAAAACAATATATCCAGTTTATGCCTGAATTATAACATAACGGCACGGAATTGATAACTTTACGGAGACTCAGGGAAGATGGCTTAAATAATAAGGATGGGGCAGTCATCACTGCCCCATCCTCTGATAGCTAGACTTTTTAAAAAGATTAATTTAGTTGGTTGCTTCGGTAGTAGGTGTAGTTGTTGGTGGAGCTTCAGGCCGGACATTGATGCTCTTGGCGATTAAGGTTTCAGAGTTGTAAACAGCCTGGGCATATTGACCGGCTTTGATTGTAACAGCACCTTTGATCGTTGCCTCGGTATTAGCGTCCCACTTTAAAGTTACCATAGTAGTGTCTGCCGCGGTTACTGTTAAAGAATCAGCGGTAACGGCAGTAATCTGGCCTTTGACAGTCTTGATATTGGAGGGTTTAACAATCAGTACCTGCTTGGCCAGATTTTCATTCGGCATAACATTCACTACCACCCCATCCCCTACCGCGATGTCAGTAAAGGCCGCCTTGTGACCAAAATCAGGGCCGCGGTTGAATGCGCTTCTAATTTTCCCCCAGAAGCCCTGATTGCTATCTACATTAGCTTGTAAACCGGCTTCCATTTCAGGCATCTCTTCAGGATCATTGGCTTCATCTACCGTCGGAGTTGCTTCAGGATTCTTATTGCCTAAACCACGCTGATTGGCACTATTGCCTTTATCCTGGTGGTTTTGCAGCATTTCTTTAACCTTGTCTTTCAACTGTTCTTTGATAGCCGGCAAATCGGCGAGAGCGGCGTTGACCTGATAGTATTTGGTGTTATTATCAACCGTAATCGTTACCGCATCACCACTGGCGGGTTGAACTTCAAAGGTTGAACCGGTGGCATTGACCGCCGTGACTTTGCCCTTGACTATATTAATACTCGAGACTGCATTTGCGTTCGCGGCCTTATCGTTGCCTTTTGCCAGAGCCGGCACAGCCAGGCTGACCACCAGCATCGCCACCAAGGCCAGGGCTACACCAATTTTCCAAATTTTATTTCTCATATTTACTTCCTCCATCTTATTCATTCTTATTATATAACGTCGAACAGCGTCTTAGGATAGCAATTGTTAAGGACTTTAATACTGACAGTTAGCCCGTACTTTAGAAGGAATAAAGCAGGGGAGGGAAGCTTGAACCTCCCTCCCCATTAATATAATCGGTTTACCTTTATGATTTTCTACTTTATACCGTAGGCTACCTGAACATCCACGGTAATATCCAGTTGTCCGGGACTAATGGAGGTAGTTAGGACCGCTGCGCCTACAGCCATATCCGCCTTATACGAATTTGATTGATAAGGAACTGGCATATAATTTGTTTCGGAAATATAGCTGGGTCTGTCCAGAGTTATGCCGGCGTCTTTGGCGATCTGGTTGGCCTTGTCTTTAGCTTTCTGCATAGCCAGGTCCCTTGCCTGTACATAGTATTTGGTAGGATCTTCCACGGAAAAATTAATGCCGTTAATCCGGATCAGATCACCCCCGGCAACCACCGACGCGTCAACGATTACTCCCACTTTATCCATAGCCCTGATCTTGGCTAACACCGTATTGGCCACGCTGTAACCGATGACGATCTGAGTTTGGGTCTTATCATCCCACTTGGTAACCTGCTGAATGCTGAAATTCTGGGTCTGTATGTCCTTTTTATCAATGCCATTCGAGGTTAAAGCTGTCATTACCTTATCCATGGCCACAGCCGCCTGAGACTGAGCATCAGAAACCTTGTCGCTTTGCGCCTGAACCCCGATAGTTAAAGTTGCGATATCGGGAGTAGCGGTAACCTTGCCTTCTCCAGTGACCCAAATTCCGGTTTGCTGACTGACTGTATTAACGGTAACAGGCTGCCCCGTGCCATTAGTGCTGCATCCGGTTAAAACAGCCATTACTAAAATTACCACCACACCCACCCCTAGTAAGATCTTGTTTTTCATCATGTACCTCCTCAAGTAATACGTCTCTAAATATATAAACGGATTAGTCAGGCAAAAGTTAGTACTATAAAGAAGCCTTTTGTTTCTAGTGCGGCTGCTTTATATATTATCATCTCCCTCTTTGACGATAGGTAGGGGGGAGCTGATTAAAGTACTGTAGTTATGGCCTTCTTTAAGCCTTAATTCTGCGCCAGGTTCTGCAAGGCCTGAGCATATTCAAGGTCGGACTGAGCAATGGCCTGCTCAATGGCCGGACGGGCTTTGGGAGACGCATTATGCAGAGCTTGCTCCAGCTTTAGCTTACGTTTAGCATAATTATCCTGGATTATTTGCGCCAATTTTTCAGATTTGGTTATGGACACCTTGACCGAGTTGGGTCCTGCCCAGCGTCCCGTGGCCTGATTATTAGCTGTAGTTCCGGCGATATCTGCATCCGTTGACGGGGCCGCCAACGATGCAGATGGAGCCGCAGTAGAACTAGCGCTAACTGGGGAGGCAAGCGTAACCGGTTCTGTAGGTGCACCACCTGTCGCTATTTCAGGAGTAACCAGGGGAGAAGGGGCAAGAGCGGAATTTATTATAGGCGGCGCCGCGTTTTTAGACAAGTCTGAAGACTGCGGAGCCATCAGAGGAGCTAACCCTCCAGCAGATTCCGACTTGTTCTTTAATTTGCCAGCAGCTAATTCGCTTATATTGATTAAATTGGTATTCAAACGAACTACCGCAGCCTGGGATTCCTGAGGATTACCTTTCTCAGCGGTATAGATAATTTCTTCAACCCGGCGATCGGCAAATGTGGCATTTAATTGCGTCTTGGCTACTTCCCCTATCGTTAGAGCCAATTGCACATTCTCGGCGGCTAATTTAATCGGATAAAGGCCGCTGTCAGGCATACTGCCGCTGGCAGCTGCGACGGTGCCTCCCCCGCCTAAAACGACTACAACTACCGCAACCAGAGCAATGGCCCAGCCAGATTGCCAGCGCCATTGAAAACGGCGACTGGATTGCGCTTTGCGCTCATTTTGCTTGACCTGCATTTGTATTAAGGCTGCCTGGAACTGACGTTTTGCCTCAATCTTGTATGCTGAACGGGGCTGAACGGTAGATATAGACCGAGCGGTTTTGGCCGTGATTAATAAAGGTTCCAGTTCTCTGGCCTGTTCAGGATAACTAAGCAGACATTGCTCGACCGACTCTCCTTTGAGAATTCGATCGAGACATTCATTTAATATATTGTTGAACTTTTCTTCTTTTCTCATAGCACATTCACCACCAGAGCTTTACGCAAGGCCTGCACTGCACTATGCTGGAGGGCTTTAATGGCCCCCTCGCTCTTATCCATGATGCTGGCACATTCACTGATGGACAGTTCACCGGCAAAGCGTAAGGACAACACTTCCTGCTGTGAAGCAGTCAACTTCCGACTGGCCTCTTTTACCGCAGCCACATCAGCCTGCTTTTCGATAATGGATTGAGTGTCTTCGGCAGGTGAAATCAATTGCAGTCCTTCTATATCCACCGTAGACTTTTTATTTTGCTGCCTCATAAAATCCACCACCAGATTATGGGCGATCCGGTATAGCCAGGATGAAAAAGGCACTCCCTGACTTTTATAGGAAGAGATAGAGTTCAGGACTTTCATAAAGACCTGCTGGGTCATATCCTCAGCTTCCATATCATTACGGACCCTGAAAGATATATACCGATATATTTTGTCAAAGTACGCCTCATATAGCTGAGCGAAAGCCTGATTATCCTGCTTTTGCGCTCGCTGAACGAGGTTCGCCTCATCCGATAAGGGTAAATTCCCGGTTATTTTTATCTCGTCCATAATATATAACGTCGCTTTAACATAAAAGATAGTCCGGTTGGATTTTTAGATTTCAAGGCCAGCGAGGGCCTGTTAAACGAAGAGAAAAGAAGGTTTAAATTGGTCGGGGTGAGAAGATTTGAACTTCCGACCTCAGCGTCCCAAACGCTGCGCGCTAGCCAACTGCGCTACACCCCGCCACTATGCGAGTATAACAAAGCGGTAAAGCAAGGTCAAACGTTTACCCCAACGCTCTCCCTTTTGTAGATATCCTGATCATCGTTTATAATGTAACTAATGGTTAGTTATCGTCTAATATTTAGTTAACTGATAATTTTTATGCGTTTGAGCAGAGGAGAATTAATTGAAAACCACCAACAAAGACCAGCTGATTGAGAGTATTTTAAGCATGGCTGACCGGCTTTTCCGCCAGCTTTTACCTACGGTACCGGAAGAATTATTAACCCTGGATGCTACCTTACCGCAATTGAAAATCATGCTGATGCTTTATTTTAGAGGCTCCCTGCGCATGTCTGACATAGCTTCTGAATTAAACGTGACCCTGCCCACCGCCACCGTTCTGGTAGACAAGCTGGTTGAAAAAGATTTCATCACCCGGGAAACCCAGATTGACGACCGACGGGTAGTTTTATGTAAATTATCCGAAAAGGGCCAGAAGGCTATCTTGGGAATCTGGGATTCCGCTGCTGTACGCTGCCGGATATTGCTGAAATCGATGGATGAAGAGAAACTGGAGTCTTTTGTGGACGTATTGGGGAATATGCTTAATTCTGCCCCTGAACTGGAAAAACAGGCGGCACAGTTATTGAAACAATACCGCAAGGCATAAATCGCTATTCAAACCATCTTAGTCCTGGCTAAAAATAATTGATACGCTAAAAAATGCTGCGCTGGCCTTGGTTGAACGCCGTTAATTTAAAAGGGATCTGGGATAATGGGAAATCTAAAGCTTTCATTTTTCTTAGCCTACAAATCAATTATCAAGGGCAATCGCTGGACACTATCAATGATCATCCTAGTAATGTCATTAAGCTTTGCCAATTTAATTCTGATCCCTTCTCTTCTCTCAGGCGTAACCGAGGCCATTAACGGCCAGCAAATAGACACCGTTTATGCCAATATTGTTATCAGCCCCAATCCTGACAAGACTTATCTGAACCACGTCAGCCAGATAGAGAACAAATTGTCGCAGCAATCAGGTGTAATCGGCGTTGCTGCCCACCTCAATTCCGGGGCTTTTTTCGAATATAACTGGCTGCAAAAAACTTCTCCGCAGGATAAGAGCCAGACCGGAAACTGGAACGTGATAGGGATCGACCCCGAGCAAGAAATCCAGGTGACCACCCTCCATAGCAGCCTGATAGCCGGCAGTTATTTAGAGACGGGAGACCGGGATAAAATTGTATTGGGGATTGAAATCGCCGGCGGAGAAGATGCATCTACACTCTCCAGTCTTACTCTGGGTGGTGCTAAAGTAGGCGATAGAGTCAGATTGACCTTCTCCAATAGTGTCCAGCGTGAGTATACTCTCAAGGGCATCTTCAAGGCGCGCAGTCTCAGTGCTAATACTCTCGCTTTTATTTCCCGAAATGAGATGGCTTCAGTGTTGAATACAGTGACGGAGGTATCGGTCTTCGCCGATCGGGCCAGCCAGTTACTGGTACGCACTGAGAAGGGAGTCGATGAGACTCAATTAATCTCGGATATTAAAAATTTGGGCATCGACGGCCAGGTAAGAAGCTGGCGCGACTACGGCGAAACTATGGGAGGCGTAGTCTCAAGTTTTGATATCATGGGATCCCTGATCGGCAGCATCGGGCTGTTGGTAGCTGCCATAGTTATGTTTATTGTTATTTACATCAATGTGGTTCATAAAAAACGCCAAATCGGTATCCTGAGAGCAATCGGAATCAACAGAAGCGTGATTTATGGGTCTTATCTGATCCAGTCTTTTCTTTTTGCCATACTGGGAATCGTTATCGGCGGTTTGTTTTTTGGCTACGGTCTCATGCCCTATTTTAAGAGCTATCCTATCGACCTTTCTATCGGCCTGGTTAGTCTGGTTATCGATCCGGTCAACGTCCGGAATTCTATAGGCGGTATTCTGGTAGCCGCGGTCCTGGCCGGAATCATCCCCGTCGTCAACATTGTCCGTCAAAGTATTATCAAGGCTATCTGGGGTAATTAGCATGAATATCATCAGGATCAATAACCTGCAAAAAGTATATGGACAGGGCCTGACTGCCACTTATGCCTTGAAGGGCATTACCCTGGATATTCAACAAGGAGAATTTGTGGCCATCATGGGCCGCAGCGGCTCCGGTAAATCAACCCTGCTGCACCTTCTGGGATTGCTGGATTTGCCCACCGCCGGAGAGATCTTTATCGAAGATAGAAACGTTTTAAAACTTTCCGGGGAAGAAAGCGCTGCATTCAGATTAAAGGAACTGGGTTATGTCTTTCAGGAATATTCACTGATTGCTGAATTGACGATTCTGGAAAATGTCTATCTGCCTGCGCTTTGTTTACACAAAGACAAGCAATACCGCAATAGAGCTATAGAACTGCTCGAAATTGTAGGGCTTCAAGATCGGATGAACCATTATCCTAATGAGGTCTCCGGTGGAGAACAACAGAGAGCTTCCATTGCCCGGTCTTTGGTTAACCAGCCTAAAATACTCTTTGCTGACGAGCCGACGGCTAACTTGGATGGCGCTTCAGCTGAAGTGGTTCTGGAATTATTCAGGAAATTAAATCAGGATCTTAAACAGACCATAGTCATGGTTACCCATGAACCGGAAGATAAAAAATATGTGGACCGGGTTGTTTGGCTTAAAGATGGGCTGATTGAAAACCTGGCGTAAACAGCCAACCCAGGACGCCTTTACTCCCACCCGAAGCATAATAATAACCGCCCAATATGGCTGCAATTATTACTTAATAACTTCACAGACCTCTTTAACCGGTTTTCTGCTTTTGACAGGAGGAATTTCTGCTGGATAACCTACCGGTATTAAAGCTACAACGTCCATGCCAGCAGGTATCTTGAGGATCTTTTCGATGTCACCCTTAGACTGCATAGGCCCGGTCATCCAAACCGCGCCCAGCCCCATTTGATGCAAAATTAATAACAAGTAAGCCACGCCTGAAGCCACGGATTGAATTTTGCTGTTGGCGGTATCACGCCACTCTTGAATTTCTATCGCTTTTGGATCGATCTTGCCACGTAATTCCATGAGTTGGTCTTCCATTGATTGATACTGGCTGGTGGCTACGGCGATCATAGCCGGGGCCGAGTATAAAAAGTTCTGTTTCTTGATCGCACCGGCAATCTTATCTCCGAATTGAGCCGCTTCCGGCCAGGAAGCCATCAGAGCGGAGGTAGATTGGAAGGCGTCAGTAATAGATTTGATAATTTCAGGTTTTAAGATAATGTAGAAACGCCAATTTTGCCGATTACCTCCATTGGGCGCATAAGTTGCCAACTCAATGGCCTGTAACAGCAGTTCCTCAGATACAGGTTTATTTTGCCAAGCCCTTACCGAGCGTCGGCTTTTAATAAGTTCAGCTAATTCATTCAAATTCATAATTACACCTTCTACTCTATGGTTATCTTTTACATTATGCTTAACTAAACCCCGTTTTACAATGGGGGGATGGGAAAGGCATACAGGTTCTAACTTGGTGAGGCTAACAAATTATGAAATTTTAAAAACCGAGAAAAGGATTCGATTTTATTTTTTTCGAAAACGAATGGGGGAGAGGAAGTTAACAATCGGCGCCTGGGTCGACCACGGTTTCCGCAAGTTGAGAGGGTGACGGGGTCTGCTTCCAGTTGCGAGTTTCGAGCTGCGAGCTACGAGCTACGAGGTGAGCTGGTATGTGTTGTCAAAAACGGACACGAAACCTTTAAGCTGCTAATACACTAATACTGTGCTGCCTGGCATAAGCCGCAGGCGATAGGAAACCCAATTTAGCTTGTATCCTTTGCCGGTTATAGAAGATTTCAATATACTCTCTAATCTCATTCATTGCTTCACGCCTGGTAGCATAATGCCTGAGATAAACCAGTTCCTGTTTGAGAATACCCCAGAAGCTCTCCATGGGAGCATTATCATAGCAATTCCCTTTGCGACTCATCGATACTTGGATTCCTCTACTCTCTAGAAGCTGCCTATACTCGGCTGCGCAGTACTGACTGCCGCGATCGGAATGCTGTAATAAGCCTTGTGCCGGTTTT
>JANYAV010000024.1 GCA_025361145.1 Dehalococcoidia bacterium | reverse complement strand
GAACACCAGGGAAACCGAACAACGATAACCCACGCCAGCGCACAATGCGGTCTTATGTCCTTTGGCAGAGGGTAAGAAGCCACATACATAAAAGGCATTGTGCGCTATCCCCCCATCGATCACCTTCGTGCTGTTGCTTCATCGCCTGTTTAAAATGTACACTCTTTGTGCCACTGCGCCTTCCCCCCTCAGGCCATTCTTCTCCTGCTCGTGTCATCCGGCTGGGTCCCGTCGCTTCCTCCCCTCTCCTCTCCTCCCCTGCCGCTCATCCCCGTACCGCCAGCCGGCCCCCCGTCGCTCCCGGCATTGGGTCATGACACCGGTGCCAGCAGAAGAAGTATTTAGATCGTGTTAGGTCGTGAGAAGGGATGCTCACCCAGTCACCCTGAGCGGCCGCTTTTTATTGGTCGTTACTTTTGTGTTTGTAGCGGCCGCCTCAGGCTTTGGTGGGTTCCGCAAGTCGCAGGCGGTTTTGTATTTTATTCCCGTTTTTGCTTTCCGCCCGGGTACTCGCGAAAGGGTATCAGGCAAAGGTGTAATGCCTCAGGTCAGTCTTCCGGCGCGGACGCATACCAGTCATACTCACCTTCGGCACACCGCGCGCTCGGTGCTGTTAAGCGGCCTGGCGGGCTAGCGCGAATCCCATGCCAGGGCTCGCTCCCATCACGCAGCGGGTGCGAGTAAAGATGTCATGTAAAGGAGACTCCGGCGGCATGCCAGGGCATTCGGCTTTGCTGTGGTCCGCTGCGGCGGACATGCCAGAATGCCCGGCCCAGCTGTGGCCGCCGGGGGGAATTAAAAAAAGCTTGCCCTGCTGAAGGTTGCGCCCGGATCGCAGGCCTTTTTTCATGGCACAGTCACTCCTCACTTCGGCCTTCGCCTTCGGCTCAGGCGGGTGGCACTCGCTTTCGGGCTTGCGCCGTTACGCTTGAAGAAATGATATGCGCTGCTCTCATCGCTCGTGCTGCACCCCCTTTCAGGCTCTGTTCCTCGCTGTCTGTGCAGGTGAAGAGGTTGCCTGCTCGGGCGCCGCGCCGCAGCAGGGCTAGTATGCAGCTGGCAGGAGTCTAGGTGCTGAGGTAGGAGACGAAGGCATTCTTTGATTGTTTTTGATGTTTTTTATTTTTACACAAGATATCTCCCGGAAAGTGGTGGTTTCTAAAAAAGATTAAATACTTTAATATTAAATTTATAAATGGAGATGATTGAAAATGGGTTACACACTTTACTGGTATAGAGAAAAGTCTATCGATCAAGAGAAATATTCTATGATTCTCAGAGATTTTAAGAAGATTCTGCCAGAGTTTGCTCAGAAAGGAGTAATCTTAGCCGGTCCAGACGGTAGCGGTCTGCCCATGATAAATGAATATGGGGTAAGTTTTAACGGCTCATGCGAATCCGGTGGATGCTGCGAGACCTTTAGTTTTGTTCAGGAGTTGATTTTCCCCTATCGTGAGCCGAGCCAGCGGAATGGCAAGTTTCTCCAGTATGCAAAAACAGAAGGTTTACAATATAGCCTAGCAGCGGCAGCTCTTTTGATTATCGCTAAGCAGTATCTAAAAAATCAGATTACTGTCAGTAGTGACAAGCCCCTGTCAAATTGGGACGAACCGCGTGACTGGTGCCAACGCATACTTGGCTATGGATCTGAGTTCGTACCAGAAAAAGATTTAGAAGCTTAACTTAGCGTACAAGATCAATTACAGCGGTCGCAGGAAAAGTCGTCTTTTATTACGATTCTATTTATGACAAAGTCTCTCGGCGTTCCTTGATTATTCGAAGACGATTAGACTGAGCTGTTTAGTTTTCGCTTTCGTCATATATCGACTGAAGCAATGAGGTTTTTTTGCTAATTTCTTCTAATAGTAAATGAGCAGAATAGATTTCTTTTGGGGACAAGGTAATTCTGTCCCTAATTTTTCGACCGACGGTATGGGCAACATCTGTGTAAAATTGAGATATCTGTCCGGAATTGCTACACCAAATGTAGATTTTCCTCCAGTTTTCAGCGCCTAACGATTCAATTTCACCTAGAATCTGGCCTTTTATTCGTTGATCTACATTAGTAGCCTTTGTCTGGTGTGTTGAGTTTTCATTAACGATATAATTATTGATCTTATCGAGGTTAAAATTGAATGCCTGCTTCTTAAGAGACGCCCAGCAATCCTCCTTTTTTGCCCATTCACCATAAAGCGAGCCTGGTGCATTATTTTTGATAAATACTTCGACATCGTTCATGATTTGATAAAGAATATTTTCAAATTCAGGACTAATATTTTGATCTTTCCAGATTTTGAAAAGGTCAACCTTATAATTCAAATTGAGGGTAAGCCATGCGATTGAATAAGGCACTGTAATATAACGCATATCACCTATTGAGTTAGGCGCAATTCCATATACTTTTTCTGCGGTTTTAAACATAATAGCTTTGGCAATTATCTCTTGAAAATAATTTTCGTCAGGCTCATTCACTAAGTTGTGACTTATAAATTGGGCGTAATTTTTTTGATTACCTCTGACAACTGTATGAGGCCCGATCACAGTTTTATTACCCTTGTTGATTTCTTGATAACAATTAACATACTTGGCCAGCATTTCTTTAGATAACATTTGCCTTAAAGGGTTCATCAAATCAAAAGCTTTTCTCTTCGATGGCGTAAATCCCTGACGCAGACGTTCGTTTTTAAATTGCCCTCTGGCTCGCTCAAAGAACCATCTGGTTTGATTTGATTGGCCATCTTTGGGCGGGGCCCAGGTTGACCTGGAGATCATTTCAAGTTTAATCAGACCCTGGCCGTTAGAACTTAAATCGGAAGCTGAGATTTTGTTTTGTGTATTTGCATATTCCGCTATCTTTGCAACTGTTTGATTGACGTTTTCCTTATTCTTTATCGTAGTCAATTTTAATTGGACGTATACTTGGGAAATGTTAGCCGAATATTTTTTACAAGTGTGATATATGGCTGCAGTAGTCTGTCCCCCGTTGACGATTTGAAAATCCTTTACGTATGCTATGGCGCGGCCTTCGCCATTAGGTAATGTGACAAACCTGACTTCGTCTGCGGTCACGGAAATTCCGTTATTGAATGCAAGGAACATTTGGGGCTCCCTGCGAATTGTATCGCGAATTCCACGATTGATATTTCCAGTAAATTGAAGAAAAGATCTCACATTTTGTTCCAGTAATCTAGGTCCGTATTTTTCATAAATGTCGGCTAGGATAAAACCTGGAACAATGGCGAGATATGATTGGTATCCTTCAAGCTCAACATTTGTAGTGACACATGGTAAAGGTACACCTAATTCAGCGAAATCAATTTCGATAGGAATCCGAGACTTATCTGATAAATTGTATAAATAGTCAATATCAACTACCCGCAAGAAAATTTTGTAGTCTGTAAACGTCTTGCTTATATCAATATTTGCTTTTACTTGTCCATTAGTGAGTATGAATATATTTATTCGTGTTAAATATTCCTTGACTTCAGGAGATTTAGCGAGAGTGTTGGCGATATCAAATATCTCTGAGCTCTCCTCAATCTGATCGGCATAACCTTTATGCATTGTATTTTCAAAGAATTTTATAGCTCGACTGAACGCCTTGTCTATCTCACTCTTTTGAATCGAAGTGATCGTTTGTCCATTGTTGTAAATCGTTACGAAAAGGTCCAGGGTCTCGTAGTTTTCGTATAGAGCGTAGCCATTTATTTTATGTTCGATACCCCGTTTACTGGTTTTTTCGTCGTAACATACCCGGAAATTCTCAGTTTCACCCGCTTGGTCCAGTAGTGCTAGAGAGGTTTCGGTAAATATTTGTTCAGGTGTCGCCCCTTCTTCTGCTGAAACCAGTAAGGCATTAATATTCTCTTGAAGTTCACTAAAGAAAATTCCTATTTCTTGCGCCTCAAGCACTTTTCTTCCTCGCTTGGGAAAATAATTCCTCTTCAGATATTTTCCATGAAACATCGTCTCCAATAATAATTGAATATCTCACATCACCTACGCCAGCTGCTATTTGCCTTTCCGTAATCCTTGGAAAACTTCCGGTTACAAAAAAGATTCTTTCCAGCCTTATGTTGTAACCGGTGTCTGTATAGTATACGCGATGATTTTCGAAGTAACCTGCGCTCAATAGTTTTAGCTTAAATGCCGTAAATGCGACGCTATTATCCTTGAGTATATCTTTAACGTCATCGACAATGTCATTTAACGTTTCACCTTTGTTTTCTCGAATATCTAAAGACAAATGATATAAATAGATGTTGGTTACTATATCCGTGTCCAGTTGACGCTCACTTGTAATTTGGATTTTTTGATGGTTTTTACCGTGAGTGGCTTTAACTTCAATAGCCCAGTTCGAATGTTGAAAATCTTGAACAGCGTTTTCAGGGCCTTTCCAAGCGTTGAGACAAAATGCGAAGTCGTCTGAATTGTGAAGGAATTTTCTCATGAAAAATAATTCGCCAAATAATCCCATTTGCGATTCTTCAGATAAACCTGGCAATTTATATTGTTCAAATATTGCTTGCCATTTAAAAAGTCTTGCTAATAATTCGCTAATCAGCATATTTTCGTCGCCAATTTCTGCAACGTTATTCATCAAATCTTCACATAGAGTAGCAAAAATATCTTTAAACTGGTTATCAAGTAAAAGAATGAGTAGGAACTTTTTACCAGGATGTTCTTGATCCGGAATAGTTTCGATTTTAATGTCTCGAAGGCTATTTAGTGGTTCTACCTCTGAATTTGTGAAATTGTTTATGCGAGCTGCTATGCAACGCATTTTCTCAGGCGCTTTTAAAGCCACATAAACGTCCGGTTTTATTTCCCCTGAAAAACGTTTGTAAAGCAATCCAGAGTATAAAATTGATTCATCGGCTTCGAGTTCTTTCCAGACAGATTCAATTTTCATCAATTTCTTCCAGATCCTCTTCATTGTCTTCGAAATCAAGGTATTTCAATAACTGCTCATGTACTGCATAGGTTATATATTCTTGGTGTTTGCTGCCCGGAAAACTAATTGCAAATCCTACAAAAGGGTTAGAATCGCTTGGCATTTCTGCGTATAAAGGGTCAAGTAGATAGATTAATAATAGTGGATTTTTTGCATCTCTGATCGCATTACGGACGATTTCACCATTTGGATAGTCTGGCTCGCCCTCTTTGTTTTTCTTTAGACGATTCTCTCTGGTCAATTCCAATGCGCGCTCATTTTCTTGTGGCGTTAGGTCTATGAACTCGTCATCTGGGCTTAAGATATGCGATTTTTTTAGATAATATATGTCATCATTGGAATTGTTTGGGTCCTGGGTTCGCCTCCAACATCCAATATTGACTAGCTCGCCTCGAATCTGAAGGGGTATATCTATGCGTGAATTATTTTTAGACATTAAAGCAACTCGCCAGTGTGTTAGTTCTCCGTTTGGCAGCTGGGCGGTAATAAATCTTATTAGATTTTGTGGATTATAGGCTTTTAAATTTTCGGGCGTGCGAATACCGTTTAGAAATTCCATGACCTGCGTTGCGGGGATGTCATACCATAGAAAATTGCCCTTTTTGAATTCGTAATCTTTTCCTATGGCTGAAAAATAATTGAGAGTGTGATTCAAGTTATTGGAAATAGTTTGCGGATTCTTCATTAGCTCATATGATTCGACTAACCGTCCTGCCCAGCTCAATTGCACGTTTACTGCTGACCGTAATTTGTTGGTGGCGGAAATCTGCAGAACGCCTGGATGAGTTCTTACTTTCAGAGCATATTGTTCCGGCGTCGAGCCGGCAACATCAGCCATATAATCAAATTCTTCTCGTAGCTCTTCCGACGCACGAGTAATATGGCAAAAGTGTTCATTTAATTCCTGGCTTGTAAAAAGTCTGCAAAGATCTACATATCCGGGGTGATAACCAAACCATCGTCCCATTTGCATCAGAGTGTCGTACATCTTGGAAGAACGCAAATAATAACTTATAGATAGTCCTTCTAGCGTAAGCCCTCTCGACAGTTTATTTCCACCGATCGTGATGACAGAAAGTCCATCTTTGTGGTCAAAATAGTCCAATGCTTCTCTCGAGCCCCCGTGTATTTCCCTGACCTCTATCCTCGCAGCCGCTTCATTTAAATGAGGAATCAAATCATCCCAAGAGTGGACCTTAATCGATGGGTCAATATTCGCTAATTTGGAATTAAGTATCTGGCTGGATACGTTAATATAAGATCTATAATTTAATTGATCTTTTTCAAAAGTGGTTTTGAACATTTCCAAAATTTCTGGATCATTTTGGTCTATGCCCATCCTATAATAATCATATTGCTTCTGGACGAGTTCACTAATGTGTTTTTGCCAGCGTTGGAACAGCGAAACATGAATGAGCATAGAGTTGTGGACCGAAGTTTGTCCTCTTAGTCGCCGAACCGCACAAGTAATAATGAAACAACGAATAGCCATCTTTAGAGAATCGGGAAGAGAGGAAGGAAGTTGATCGTGTTGCTTGTGCTTGTCCGGAACAAAATCTAAATAATCCTCTATCCGGTTTACAATCGGCAAAACATTATTTGGTGTTTCGTCCTCTTCTTTCATAACATGGAACCCGAATACTTTTTCCGGGCCGATATAATTTGAAGGTGGGGGAATATTTATTATAAAGTCACGAGGAAAAAGGTCATCTTCATCAAGCGGTATGAAAACATTTGCGAATGGGGTTGCAGTATATCCGATATAACCTGATTTTCTAAAAAGTCTCAGGATATCTCTGATTTGCCTGTTTATTGTCGTTGGACCCATTCCAGTCTTATTAACGTTAATTGAAGAGTGATCGGCTTCGTCGTCGATCAACAATAATGATTTGTTACTTATGATTTTGGTCCCATTGGGCTGTTGCGTAGCTTGATTATTAAGCCATTTATATAATCTGTCCAGAACATATGGGTTCTTTTTAACAACGGCGATTATGGGTTCGTTTGTGTCAAAATTGAAACCGCAGTTATTAGCAGATCCTTGAGTGAAATCACCACTATCCAGGCTAGAAGTCAGGGAATGTGCAACCCCATTACGATTGATCCGTCCAACCCCAATTCTAATATTATTCTGATTAAATGCTCGTGTAAGTTGTGTGTCAAAACCAAGAAAACCTTCGTCTAGTCTCAATTGAGTTTGACTTCTAAGGTTATTATGAATTCCGGCCAGGACAATTATGAGCTTAAACCCGGAATCTGCCGCTTTACAAATCAGGCCAGTGTAATTTGACGTTTTCCCTGACTGTACTTCTCCAACCACCAGTCCTTTTTTATCTACTTTTATATTAGCGGTTGGATCAAAAAGGCCGTCGAGAATTCTGTCTGTAAGATGGTTTAGCCTGTTCAATGTATCGGGAGCAAAATTTTTTTCATCCTGCAAATAGCCTTTATAACGGGGCCAGAAACTCCAGTCTATTGCGGTTCTTTTACCATTTAGCCATGGTAGTCGTCTTTCTTTCTTTTCGATAATTCTATATTCATCAACCCTGACGTTGTAAATACTTTCTATTTCTCTAATTAGCTGATCTCTGTCACAATTTGAGTAATCAGGCATTTCCAAAACCTGTTTCACTTTGGCTTCTATTTCATCCCTTGTTACCGAAATATTACTCCCTAACATTATTCTTATGATCCTGATAGCCTCGCTATGCAATAATATCCTCCAATTGCTCAAGATACTCCACGTATGAATCAAATGGTTCTATGTTAGCAATTCTCGCTTTTGCATCTTTTGAACTATAGCCATTATTTATCATTTGCTTGTACATTTCTTTCATGATGCGCAAAATAGGATCATGATTTATCCCTTCAAATGGTTTCCCAGAACTAATCTCGTTTTGGTTTTCGCTAATCATGATTAACGGGACTGGAACGGTTTCTTCGATAAACTTGAGAGCTTCTTCAATATTTCTTGTTGAATCATCTCCCTTGTTCAATAAATCCTGCACTATCGGATGGTGTCTATTTAGTCTATAAAAGCGCTTGCTATGCCTGACATATTCCTCCCAAATGGGAAGAAAACTGTCTTTAGAAAATGTCCTTTTAATAACTTTACCTCTGTGACGATAGACCTCCACGGCTAAGTCTCGAGCTTCTTTTGCTAATACCAATATTATTTGTCGTTGTGCAGCCGGTGGAATTGCCTGAGATTTTTTAATATCAATTTGCCATTCACTGTCAAAATCATTCGTAATATCCAGTTTTATTCTGCATAAATCATAATGGGTTTCTTTCTTGAACATTCCTAGCCAATCTCCGGCTACTAACAATCTGTTATTTCTGTATACATAAAAGCCTTGATGATTGGTCCAGCTATCTTTGGGTCCCTTTCCATAATTGTATTCTTCGGGTGTTAATTTCGACCTATGCGGTAATACACTTCCCTGAATCGTAATATTACCTTTTGCAATTTTTGTTTCAGGTCTGGTTTGTATCCCGTTTGTGCCAGTCATGAAAGGGTCCCAGGCAGCAATTTTCCTATTGCGAAAATATATATTAAGCCCATTCCCAATAAACCTGTGAAATACCATCCCTATGTGATTCTTTGAAGACTCCATTACCTCAAGAAATCTCCCTTTTGCCTTTTCGTCAGAAGCGGAAGAGTTTTCCGTAAGTCTATCTATGTCCCACCAGATTACTGCAGTTCCTGACTCAACTTCATTCAATTTCTTGAACGCATTCTTGTTAACTGGTTTATATTTTAAGATATCCCATGTTTTGCTTTGGTTTACATAGTCCAAATCCCATGTCCAGTAAACGGGCTCGGATCCTATTTTCTTGGAAATTACACAAAACTTTCTGCATTGGGAAAAAGAGGCCGTTTTTAAGCCGAGACCAAATCGTCCTAAATCTTTTCGCTCTCTTTTCTCTAGAGGATTCCGGCTACCAAGCCTCATAGCTTGTATCAATTCTTTATTGTTCATACCATGGCCATCATCTGTGATGAAAATCGTAGTTGCAGCCCCATCCCACAGATAGTCAACCCAAATGTTACCAGCCCCGGCTGAAATAGAATTATCTATAATATCCGCTATAGCTGTTTCTAAGTTGTAGCCAACGGCTCGGTAAGTCTCAATTGTAGAGGAAGCTTCCGGCTCGACCTTTGCAGTTTCTAATTTAGAATAATCAATCATTTAGATTTTTAGATGTCCGCGTCGTTAAGCTGCTGTCAAAACCTAGACAGAATAAGCTCGCGATGTAAATTCTGTCGGAACTCTATTACCTGTTCGGGTGCTGATTAACGCTATAGTCTATTTCGTGCCAATCCATACCATACCGGGTCTTCCGGCATGTTGCGCAAACCAATCTTGCAATACTGCTAAAGCCTGAGATCTGATTTTGGCGACTGCTCTAAGTTTCTGTGCTTTTTCAATATCAAGTGTTACAAAATGTCTCGCGCTCAAACATACGTAGTACACGCTTGGTGAGCCTTCAATATTTAAGCATATCGGGCCGAAGTTATTCAGGAATAAATCATTATGCCTGATATGTTTGATTAGAGTTTCCGGTATTAGAATTCCTCCAAGAAAACGAGCTAAATAAATATGTTTCTGGGCATAATCGCAAGCAGCGCTAATTTCCAGCGCGATCAATTTTATTTGCGTTTTCATTTTTGTAAATAATATTTCCGTTTCTTCTTGCTTCACTTTACCAGTTTTGTCTTTTACTGGTATGAACAATTCTGTCAGAATACCATCTATTTTGGCTAATTCTGGAGGGATCTTCGCTTTTGACAATATGTACAAATTGCCTGGTGAATATTGATTCAGTTGTTCAAAGCCAAGGTGTAACATCGTATTTAAATTCGCATTTTGATTGAGATCGTTTTTACCGTCGGCTGCGATAATTTCTTTTGCCTTTTTTTTATGAGTCTTTACGAGCGTTGCGGATTTAGTTTCCATTTTGTCGGCATGCAATGGATTGAGAATATTGTAGAATCCAGAGAGGCAGTTATTTAAATCAAGGTTTTGTTCCATTTCGGCTTTTGCCAAAATATTCATTAAGTTGAGGAAATTTTTATTCCATGCAGTTGACCAGGAATCAAGATCAGGCGCATCACAGTCGGCCATTTTAGAAAGAGTATTTGTAACCTCCGTCGCTGCGCAAAAGCTTTGTTCCTCCCATGTTTCCATCAGCATTAACGGAGTGAAATCGGCGAGCCGTGGATCAAGCTTTTCGGATAAAAGTTTGGCACTTATCTTTCCTTTTATTGAACATTCATCCTTGGTGAGACACAAAGTGAAAATTGGGCGAGGAAATGATGTTTCTGCATATAAGTATTTTTTGAGATGTTCAACTATTTCAGGATAACTTGTCCAAGCCAATATACCATATGGTCCATTTTCAGGGCTAAAAATATTGCTGATGAATTTCGCGAGTGAAGAGGCTTTTCCCGCTTCAGTTGCTCCGATCCAACCCAAGTCCATATCGAGAATAGCTAATCTGATTCCGGGGTTCTGCCTGACAGGAACGGGGGCTTTTGACCCTCCAAGAAAAAAAGCCGAAGGAATGCCTCTTTGGGCAAGGTCTTTGAGTATGGGTAGTGCTTCGTCTTCTTTATCGTCAACAACAATCACTCTCACGCCGCCAAGTCCTTTCATCTGTTATTCCCTCCAAACACTAGAGCTACCACAGCTCCATCAAATTCGGTTGGCAGCGAGACGTCCCCTTTGTCTGGGAATGCTAATCTGCCTTTTTGTCCTCTCATGACTTGATCAGCAATGTGAAGCCCAAGTCCCATTCCATCCGGTTTCCTACTCATAAATGGTTCTACCATATATTCTGGAGGGTCCATAAATCCTGGACCGTTGTCTGCTATTACAATAGCTGGTCCGTCCGAAAATTCCTTTGAAGTGCCAATATATATGCGTTTCTTTTTTTTCGACTCTCCCCATTTATTTTCGAGCCACCAGATGGAGTTGTCTATCAGGTTCATCAGAGTAGCAATTGTCAAACGACGGCTACATTTAACCTCGAAATCGCCCTGGTCAAAATTGGTTACTAATGTAATTCCATGTACTTTGAGCCTTAACTCGGTATTGAACCTTGCTTGGTCGATCATGATCTTTGCTTGTTCCCGTGTCATTCCGGATCTTCTGATCAATGAGGCAAAACCCTCTATTAATTCTGCTAAATGTCTTGCGAGGCGTTTAATTCGGGGAGTAGCTCGGTCCTCTTCAACGGCTCTGCTGAGTTCTTGTACGCCTTTTTCTACTTCATGGATAACGGTTGAAAGACTCAATCCCGTGCTGGCACTGGTTAAAAATCTCTCCTTAATAGCTATGAAATCTGCTGCAATTCTGTCAATATAAGGGCCTAATTCATCTTCTAATCCTTTTTTTTCAATCAAGCTCTTCAGATCGGTTAAATCTTCAATGACTGGCTCTTTGATCTTGCTGCTGTTGTAGGCGTTTCTGATTCGCAGCTTATCTTTATTTCTTTCTTGAGTTATTTGGGTGAAAGCACTAACAACAGCCCACTGTAATGCACGAAACGCTGCATTATCTACAAATCCTTCTCGATTAGTCTTTTCAATTAAGCCCAAATTTTTATCAGGATTAAAAATAATATTTTTATCGTAATGTAAGGATACGGCACCAATTACCAGATTGTTGCTGATATTTTTTGTGGGGATGTTTACCCTTTTTGCTCCGAGATCCAGCCAATCGTTTCCAGGTTCACCGTAGTCGTAAACCCGAATACCTTCTCTATAGACTCTCACACCTCCGTTCTTGTCAAGGAACTCCTTTAATCCTTGCTTGTCCGCCACCCCCAGAGACAAAATCTTAGCTTCTCTGTCATATATATAAAAATCTAAATGTATAGGGCCAATTTGCTTTTCGATGACATCGATATCGATATTTTCCTTTTTATTTTGAGATAACTGCATGATATTTTGCTTAACTATTCTTGCCTTTATGGCATCCATTGCAGGGTACGGCCGGAATTCGTAGTCGTATTTCAAAGTCGTCCCAGTTATTTCACAGCTGGCTTTAAAAAGTGCGTACTCTAGAACCTTCTCTGTGTTTAATATTCCCTCGAGCCAGTCCTGATTTTCGGTTAAGACTAATTTTGCCGTAAATTCATGATTGTCCTTTTTAGTAGTCTTTTTTTCTTTTTTGTTTTTGATATTTTCAAAGGGCGAACAGATGGAATTGATGGCCCTTGCCAAATCGCGGACCATACCGCGACTCCAATCATTGCGTAGATCAGAAATCTCTATTTTTGTACCGGTTGACTCTCCCAGAAATACTTTGGGGGTTCTTTCGAAAACTCTGACAGGAATTTGATCCAAGTACTTTTGTTGGGAGTATTCCGTCCAGTCTATCTCCACCACTACCTCTGGCGCGTTCAGTTTTCGCGTAATCAGCCTTATTTCATTTCCCAGCTTATGAACTGCAAATCTTCCTACGCCTTTTTCACCAAGCGGTAGACGGTGATATTTTGGAGTTCGTTCTCCTCTAGCTCTTTGACGCGCACGGTAATCGGTTCCGGGTTCCATCCAGACTTCTGTGACTGTTTTATAATCCATTCCGGTGCCGGAATCTTCTACCACAATAGTTCCCAATTTTTGATCAGTGATATGTGACATTGTAACAGTGACATCTGGGGAATCAGCATCAAAAGCATTCTTCACTAGTTCAAAAACGGCAATGCCGGGGTCCTTAATGAGTTGATCGCCGAGTAAAAGAAGCATTCGTGCTCTGGGTTTAAATACTATTACTTTGGTCGAATCGTTCATTTTTATCCTTGACCGGCATAATTCATTCCCGTTAACTGTTGCCATTCCTTAAATTTGGCACGAAAATTTGCTAAATCCAATATGCTTCATTACTCTTGTGGTTTATGTGTAAGACTACGAATTACATGTTCCATCACTGGCGGGCATACAGCATTACCTAACATATGAATTTTTTCCCGTCTGGTTCCATGGGGCATTTTAAATTGAGAAGGGAATCCCATTGCCGCTTTTATCTCTGGGACTTGGAGCATACGCATTAAATGTCCATTATCACTGGGTTTTACATATGCAAATCTATCGACCGTTGTGACGGTACGCAGAGGTTTGTCAATTGACTGCCATCCGCCAGCGGCATCGCTTCCGTAATAGACAAGCAGAAACGATTTATCTTTTCCTACTTCGGAAAATGCACGTTCAGCCCTTTCGAGTGTTGCCTTTGCCCGCTTTTCAGTAACTAGTTGTGAAAACGGATAATCTGCATCGTTTTCTATAATGTCTTTAACAGTTTTCCGACGTGCCCTAATACTAGGCGTGATAACGGGTGGCATTTCTTTTTTATCACACGTAATGAATAACCGTCTCCGCGATTGTGGTACACCAAATGCCGAAGCGGTGAGCGTTTGCACTCTAACTTGGTATTTGAGTTCTTTTTCCAGTGTATCTATAAGTTCTTTATACCTTTTCCATTTACGCATATGCACTACGTTCTCAATAACGATCCACCTTGGTTTCAAAATCCGGGCGAAGCGTAATACCTCAAAGGCTGTCATGCGGCTACTTTCTGATCCTGGGTTGTTTCCTCGAGCACATGTGTGGCTGGTGCATTCAGGGGATGCCAGAATCAAATCAATTTTCCCAACTTTATTTTCGATATCGGCTGGATTAATATTCTCGATAAAATCACAATAAAAACTGATATTTTTAAAATTTTCAATATATGTATCTCTTGCCAACGGCCAAGCATCAACAGCCGCAACGATGTTTACTCCGGATTCATTTGCTCCGCAGCTGCTCCCACCGCAACCTGAAAATAAATCTAGCGTCTTTATCTGTTTTTTATTTTGTATCATATTATCATTCCATCTAATCGGTCTCGGGAGTAAATTCAGTTCCAAACATGGTTTGATCCACGATGCGTCCCGCGTCAACTGGTTCTATATGTTCTTGGTACCATTTACTTTCCCGCGATAACAATTCTTCAAAGCCGATGTTTTCAGTATTCATTATTAGTTTTATTTCCTGCACTACACGCTTTCCACTTATTAGTACAATTGGATATCTATCGGCATATAATTCTTCTTGGGCAGGTTCAGAAAATATTCCGGTTGTGACGTATACTCCCAGCCAGCCCCTTTGCAAACGCGCAACCACCCTGGCTAAATCGTGACCACTAACCGCTGTTTTAATTCCAGTGCATTTTGCTTGGCCCAAAACCACCATGGATGACCGGCTAAGACCTGTGCCAACATCCAGGCGGCATACGAAGTCGACACCACCGTCGCCTGAGCGTTTAGTGACCCAACCACGCACACAATTGTTGCCAATCACTCTTTGTGCTATTAGTGCGGCTAAACCTTCGAATGCATAACGGTTTGGGCGAAATGCTGCGACCAACTTTTCCAGTAATTCAATGTCACCGTTTGTTTCAGGAAGTTGGTCCTTTGAGCAAACCACTCTATTTCTGGCAACTTTTCTCCGACAATGCTCTATAACATCATCACCTTGTAAAACCCATAGTTTCCAAGCTGATGGCGCTAAACGTAAAGCCGCCTCCGCTGTCGTTGAACTATCCCGTCGGGCATCTATCCATTTCCAATCGAATGAATCATTCTCTTTGTCCAGATTGAATAATGCGATTTCAAGAACTAGATTTGTAAAATATATATCTTTTGCGGATTGTGATTGTAAAACGTATTTTGTAGGTATTCCATAGCCAGAGAATTGTCTGTATCCTCTTCGGTTTCCATTTGTTATGTGTTGAGTAAATAATAGAATTGGGGGTGCATAAATACGGAGTTCTGGAGTATTGTAGAAACGGGATAGATTAATAAGGAGGTCATTCCCCCTGGCAGTTGAAGGTGTTGATAGTTTTCTATTATCTCCGTTATAAATGGCTGAGCCGTTATCGGGTTCGATGATGTCTATCCAGGGTACGTCCAGTGAAGCTTCTTTGCATGGGTTACTGTGTAAAAGTATTGCCGGTCGCCTATTAAATTTGGTATTAGTTTCTCGTATTTCTTTATAGGCCCATATACCCTTGTTGATATCAGCGCCAACTGTATGTTTTCCTTGAGTCAATTCATAGTAAGATCGGTACTTACCAGGAACCTCGTTTTTGTTTCGGTTTCCTGGCCATTCTACTCTAAAAATTTCACCGATTCTTATGTTCATGATAAAGTAATCACTGTCCTATTTTAACCATCTCGACTTATTTTATTTAGAAGTTTGATATCAGTCAATATACAATTTAATTGTCTTTAGTTTTATTATTTGTGGTTAGTATATAACGTGGAGAGTCTGTTTATCAAGTATTATTGAGGTTTACTTGCTTCCCGTCACGCCCGCTGCTCCCCCAGCCGCCCCCTTCTTCTGTGCATACATCAGCCCGCACTTGGGGCAATAACCCACCTTAACCTTCAGAATGGCCAGACCCAGACTTACCAGATCGGTTTGACACGTCACGCACTGCATATGTTTTTCAAGCTCCATAATATTTTGCTGCTGGTCGCTGCCTTAACATAACGATCGGCAATTTCTAATATTTCATGCCGGGTAGTTCCCAGCCTGAAAATTCCAATTCCTTCGTCATTCAAGGTCAGATAGATAAAATCCTCATCGTCCTCCAGGCGAAGGCCGGCTGCCCGATGTGCCGGTTTGAGTTGCGAGTCCAGATTCATGCGTTTATCTCCTTTTTTAACGTTGGACCATATGTCCGTATTTGCCTTTGATATATTTATCCGGATCAACTTTGTATTTCGGCGGCCCATTGTCGCAGTGGGCGCCGTTTTTGTTCCGCAGTACCCCCAGGAAATAGGCCATCGTGTGCTTGTTTTGCAGGGCGCAGGCTTTTATCGCGTCTAAAAGTTCCTGTTTGCTGTAGTATTGCAGGGCTTCGTTCAATTCGACCGCGATCCCTGAGGTCAGCTTGCACACGTTTTCCTCAAAGGCCTTGGCCACCTCGGCGATTTCCTGGGAGCTCAACTTGTCATTTTCTGAACAACAACTACTGGTTTCTTTTTCTTCTTCTAGTTCTTCTTGTATTTCCCCTTGTACTTGACCTTGTCCTTGTGCGGACTTTTCGCCGTCTTTTTCCGGGATGACTCCCACAATTTGCCGCTGTTTTTCAGTATTATTCCCGTCTTTTTCCCGCAAATTTCCGTCATTTGTATCATTATTCTGGCTCGTTTTATCCATTTGGGGTGGGTTTGGGAAGTCACTTGCCTCCCTTTCCGCGCGCAGTCCCGGCTGCTCTCCCTTAAACCCTGGCATCCATAAAAAAAGTTCCTCATTAACCTTAAATCGTTTTACCAGCGTCATTCCGTCATCATTTTTTGCCGTTTCCATAGCCCGCAACCAGTTTTCAACCTGCTTAACGCTGCATTCTCGGCGCGGAAATACCAGGCTTTTAATCATTTGTGCGCTGCCGTAAAACACCCCGTTATAGTCGAGATGGGAGATCAGCCAGGTGTAAAGCAGTGCCGCTTCCACCGGCAGGTCATTGACCCGCTTGCTATTGGAGATTTTCTTGTGTAGCATTCTGCCTTTGGCCATCTCGTTTCTCTTTCCTTCGTTCTTAAAGGACAGCCCTTGCCTAAAAGCAAGGACTGCCCTTATGAAAGTCCTTTCTTATGTACTTTCATGGCAGCCCGGCATGCCGGGCAATTGTCCATAATTCTGTGTGCCTCTGCCTTGCGAGATCGGTTGCCTCCTCGAGAATTCCCTTTGGAGTGCAGCATGTCGCGCAGGATAATTCTGTCGATCCTGCACTGCGGGCAGTAGCGTTCATTATTGTCTTTGGGTTTCTCTGGTAGGGTAAGTGTGGGTTTCAATCGGGTGTCTCCTCGGAGCCCTGGCTCTTAACCAGCGGCTCCTTCTATTTATTGGATGTTGTCGGTGTTAGCAGTTTATAAGCTCTTTTTTGATTCGATAAGGTGCACCTCCCTTGCTTCTCTGATAATTCGGTCAATCACTCGTTGAGCCGCTAGACTCAGTTGCCGAGGATTCTTTTCTTTCCAATCCTCCTTTATCGTTAATTCTGGATTTCGCTCCAGTATTTCAGCTAATGTTGGATTCCTGGGTTTCGGAGACTTGCCGATGCTGGAAAAGTGATTCCTGCCGTGCCTCTCTAAAGTTCTCAGTCCGCCGATCCGCCCGCACTCTTCTCTCGACATTGTCATTTAATTATTCCTCCTTCCTTACTACTGACAGTAGCATTACAGGATAAAAATATATCCACTTCCTTTTTAAATCCAGGGAAAACCGTGATGATGTTTTGTAAGACACGGGTCGAGATGCCTACCTGTTTGGTCTTAATCCGTATCCAGGTGGTGCGATGAACCCCGATCTTTTTAGCGAATTTGGCATCACTCAGATTCTCTGCTTTTTGCGCGTCTTTTAGTCTATTTATTAACAACATGCTACAAACAGTAGCATACTAACTACAAATAGTCTAGTGTCAAATTAGCCTCAAAATAACAAAACTATTGACAAATGTCGCAGTAGTGCTACAATAAATCGCAGAGGGTTTAAATGGAAAATTGGGGTATCAAGGTCAAACGATTAAGAGAAGAGCTGCATATCACGCAGGAGGATTTAGAGAAAAAATCCGGCATTAAACGCTCTTATATCTCCCGCATAGAGTTGGGCCATTACCCAAACTATTCAGAAGAGCTAATTAACAAATTCGCCGTGGGCTTAAATAAAACCACGCAAGAGTTGATAATGTATATTTATGGCATCAGCCCCACTGGTTCTACAGAAGACTGGGAAACTCATGCTGTCAATCCGCCCCTTAAAATCAACGTCTACTCCGATTATGCCCGGGTCCATGCCGGCGACCCTGTCGAGGCTATCGACCATATTTATGTGGATCGGCCGGTGACCGCCCCCTTTTCAATCAAAGCCTATCGCGTCTCCGGTGATTGCCTGGAGCCGGAATTACATGATGGCGACTACGTTATCGTCGACCATGACAGTCAAATCGACAACGGCGATAAGGTGGTCTGTATTTGCGACGACCAGCTCCATGTCGCCAAGCTCAAAATCATTGGCGATGGTTATTGGCTGGAGAACCGTTATGCTACCCGTAAAATGACCGATTGTCAGGGCATTGCCAAAGTTGTTGGCAGTTATCGCAAATATCCTTAACCCGCGCTGCCGGTAGTATATCTTTAATAATATTGCTAAAGACCTGTTGTAAAATATAAGTTAGTGGGTTATAATGCAAATATATAAAGTAATTGCTTATGAAAGACCAGATGGTAAACAACCAGCCCGTGACTGGATTGTTGCTCAAGACAATAGCATTAAGCCTAACATTCATCGTAAACTGGATGACTTGAGAAGAAACGGTCCGGATATACTTAAGACCAAATCCATGGATGTTATCGCAGGACCAGACAATGGTTTTTATGAACTGCGGAATAGTGCCTTAGGTTGGAGAATCGCTGTTTATCATAATTTGAAGTACCAAACCTTTATACTCTTACATGGATGGCATAAAGATAATAATTACGAACGGGAAATTCAGAAATCCCGTGAATTATTGCATGAATATCTGAAATGGGAGAACAAATAATATGCTTGATCAACTTGAGAGAGATTTAATCGAGGAACTTAAGGATCCTGCGTTCGCTAAATCCTACGGATCTGAATGTGCCAAATCGGAATATGGCCTGGCTTTATTCCATGCCCGTCAGGCAGCCGATTTAACTCAAAAGGAACTGGCGGATAAGCTGGGAGTTAAACAGCCCTACATTGCTCAAATAGAAAGCGGAGAGACCAATCTTACTCTGGAGGCGTTGGGCAGTATGCTGGCTGTTCTTGGATTAAAGATTGCAATGAAAACCGAGCCCCTCGCGCCCCAGGAAACAGTTCCTGTTAGATCATCCACTCGAAAACAACTCCGCAGAACTCTTTCCCCTAAACGACCCGTGCAGCGAGTATAATAAAAGTAGAAAAATAAATTAAACAAGAAGGAGGAAGGGGTTAGATTAGAATGCTTGTTCTAACTTTCTCTGACTCTTAATCAGTAGGTTCTGGGTTCGATTCCCAGGCGGCTCAGTTGAAAACAAGACTAAAATTAACCCCTGGTCAATAAAACGGCCAGGGGTTTTTCGTTTGCCGAAGTCCGCATAAGTTATGGGTGTAACATCCCCTGTAAAGTATCATAATTGTATCTGGGGTTTTGTTTTAGGACACCAGAACAGTTTAGCTGTTGAATTTCTGTGATTGTTAGGTTATCTTAGTTAATAATCAATTAAGTAAGAAAAATAGGGAGTCGCCAGGATTATCAAGGGAGGTGAACCAGTGAGCAAGCCTGAGGGATATGTCGGCACTATAGCTATCACCTGGGAGAATGGAGAGCGCGACGTTTTTGAAATTGCTCAAAACAAGGGGAAAATCTGGGTTGGCGATCACTGCGTGTGTATAAGAAATGAAAAGTCTCTGCAGGGGGTGTTGCGTGAGATTAGTGAAGTGATGTTTAATCCGCCTCAAAAGATCAGGCAGTACACCTGGCTAGAGTTGATCGCACCGATGAAATTCCCGATGTCATAGGCCGAGCTTACATTTAAATTCAAAATTCTGTTACTAAAATCCAAACAAGGCTGGGTATTGCCAGCTAGAGCAACAGCTTGTTGAAAGGGGTGGCGTCTTCAGCACATCATTGAGTTTATTATTCGTATTTTGTAAATCACCTAAATTAGCGTAGTCCTTGAAGTTTTAATAAACTTAGCCAGACTGCTAAGGGTTTGATCCTCTTTCATCAACTGGATGAGCCTACTGCCGATGATCACGCCGTCAGCCAATTTACCGATTTCCCCGGCTTGTTCCGGTGTAGAGATACCGAAGCCGACGCAAAGTGGTTTTTTGGTCTCCCGACGGACCCGGGCGATAAATGAGTGCAAATCAGGCGGAAGGCTAGTGCGGGCACCGGTTACTCCTGCCACAGAAACCAGATAAATATAGCCGCTGGACTGTTCTGCCACCATTTTGATACGTTCCGGTGTACTGGTGGGGGCCAGCAAATAGATCAGATCAAGCCCGTACCGAAGGGTAAAGCTTTTAAGATCGGTGCCTTCCTCCGGGGGCAGGTCAGGCACGATCAAACCGTCAACTCCCGCCTCAGCGCAAGCAATACAGAATTTTTCTAAGCCATAGCGCAGAACAGGATTGTAATAGCTCATGAAAACCAGGGGAACAGTGGTCTTTTTCCTGGCCTGTCGGACGATTTCCAGGCAGGTATCGGTATTCACGCCCTTACGCAAAGCTTGATAGCTGGATTCCTGTATCGTGGCACCGTCTGCCAGCGGGTCTGAGAAGGGGATACCCAGCTCTATAATATCCGCCCCATTTGCCTCCAGCAAGGAAATGGCTTTAAGTGTGGTTTTCGTATCAGGGTAGCCCACAGTTATATAAGGAATCAGGGCTTTATGCCCCACTTTTTGGAAGACTGACGTGATTCTGCTCATAATTATTCTCCTAGCGCTTTCATCACAATTTGAAGGTCTTTATCGCCTCGACCTGAAAGGTTAACAATGATCACTTTGTCTTTTTCCAGAGTAGGGGCGAACTTTAAAGCATAAGCGACAGCGTGCGAAGACTCCAGCGCGGGAAGGATGCCTTCGATTTTGCACAATAATTGAAAAGCCGCCAGAGCTTCGTGGTCGGTAGCTGAAAAATACTGTGCCCGTCCAATAGTCTTCAGGTGGCTGTGCTGAGGGCCTACACTACAGTAATCCAACCCGGCCGAGATACTGTAGGTATTAGTAATCTGACCGTATCGATCTTGCAGCACATAAGATTTGGCGCCCTGGAAGACGCCAATACTTCCGGCTAGTAGCGGCGCGGCGTGTTCGCCGGTCTCGATGCCCTTACCGGCGGCCTGCACTCCGATCAGCTTGACCTCTTTATCATTCAGAAAAGCCTTGAAGATTCCCATAGCGTTTGAACCACCGCCAACGCAGGCAATCAGATAGTCTGGGAGCCGCCCGGTCTTTTCCAGAATTTGACGGCGGGCTTCCGTGCCGATAATCGATTGAAAATCCCTGACCATAGCCGGATAGGGATGCAGTCCCACAACAGAGCCAAGGATGTAGTAAGTGTTTTCGCAATTAGTGATCCAGTCGCGCAAAGCCTCATTGACCGCGTCCTTAAGGGTTTTACTGCCGCTGGTAACAGGTACGACTTTAGCGCCCAAAAGCCTCATGCGGAAGACATTAGGGGATTGCCTGGCCATGTCCTCTTCACCCATATAGACTACGCACTCCAGTCCTAATCTAGCGCAAACGGCCGCCGTGGCTACCCCGTGCTGTCCGGCGCCAGTCTCGGCGATGATGCGTTTTTTGCCCATGCGTTGGGCCAGCAGGCCCTGCCCCAGGGCGTTATTAATTTTATGAGCGCCGGTGTGGGAAAGATCTTCTCTTTTCAGATAGATTTGTGCACCGCCGCAGTGAGCGGTCAGTCTTTCAGCAAAGTATAAAGGGGTAGGCCGGCCGATATAATCGCGGCAATAGCCGTCAAACTCAGCCCAGAAGGATGGGTCTTGCTGGATCCCCTGATAAGCTTTAGTCAATTCGTTTACAACAGGTATGAGGGTCTCCGGCGCAAAGCAGCCACCGAATTCTCCAAAATAACCCTTTTCATCTGGCAGCATGGCGAACCTCCTGGAACAAAAATAATAAATCTTAAATTCCGATATCCAAAATTATTAAGACTTAGGACTCATTCCCTTAATCTCCTTCATAAGGGTAGCAAACTGTTCGGGATATAGCGACTGTTTCCCGTCCGATATTGAATGCGGTGGATCGTTATGTACCTCTACAATCAAACCGTCTGCTCCTACCGCAATTGCTGCCCTGGACAATGGAATGACGTATTCCCTTCTGCCAGCGGCGTGACTGGGATCGATTATCACGGGTAGGTGGCTGACCTCTCTGATGGAGGGAATGGCGCTGATGTCCAGAGTGTTGCGGGTGGTATCGGCAAAGGTGCGAATACCGCGCTCACACAGAATTACCCTGTTGTTACCCTCGGACATTATGTATTCGGCGGACATCAAGAGCTCTTCAATGGTAGCAGCCAGACCCCGTTTTAGAAGAATCGGCTTATTGGTGTGCCCGGCCCGCTTTAAAAGCGCATAGTTTTGCATATTGCGGGCGCCTATTTGAATGATGTCGGCGTATTGTTCCACCAATTCTATATTATCAAAGTCCGTGGCTTCGGTCACGATCAGCATTCCGGTCGCTTCACGCACCCTGGCCAGAATTTTCAGGCCGTCTTCGCCCAGCCCCTGAAAGCTGTAGGGGGAAGTGCGGGGTTTGTAAGCTCCGCCACGATATATTTGTGCCCCCTCTTTTTTCACTAGGCGGGCAATAGTCAAGGCCTGTTCCTCATTCTCAATTGCGCAAGGTCCGGCCATGACCACCGGGGTTTTCCCGCCTATGGTCACGCCTCCAATCGTAAAGATAGACTGCTGCGGATGGGTTTCGCGGCTGACCAGTTTATAAGGCTTGGTGACCCGTAATGCCTCTTTAACACCGTCCAGCGAGAGAAGTTGAGAATCGTCAACATAGCCCTGGTTGCCAACAATGCAGACTGCGGTCCGCAGCGCGCCGGGAATGGGGACGCCCCTGAATCCAAGGGCTTCGATCTGCTGTATAACTGCCTGCACCTGATTTTCAGTGGCATCATTTTTCATAATTACTAACATTTACTTGCCTCTCTTACTGTTTGTATAAAATATTTGATCTTGCGGATGTCTTTTATACCATCCGTTTCAACTCCGGAAGAAACGTCTACTCCCATCGGTTTAGCCACCCTAATAAGGTCGCCAACGTTCTCAGGAGTCAACCCACCGGCAACCAGCACTGGATGTTTGAGTCCAACCTCTTTAGCGATCTTTGGATTAAAGGTCAGTCCGGTACCGCCGGAGGCAGATTTGCTATGAGTATCCAGCAGACAGGTTAATCTGTCCGGGGATAAGGCGCGGTAGCCCTTCTGAATAATCTCTATGAGTGTATCAACCGTACTTCCTGCTGCGACATGAATGGCCTTGATGACCGGACGTTTAATATCGCGGCAATATTCCCAGCTTTCATCTCCGCTGAGTTGAACCAGGTCCAGCTTACAGACCTCGGAGAGATAATTTATGTCTGCTGCGGGAACGTTGACGAAGACCCCTACAATGAGAGGAGGATGCGGCAACTGGCGCACCACGCGGATAATGTCCATGGCCTTGACCGGCATGATCCGCCGTCGGCTGGTCGCGAAAACCAGTCCCAGGTAGTCTGCTCCGGCTTGAGCAGCTGCCAGGGCGTGTTCTACTTCCATGATTCCGCAGATCTTAATAAGTGTCATAGTAATTTCCTCATAGCTACCGCAATATTCGGGGCAGCCACCAGAGTCTCCCCAACCAGAGCGGCGTTTACTCTCATCGATTGCAATTTTTTCATATCCATGTGGGTTTTAATACCGCTTTCACTGATGACAATGCGATCGTCCGGTATCAAAGGCCGCAGCCGTCTGGTAGTGTCAAGGTCGACCTCGAAAGTGTTAAGATCGCGGTTATTGATGCCGATAATCTGTGCCCCGCTGGCCACCGCCTGTTTAGCCTCTTCCTCGTTATGTGTTTCTACCAGGCATTGCATGTTCAAACTGTGGGCCAATCCCAGCAATTCTTTAAGAACTTCAGAGGTTAATAGAGCGCCAATCAATAAAAGAGCGTCCGCACCATACGCTCGAGATTCATAGATTTGGTAGGGATCAAAAATAAAATCTTTCCTGAGCAAGGGCGGATGGTTAGTGCCCAAAGCGGTGTTAATCTGAATTAAAAAGTCCAGGCTGCCCTGGAAGTATTTAGAATCCGTCAGGACCGAAATGGCTGAGGCGCCGTTAGCGGCATACGTTTGGGCAATTTCAACAGGGTTGAAATCGGCCCTAATCATTCCACGGGAAGGGGAGGCTTTTTTTACTTCTGCGATCAGTTTTACGCGACCACCCTGAAGAGCCCTGGTCAGATTTACCGGTTGGGGCCGAGATTGTGCCATCACCCTAATAATAGATATGGGTATTTTCCTTTTTCGGGCCTCTAATTCCGCCCGGGTATTCTCGACAATTTCTTTTAATATCATACCTGTCTTCCAGCGGTGCTTTGCGTAAACTCAACCATTTCTTTCAGTTTGCTCGCTGCTTTGCCTGAGTTTATGACTTGCTTAGCGAGTATTACCCCTTCTTGCAGGGAATTAACCTTATCAGCGGCCAGCAGGCCAGCGGCGGCGTTCAGGACTACAGCATCTCTATGCGGGCCGATAGTCCCCTGCAGCACTTGCCTGATTATAGATGCGTTTTGCTCAGGTGTGCCGCCCAGTATAGACTCAAGCGGCCAACGTTTTAATCCCAAAGCCTCCGGTGTTATTTCGTTTTTCTTAACCTGTTGTCCCTTGATTTCATAATAGACCGAGGGTCCGGCGATGGAGAGTTCATCCATGCCATTCAGGCCGTATACTACCAGGGCATGGCTCAGCTCCATTTGCGACAGGGCTGAAACTATTTTAATGGCCAGTTCTGGGTTCGGTACTCCCAGGACCTGATGTTTAGCATGAGCTGGATTAGTTAAAGGCCCCAGGATATTAAAGACCGTACGGACGCCTATTTCACGCCTGGTCACGGCGGCATGTTTCATGGCAGGGTGAAACGTCATAGCGAACATAAAGCCGATGCCTGTTTGCCGTATACATTCAGTCACCTGTTCAGGGGTAAGGTCGATCTTGACGTCCAGCTTTTCCAAGACATCGGCGGCACCGCATTTCCCGGTGGCGGCCCGGTTGCCATGCTTAGCGATTCTGACTCCTGCCCCGGCAGCCACAATAGCCGCGGCAGTAGAAATATTAAAGGTGTTCAAGCCGTCTCCGCCAGTTCCCACGATATCCAGGACAGGACCATCGGTGGCAACCTGTAAGGCTTTAGCCCGCATGGATTCAGCCAAGCCCGCGATTTCATCGCCAGTCTCACCTTTCATATTCAAGGCGGTCAGAAATGAGCCCAACTGGGCGGTGGTAGTCTGCCCTTCCATAATCTCGGTCATAACGGCGCCAGCTTCCAGCCTGCTCAGGTTCTGTCTTTTAACCAGCTTGCCGATCGCTTCTTTAATCATTTTATTTACTCCCCTTCAGAAAGTTTCCCAGTAGTTCTTTACCACACTGGGTCATAAAAGACTCTGGGTGAAACTGGATTCCCTCCACCTTATGTTCCCGGTGTTTGACGCCCATAATAGTGCCATCGTCAGTCCAGGCCGTGATCTCCAGACAATCAGGAAGTCCCTCCTTTTTAATGACCAGCGAATGGTAGCGGATCACGGAAAGCGGATCTGGCAGTCCTTTGAAAACGCCAGCGTTATTATGGTGGATCAAGGAGGCCTTGCCGTGCATGATCTGATTAGCTTGCGAGATAAATCCGCCGTAAGTGTAGCCAACACACTCATGACCCAAACAGACTCCCAGGATGGGAAACTGAGGCCCGAAATAGCGAATGACTTCATTAGAGATGCCGGCCTGTAAAGGGGTGGACGGTCCTGGTGAAATGACGATACGCTCCGGTGCCATTTGCTCAATACTGGCTAGAGTGGTTTTATCATTGCGGATGACTTTAACCTCCTGGCCAAGCTCACAAAAATATTGGTACAGGTTATAGGTAAAGCTATCGTAATTATCGATTATAAGCAGCATTTTTCTCCCCCTGCTGTTTTTCAGCTTGTTCGATGGCCTTAACCAGGGCTTTAGCCTTATTAAGAGTTTCTTCGTATTCTTTTTCAGGTACGCTATCATAGACGATACCGCAGCCGGACTGGACATATGCTGTGCCTTTGCTCATGACGATGGTGCGGATGGCAATGGCCATGTCCATATTGCCAGAGAAAGAAAAATAGCCGCAGGCGCCAGCATAAGGCCCACGTTTCTCCGGTTCAAATTTAGCGATGATTTCCATAGCGCGGATTTTGGGAGCGCCTGAGACTGTACCGGCGGGGAAACAGGCTTGCAGTGCATCAAAGGCTGTCATGTCAGGACGCAGCTTGCCCTGAACGTGGGTAACCATATGCATGACATGCGAGTAGCGTTCGATATCCATCAGTTCGCTGACTTTAACGCTGCCGGGTTGGCTAACCCGCCCGATATCGTTACGGCCTAGATCTACCAGCATGATGTGTTCCGCACGTTCTTTCTCATCCTGCTTGAGTTCTTGTTCCAGTCGGCGGTCTTCTTCTTCGCCCAGCCCACGCGGCCGGGTCCCCGCCAACGGCCTCGTCATGACGTTACCGTCTTCTACACGCACCAGAATTTCTGGTGAAGCTCCCACAATTTGAAAATCCAGAAAATCCAGATAGAACATATAAGGCGAGGGGTTAACGGTGCGTAAAGACCGATAAATCTCAAAGGGAGGCAATGAGGTAGGCCTGGTCAGCCGCTGTGAAAGCACGACCTGGATTGCGTCTCCGGCATTGATATATTGTTTAATCTGTCTAACGGCCTCTTCAAATTCGTTTTTAGTGAAATTTGAGGTATAGCTGGGGGTTGTTTGGCTTAACTGCGGTTTTGACGCAATCAGCAGGGGTTGATTGAGGCGTTCGACCATCTCATCAATTTTATGGGTAGCTTTCAGATAAGACTTCTCAATATCTCCATCCAATCGCACATGGCTAAGGACCTTGATAGTGTGGGTAACATGATCAAAAACCAGCAATGTATCGGTGAACATGAAGAAGGCTTCTGGCAGGTCGAGGGGATCAGAAGAGGGACTGGGCAGTTTCTCGAAGTGGTTAACAGTCTCATAACTGAGGTAGCCCACCGCACCACCGTGAAAGCGAGGGAGGCCTTCGACCGGGACTATTTTAAAGCGGGATACTTCTTCTTCAATATCTGGCAGGGGATCTATAGCATCTGCGGTATTGACCTTGAGAGTCTTATAGGGTTCGGTACCTATGAAGCTGTACCGGGCCAGTCTCTGACCGCCTTCCACACTTTCCAGCAGGAAGGAAGGGCCGCCGCGGTTGATTTTAAGAAAGGCCGAGACCGGTGTCTCCAGATCGGCCACGATCTCCCGGTAGACCGGAATCAGATTACCTTCGCTCCGGTGTTTTTTAACCTCTTCTAAATTAGGGTGATACATTTTTCTCTCCCGAACAAAAATAAAAATACCCCGCCCGATAGGGGCGAGGTATTTATCTTCGCGGTACCACCCTAATTAATCGATCTAACAGAAACTGGAAACAGATCGATTATCTCTTTGCAGGTACGGCCTTCTTTAGAAGGATGATACCCTGAGCCTGGCTAACGGTGCTCTTTCCGGCCCATCCTAATCGGTTTCCCTTTCGGTGGGCAGCTCGGGAGTCCATTCAATCTCTGCGCTAGCACCGGTTCACACCAACCCCGGCTCTCTGAGCTTCGCTAAAGACCTACTCGTCTCTTTCTTAGCTTTTATAAATATCTTATCAAGTATAAAAGTTTTTTTAAATAATTGTCAAATTAGCACATAAAATTGTTAAATTATGAAATTAGGGACCGTCTGGATTTGGGCTGTTAATATTCATGGCTTTATCAGTCCCGTTTGCCATCAAATGCTGCATAATGGGACTGGCAATGATGGTGGTGACAAAAGCAGTGATTACCAAGGCTACGAAAATACGTTCGTCTATCAGTTTGTATTGAAGAGCTACCGATGCTATCAGCACCTCCATCGCCCCTCTGGCATTCATGCCGAAGCCCACTGCAAGAGCCTCCCGGAGAGGGATTTTACTAAGCCGCGCTCCGAGAGTGGCTCCCGCTATTTTCCCCACGCTAGCGACCAGAATCAACACAATAACTAGAACCAGGTCAAACCTTGCAGCGAAATTGGCCCTTAAGCCAATTGAGACGAAGTATAGTGGTGCGAAAACATAGCTTACCAGCTGGTATAAAGACTCCTGAGCCTTGCCGCGTTTCTCCTTATTTTGTGCGATGGCGATACCCACTAAAAAGGCGCCGAAAATAGCGTGTATTCCGATAGCCTCAGCGGCGGACGCGGCTATTAAGGCCAATAAAACAAAGGATGCGAGTAGTATCCCAGAATTAGCAAAACGTTTTTCATACCACCGTAAAGTTCGCTGTATTAGCCAGCGTCCCAGAGTTAAAATCACTATAAAAATCCCTAGAATCCGCAGGAGCATTATCCAAATGTTAACCTGAGGATCCCCCGAAAGGATAAAACTGTTCATAATGACGGCTAATAGAAACCAGCCAATGAGGTCGTTAATAGTGGCAGAAGCAATAATCACAGTCCCTAGTCTAGTCTTTAAAAGGTTTAAGTCCATTAATATTCGGCTTATGATCGGAAGTGCAGAAATGGAAAGAGCTGTTCCCATAAAAAGAGCGAAGATGAATGTATTGTCTCTGGCTTGATTACCCCACATCGCTGGCACTAGAGTTACTAGTGCGTAGCCCATAGCAAACGGAATCACGATCCCCAGAAGACTGGTCCAGAGTATGTTTGAGCCTCTGGTCTTTAATTGTCCGGGATTTAATTCCATGCCGACTACCAGCAGAAAGAGCACCACGCTGACGGTGAGGAGTGTTTCCCTTGAGGTTATGATATTAGCGGTAGATGGAAAGATAAAAGTGTAGGCACTAGGGGCAAGTATGCCGAAGAGAGTTGGCCCTAGTAGCACACCTCCAGCCAGTTCTCCCAGTACAGCAGGTAAACGGCAGAGGCGCATGAGCTGACCGCAAACTAAAGCTACCCCAAGCATCGTAGCAATCTGAAGAAAAAATATTACGATATCATGCTGAGCCATGAAGATTTCCTTCCATAACCTAAAACACCGAAATTTATACCATTATAGAGGGAAATAGGGAATAATTCACTCCTGTGCTAAGGTTGTAAGCTTATGGATAGCGGATATCTATGCTCTAACGGATTGTGGTGAAAAGTTAATTACCGGACAAATCGCTAAGGAACGGTAGTCTATTAGCGCTGGTTCAAAGAGAAGTTAAGAGAAAGAGGATGTTTAATTACGTCTGACAAAGAGGCTGCAAAAAGGGTAAAAGAATTCCGGAGACATAAATTAACGCTCCGGAATTCAAATTAAATAACCAGCCTAGGTAGTAGTCTGAGTTGCAGCTTGAACCTTATCCAGTCTTTTCTCCAGTCTTTTCACCTGGTTGACGAGCTTCTTTTTTTCTCGCCTTTTAGTTTGGGTTTTAACCCGGGTTAAAAGCTGTTTAGCGGTTAAATCGCGCTTCATGGTTATCTCCTTTTAGTTGGTATTTATTGAAGCCATAGGGAAGATCTGTTTACATGTTATCAGAATTGCAACCCCACAGTCATATCCGTAAGTATAGCATGAAACGAGATATTTAACATAATAGGTATTAGTTTTAGTCTCCAAAATAAACGCTATAAAAGAGGCTTTATTTACGAAACATTGTTGTAACATTATAATGGTAAAGTTAAATTGATCGCGGCCATTTGTTTTTGCGGCGGCGATATAGTTGAATTGTGTTTAATGAAGGAGAATTAGGAATGCACCACGCAAACGAAATGAGAGCCCCCGTGGAGATCTATGGAAGCAATGTTTTCAATGATTCAGTCATGCGCCAGACCTTGCCGAAGGAGATATATAAGTCTTTAAGGCAGACAATTGAAGAAGGGTTACCCCTTGATCCGCAGGTAGCTGAAGTAGTGGCCTCTGCAATGAAGGATTGGGCTATTAACAAGGGCGCTACCCATTTCACTCATTGGTTCCAGCCTTTGACCGGCATTACCGCAGAAAAACATGACTCCTTTATTTCACCGACCACTGATGGGCGTATGATCATGGAGTTTTCCGGGAAAGAGCTTATCAAGGGAGAGCCGGATGCTTCCTCGTTTCCCTCCGGAGGCCTGCGGGCTACATTTGAAGCTCGTGGATATACCGCATGGGATTGCACCTCGCCAGCTTTTTATAAGGACGGCAGCCTGTATATACCTACTGCTTTCGCCTCATATACCGGTGAAGCACTGGATAAGAAGACCCCGTTACTGCGCTCGATGGATGCCTTGAATTGTCAGGCACTCAGGGTCCTGCGCATCTTGGGTAACAAAACCACCAAACGGGTCACCACTACGGTTGGTCCTGAGCAAGAGTACTTTCTTATCGATAAAAAGTTATTTGAAGAGCGCGAAGACCTGATTTTGACCGGCCGCACTCTTTTCGGCGCCAAGCCTCCCAAGGGGCAGGAACTGGAGGATCATTACTTTGGCCAGATCAAGGATCGGGTCGCGGCTTTCATGTCTGAGCTGGATACGGAGTTATGGAAGTTGGGTGTAGCGGCCAAGACCAAACATAACGAAGTTGCACCCGCGCAGCATGAACTCGCCCCGATCTTTACTACCACCAACATCGCTACCGATCACAATCAACTGACGATGGAGACGATGAGAAAAGTTGCTCTGCGTCATGGATTGGTCTGCTTGCTCCATGAAAAACCCTTTGCCGGTATTAACGGCTCAGGCAAACATAATAACTGGTCTATGTCTACTAATGACGGACAGAATCTGCTTGAACCCGGGAAAACACCTCATGATAACATCCAATTCCTGGTTTTCCTGAGTGCAATCATCAAAGGTGTGGATGAATATGCCGATCTGCTGAGAGCCTCTGCCGCCAGCCCAGGCAATGATCATAGACTAGGCGCTAATGAAGCTCCGCCGGCTATTATCTCTGTCTTTCTCGGCGAGCAATTGACGGATATCCTCAACCAGATCGAAGCAGGCGGTGCAACCAAGAGCAAGTCGGGCGGAATTATGACCCTGGGAACCAGTTCACTGCCATCACTGCCTAAGGATAGCACCGACCGGAACAGAACTTCGCCATTTGCCTTCACGGGCAATAAATTCGAATTCCGAATGGTCGGTTCTAGCCAATCTATCGCCCAGGCCAACTACAGTCTTAACTCCATTGTTGCTGAAAGTCTTTGCCAATTCGCCGACCGGCTTGAGAAAGCTTCTAACGTACAGAAAGAGATAAGCGCCATTATCCTGGAAGTCATTAAGAAACACAAACGCGTTATCTTCAATGGCAACAATTACTCAGAGGAATGGGTTGCCGAGGCCAAGAAGCGCGGACTACCCAACATCCAGAATACAGTCGACGCCATCGCGGCAATCCGCGCGGAAAAGAACCTCAAACTGATGGAAAAACATGGTGTCCTGTCTCATGTCGAGATGGAGTCCCGTTGCGAGATTCAATATGAAATCTATATCAAGACGGTCAACATCGAAGCCCTGACCATGGTCGAGATGTCCAAGCGCCAAATTGTGCCTGCTGTTATTGCTTATAAAGCCGACCTGGCAGCGTCGATCGGCGGTGTCCTGGCTATTGAAGGTAACGCGGATGTCGAGAAAGCCTTATTTGTCCAGATTAGCGATTCACTGAAGTCGTTCAACGCCAACCTGACCAAACTAGAGAAGGCGCTCAAAACCGCGGGCACTCTGCACGGCGATGTTAAAGCCCAGGCTGTAGCATATCGCGATCAGGTCTTCAAGACTATGGGCGAGCTGCGTAAAGATGCCGATATGCTCGAGACTATGATTGATGCCGAATTTTGGCCCATGCCTACCTACTCACAATTGCTGTTCAAAGTCTAAAATAGGGAATTTTAGAATCATTAAACCCAAAAGCGAGGGCGAGTGTTTACATTCGCCCTCGCTTTGTTATGATGCAAAATTAGATGATGAGGTCAGCACTATTGTCAAAGCGGTTATAATATATACTAACGTTAGAATTAGGCTTTAAGAGGAGGGGATATGGACCAGGTATTTCCGCATTGGTTTATAGCGTTTGCGTGGATCATTCCAATCATAGTCGCATGGCAGGGAGTTTGGAAGGCGATTGCCTTATGGAGAGCCGGCAGGAACAATCATCTGGCCTGGTTTATTTGCCTTATTATTTTTAACACATTAGGAATTTTGGAAATAATCTACATATTCGGTTTCAGCCATAAAAAGCCCCAAGGGGGAAGTTGTTCCAGTAATTCGATAAATGATACAACGGTAACAACTCCCCCTGAAGGCGGTTAAATACAATATTGCCCGAGATAGAGAGACAGAATCCAAGCTATAACTTGATTTTGGTTCTCTGCATCTTGATAGGCTGAGTAAAGGCTTTATCGGTAGTCCTTGTCAACTTCGCGGAAACCTTTTCTAAGTTTTGCAGATGACCACACAGAAGACATTGTGCATACCAACCATAGTAGTCTTTATCTAAAAATACTCTTCCGCCACATTTAGGGCAGTATGCTGTCTGTGTTATTCTATTGTTCATCTTACGCCTCAGTGGTCAATTCTTTGTTAAATTGAGCCCCTGATTACTTTCTATACTAAAATGGATCGGGAAAACTGCGAGGTTTCACGTAATTAATAGTTACAAAGGCTGTATTTATTCCGGGGGGTTGTCACGTATCCCTTAATTATCGTGATGGTCTGGCGAAGAACTTAGATGGAAAGTGGTTCTAGCTAAAATCTAATCAGTAAGCTGTTCAATAAAAGAAGCCAGCCCCGAGACAGGGGCTGGCTTTCGGTTTGAAGATTACGCTGTTAACTCTCCAGGGGGACAGCTAGTGCCATTACTATATAAATCCAGAAACCCAGACTGCCCACAAACAAAGATATTACGGCAATTACTCTTACAACGGTGGGGTCAATGTTGAAATATTTTGCTAATCCACCACAAACTCCCCACAACTTTCGGTCAACTCGGCTGCGGTACAGTTTCCTGGTCATTGCGACCCTCCTAGCTAATTTGTTACTTTTTTCTTGCTTCGAGCAGGAATACCCTTCTTAGCGGGTGATGAAAGTAATTTCGTTTGAACTGGTGGGGGCGTGATTAGCACATTGAAAGTCTGCGATTCCGATTCTTTAGTCGCATATTTTCTGAATGGCTTTTCAGCTATTTCTACCTTCCCTGCGTTAGTGGTAGAAAAACTTGATACCAACTTTCGTGCGTTCGCATGGCATTGGGGACATAGCTGCATACTATCAAATTCGCCAAATGAGAGTCTCAACTCAAACTCAGTCTTACATTTAGAGCAAACATATTCGTATATCGGCATTCTATCCTCCTGTTACCCAGAAAAGTTCATCACATTTTTTTTATATCTTTACTTTTACAATCGTCATAAACACATTGTGTAATCTTGGCGGCTTCAGCTTCCTTAACTCTGAAGTTTCTCTTGCATTTATTACAGATAAAACCAATAATGTTCCCTTCCGGTAATTTATGTTTTGACATCTAATCTGCCCCCTTTTATAATATTTTAAATATTGCTGGTAATCGAAGAAAATATTAATCGCCTTGATTTGCAAAATTTGATCGTTTTAGAAGTAGTATCGAGGTTAACTACATTATAGTCTTCTTAAAGTACCTTGTCATTTGGCTGTACTCGTTCGGTTGATCAGTGACACCTTATCTCCTTTAAAAGCAATTTCAAATTTTCGGCTGGAGTAAGGTAATGCAAGGCCTGACTAGGTCTGATCGTATTACAAGTTAATTCCCATTCTAATAATTTAGGACGTATA